>NZ_JADDRL010000099.1 GCF_021538895.1 Streptomyces olivochromogenes | reverse complement strand
CGGTGGATTCACCGTGCTCGACGGTGTCGATCTCGATCTGTGGGCGGGGCAGGTCAGTGCCGTCGTCGGTCCCAACGGGGCCGGGAAGAGCACCCTGTTCCACTGTCTGGCGGGGACCCTGCGTCCCGCGCGCGGGCGGGTGGTGCTGGGCGGCCGGGACATCACGCGGCTCCCGGCGCACGCCCGCACCCGGCTCGGGATCGCGCGGACCTTCCAGCAGGTCGCCGTGTTCCCGTCGTTGACGGTGGAGGAGAACGTACGGGTGGGCGCCGAGCAGGCCCGGGTCGCCGAGCCGGGCGGCGCCGTCGAGCGGGCGTTGCGCCTGCTGGGGCTGGACGGGCCGGTACGGTCGCTGCCCGCCGCCGGGCTGCCCACCGGCACGCTGCGCCGGGTGGAGCTGGCCCGGGCGCTCGCGGGCGGCCCGCGCGTGCTGCTGCTCGACGAGCCCGCCGCGGGACTCGACAGCGCGGAGATCGACGCGCTGGCCCGGGTGCTGCGGGCGCTCGCCGCCGACGGCACCGCCCTGCTCGTCGTCGAGCACGACCTCGACCTGGTCGCCGGCCTCGCCGATGTCGTGCACGTGCTGACGGCGGGCCGTGTCGTCGCCTCCGGGCCGCCCGGCCGCGTCCTGGAGGGCCTCGGAACGGCGGCCGCCCCATGACCGGAACGAGCATCGCGTTGCGGCACGCGCGCGTGCGCTACGGCCCGTTGGAAGCCCTCCACGGCGTCACACTCGTCGCGCCCGGCCCGGGACTGACGGTCCTGCTCGGCCGCAACGGCTCCGGCCGGACGACCGCTCTGCGCGCACTGGCCGGAACCTTGCCGTTGTGCGGAGGCGCGGTGGCCTGGGACGGCGCCGACGTGACCCGTGCGCCCGCGCATGAACGGGCCCGGCGCGGTCTGCGCCTGGTGCCCGAGCGGCGGGCCGTGTTCGGGTCGCTGACGGTGCGGGAGAACCTGGAACTCGCGGGGCCCGTCACCGGCTTCGCCCTGGACGCCTATCCGCAGCTGCGCCCGCTGCTCGCCCGCCGTGCCGGCACGCTGTCCGGGGGCGAGCAGCGCATGCTGGCCCTCGCCCGTGCCCTGCCGGCCCACGCGCGCGTGCTGCTCGTCGACGAGCCCACACAGGGCATGGCGCCGTCGGTGGCGGCGCACACGTACGAGTTGCTGGCCGCGCTCGACGCCTGTGTCGTGATCGCCGAGCAGCGGCTGCCGCCGGTGCTGCGCGGCCGGCCGGCGTTCGTGTACGCGCTGCGCCGCGGGACGGTCGTCTTCGCCGGGGAGGCGGGTGAGTGGACGGGCTCGCCGGGCTCGCCGGGCTCCCCGGGGCGGCGCGGGGAATGACAGCGCCCCACCCGGTCGGCGGACCGGGTGGGGCGTGGTGTCCGGGTCAGAAGGATGCGGCTCAGAGTGCGAGGCGCTGCCCGGGCACGATCAGGTCGGGATCCGAGCCGATGACGGACTTGTTGGCGGCGTAGATCCGCTCCCAGGTGGTTCCGTGCCGGTCGGCGATGCCGCTCAGCGTGTCGCCCTGGCGGACGGTGTAGTGGTGGCCGGAAGAGGCCCGGGACGCGTCGCGGTTGGTGTGGCCCGCGGGGCGCTCCGCCGTCTTCGACGGCTTCGCGGGCGTCGCCTTCCTGGTCGTCACGGTCTTCGCGCTCTTCGCCGGCTTCGCGCTCTTCGTTGTCTCCGTGCCGCGTGTGCCGGAGGAGGCCGCCTCGGGTGCGGAGCCGTACGCTCCGGCCCGGGCCGAACAGACCGGCCAGGCGCCCCATCCCTGGGCGTGCTGAACCTTGGTGGCGACGGCGATCTGCTGCGACCTGGAGGCCTGGTCGGCGGTCGACGCGTAGGCCGAGCCGCCGTACGCGCGCCAGGTGCCGGCGGAGAACTGGAGCCCGCCGTAGTAGCCGTTGCCGGTGTTGATGTGCCAGTTGCCGCCGCTCTCGCACTGGGCGATGCGGTCCCACACTCCGTTGTCGGCGGCGTTGGCGTTGCCGCTCGTCGCCAGCAGACCCAGCGGGGCGAGCAGCGCGGCCCCGGCGAGGATCGCCGTCTTACGCGCCTTGCGGGTGGTATCGGCACACTCGGACATGTAAATCCCTCTCCACTGACCCGGGCTCCCCCAAGGCGGAGCGCACTCCCCGCGCAGGACCGCGGTTCGTCGCGCTCGCCCCGTCCGTCCGAGCCGCTGCTGTCGTGCTTGCCTGGTGCGCGGTCGGCGGACGTTCCCGAGCGGTGCAAGTTGCACACGGCCGATGAATGTAAGAAGCCGGGCGAGCCGGGATCAACCAACTCCTTGTCATTCCAGGCCAGTTAACAGTTACCCCGGGTAGCGGCTATTTTCGGACACCCATTTCATTCGCCGATTTCCTGATATGTCGACCAGCGACTCAAGCGGCGTGTGACTCACTTCACCGATCCAAGTACCTTGACTCTGCACGAAGTTGACGGAGAGTGGGCAATTCCGTACGACGGGTGACCCTGTGCGTTGGGTGGTTCGATTCCGTTCCCCTCGGGGCGTGACTCCCGCCACAGATCGCCCGTTGTCATCTTCATGAGCCCGGAACCCCCGGGGCTCATGGACCGGGAGCCACCCGGCCCTTCACGCACGCATCCCGAGGGAGCCACCCGTGCCGCGCATGCTCGACGTCAGCGACGCCGTACGCGCCGAGATCGGCGACGAAGAAGCCGACCGGCTGCTCGCCGGAGAGAACGCCCCGGGCAGTTACGACTGCACCTCCTGCCGCACCCCGGGCGACTCCGAGCAGGAGCGCACCAGCACCGTCCTGTTCATCGGGGACGAGACCGCCGTCCTCGCCTTCGCCCACGCCAGCTGCCTGCCCTCGCAGGTCGTCCAGGTCACCGAGGAGCAGTTGCAGGGCGCGGTGCGCTCCATCAGCGGCGACATCGCCTCCGGCGGGATGCCGAACAGGGCCGTGCCCGAGCAGGCCGTACTCGGCGTGACCAGCGGGCTCGTCCTGATCGCCGGGGAGTTGCACCCGGCGCTCGTCGTGGAGCCCACCTCGCCGATCGTGCGCCCGGGCACGACGGGCATCGGGGACGACTTCCTTCCGCTCCTCATCGAGCAGGGGTTCATGCCGGTGACGGAGCTGTCCTCGGTGCCCCCCGTGCTGCACGGCTGGTCGGTGCTGCTCGCCGTCGGGCAGCTGCACGCGGTGCTCCAGCCGAGCGCCAACGGGGGCCAGCCGGTCGCCTGGTGGCAGGCGCACCAGCCGCTGCAGGTGACGGACAGCTGGCGGGCCGCCGCCAACAAGCACCAGCAGGTGCTCATGTTCGCGGCCCCCGTGGGGTCCATCGGACGCCAGCCCCGGGAGGACCTGCTGCGCGACGCGCTGGACAAGGCCGCGGCGAACGGGAAGCTGGTCGCGGCGGCGATGCCGCTCGCGGGCACCTGAGGGAACCCGAGCAACCCCCGCGCGCCCCTGAAGGGGCGGCGCGCGCCCGCATCCCTTCCCGTGCCCGGTTCGTTTGGACATACGTGCACGCATACGACGTTCCCGGCCGCTCCCCCCTCCCGTCGATCCCGTCCGCCAGGGACCCCCAGGCCGGCCCATCGGCCACGCCTATCTACGACCGGCTCTACTCCGAGTGGGTCAAGTCCTTCCGCACGCTGCCGGGCGACCGCAGCGGCGAGGAGGATCTGGGCTTCACCGCCTTCGGGAGCATCCCGCACAGTACGGGCTCGTACGGCGGACACCGGCCGGGCACGTTCAGCAGCTCGTACAGCGCCTACCGGGCGGGCGCGTTCAGCGCCCGGAGCAACGGCGGGCAGCACCACGGGCAGTGGCAGCGGGTCGGACCGCTGACCCCGCACACCACGGGACTGCACCCCGTCGCGGCCCTGCCGCCCGGCCCGCGCCAGGGCGGCTGAGCCGCAGGGGGCGGCCGACCCGCACCGGGGGGTACGAAGCACGAGAGGGCGGCTCCGGGAAGGAGCCGCCCTCTTCGTCGTACCGCTGTCGCGTCACTTCTTCTTCGCGCCGCGCTTCTCGCGCACCCGCACCGAGATGTGGATCGGCGTGCCCTCGAAGCTGAACTCCTCGCGCAGCCGGCGCTCGATGAAGCGCCGGTAGCCCGCCTCGATGAAGCCGGAGGCGAACAGCACGAACCGCGGCGGCTTGGTGCCGGCCTGCGTGCCGAAGAGGATGCGCGGCTGCTTGCCGCCGCGGACCGGGTGCGGGTGGGCGGAGACCAGTTCGCCGAGGAAGGCGTTGAGACGGCCGGTCGGCACGCGCGTCTCCCAGCCCGCCAGAGCCGTCTCGATCGCCGGGACCAGCTTCTCCATGTGACGGCCGGTGCGCGCCGAGACGTTGACCCGCGGCGCCCAGGCGACCTGGCCGAGCTCGGTCTCGATCTCCCGCTCCAGGTAGTAGCGGCGCTCCTCGTCGAGGGTGTCCCACTTGTTGAAGGCCAGGACGACCGCGCGCCCCGCCTCCACGGCCATGGTGACGATGCGCTGGTCCTGGACCGAGATGTTCTCGGTGGCGTCGATCAGAATGACGGCCAGCTCGGCCTTCTCGACGGCGGCCGCGGTGCGCAGCGAGGCGTAGTAGTCGGCGCCCTGCTGGAGGTGGACGCGCTTACGGATGCCGGCGGTGTCGACGAACTTCCACGTCACGCCGCCCAGTTCGATCAGCTCGTCGACCGGGTCACGGGTCGTGCCCGCCAGCTCGTTGACGACGACGCGCTCCTCGCCGGCCACCTTGTTCAGCAGCGAGGACTTGCCGACGTTCGGGCGGCCGATCAGCGCGATGCGGCGCGGACCGCCGATCGCGGTGCCGAAGGACTGCGCGGGCGCCTGGGGCAGTGCCTCCAGGACGGCGTCCAGCATGTCGCCGGTGCCACGGCCGTGCAGGGCCGAGACCGGGTGCGGCTCGCCGAGGCCGAGGGACCACAGGTAGGAGGCGTCGGCCTCGCCGCTCGGGCCGTCGACCTTGTTGGCGCAGAGCACGACGGGCTTGCCGGCCTTGCGCAGCAGCCGTACGACCGCCTCGTCGGTGTCGGTGGCGCCGACCTTGGCGTCGACGACGAAGACGACCGCGTCGGCGGCCTCGATCGCGTACTCGGCCTGGGCGGCGACGGAGGCGTCGATGCCGAGGACGTCCTGCTCCCAGCCGCCGGTGTCGACGACCTTGAAGCGGCGGCCCGCCCACTCGGCCTCGTAGGTCACGCGGTCGCGGGTGACGCCCGGCTTGTCCTCGACGACCGCCTCACGGCGGCCGATGATCCGGTTCACGAGTGTCGACTTGCCGACATTCGGGCGGCCGACGACGGCGAGCACGGGCAGCGGACCGTGGCCCGCCGCCTCGATGGCGCCCTCGACGTCCTCCAGGTCGAAGCCCTCTTCGGCGGCGAGCTCCATGAACTCCGCGTACTCGGCGTCGCCGAGCGCCCCGTGCTCGTACTCGTGCTCCGAGCCGTCGGGCTGGATCTGGTCGTTCATGAAGTCCGTACCTCGTTCATCGTGGTGATCGGTGGATCCGCCCGGTACGGCCTGATCCACTACTCAGTGTCGCCTAGCGCCCGGTGAGACGCCTGGCGTTTTCCAGGTGCGCGGTGAGCTGCTTCTGGATGCGCTCGGTCGCCTCGTCCAGCGCCTTGCGCGTGCGGCGGCCGCTGCCGTCGCCCGCCTCGAAGGGGTCGCCGAAGACGACGTCGACGCGGGAGCGCAGCGGGGGCAGCGCCTTGATCAACCGGCCCCGTCGCTCGGCGCTTCCCAGGACGGCGACCGGCACGACCTGCGCGCCGCTGCGGACCGCGAAGTACGCGAGCCCGGCGCGCAGGGAGGCGAAGTCGCCCTCGCCCCGGGTGCCCTCCGGGAAGATGCCGAGCGCTCCCCCGTTCTGCAGGACGCCGAGCGCCCGGGTGATCGCGTTGCGGTCGGCGCTCGTGCGGTCCACCTGCAGCTGCCCGATGCCGGTCAGGAAGGAGCCCAGCGGACCGATGAACGCCTCCTTCTTGATCAGGAAGTGCACCGGCCGGGGCGCCACGCCCATGACCATCGGACCGTCGATGTTGTGGGAGTGGTTGACGGCGAAGATCACCGGGCCGTTCGCGGGCACCTTCCAGGCGCCGAGCACACGCGGCTTCCACAGCCCGTACATCAGGCCGACCCCGATACGCCGTCCGACCTCGGCTCCCCGCTCGGACGCGGTCTCGGACGGGGTCATGGACGCGGCTTCGTTCACTTCCCGGCTCGCCTCTCCTCGACAAGGGTGACCACGCACTCGATGACCTGCGGGAGCGTGAGGTCGGTGGTGTCCACCTCGACCGCGTCGTCCGCCTTGGCGAGCGGCGAGGTCTTACGGCTGGAGTCGGCCGCGTCGCGCTTGATCAGCGCCTCGCGGGTGGCGTGGATGTCCACGCCCTTGAGCTCGCCGCTGCGGCGGGCCGCACGGGCCTCCGGGGAGGCGGTCAGGAAGACCTTCAGGTCGGCGTCCGGCAGCACGGTCGTACCGATGTCACGGCCCTCGACGACGATGCCGGTCTCGGCGCCGGCGGCCAGCGAGCGCTGCAGCTCGGTGATCCGGGCGCGCACCTCGGGCACCGCGCTGACCGCGCTGACCTTGGAGGTGACCTCCTGGGTGCGGATCGGGGCGGCCACGTCGACGCCGTCGACCGTGATCGTCGGGTCGTTCGGGTCGGTGCCGGAGACGATCTCCGGCTTGCCCGCCACCGCCGCGACCGCGGAGGGGTCCGCCAGGTCGATGCCGTTGGTCACCATCCACCAGGTGATCGCCCGGTACTGGGCCCCGGTGTCCAGGTAGCTCAGGCCGAGCTGCGCGGCCACGGCCTTCGACGTGCTCGACTTGCCCGTGCCCGAGGGGCCGTCGATCGCGACAATGACGGGCTGGGCGGTCCGGGCGGCGCCGTTTTCCACGGGGGGACACCTTCCTGGTGCTGGATGGGTGGTGTGCGGGACACGAATGCGCCCCGCACAAGGTTACTGGCTCCCCGGAGACCCGATTACGGGCGGACGGCCCGACCCCGCGCCGGGCGGCGGCCCGGCGCGCTCACTGGCGGATGGCCCAGCCCCGCTCGCGCAGGGCCGCGGTCAGCACCGGCGCCGTCTTCGGCTCCACCATCAGCTGCACCAGACCGGCCTGCTGACCGGTCGCGTGCTCGATGCGTACGTCCTCGACGTTGATCCCGGCCCGTCCCGCGTCGGCGAAGATGCGGGCCAGCTGGCCTGGCTGGTCGTCGATGAGGACCGCGACCGTCTCGTAGGCGCGCGGAGCGGTGCCGTGCTTGCCCGGCACCCGGACCTGCCCGGCGTTCCCGCGCCGCAGCACGTCCTCGATCCCGGCGCTGCCCTCGCGGCGCTTGGTCTCGTCGGCGGACTGCAGGGCGCGCAGGGCGCGGACGGTCTCGTCGAGATCGGCGGAGACGTCGGCGAGGAGGTCGGCGACCGGCCCCGGGTTCGCCGACAGGATGTCGATCCACATCCCGGGGTCGGAGGCGGCGATCCGGGTCACGTCCCGGATGCCCTGGCCGCACAGCCGTACGGCCGTCTCCTCTGCCTTCTCCAGGCGGGCGGCGACCATGCTGGAGACCAGGTGGGGCATGTGGGAGACCAGGGCGACGGCGCGGTCGTGGGCGTCGGCGTCCATGACCACCGGCACCGCCCGGCAGTGCGAGACCAGCTCCAGGGCGAGGTTCAGCACCTCGGTGTCCGTGTCCCGGGTGGGCGTCAGCACCCAGGGGCGGCCCTCGAACAGGTCGCCGGTCGCGGCCAGCGGGCCGGACTTCTCGCGGCCCGACATGGGGTGGGTGCCGATGTACGCCGACAGGTCGAGGCCCTGGGCCTCCAGCTCGCGGCGCGGGCCGCCCTTGACGCTGGCCACGTCGAGGTATCCGCGGGCCACGCCGCGGCGCATGGCGTCGGTGAGGACCCCGGCCACGTGCGCGGGCGGGGCGGCGACGATCGCCAGGTCGACGGGGCCCTGAGGGGTCTCGTCCGTGCCGGCGCCCAGCGCGGCCGCCGTGCGGGCCTGCTCGGTGTCGTAGTCGGCGAGGTGGACGGCGACGCCCCGCTGGGACAGGGCGAGCGCGGCCGACGTACCGATGAGGCCGGTGCCGATGACGAGTGCGGTCCTCACTGGGCGATGTCCTTGCGCAGGGCGGCCGCGGCGCCGAGGTAGACGTGGGCGATGTCGGCGCGGGGCCGGTCCGACTCGATGTGCGCGAGGACGCGCACGACCCGGGGCATGGCGCCCTCGATGTCCAGCTCCTGGGCGCAGATCAGCGGTACGTCGACGATGCCGAGCTTGCGGGCGGCGGCCGCCGGGAAGTCGCTGTGCAGGTCGGGCGTGGCCGTGAACCAGATGCTGATCAGGTCGTCGGTGGTCAGCGAGTTCCGCTCCAGGATGGCGGTGAGCAGGGCCCCGACCTGCTCGTCCATGTGACCGGCCTCGTCCCGCTCCAGTTGGACGGCCCCCCGGACCGCTCGTACCACCACGGCGCTGCTCCTTGCTCAGATGCGTATCGGCTCTTGGTCGGTCCAGCCTAGTCAGGCCGCGCCCGGCCGGTGCGCGGCGCCCGCCCGCTGAGACAGGGCCGACGCGAGCGGCGAACCCTCTCAATCTCACCTACATCGCCCTATTCTGCTACTTGGTGTGAGAACACACCCGTGCGCCTCTTTACGCCGGGGCCGCCGTCCGCTCTGATGTCAGGCAAGCCCGCCTCGGGGGAGGCCGTCCCATGAAACGTCCCGGACCCTTGCTGACCCTGCTCGCGGGTCTGCTGTTCGGCCTGATCCTGCTGGCGCTCGACGCGACGACGGGGACGAGGAGCAGCACGTCCCCGTACCGGACGGAGTCGCCGAGCCCCTCACCGACGGCGGGCGTCGCGTCACCGACGCCGTCCGCCACGTCCGCTCCGCCGCGGGCAGCCGTGCCGAACGCCTCCTACGCGGGGCGCACCGACGACGACTCCGCGTCGGTGGCCGTGTCGGTCCGGGACCGGAAGGCCATCGCCTACTTCTGCGACGGGCACAGCAAGGAGTCGTGGCTGAAGGGCGACGTCGCGGACGACGGCAGCATGAAGCTGACCGGCGGCCAAGGCGCCGAGCTGAACGGCACGCTCGGCGAGGGCACGAGCATCCGCGGCACGGTCGACGTCGACGGCGGCCACTACGCCTTCACGGCCGACAAGGCGGTCAAGCCGTCGGGGCTGTACCGGGCGACGGCCACCGTGCGCGGCGCGAAGGTCGTCGGCGGCTGGATCGTGCTGGCCGACGGCCGCCAGGTCGGCATCGTCAGCCGCGACGGCAAGCCCGCGGCCGCTCCCCCCGTCGACCCCGGGACCGGCGCGGTCACGGTCGACGGCACCCGCCTGACGGCCCGCCCCGCGACCCCGTGACCCGAGCCCGAGGGAGCCGACCATGACCGTCGACCCGAACGCAGCCACCCAGGGCTTTCCTCCGCCCGAACCCCGCCCGAGCGCGGCCCGCTACCTCGTCCCGGCCCTGGTCGCCGCCGCGGTGTCGGTCGCCCTCGGCGTGTACGGCAAGGTCCACCAGCCGACGGGGATCGCCTTCAACCTCGCCGGGTTCAGCAGCGCGGCGGCCGTGAAGTCGTGGCTGGCCACCACCGCGCTCTTCTTCGCACTGGTCCAGGTCGTCTCGGCGCTGATGATGTACGGCAAATTGCCCGGTCCGTCCTGGGCGTCGGCGCTGCACCGCTGGTCGGGCCGCGTCGCGTTCCTGGTGGCGGTCCCGGTCGCGGTGCACTGCCTGTACGCGTTCGGCTATCAGACGTACGAAACGCGCGTTTTGTGGCACTCCATCCTGGGTTGCTTCTTCTTCGGTGCGTTCAGTGCCAAGATGCTGCTGCTCCGCTCGGAGCGGCTGCCCGGCTGGCTGCTGCCGTTCGTCGGCGGACTGGTGTTCGCCGCGCTCGTGGTGATCTGGCTGACGTCGGCCTTCTGGTTCTTCCGCACCTTCGGAGTGACAACGTGACGTTCGGAGTGACGACATGACCCACGCCCCCACACGGCGCACGGCTCTCGCGACGGGCGCCGCGGCGATCGCCGCGGGATGCGTCGGCTGCAGCGAGTACAACGACAACTCCTCCTCGTCCTCGGCGTCGCCCACGTCGCCCACCTCCCCCGCGGCGTCCCCGCCGGCCGCCTCGTCCCCGGGTGCCGCCGCCGGGCAGGCACTGACGACGACCAGCGAGATCCCGGTCGGCAGCGGCAAGATCTTCAAGGCTCAGAAGGTCGTGGTGACCCAGCCGACGGAGGGCGACTTCAAGGCCTTCTCGGCCATCTGCACCCACATGGGCTGCACCGTGAGCAAGATCGCCGACGGCACCATCGACTGCCCCTGCCACGGCAGCAAGTTCCACATCGCCGACGGCTCGGTGGCCCACGGTCCCGCGACGAGGCCGCTGCCCGCGGAGCAGATCACCGTGCAGGGAAATTCGATCCGCCTGGCGTGAGCCCCCGCGTACGCTCGCGGGCATGCACCCCGAGGACCTGGTACGCGACCACACGATCTACGCCTGCGTGATGGGTTCGCGCGCCTTCGGCCTGGCCACGGACGGCAGCGACACCGACCGGCGGGGCGTGTTCCTGGCCCCCACACCCCTGTTCTGGCGCTTCGAGAAGCCGCCCACGCATGTGGAGGGCCCGGCGGAGGAGCAGTTCAGCTGGGAGCTGGAACGCTTCTGCGAGCTGGCCCTGCGCGCGAACCCGAACATCCTGGAGTGCCTGCACTCGCCCCTGGTGGAGCACCTGGACGACACCGGCCGCGAACTGCTGTCCCTGCGCGGGGCGTTCCTCTCCCGGAAGGTGTACGACAGCTTCACGCGCTACGCCCTCGGCCAGCGCAAGAAGCTCGACGCCGACGTCCGTACCCACGGAGCCCCGCGCTGGAAGCACGCGATGCACCTGCTGCGGCTGCTGATGAGCGCCCGTGACCTGCTGCGCACGGGCGACCTGCGGATCGACGTCGGCGACCGGCGGGAGCCGCTGCTCGCGGTGAAGCGGGGCGAGGTGTCCTGGCCCGAGGTCGAGTCCTGGATGGTCCGCCTGGCGGCCGAGACCGAGGAGGCCGGCCACCGCACTCCCCTCCCGCCGGAACCGGACCGCCGGCGGGTCGAGGACTTCCTGATCCGCGTCCGCCGCGCCTCAGCCTGCCAGCCGGACGCGCACCACGAGGTCGTGCAGGGCGTCGTGGGCGGTGGGGGCGTCGGGCAGCACTGAGGCGGCCTGGGCCTCGTCGAGCAGGGCGTGCAGCCGCTCCACGTCGGCCTCCACGCGCGCGTGCGCGACCTCGGCGGCCCCGTGCTCCCGCTCCGCCTTCGCGGCTATCAGGTCGGGCAGATAGGTGGGGGCGTCCAGTTCGCCCACGAGCGTGGGCAGATGGGCCTGCACCTGGCCGCTGCGCATCAGGTGGACGCCGGTGAGCAGCACGCGGAAGGTGTACAGCAGCGGCTTGAGCTCGCCGGTCTTCTCGAACAGCCGCCACTGCGTCACCGCGAAGCCCCGGTAGTGGTGCGCGTGGTGGCTGGTGAGGACGCCGGGCGCCAGCGCGGCCAGCTCCCGGTGCGCGTCGGTGGAGTGCACGAGCAGCGGAGAGAGCAGCTGCTCCAGGACGTAGCCGTTGCGGCGCAGCAACAGCCGGGCGAACTTGCGCACGTCGTGGGTGACGAGGTCCATCTCGACGCCGTCGCGCACCCAGGTCCGCGTGCGCGTCTCCTCGGGTTCGCGCAGCCCCACCAGGTCGGCGGCGGGCAGCAGATGGACGCCCCGCAGGTCCAGGTCGGAGTCCTGCGAGGGGAAGCCGTAGAGGTGCGCGCCGGAGACGGTCGCGAACAGCAGGGGGTCCGGCTGTTCGGCGACCACGGGCGCCAGGTCCATGTCGAGATCGTCGATCATGGCCTAAGCGTCCCAGAGCGCTCCCAGGGTCAGCAGGTCGCCCCGGTACTCGATCCGGTCCGCCCAGTCGGCCGGCCAGGCGTCCTCGCCCAGGCAGGCGCCCGCGAAGGCCCCGGTGAGACAGGCGATGGAGTCGGAGTCGCCGGAGGTGCAGGCGGCCCGGCGCAGGGCCGTGACCGGTTCGTCGGGGAAGAGGAGGAAGCACAGCAGGCCGGTGGCCAGGGCCTCCTCGGCGATCCAGCCCTCGCCGGTGGCCAGGCACGGGTCGGTCTCCGGCGACACCGTGCGCACGGCCTCGTCGAGCCGGTCCAGGACCTGGAGGCACTCGTCCCAGCCGCGCGCGATGAAGTCCTCGGCCGAGGGGTCGTGCGAGCGGGTCCACAGGTCGCCGAGCCAGGTCTCGCGGTAGTGGGTGCGGTTCTCGACGGCGTACGAGCGGAGCCGGTCGACCAGTGCGGCGGGTTCGGTGCCCTGGGCGAGCAGCCGTACCGCGCGGGCGGTGAGGTCGGAGGCGGCGAGCGCGGTCGGATGTCCGTGGGTGAGCGCGGACTGCAACTGGGCGGCGCCCGAGCGCTGTTCGTCGCTGAGGCCGGGTGCGAGTCCGACGGGGGCCACGCGCATGTTGGCGCCGCAGCCCTTGGAGCCGATCTGGCTGGCGTCCTGCCAGGGCCGGGTCTCGTCCTTGAGCAGGTTGCACGCCGTCAGGCAGGTGCGTCCCGGGGCCCGGTTGTTCTCCGGCGACTGATACCAGTCCACGAACTCCTCGCGTACCGGCCGTGCCAGCCGCTTGGGCGCGAGCACCCCGCGGTCCATGGCGGTGCGCAGCCCGCGTCCCAGCGCCAGCGTCATCTGGGTGTCGTCGGAGACGAAGGGGCGCTTCGGCAGCTCCATCTCCCGCCAGGGCCCGCACTTGGCGAGGATCGAGGGCACGTCGTTGAACTCGGTCGGGAAGCCGAGCGCGTCCCCGAGGGCGAGGCCGATGAGCGCACCGGTGGCGGCGCGCTTGCGGACGGTCGTGGTCATGTGGGGCGTCCTTCCCGGGTCGGGCGGAGCAGGGGCGGGTGCAGGGCGGTGGCGGGGCCCGCGCGGTAGAGGGCGGCCGGTTTGCCGCGGCCGCCGGTCAGCCGGGCGCCGCCCGGGACCGGTTCGACGAAGCCGGGGGTGGCGAGCACCTTGCGCCGGAAGTTGGGCCGGTCCAGGGCGAGGCCCCACACCGTCTCGTAGACCTGCTGCAGCTCGCCCAGCGTGAATTCGGGAGGGCAGAAGGCGGTCGCGAGGCAGGTGGACTCCAGCTGGGCGCCGACCCGTTCATGGGCGTCGGCCAGGATCCGGTCGTGGTCGAAGGCGAGCGGCCGGGAGGAGTCGTACGGCAGCCAGCGCGCCTGGACGGCGTCGCCCCCGCCGCGCGGTTCGGGAGCGTCGGGCAGCAGGGCGGTGAAGGCGACCGACACGACCCGCATGCGCGGGTCGCGGCCGGGCTCGCTGTACGTCCGCGACTGCTCCAGGTGCAGCCCGGTGACGTCCGCCAGGCCGGTCTCCTCGGCGAGTTCCCGGCGGGCCGCCGTCTCCGCGGACTCGTCGGGCAGCACGAAGCCGCCGGGCAGCGCCCAGTGGCCGGCGTACGGCTCCTGTCCGCGCTCCACGAGCAGGACGTGCAGAGCACCCGCGCGAAGGGTGAGCACGGCGAGGTCGACCGTGACGGCGAAGGGTTCGTAGGCGTACTTGTCGTAGCCCGCGGGTCCGCGGGGTTCCTCCGGAGCCGACACGACCACCACCCCCTTTAATAGTCATCACGACTATAAAAGGGGGTGGTGGTCACCGCAAGGGGCGAGGGCGGTCGTGGCCGCTCTCAGCGGATCAGAGGTCGACTTCCTTCATCAGCATCCCGACCTCCGTGTTCGACAGGCGTCGCAGCCAGCCGGACTTCTGGTCGCCCAGGGTGATCGGGCCGAAGGAGGTGCGCACCAGCTTCTCGACCGGGAAGCCGGCCTCGGCGAGCATGCGGCGCACGATGTGCTTGCGGCCCTCGTGCAGCGTCACCTCGACGAGGTAGTTCTTGCCGGTCTGCTCGACGACCCGGAAGTGGTCCGCGCGCGCGTACCCGTCCTCCAGCTGGATGCCGTCCTTGAGGCGCTTGCCCAGGTCACGCGGGATCGGGCCCACGATGGCGGCGAGGTAGGTCTTCTTCACGCCGTACTTGGGGTGCGTGAGACGGTGCGCCAGCTCGCCGTGGTTGGTGAGCAGGATGACGCCCTCGGTCTCGGTGTCGAGCCGGCCGACGTGGAAGAGCCGGGTCTCGCGGTTGGTGACGTAGTCACCGAGGCACTGACGGCCCTCGGGGTCCTCCATGGTGGAGACGACACCGGCGGGCTTGTTCAGCGAGAAGAACTGGTACGACTGCGTCGCGACCGTCAGGCCGTCGACCTTGACCTCGTCCTTCTCCGGGTCGACGCGCTTGCCCTGCTCCAGGACGATCTCGCCGTTGACCTCGACCCGCGCCTGCTCGATGAGCTCCTCGCAGGCACGCCGGGAGCCGTAGCCCGCGCGCGCGAGGACCTTCTGCAGCCGCTCGCCCTCCTGCTCGGCGCCAGGGAAGGTCTTGGGCAAATTGACGTCCTTCTTGCCTGCGTAGCGCTCGCGGTTGCGCTCCTCCGCCCGGGTCTCGTACTCGCGCGAGCGCCCGGGGGCCGTACGGCCGCGCCCGTCGCCCTGCTGGGACTGCTTGGGCCCGCCCTTGGCACCGCCGCGGGCGGCGCCGCCGCGCCCGGACTTGGGGCCGTCCTGGGTGGCGCCGGGGCCCACGTCGTAGCGGCGCTCCTCGGGGCGGGGCTTGCGGGGACGGCCCTGCCCCTGCTTGTCGTCCCTGTTGTTGCCGGCACCGCGGTAGTTACCGCGTCCGCCACCGCTCTTGCCGCTGCCGCTGCTTCGCATCAAGTTTCCGTCTTAGTCGTCTGCGTCCTCTGCGCCGGGCGCGTCGGGCGCGTCCGGGTCGAACGACGGTACGCCCTCCTGGGTCTCGGCCTCGATCGCCTCCGCCTCCGGGAGGAAGGGCGCGAGCTCCGGGAGCTCGTCCAGGCCGCGCAGGCCCATCCGCTCCAGGAAGTAGTTCGTCGTCCTGTACAGGATCGCACCTGTTTCGGGTTCCGTGCCCGCCTCCTCGACCAGACCGCGCTGCAACAGGGTGCGCATCACACCGTCGCAGTTCACTCCCCGGACGGCCGAGACACGGCTGCGGCTCACCGGCTGGCGGTAGGCGACGACGGCCAGCGTCTCCAGCGCGGCCTGGGTGAGCCGGGCCTGCTGGCCGTCCAGGACGAAGCCCTCGACGGCGGCCGCGTACTCGGGGCGGGTGTAGAAACGCCAGCCGCCGGCGATCAGCCGCAGCTCGAATCCCCGTCGCTGGACGGTGTACTCGTCGGCCAGCTCCCGCAGCGCGTCCCCGATCTGCCGCTTGGGCCGCTGGAGGATCTTGGAGAGGTGTTCCTCGGTCGCGGGTTCGTCCACGACCATGAGCACCGCCTCCAGGGCGGGCTTGAGGTCGAGGTCGGCGACGGTGCGCAGTCCGGCCGGGACGTCGGTGATCTCCTCGCTCACGCCTTCTTCTCCTCCTTGGGCTCCTCGGGCGGCCGGTCGAACTCGTCCGTGACCGTCGGTGTCTCGTCCCCGTCCCCGCCGGTCCAGCGCACGATCAGGTCCCCCAGGGCGGTCTCCTGGTCCAGCGCGACGGCCTTCTCCCGGTACAGCTCCAGCAGGGCCAGGAAGCGGGCCACGACGGTCAGGGTGTCGTCGGTGTCCTCGACGAGCACCTGGAAGCTCGCCTCGCCCAGTTCCCGCAGCCGCGCGACGACGATCCCGGCCTGCTCCTGCACGCTGACCAGCGGGGCGTGGATGTGGTCGACGTACACCTGGGGCTTGGCCTTGGGCTGCATCGCCTTGACGGCGAGCTTGGCGAAGCCCTCGGGGCCGATGCTGATGACGACCTCGGGCAGCAGCTCGGCGTGGTGCGGTTCGAGGCCGACGGTACGGGGGTAGCGGCGGGCCTCCTGGTCCAGGCGGTGGTTGAAGATGTCGGCGATCTGCTTGTACGCGCGGTACTGGAGCAGCCGGGCGAACAGCAGGTCGCGGGCCTCCAGGAGGGCCAGGTCGGCCTCGTCCTCCACCTCGGCGGTGGGCAGCAGCCGGGCCGCCTTGAGATCGAGCAGGGTGGCGGCGACGACCAGGAACTCCGTTGTCTGGTCGAGGTCCCAGTCCGGGCCCATCGCCCGGATGTGCGCCATGAACTCGTCGGTGACCTTGGAGAGGGCCACCTCGGTGACGTCGAGCTTGTGCTTCGAGATCAGCTGCAGCAGCAGATCGAAGGGCCCCTCGAAGTTGGCCAGCCGCACCTTGAAGACACCGTCGGTACTGCCTTCGGACCCACCGCCGGGCGACGACACCGGCTCGGGCAAGGTTCGCGGCTCGGGCGCGGACTGCGGCTCCGGTTCGGGCAGTGTCTCCGCTACGGGCGTGTCGGCGTCGGCCACCGGAACGCTCGCGTCGGGCGCTGAGGGACTCGCCTCGGGCACCGGCAGCGGCTCGGGCAGGGGCAACGGCTCGACAGGCGCCGACTCCGGCAGGGGCGCCGGCTCGGGCTCGGGCTGCGGCGTCGGCTCGGGCAGGGGTTCCGGCTCGGGTGGGGTCTTCGGCTCGACCGGCTCCACGCGCGGAGCGCCTGCGCCCGGCCCCCGGCCCAGCGCACGCCTGCGGCCGGCGGGTGCGCCGGGAGCGGGAACGTCGTTCGAGGTCATAGCCGTCGCAGGCTATCGCCTCCCGACCGCACGACCGACTACCGGCCGCGCAGCCGCCGTACCAGGATGCTCGCGTCTCCCCGGGACTCCAGGTCGGCCAGGACGACGGCCACCGCCTCGCGGACGATCCGCCCGCGGTCGACCGCCAGGCCGTGCTCGCCGCGCAGCACCAGCCGGGCGTGCTCCAGGTCCATCAGTTCCTCGGCGGACACGTACACCGTGATCTTCTCGTCGTGCCGCTCGCGCCCGCTGGGACGCCGTGCCGCCGCCCGCCCCCCGCGCTTGCGGGGCTGGGCGGAGCCGGCGGAGGCGGCAGAACCTTCCTGCGCCCCCTGACGCCGCGCGGGGCGGTCGTCCGAGGCGGTCCGGCTGCGGGACTCACCGGATTCGACCGGCTCCGCCTCCGCGGCCACGTGCTCCGCCCCGTCGCCGTCCCCGCCCTGCGCGGGAACGGACTCCGGCGCGTCCTGTGCCGCCGCGGCCGCGTCGCTCTCCCCCGCGGGAGCCGGCACCCGGGCCTCGCCGTTGACCGGGCGCCGGGGAGTGGACGGCTGGAGCGCCATTCCCCCTGTCGTACGGAACAGTTCGTCGGCCCCCGGCAGACTCACTCGGCGTGACACCGGGCGAGCACCTCCCTGGCGAGCTGGCGGTAGGCGGCGGCACCGACGGAGTTGGAGGCGTACGTGGTGATCGGCTCACCGGCGACCGTGGTCTCCGGGAAGCGGACCGTGCGGCCGATGACCGTGTGGTAGACGTGGTCGTCGAACGCCTCGACCACACGGGCCAGCACCTCACGGCTGTGGACCGTGCGCGAGTCGTACATCGTGGCGAGGATCCCGTCGAGCTCCAGCTCCGGGTTGAGCCGCTCCTGGACCTTCTCGATGGTCTCGGTCAGCAGCGCCACACCGCGCAGTGCGAAGAACTCGCACTCCAGCGGCACGATCACCTTGTGCGCGGCCGTCAGCGCGTTGACGGTGAGCAGGCCGAGCGAGGGCTGACAGTCGATCACGATGTAGTCGTAGTCGGGCATCAGCGGCTTCAGGGCGCGCTGGAGCGTGGACTCGCGCGCGACCTCGGAGACCAGCTGGACCTCGGCGGCCGACAGGTCGATGTTGCTGGGCAGCAGGTCCATGTTGGGGACCGCCGTCTTCAGGAGGACCTCGTCCGCGGACATGCCCCGCTCCATGAGCAGGTTGTAGACGGTGAGGTCGAGCTCCATCGGGTTGACGCCGAGTCCGACCGACAGCGCGCCCTGCGGGTCGAAGTCCACGAGCAGCACGCGCCGGCCGTACTCCGCGAGCGCGGCACCCAGGTTGATGGTCGACGTCGTCTTGCCGACGCCGCCCTTCTGGTTGCACATCGCGATGATCTTCGCGGGGCCGTGGTCGGTCAGCGGGCCCGGGATCGGGAAGTACGGCAGCGGGCGCCCGGTCGGGCCGACGCGCTCGCGGCGCTGGCGGGCAGCGTCGGGCGCGAGCGTGGCCGCGTACTCGGGGTCGGGCTCGTATTCGGCATCGGGATCGTAGAAGTGCCCGTCGGGCAGTTCGTCGTAGTCGGCGAACTGGTTGTGGGGCGCGCCCCTTCCGTCGCCGGCCATGGCGTTCACGTGATGGCCATCCATGCTCTGGTGTGCTGAGAGAGTCACCCCTGCAGTTCGGTGACTCTGTTGGGCGAAGGTACGCACCGCGACGGAGCCGACAGCCTCGAACCCCGCGGGGCCCTGGCCCCGTGCAGGCATTCCTGGTTGACCACCCCCGGGAGAAAATGTCGACTCATTCACAAGTCGTCTTACCTCCTTGGTGACCAGGAAACTTCTAGACAGGTCAGCGTGGCACCATGCCGACGGTTGGCGACTCTATGGCGTGTCGGCGGTCCGCAGCAACACAATCCGCCGGACCCGGCACGATGTGTCGGCAATGAAACATCCCGCTGTCAAGGGCGTACGGCCGTCGCACAGCAGGTTTCACCGGTGTGCGAATCGGTCGAAGGGTTACGTTCGAGGCGAGTTGACCGAGAGCCGCAAAGTGACCATACACACATCCGGCCGGACCTTGTCGGGCAAGGTCCGGCCGGGTGTGCGCGGTTGACGAACCGTGTTGACGTATCGCCTTTGCCGTATGGTGACTTAGCCGGTCGGCTCAGCCGAGGAGGGTCTCCAGGTCCACGTGCTCCAGGCCGTGCGACTCCGCGACCTCCTTGTAAACGACCTTGCCGTCATGGGTGTTGAGACCCTTGGCCAGCGCGGCGTCACGGCGCAGCGCCTCGACCCAGCCGTTGTTGGCGAGCGAGACGATGTACGGCAGCGTGGCGTTCGTCAGCGCGTAGGTGGAGGTGTTGGGCACCGCGCCGGGCATGTTGGCGACGCAGTAGAAGACCGACTCGTGGACCCGGAAGGTCGGCTCGGCGTGGGTGGTGGGACGGGAGTCCTCGAAGCAACCGCCCTGGTCGATCGCGATGTCGACAAGGACACTTCCCGCCTTCATCCGGGACACGAGCTCGTTGGTGACCAGCTTCGGGGCCTTGGCGCCCGGGATCAGGACGGCACCGACGACGAGGTCGGCCTCCAGGCAGGCCTTCTCCAGCTCGAAGGCGTTGGAGACGACGGTCTGGATCTTCGTACCGAAGATCTTGTCCGCCTCCTTGAGCTTGTTGATGTCACGGTCGAGCAGCGTGACGTGGAAGCCCAGGCCGATGGCGATCTGCGCGGCGTTCCAGCCGGAGACGCCGCCGCCGATGATGACGGCCTTGCCGGCCGGCACGCCCGGGACACCGCCCGGCAGGACGCCACGGCCGCCGGCCGCGCGCATCAGGTGGTAGGCGCCGACCTGCGGGGCCAGGCGGCCCGCGACCTCTGACATCGGGGCGAGCAGCGGCAGGGCGCGGTTGGGGAGCTCGACCGTCTCGTACGCGATCGCCGTGGTGCCGGACTCCAGGAGCGCGTCCGTGCACTCCTTGGAGGCCGCCAGGTGCAGGTAGGTGAAGAGGATCTGGTCCTTGCGGAGGCGGTGGTACTCCTCGGCGATGGGCTCCTTGACCTTCAGCAGCAGGTCCGCGGAGGCCCAGACCTCGTCGGCGGTCTCCAGGATCTGGGCACCGGCGGCGAGGTACTCCTCGTTCGGGATCGAGGAGCCGAGGCCGGCGTCCCGCTCGACGACGACCTGGTGCCCGTTGCGCACCAGCTCGTGCACACCGGCGGGGGTGATGGCCACCCGGAACTCGTTGTTCTTGACCTCGCGGGGGATGCCGACCTTCACGTCGATCACGGTCCTTGGCTCAGAGGGTGTGGGGGCATTGCAAGACATACCCGGGCATGCGGGGGCACACCTGGATGCACCGCAGGAGAGCGAGCGGCAGAGCCAGTCTAATGAAGGCGTTCCGGCTGTCTAGCCTTTCATTGCATCAATCTTCGGCGGATGCACTACGGATTTCGCAGGCATCAGCGCCGTGCTCCCGTTCTGGCTCGTTCTCGCAGCTCTCCTGGCCTTCCTCACCCAGCATGCGCTCCGCGGCCCCGCGGTGCAGTCGAGCGGCGGCGGGGTCGCCGAGCCGCTCCAGGGTGTCCGCCAACCGCAGCTGGAGCGCGGCCTGCAGCCGGACGTCCTCGGCACGGCGCGCCCACTCCACCGCCTCCTGACAGGTGTGCAGCGACTCCTGTGGCCGCCCGGCGTACTCCTGCACCCGGGCCAGCTCGCTCAACGCCCGCGCGTGGGCGGCGACATCGCCGTTCTTGCGGTGCCCGGATGCCGCCGCCCGCCAGTTCCTGAGTGCCTCGCCGTAGCGGCCCGCGTAGGTGTGCGCGGTGGCGATACGGCCGTACAGCCGGGCGGCCTCCGCGCGCTCGCCGCGGGCCAGGCGCTGGGCCAGGGCCCGGCCGAACCAGTCGGCCGCCCGGTCGTGGTCCCCCAGCTCCTGGTGCGTGCCGCCTACGGATTCCATCGCGCGCCCGGTCGCGTACGGGTCGTTCGCCTCGCGTCCGGCGTCCAGCGCGGCCCTGTAGCGGACCAGCGCCTCCCGGGTACGGCCGGTCCGGGCGTCCAGGTCGCCGAGGTTCAGCAGCGCGGCGGCCCGCTCGCGCGGCAGGTTCCGGCGCTCGGCGACATCGAGGACGAGGCCGTGGATGCCGTACAGGTCGGGGGCCGCCGCCTGGGTGCCGACATGCGCCACCATCGCCCTGACCAGCTGGGACATCAGCCGGCGGGCCAGCGTGTCCAGCTCTCCGTCGGCGACCGCGAGGCGGGCGGACGCCAGCAGGGCGGGCCGGCGGATGCTCAGCCACTCGGCGGCGGCCCTGGGGCTCGGGAAGCGCAGGGCACGGGGCAGGCCCTGGAGCTTCTCGCGCGCGTCGGGGTTGTCCGTCTCGGTGATCGCGCGGCAGGACTGGAGCAGTCGTACGGTCCGCTCCAGCATGCGCGCGCGGGCCAGCTGCAGCTCGGCGGGGCGGTCGTGGATCTCGGCGAGGGCGCACAGCAGCGGGTGCAGGCAGCCGGGGACCTCGTACTGAGGTAGCGGGGAGTCCACGGCCCGCAGCAGGCCCAGGGCGACGAGGTCGTCCAGGGTGGTGTGGGCGGCGCCGACCGTGCAGCCGGCCAGGGCGGAGGCGGTGTGCGGGTCGGCCAGGCCCGCCGGGGCCAGGGACAGCAGTCGCAGTATCCGCGCGGCCGTGCCGGGCAGTTGGTCGTAGACGAACCGGAACACCCGGCCGAGGGGCGTGCCCTCGTCGGCCTCGGCGTGCAGGCGCTTGGCCAGGTCGGAGACGGCCGCCTTGGGACGGGCGGCGAGCCAGCCGCCGGCCAGGTTCAGCGCGGTGGGCTGGCCCTGGCACGCCTCGACGAGGCTCTCGGCGGCCCGCGGGTCGACGGTGATGCGGACCGAGCCGGTGTGATGGGTCAGCAGGTCGAGGGCCGACTTGGTGTCGAGGCCGCCGAGGGTGCAGGGGCGGACGTCCGCGATCCCGGTGAGCGGGCCGGCGGACACGGCGACGACCAGACAGTCCGGGGCGTCCGGGAGCAGCGCGTCGACCTGTTCGGCGCCGGCCGCGTCGTCCAGCAGGAGCAGCGTCCGCCGCCCGGCCAGAGCGGTGCGCAACGCCTCGGTGAGGTCGTCCTCGCCGGCTCCGGGCGGGGCGGTCAGGCCGAGGGCGGTGAGCAACTGGCGGGCCGCGCGCTCGACCGGCACCGGGGTGCCGTCGGGCTCGCCGAGCCGGACGCGCAGGACCCCGTCGGCGTAGTCGCCGGCGACCTGCCGGACAAGTTCCTCGGCGAGCGCCGTGCGGCCGGAGCCGGGCCTGCCCGCGATGAGGAGCACGCGCGCGCGGGGCGGTTTCTTTCCGGACAGGGTGTCCAGTCCCGCGCGCTCGATGTCGGCGCGGAGCTCCTTCAACTCTCTTGTTCGGCCCAGGAAATGGCTCTCCGCGGCCACGCCGTCCGACAGCCGCGCGCCGTCCGTGTCCAGCGCCTGATCCGTCACGGGCCACACTCCCGTCCCACCGAACGCGCAGGCCCGCCGGAACCCCGGTCCGAGCCGTGCACCTGCCTCGATGGCCGAGCCTAGTTCACGCTCAGCGACGTTCCGGGCGGAGCGCGGCGGGCACGTCCCTCGATCGGATCAGGCGATGGTCACACCGGGACCCCGACGGCCCACGGCCCGGCGGACGGGCGGTGGTGGGGTTCAGGACTCGAAGGGACGGGCGGGCCACGGCGCCTCGGCCGGGCGCAGCGCGTCGAGACCGTCCCCGGTGCGGGCGGCGACCAGCGAGAGGATGCCGACGACGAGGCAGTTGTTGTGCAGTTCGCCCGCGAGCACACCCCGGACGAGCTCGTCGACCGGCACGCGCGCGTGCTCCATGTCGGCCTCCTCGTCCTCCACCTCGAAGCGCTCCCCCTCGGCCGCGGACAGATGCCGGGCGAGGAAGATCCGTACGGACTCGTCGCAGCCGCCGGGGGTGGTGTACACGTCGGTCAGGACGCGCCAGTCCTCGGCCTTGACGTGCGCCTCCTCGTACAGCTCGCGCTGCGCCGCGTGCAGCGGGTTCTCGCCGGGCACATCGAGCAGGCCGGCCGGGATCTCCCACAGCTTGTGCCGCACCGGGTGGCGGTACTGGCGGATGAGATGGACGCGGTCCTCGTCGTCGAGGGCGACGACGGCGACCGAGCCGGGGTGGACCTGGTAGTCACGGCGGACCACGGACCCGTCGGGCATGACGACCTCGTCCGTGCGGACGGAGGTCTTGTTGCCCACGAAGGGGGTCTCCGTCGCCCGGATCTCCCACTCCTCGGGGGTGTCCTTGATCGTCATGCCGTGTCCTCCCACGTGCGCAGATGAAACCGGGGTGCTCACCTTTTGAAGGTATGCACCCCGGCCACCGTACAACTGGTGTGTTACTTGGAATTCTTCCGCGCGCCCTCGGCCTGCTGACGCTCGACCGACGCCTTCACGAGGCCGGCGAACAGCGGGTGCGGACGGGTCGGACGCGAGCGCAGCTCCGGGTGCGCCTGCGTGGCGACCAGGTAGGGGTGCACGTCACGCGGGTACTCCACGTACTCGACGAGCTTGCCGTCCGGCGAGGTGCCCGAGAAGACGATGCCGGCCTTCTTCTCCAGCTCCGCGCGGTAGGCGTTGTTCACCTCGTACCGGTGACGGTGCCGCTCCTCGACGTACTCCTTGCCGTCGTACACCTCGCGCACGATGGAGCCCTCGGCCAGCTTGGCCGGGTACATGCCCAGGCGCATCGTTCCGCCCATGTCGCCCTCGCCCGCCACGATGTCGAGCTGCTCGGCCATGGTGGAGATGACCGGGTGGCCGGTCGCGGAGTCGAACTCGGTGGAGTTCGCGTCCTGGATGTCGGCGAGGTTGCGCGCCGCCTCGATCACGATGCACTGCAGGCCCAGGCAGAGACCGAGCAGCGGGATCCGGTTCTCGCGGGCGTAACGGATGGCGCCGACCTTGCCGAGCACACCGCGGTCGCCGAAGCCGCCGGGGATGCAGATGCCGTCGACGTCACCGAGCTGCGCGGCGGCGCCGGCCGGGGTCTTGCAGTCGTCCGAGGTGACCCACTTGATCTTGACGCGGGCCTTGTTGGCGAAGCCGCCCGCGCGCAGCGCCTCGGTGACCGAGAGGTAGGCGTCGGGCAGGTCGATGTACTTGCCGACCAGGGCGAGGGTGATCTCGTGGTCGGGGTTGTGGACGCGGTCGAGCAGGTCGTCCCAGGTCGTCCAGTCCACGTCGCGGAAGGGCAGGTCCAGCTTGCGGACGACGTAGGCGTCCAGGCCCTCTCCGTGCACCGTCTTCGGGATGTCGTAGATCGAGCGGGCGTCGGGGCAGGCCACCACGGCGGCCTCGTCCACGTCGCACATCAGCGAGATCTTCCGCTTGATCGCGGTGGGCACCTCGCGGTCGCAGCGCAGGACGATCGCGTCCGGCTGGATACCGATGTTGCGCAGGGCGGCGACCGAGTGCTGGGTCGGCTTGGTCTTCAGCTCGCCGGACGGGCCGATGTAGGGCAGGAGCGAGATGTGCACGACGAAGACGTTGTCCCGGCCGACCTCGTGGCGGACCTGGCGTACCGTCTCAAGGAAGGGCAGCGACTCGATGTCGCCGACCGTGCCGCCGACCTCGGTGATCACGACGTCCACCTCGTCGGTGGCCATGCGCCGGATCCGGTGCTTGATCTCGTTGGTGATGTGCGGGATGACCTGCACCGTGTCACCCAGGTACTCGCCGCGCCGCTCCTTGGCGATGACGGTCGAGTAGACCTGGCCTGTAGTGACGTTTGCAGAGCCGTCCAAGTCGCGGTCAAGGAAGCGCTCGTAGTGTCCGATGTCCAGGTCGGTTTCGGCGCCGTCGTTGGTGACGAACACCTCACCGTGCTGGAAGGGGTTCATCGTGCCCGGGTCGACGTTCAAGTACGGGTCGAGCTTCTGCATCACGACGCGCAGGCCGCGGGCCTTGAGCAGCATGCCGAGGCTGGAGGCGGTGAGGCCCTTGCCGAGAGAGGAGGCGACACCCCCGGTGACGAAGATGTGCTTGGTCGTCGTGGATTTGGGCGGCATGGCCAAGAGGGTGCTCCCGTGGTCGCGGTCTGGGGTGCGGAGTGGCTGCCGGCCCGGACTTGTCCGGGGGTGCCGTCGCTGCGGTTCGGGGGTTTCGTGCCCACCGGTCCACGGGCTACCAGGGTATCAGCGGTCCGGCCCGATGGCTTCCGGCCACGCTCCGCGCATGGGCCGACACGGGCCCGAGCCGTTCACGGGGTTCTCACCCCCTGGTCACTCGTTCGGCCCACACGGGTTGCCCGGAGCGGCACGCAGATCATCTACGTGCGTCGTATCCTGCTCGGACACTCGCTGCCGAGCACGGCCGGATTCACGGCACACCCCAGCCCGTAAGTACCGGAAGAACGCGAGCTCGTCAGTTCGTTGAGCTATGACTGTCGTGTCGCCTCAGGGCGTTTGCCTCGGGGCCCGGCGGCTGCTTTGCTTCACCGCTCAACGACGCACAACAACGACCCCTTGACCGCACTAGCGACAGCCCCCTTTGTACCTGGGGGCGACGTGGCCGTTCGACTGGAGTTGCACGTGGCCGGGCGCATCGAAGACTACGCACTCATCGGAGACATGCAGACCGCGGCGCTGGTCTGCCGGGACGGCACAGTCGACTGGCTGTGCCTGCCCCGCTTCGACTCGCACGCCATCTTCGCCGGTCTGCTGGGCACCGAGGACCACGGGTTCTGGCGGCTCGGACCGGCCCACGCGGCCGATGTGGAGCCGCCGACGGCGGCCCGCCGCACCTACCGGGGTGACTCGCTGATCCTGGAATCGGAGTGGGACACCCCGCGCGGCACGGTGCGCGTGACCGATTTCATGCCGCCGCGTGACGGTGCCCCGCAGCTGATCCGGATCGTCGAGGGCGTCACCGGCCGGGTGCCGATGCGCTCGGCGCTCAGGATGCGCTTCTCGTACGGCCGGGTCGTGCCGTGGGTGCATAAGCACGACGGGCGTACGGTCGCGGTCGCGGGCCCGGACTCGGTGTGGTTCGACACCGCGGCGGAGACCTACGGAAAGTCGCTGACCACGTACGCGGACTTCACGGTCGCCCCGGGTGACCGGATCGCGTTCACCATCTCGTGGCAGCCCTCGCACAAGGAGCCGCCGCCGCTGCCGGAGCCGGAGCAGTCGCTGGAGGCGACGGAGGACTTCTGGCGGGAGTGGGTCGAGCACTGCACGTACCACGGCCCGTACCGCGAGGCCGTGATCCGCTCGCTGATCACGCTGAAGGCCCTGACGTACGCCCCGACCGGCGGCATCGTCGCCGCGCCCACCACCTCGCTGCCCGAGGACGTCGGCGGTGTCCGCAACTGGGACTACCGCTACACCTGGCTGCGGGACGCGGCGATCACCCTGTCCTCGCTGCTGCGCACCGGCTACCGCGAGGAGGCACGCGCCTGGCGCGAGTGGCTGCTCAGGGCGGTCGCCGGCGACCCGGAGAACCTGCAGATCATGTACGGCATCGCGGGCGAGCGCGAGCTCGGCGAGGCGGAGCTGGACTGGCTGCCGGGCTACGAGAACTCCGCCCCGGTCCGGGTCGGCAACGGCGCGGCCCACCAGCTCCAGCTGGACGTGTACGGCGAGGTCACCGAGGCCCTGCACCTGGCCCACATGACGGGTCTTGCGCGCAGCGACTACGCCTCGCTGCTGCAGCTGAAGCTGATCCGCTACCTGGAGGACCACTGGGACCAGCCGGACGAGGGCATCTGGGAGGTGCGCGGTCCGCGCCGCCACTTCGTGCACTCCAAGGTCATGGCCTGGGTCGCGGTGGACCGCACCATCAAGCTGATCGAGTCCGGTGACGCGGACGGCCCGCTGGAGCGCTGGCGCGAGCTGCGCGACGACATCCACCGGGACGTGTGCGAGAAGGGCTACGACAAGGAGCGCAACACCTTCACGCAGTCGTACGGCTCGAAGGAGCTGGACGCCTCGCTGCTGCTCATCCCGCAGATGGGCTTCCTGCCGCCGGACGACAAGCGCGTCATCGGCACCATCGAGGCGATCCAGCGGGAGCTGTCCACGCCGGACGGGTTCATCCTGCGGTACCCGACGGAGGGCGAGCACGAGGGCGTCGACGGCCTGCCCGGCGACGAGGGCGCGTTCCTGGCCTGCTCGTTCTGGATGGCGGACGACCTGGCGATGATCGGCCGCGTCGACGAGGCCCGCAAGCTGTTCGAGAAGCTGCTGGCGCTGCGCAACGACCTCGGCCTGCTCGCCGAGGAGTGGGACCCGCGGCTCAAGCGCCAGGTCGGCAACTTCCCGCAGGCCTTCAGCCACGTGCCCCTGATCGACACGGCCCTGCGCCTGACAGCCTCGGGCGCGTACGGCGGCTGACGAGCCCGGGTGAGCGTGCCCGCGTAGGGCCTGTGCGGCGGATCGGGTCGGAGTCGGTCAGCGGCGCCGATGCGGCCCGGGTGAGCGGGGGCTGCTGCGTGCGGCTGCAAGGCGGAGGAGGGCGTCGACGCGATGGGGGTCCCCCTGCTCGAAGAGCTTGGGGGACTGCGTGCCGGCCCCCGCGTCTCCGGCCTGATCCGCCGGCCAGGCCCTAGGCTGGAAGCGGAGTTGCCCCTGAGTGGAAGGGGGCGGCCATGGCTTCCCTCTCGAAGGCGGGTGCGGCTCTTGCCGCGTTGCGTGAAGAGCTGATCGGCGCCGTGTTCGCCCCGGGGGATCCCGGTTACGACGAGGCCCGTGCCGTGTTCAGCGCCAGGGTCGACCCGCGCCCGGCCGTGATCGCCCAGTGCGCGGACGAGGCCGATGTGGTCCGGGCCGTGCGCTTCGCCCGGGAGCTCGACCTGCGGATCGCGGTGCGCGGCGGCGGGCACGGCCTGGCAGGCGCGGCCCCCACCGCGGGGGCGCTCGTGGTGGACCTGCGCCGGATGCACGAGGTGACCGTCGATCCGGCGGCGGAGGCGGCACGGGTCGGCGGCGGCGCCACGATGGGCCGTCTGGAACGGGCCACGCGGCCCCACGGCCTCGCCGTTACCGGGCTGCCCGCCTCGGCCGTCGGCGTCGCCGGGTTCGTCCTGGGCGGCGGCACCGGCCTGCTGGACCGGGCGTTCGGTCTCGCCGTCGACAACCTGATCGGCGTCGAGCTGGTCACCGCCGACGCCGAACGGGTCCACGCCAACCCCGACGAGAACCCGGAGCTGTTCTGGGCGCTGCACGGCGGCGGCGGCAACTTCGGCATCGCCACCGCGCTCACCCTGGAACTGCACGAGCTGCCGGAGTTCTCCGCCACGCTGCTGCTGCACCTGCCCGAGTTCGGCCGGGAGGTGGTCCGCGCCCTCCGCGAGATCATCGAGTCCGGACCCGACCGGGTGAGCGGCGCCGTCACCTGCCCGACCGCCGACCGGCCGCTGTACGGCGCGCTGCTGACGTACGCGGGCGGCCGGACGGAGCTGCGCAAGCTCGCCGAACCGCTGCTGGCGCTGCCGCACGAGGCGGAGCTGACGGGCGCCGAGGCGCTGCGCCCGCTGGACTGTCCCCCCGGGCTGCGCGCCCACTGGTCGGCGGAGTGCCTGACCGGTCTGCCCGACGCGCTGGTGGACGCCTTCTGCGCCCGCGCGCAGGCCGCCCCGGTGCCCGGCGGCTCCCGGCACACGCTCCTCCCGCTCGGCGGCGCCGTCGCCACCGGTCCCGCCCAGTACCCGGTCCCGTACCGGGACGCGCCCTGGCTGGTGCATCCCTTCGCCCGCTGGGCCGACCCGGCCGACGACGAGCGGGCCCTCGCCTGGGTGCGGGACGCCCGCGCCGACGTGCGGCCCTGGAGCACCGGCGCCGTCTGCCTCGGGCTCGTCGGCGACGAGGGTCCCGAGCGGGTCGCCGCGGGCCTGGGCGCCGGGAACCTGCTGCGGCTGGAGAAGGTGAAGCGGACGTACGACCCCGACAACGTCTTCCGCTGCAACCACAACATCCGGCCGGTGTAGCGCGGCGGCAACCGGCCGGGACGGCCCGCTCGGAGGCCGAACTGTCCTCCCGGGGTCTTCGCAGGTAGCGTCCGCTCCATGGACAGCAGTACGGACAGCGGCCGGTTCGACACCCAGGGCGCCGGGATCACCGTTCAGCGGGCGCTGGAGCTGCCCGGCCTGCGCAGCGGGCTCCCGGAGATCCTGGCGGGCGCCGACCGGCTGGGGCGCACCGTCCGCTGGGTGCACGCGGGCGAGGTGCCGAACATCGCCTCGCTGCTGAAGGGCGGCGAGTTGCTGCTGACCACCGGCTATGGGCTGGGCACGCGCCCCGCCGAGCAGCGCGCGTTCGTGCGCACCCTCGCCGAGCGCGGCATCGCCGCCCTGGTCGTGGAGCTCGGCCCGCGCTTCGCCCGGCTGCCCGCCGCCCTCGTGGACACGGCGCGCTCAGCCGGTCTGCCACTGGTCCAGCTGCACCGCGAGGTGCCGTTCGTGACGGTCACCGAGGAGATCCACACGGAGATCGTCAACGGCCACTACGCGCTGCTCCAGCGGGCGGAGGAGGTGCACCGCCGCTGTACCGAGGCCCTGCTGGGCGGGGGTGGGGTGCCGCAGGTCCTGGAGATCCTGGCCGGGTTCAGCGGCAATCCGGTGTTCCTGGAGACGACGGACGGCCAGCTCCTGTACGCCGCCGGGGCCGGGCCCGAGGGCGCGGACCCGTTGCAGGTGTGGGAGGGGCTGCGCGGAGCGCACAAGGACGCGCCGCCGCCCGCCGGTTCGGTGCTGGTGGACGTGCCGGGCGGCGGTCCGGGTACGGGCTCGGTACGGGCCCGGCTGGTGCTGCTGCCCGTACGGTCGCCGCTCGCGCCCGTGCACCGCATCGCCGCCGAGCGAGCCGCGGGCATCCTGGCCGTCGTCCTGATGCAGGCCCGTCAGGAGGAGGAGCTGGCGGCGCGCGGCCGCGGTGACTTCCTGACCGATCTCGCCGAGGGGCGCATCACGGCGGAGGACGCGCCCGCGCAGGCCCGGGTGCTGGGCTTCAAGCCGGGCGGCGGCCCACTGCTGCCGGTGGTGATGCGGCTGGGCGACGCCCTCTCCCCCGGCGGCGGCTGGGCGGTCCTGGCGCGCGCGGTCGCGGAGGAGCTGGCCGCGGTGGGGGTGCCGGTCCTGCTGGGCGTACGGCCCGTGGAGGGGCGGGTGCCCGTGCTGCTGGGCCTGCGTTCGGAGTCGGAGCGGTCGGCGGTCGCGGACCGGGTCGCGGCGGCGCTGCGGGCCGGGGTGGAGCGGGCCGGGATGCAGCGGCCGGGCGCGCAGCCGCCGGTCGTGGTCGTCGGGGTGGCCGGCGGCTGGGCGGCCGCGTCGGCGGGGCTGCGGCACGCGGCCGAGACGGCGACGGCGGCCCAGGGCCTCACGGACCGGCCCTGGTACGACGCCCGCCGCCTCGACATCGACCTGCTGCTGTGGCGGCTGCGCGACCATCCCGACCTCGCGGCCTTCGTGGACCGCGCCATCGGCCCGCTGCGGGACCACGACCGCCGCTCCAAGCCGCCGCTGCTGCCCACCCTGCAGACGTATCTGGCGCACGCGGGCCGCAAGGCCGAGACGGCCCGCGAACTGCACCTCAACCGCCAGACCCTCTACAACCGCCTGGCCCGCATCGGGGAGTTGCTCGGCACCGACCTCGACGACCCGCAGACGGTCCTGGCGTTGAGCCTGGCCCTGCGGGCGCGTCGGCACGTGCCCTGAGCGGCGCTCAGGGCAGGGGCTGCGGCTGGGTCAACTCGTCGTAGACGCTGAGGATCTGGGTGATGGTCTCGTCCTCGGTCGGCCAGCCGGCCGCCTGTTGCGCGCCCTTGAGCCGGAGCCGCTCGCACCGGTCGGGGTCGGCCAGCAGATCCATGACGGCGGTGGCGAGCGCCTCCGGATCGCCGTCCGGGACGAGTTCGGCTGCGTCGCCCACGAGGTCGGGGATGCCGCCGACGGCGGTCGCGACGAGCGGCACGCGCGCGTGCAGGGCCTCCTGGGCGAGGACCGAGCGCGACTCCCAACTGCCGGGCAGCAGCGCCAGATCGGCGGCGGCGAGCAGTTCGCCCGCGTCGTCCCGCCGCCCGATCAGCCGCACCGGCAGCCCCTCCTCCTCGATCCGCCGCTGCAACGGTGCCCGCAGCGGCCCCTCCCCCGCGATGACGAGCAACGGCTGCGGATCGAGGCGGCGCCAGGCGCGGGCCGCGTCGAGCAGGACGTCGTGGCCGCGGTACCGGTCGAGGGCGCCGATCGCGATGAGCAACGGCCGCCCCGTGGCGCCTAGTTCGGCCCGGATCTTGGGCGGCAGCCGGTCCGGGTCGTCGCGTTCGGCGGCCTGGCCCGGTCCGGGCAGCGCCACGGCGGCCAGCCGGGCGTCCCGGGCGCCGGTGCGGCGCGCCCGGTCCACCAGGTCCGAGGTGCTGCCGAGCACCACGGCGGCCGCCTTCACCACCCGCCGCTCAAGCAGCCGCAGCAGGTGCGCGCGTGCCCCCTCGGCGTGGGCGCGGTTGTGCCAGGTGACGACGAGCGGGGTGTGGCGGCCGCTGAGCGCGAGCGCGGCCCGGAAGGAGGCGTGCAGCCCGTGCGCGTGGACCAGGTCGGCCTGGGCGCAGGCCGCCCGCAGCGCGGCCACGGAGGCGGGGTCGCTGCTGCGCGGCACGTGGACGTGCTCGGCGCCGGTCCCGGTGAAGTCGTAGGCGCGTTCGGCCTCGGCGGGGACGCAGACCGTGACCCGCACGCCGCGCGCGACGAGGCCGGCGGCCAGGGAGCGCACGTGCGCACTGCTGCCGGCGTTGCCCCCGCCCAGCACCTGCACGGTGCGCAGCGGCGACTGACCGTGCGGCGAGTTGCTGCTCACGGGGCTCACGCGGCCGGGGCTCCTGGGTCGGCGTCGGGCGGTCACGAAGAAACGTACAGAAGGTATCGGGCGGAGGGGACGTACCGCGCTCGCCTCCCGCGCGGACCGCGTTCCCGGTCAAGGATGCCAGGACGTACGGGTGTTCCGGGAACGGTGCGTGGGCGCACGGTGTTCCGGCCCCGCGCACCCGCGGCAGCGCGTCACCCACAGGAGTGAACGAACGCCCCTGGCGAGGAAGCCGCGCGCGGCGCGTGTGCCGAGGTCAGGCGCGCAGCGCCGGTACCGGCGTGCGCGCCCACTCGCTCACCCGGTCTCCGTACACGGCGGCGGCCACGACCGCCACGGCGTGCGCGAGCAGTCCGGCGCGCCCGTTGCCCGCCACCACGGCGGTGCCCAGGGCCGCGCCCAGGGCGTGCGCCCCCGTGTCGCCGATCATCGCGCGCTCGCCCAGGTCGTCGGGGAGCACGGCCGCGGCGGCCCCCGTCGCGGCGGCGGCCAGGTCCGCCGCCGGGCCCCGGCGCAGCAGCCCGGGTGCGCCGAGCGCGAGCACCACGGCGGCCGCCCGGCCCGGCCGGACGTCCACGAGGTTGACGAAGTGCGCGGCTCCGGCGATCACGACCCCCGCGAGGAGCCGGTCGAGCGGCCGTTCCTTGAGCAGTGCGCCGGCGGTCAGGGCGGCGGCCGAGATCCCGAACAACTTCACGGCCCCGCTGGTGACTTCGCCCGCGCGCAGGGCGCGGAGGTGGTCGCCGAAGCCGCGCCGTCCGTCCCCGGCGCCGACGACGTCGTCGTACGCCCCGCAGGCCCCGGCGGCGGCCACGGCGAGCCCGGCCGCCCCGCGCACCCGTCCGGCGGCGAGCGCCGCGCCCAGCGCCGCGGCGGGTGCGGCGTACAGCTCGACGGTCCGGCCGGCGTAGTTCTTCCGCTCCCAGCGGTCACGGCCGCCGGGTGCCCGGCCGCGCAGGGCCGCCGTCGTCACCCGGGTCAGCGCGGCCGCCGTGAGGAAGGCCGTGCTCCGGCCCGCTCGTGTGCTCATGCCGCAACCCTAGAAGGAGCGGCGACGGTGTTCATCTGTACGTCTGTAGGTCGATTCGTCGGTTCGTCTTTTCGTCCGCCCGTCCGCCCGTCCGCTTGTCAGGGCCACCATTCCGCGACGAGCGCCGTCAGTCGGGCCGGGGTGGCCGCCGAACGCACGGGGATCTCCGGGGGCAGCAGGCGGCGGGCGATGCCGGTCAGAGTCGTGCCGGGGCCCAGCTCGACGAGGCGGACGCGGCCCGCCGTCATGGACCGCAGGGTCGCCATGGAGTCCGACCAGCGCACCGGCATGAGGAGTTGACGGCACATCAGCTCGCGCCAGGAGTCGGGGACGTCGCCCCCGTGGGCGAGTCCGTCCACGTTGGCGATCACCGGGCAGTGCCCGGGGTGCAGGGGGGTGTCGCGGACGGCGGCGGCGAGGTGGGGCCGGGCCGCCGCCATCAGCGGGCTGTGGAAGGCCCCGCCGACCGGGATCCGGACGGCCCGCGCGCCGGTGCTCGTGGCCCGCTCGGTCAGCGCGGCGACGGCGTCCGGGTCGCCGGAGACCACGACCTGGTCGGGGCCGTTGGCATTGGCCACCCAGACCTCGGCCCGCTCGGCGACCCGCAGCCCCGCGGCGAGCAGCTCCGCGGTCCGCGCGACGCCCGGTCCGACCAGCACGGTCATGGTGCCGGGCACCAGCCGGGCCGCCTCGGCCATCGCCGCGCCCCGCTCGGCGACCAGCCGCACGGCGTCCTCGGGGGTGAGCACCCCGGCGGCGGTCAGGGCGGCGTACTCGCCGAGGCTGTGGCCCGCGCACACGACGGGGCGCAGCGCGCCGACCGCCGTCCGGGCGACGGCGGTCCGCAGCGCGTCCAGCAGCACCATCTCCAGCGTGAAGGTGGCGAGTTGGGCGTTGTCGGTACGGGTGAGACACTCGGCGTCGGCGTGCAGCAGGAGCCATCCGAGGTCCCGTGCGCAGACCTCGGAGAGCCGCTCGACGACCTGCCAGTGCGGGGTGTCGCGCCAGGGCTCACCCATCCCCGGCCGCTGCGCGCCCTGCC
>NZ_JADDRL010000098.1 GCF_021538895.1 Streptomyces olivochromogenes | reverse complement strand
CGCCGCCGAGGCGAGCCGGCCAGCTCAGCGTTCCAGGATCAGCGCCAGGCCCTGGCCCACACCGATGCACAGGGCCGCCAGGCCCGTTCCGCTGCCCGCCGTGGCCAGCTGGTGTGCGACCGCTCCGGTGATGCGGGCGCCCGACGCGCCCAGCGGGTGGCCGATCGCGATCGCGCCGCCGCGCGGGTTGACCCGGGACGGGTCCAGCTCCGGCAGCGCCGCCAGACACCCCAGCACCTGCGCCGCGTAGGCCTCGTTGAGCTCGATCGTGTGCAGGTCGGCGGGTGCGACCGCCGCCTTGTCGAGCACCTTGCGGATGGCGTCGACCGGGCCGAGGCCGAAGTACTGCGGTTCGATGCCCGTCACCGCCGCCGCCCGCACCCGGGCCAGGGGCTCGCGCCCGATCGCCGCCAGTCCCTCTTCGTCGGCGAGCAGCAGCGCGGCCGCGCCGTCGTTGAGCGGCGAGGCGTTGCCGGCCGTGATCGTGCCGTCCGTGACGAAGGCCGGCCTGAGCCGGGCGAGGGCCTCCAGGGAGGTGTTGTCGCGGATGCCCTCGTCGCGCGGCAGGTCCACGCCCTCGACCGGGACGACCTCCCCGTCGTAGGCGCCGTCGCGCCAGGCGGCGGCGGCGTTGCGGTGGCTGGCGAGCGCGAAGGCGTCCTGGGCCTCACGGGTGACGCCGTACTTGGCACCGACCAGTTCCGCGCTCTCGCCCAGCGGAATCGTCCACTCCTCCGGCATCCGCGGGTTCACCATGCGCCAGCCGAGCGTCGTCGAGTACAACTGCTGGTCCTTGGCCGGGAAGGCCCGGTCCGGCTTGGGCAGCACCCAGGGCGCGCGGCTCATGGACTCGACGCCGCCCGCCACCGCGATGGAGGCGTCGCCGAGCGCGATGGCGCGCGCGGCCTGGACGACGGCTTCCATGCCGGATCCGCACAGGCGGTTCACGGTGGCGCCGGGCACGCTGACCGGGAGCCCGGCGAGCAGCACGGCCATGCGGGCCACGTCTCGGTTCTCCTCGCCCGCTCCGTTGGCGTTGCCGAGCAGTACGTCGTCGATGCGTGCCGGGTCCAGGCCGGGGCTGCGGTCCAGGAGGCCGCGCAGCACACCGGCGGCGAGGTCGTCGGGGCGGGTGCCGGCGAGGGGACCGCCGTAACGGCCGAAGGGGGTACGGACGGCGTCGACGACGTACACGTCTCGCGGTCGCTCGATCATGGCGGACTCCGGCAGGCTAGTGATGGACGGTCAGGGGGGTGAGGGACGCGACCTCCTCGGGCGTCACGCCCGGTGCGGTCTCGACGAGTTCGAGCCCGTGCGGGGTGACGTCGAGGACGCAGAGGTCGGTGATGATGCGGTGCACGCAGCCGCGGCCCGTGAGGGGCAGCGTGCACTCCTCCACGATCTTGGGACTGCCGTCCTTCGCCGTGTGCTCCATCAGGACGACGACCCGGCGGGCGCCGTGCACGAGGTCCATGGCGCCGCCCATCCCCTTGATCATCTTTCCGGGGACGGCCCAGTTGGCCAGGTCGCCGTGGACCGAGACCTGAAGGGCGCCCAGGAGGGCGATGTCGATGTGGCCGCCGCGGATCATGCCGAAGGACAGCGAGGAGTCGAAGAACGACGCCCCGGGGCGTACGGTCACGGTCTCCTTGCCCGCGTTGATGAGGTCGGCGTCGACCTCGTCGGGCCACGGGTAGGGCCCCACGCCCAGCAGTCCGTTCTCCGAGTGCACGACCACGTCGACGCCCGGCGGCACGAAGCCGGCCACGCGGGTGGGCAGGCCGATGCCGAGGTTGACGTAGTCGCCGTCGCGCAGTTCGCTCGCGGCGCGTGCCGCCATCTCGTCCTTGCTCCAGCTCATCGCTCGCGCACCGTTCTCTTCTCGATTCCCTTGTCCGCTGCCTGCCGGGGCGTCAGCGCCACGACGCGCTGGACGAACACCCCCGGCAGCTGGATCTCGTCGGGGTCGAGTACTCCCGGCTCGACGAGTTCCTCCACCTCGGCCACGGTGACGCGCCCGGCCATGGCGGCCAGCGGATTGAAGTTGCGAGCCGCGCGATGGAAGACCAGGTTGCCGTGCCGGTCCCCGCGCGCGGCCCTGACCAGCGCGTAGTCCGTGGTGATGGCGTGCTCCAGGATGTGGTCCACGCCGCCGAAGGACCGCTCTTCCTTCGGCGGCGAGGCCACGGCGACCGATCCGTCGGTGGCATAGCGCCACGGCAGGCCGCCCTCGGCCACCTGCGTACCGACACCGGCCGGTGTGTAGAAGGCCGGGATCCCGCAACCGCCCGCTCGCAGCCGCTCCGCGAGAGTGCCCTGCGGGGTCAGTTCGACCTCCAGTTCGCCCGCCAGGTACTGGCGGGCGAATTCCTTGTTGTCCCCGATGTACGAGCCCGTGACCCGGGCGATGCGGCCCGCGGCCAGCAGGATGCCGAGCCCGCGGCCGTCGACGCCGCAGTTGTTCGACACCACGCTCAGCCCGGTCGCGCCGGAGTCGTACAGGGCCCCGATGAGGACCTCGGGGACGCCGCTCAGTCCGAAGCCGCCGACCGCGAACGACCGGCCGTCCGTCACGTCCGCCAGGGCCTCTTCGGCCGTGGCCACCACCTTGTCCATCCCGTACGCTCCCTAGCGCGCCAGCACCCGGCGCAGCGCGCCGAGCAACTCGTCCTGTGCCGCCGCCGCGGTGTCGGGGGCGGTGGCACGCCGCCAGGCGACGTGACCGTCCGGGCGCACCAGCAGCACCCCGTCCTCGGCGATCTCCGAGACGCGGCTCCATTCGCCGTACGCGTCACGGGAGTTGTCCTCGCCGACGCGCACCACCCGCAGCGGTACGCCGAGGGTCCGACCGCAGGCGCTCGCGGCGGTGTCCCACACGTCGCCGGACAGGCCGGTCAGTACGGTGAACGCGCCGGATCCGACGACGTCCAGCGTGGACACGCGCTCTCCCTGCTCGTCGACGAGCCAGGCGTGCGGCAGCTTGGCGCCGGGGCGGGTCGTCGGCCGGTGGAGCAACTCCCGGTCCTGGTCCCAGACTTCTTCGGCGAGGTCCTCGTCGGGCAGTACGGCGGACGAGACGTAGCGCTGATTCATCTCGACCCCGTGCGCGTTGAACTCGTAGTTCTTCAGCTGGACCGCCTCTTCGAGCCGGCGTCGCTTCTTGGCGCCCTCGGGCGTCCGGGCGCCCAGTGCCGCGAGTCCCTCGGTGATGGCCTCCTCGTCGCTGCCGGCGCCAACGCCCAGGACGTCGAAGATCGGCCCGAACTGGTCGCGGCTGAGGTTGGCCCGCTCGACGATCTGCCGTCCCACGGGGGCGCGTTCGGCGCTGTAGGTCTCCAGCAGCTCCGGTCCGGCCTCGCCGCGGATCACCATGGCGAGCTTCCAGGCGAGGTTGTAGGAGTCCTGCACGGAGGTGTTGGAGCCGAGCCCGTTGGACGGCGGATGACGGTGCACGGCGTCGCCGGCGCAGAAGACCCTGCCGGACGAATACGTCGTGGCGTAGCTGTGGTTGACCGTCCACAGCGAGGTCGAGGTGATCTCCACGGGCAGCTCGGGGTCGCCGATGAGGTCGCGCACGATCTGCCGCGCCGCCTCCTCGTCCACCTGCGGCGGCGGCTGTTCGATGTCGTAGCCCCACACCAGCAGCCACTCGTTCCACGGCCGGACCATGCGGACCAGGCCCATGCCGATGCCGCCGGTCTCCGCGCCGGGCTGCAGCACCCAGTACAGGACGCTCGGCCGGTGGGCGCAGTACTGGGCCAGGTCGGCCTTGAAGACGATGTTCATGCTGCCGGCCTTGGCCATGCGCCCGTCGAAGGGCAGGCCGAGCTGCTCGGCGACCGTGCTGCGCCCGCCGTCGGCGCCGATCAGATAGCGGGCCCGTACGGTGAACTCGTCGCCGCGCACGCGGTCGCGCAGCAGCGCCGTGACGCCGTCGTCGTCCTGGGTGAAGCTGAGGAACTCGGTGTCGAAGCGGACCTTGGCGCCGCGGGCCGCCGCGTTGCTCACCAGGATCGGTTCCAGGTAGGTCTGCGGCAGGTCGATCATCGGGGAGGGGCTCTTGGAGGCGTACTCGGTGGCCGACGCCGGTCCCGTTCCCCAGCTGCGTATACGGCCGATCTCGTGCCCGGTGAGGGCCGTGCACAGCACCGTGTCGCCCATCAGGTGGGAGGGGCTGCCCACGGCCAGGGCCTCGGACTCCACGCCGAGGTCGCGCAGGACCTCCATCGTGCGTTGGTTGGTGATGTGCGCCCGCGGGGTGTTGGCGAGCCAGCCGTACTTCGTCACCAGCAGGGTGCGAATGCCGTACGTGGCCAGCAGCAGGGCGGCCGAGCCGCCGGCGGGGCCGCTGCCGACGACCAGGACGTCGGTGTCGTACGTGTCGTGCGTGTCGGTGGGTGTCATGAGCGGACGCTCCTCGGTCAGTCGGCCAGGGGGGCGATGCGGAAGGTGTAGTCGAGGCGGCGCCACTCCCCCTCGACCGTGCGGTCGTCGGGGGTCGGGCCGGTGTGCGGCGTGAAGTCGACGACGAGTTCGTCCTTGACGCCGAAGACGGTGTCGCTGTCCAGGTAGTCGGCGCCCGCCACGAACAGCTGTGTGACGAGCCGGCGGTGGCCGGGCGCGTCGATCATGAAGTGGAGGTGGGGCGCCCGGTAGGGGTGGCGGCCGGCTCCGGCGAGCATCCGCCCGACCGGCCCGTCCTCGGGGATCGGGTACGGCGAGGGCAGGATGGACCAGAACGTGAGGCGTCCGTCGGCGTCGGTGCGCAGCCGGGCGCGCAGCACCGGCCCGTCGAGGTCGGGGAGTTGGACGTCGTAGAAGCCGTCCTTGTTGGACTGCCAGACGTCCACGACCGCGTCCTTGACCGGCTTGCCGTCGGTGTCGGTGACCCGTACGTCCGCCCAGAGCGGGATGCCGGGCAGCCCTGCGGCGATGTCGCTGCCGTGCGCGGCCTCGGGCGGGCCAGCCACGTAGAACGGGCCGAGCACCGCGGACGGAGTGGTGGTGGGTGTACGGGAGTTGGTGAGCAGGTCCACGGCGCTGGAGACGCCGAGGGTGTCCGACAGCAGCACGAACTCCTGACGGGTCGGTCCGGTGATCTCCCCGGCGCGGGTGAGGAAGTCGATGGCGTACTGCCATTCGTCGTCGGTGACGTCATTGGCGGCGACGAAGGTGTGCAGATGCCTGACGAGATCGCTCAACAGGGTCCCCACGCGGGGGTCGGGGGCCTGGGCGAAGCTGGCCACCACCTGTTCGGTGAGGCGGGCCAGCTTGGTCCGCGTGGTGGCCGGTCCCTCGGGTCGGCGTCCGTGCCAGGCGCCGGTCAGCAGGTCCGCGATGCCCTCGGTGGTCAGCTCGCGCGGGTTCGGGTACGGCGTGGCGGTGGCCAGCTCGGCCGCGCGGGCCAGGCCCGACTCGGGCATGCCGAGGTCGCGCAGCGAGGTGGGCCCGCCCAGGGAGGCGACCAGGTCGTGGACGCCGCCGGGGGCGTCGGCCACGCCCAGGGCGTCGGCGATGCGGCGCATCACCTCGGGCACGGCGGGGGCGTTGTAGGCCATGGCGTGCGGCAGGACGACGGTGTGCGTCTCGGCGTGCGGCAGGTCGAAGCTGCCGCCGAGGGTGTGGCACAGCTTGTGGTGCAGTCCCATACCGACCGTGGCCAGGCAGGTACCGGCGAGCCAGGCCGCGTGCAGCAGGTCGGCCCGGGTGTCCCGGTCGGCCGGGTCGGCGGCGAGGCGGGGCAGGGCCCGCGCGATACGGGAGATCGCGTCGAGGGCCAGCCCGTCGGTGACGGGGTTGGCGTCGGCGGAGTACAGGGCCTCCACGGCGTGCGCGAGGGCGTTGATGCCGCTGGTCAGCGACATCGCCGGGGGCAGGGAGAGCGTGAAGTCGACGTCGTAGACGACGGCCTCGGGCAGGATCGCGGGCGAGGACTGCGTGGTCTTGCGTCCGTCCCGTGTCTCGCCGAGGACCGGGGTCACCTCGGAGCCCGCGTACGTGGTCGGCACGATCACCTGCGGCAGGCCCGTGCGCAGCGCCAGCGCCTTGGACAGGCCCGTCGTGGAACCGCCGCCGACGGCCACGAGGCAGTCGGCGCCCGCCTCCCGCAGTACGGACAGTGCCCGCTCGGTCACGTCCACCGGCGTGTGCATGACGGCCCCGTCGAATTCCGCCGCCACCAGAGCGCCGAGCGCCTCACGGACCCTTCCGGAAGCCTCGGCGAGCGGTGGGCTGGACAGCAGCAGCACTCGGGAGCCGCCGAGCCGCCTCACCTCGTCGGGCAGTCGGTCGGCTGTGCCGGAACCGAAGACCACCCGCGAGGGATGGGCTGTGTAGACGAATGTCCGCATGGAGCTCGGCCTCCGCATGTCGCTCGAAATACGGCCTGGTTGACATCCGAGTGTGCGGCCGTGGGCGGGCGGAATCCTGCACGAACGGTGCGTTTGTCTGCACGAAAGACGCATGCTCCCCCGTTGTCCCGGCAGCGGTGTGGCGCGGTCATACTGTGCGCATGCATCTCGGGGTGGTCGTCGCGATCCTTTACTGCCTGCAGTTCAGCAAGGAGCTCAGCGACGAGGAGGTCGAGCGGATCGCCCGGATGATCCTGGAGCAGCCCTTCTACGACCTCACCACCGAGCAGGAGTACGAGGGGATCGCGGCCGCGTTCACCGCGGAGGCCTGGGAGACCGACCTGTCCTGGCAGCCCCACGGCGAACCGGCGATCCGCGACTTCCTGCGGCGCCTGCTGGAGCACCTGGACGCCCTGCGCCCGTGGCAGGAGCCACCGCTGCGGCCACTCGGCTTCGGCCGCTGGGAGGAGTTCAAGGACGGCGTGCTGCTGGCGCACGTACGGCTGTACGCGCCCTCGCAGGACGTGCTGCACGCACGTCTGCGTGCCGTGCCGGGGGACGCGGACGGGAGGCGGGCCGTGGTGTTGCGGCTGCGGTCCGGTGACGAAGTCGCCCTGATGGCACCGCCGTTGCCGGACGGATACGACGCGCTGCTGAAGACGGTTGCGCCGCACCGGCCGGCGGAATCGGTGATCGAGGCGTTCCTGACCCACACGGGATACCCGCGGGACCGGGTGACCCCGGCGGGGCGGCGGAAGTGGTGGGGGTGGCGGCGCCGCTGATCGTCCGGGTCGCCCTTGCGTAGGGCAGTGACTACATGTGGCAGTGACTCAATACGCCAGGAGGCCGTCCTGGCCCGCCGCGGCGGCGACCGCTGGTTCCTGGGCGGGGTGTACGCCGTAGCCGCCCGGACCACCGAGATACCGCTGGCCCTGGGGCCCGGACGGTGGCTGGTCGAGACGATCCGGGACGGCGCCGACGGGCTCGTCCAGGACCAGCGGGTGCTGCGCGGCGGCGACGCGCTCGGCGTCGATGTCGTCGCCAACGGCGGCTTCGCCGGGATCGCCTGCCGCTGGCACCCGGGCGTCACCACGTGTTACCGCTGAGCGTTCCGGTCCGGTGGAAACCCAGGTGGGCTCAACGCACGGTCCGGGTAGGGTCGGGCAATGCCCGAGCTGAAACGGCTGCATGCCGGCCATGCCCCGGCGGTCCTGGCGTTCGAGTTGGCGAACCGCGCCTATTTCGCCGCCTCGGTCTCCGACCGCGGCGACGACTACTTCGACCGGTTCAGCGACCGGTACGAGGCCCTGCTGGCCGAGCAGGAGGCGGGCATCTGTGCCTTCCATGTGCTCGTCGCCGAGGACGGCTCGGTGCTCGGCCGGTTCAACCTGGTCGACATCGAGGAAGGCGCCGCGGAACTCGGCTACCGGGTCGCGCAGCACGTCGCCGGCCACGGGGTGGCGACCGCGACCGTCCAGGAGCTGTGCCGGCTGGCGGTGGAGCGGTACGGGCTGCGCACGCTCAGGGCGGGCACGGCCCGCGAGAATGCCGCGTCCCAGAGGGTGCTGACCAAGGCCGGGTTCGTCCCGGTCGGTCCGGCCGACCCGGCCGACCTTGGCGGCAAGTCAGGCACCTGGTATCAGCGCGACCTGGTCAGGAGCCCTCCATGTCGAGGGACCCGGCCGCCGGGGCCGTCAGCACCTTCAGGGCCACCGCCGGGTGGAACAGCAGGGCCGGTGAGGCCACCATGTTGATCACGCGGGCGAACCTCGCCCATACGGCCGCGTCCTTCACTGCCACGCGGAAGAGGCGTGTGTTGTACCAGTGGGCGAAGCGCGCGGCGAGGGGTTGGCCGGAGGGGGTCCACATCAGGTCGGAGTTGGTGGACAGCGTCCAGGGGCCCATCAGCAGGCGGCCGAGCTTCTTCTGGAAGTCGCCCGCGAGGCCGTCCAGTCGGGCGGACGCGCCGGCGCGGGCCAACATGCCCTGCAGCAGTTCCGCCTCCATCGCGGCGACCGTGAGGCCTTGGCCGTAGACGGGGTTGAAGACGCAGACGGCGTCGCCGACGGCGACGAGCCGGTCCGGCCAGTGTTTGACGGCGTGGTAGGGCCGCCACTGGTTGTCGACGTTGGTGTAGCGGTAGGTCGGTTCCTGGACGGTGCGCCGGGCGATCTGCTGGGCCAGGTGCGGGTTCTTCAGGGACTCGGCGAATGCCAGGTAGCCCTTGTCGTCGGTCGGCGGCTGGTCGTGGAAGCCGCACAGCGAGCACGTCCACCGGTTGCGCTCGACGGCGAGCAGGACCCCGGCCCGGGACACGCTGGGTGCGAACGGCATCTGGTAGGCGACGTAGAAGTCCGGGTGGCCGTCGTGCTTCTCTTCGGGACGGTCGAAGATCATGGAGGTGTACGTGACCTTCGCCTTCACGGTCCTCTTGGGCGGTACGGCGATCCCCATCGCCCCCAGCCAGTCCGTCAGGGAACTGGACCGCCCGGAGGCGTCGACGACCAGGTCGGCGGACAGTTCGACGGGTCCGGCGGCGCCCCGGGGTTCGCACGTCACCCCGCTGACCCGGCCCGAGGAATCCCGGATCAGACCGGTGCACGAGGTGGACGGCATCAGCGTGACCTCGGGGAGGGTGAGCACCTTGCGGCGCAGCCGGCGTTCCAGCTCGTCCCGGGTGAAGGACTGGACCGGGATGCCCGTGTGCTGCCGGGGGGCGAGCCCGGCGGGCAGCAGGAAGTCGATGCCCTCGCCGTAGTCGAAGACCGGCGCCCCCGCTGCCCTCAACTCCTCGCGCAGCCCCGGGAACAACCGCTCCAGGATCTCCCCGCCCTTGGCCAGCAGCGCGTGGGCGTGGTAGCCCTGCGGGGCGCCCGGATGCGCGCCGGTGTCCTCGTCGACGGGATCCCGTTCCACGAGGACGACCTCGCCGAAATGGTCGGCCAGCACCCGCGCGGTCACCAGTCCCGCGTAGCTGCCGCCGATGACAACGGCCTTGTCCCAAGGGCGATCTGCGGTCATGTCGTCTCCCACGCGTGGTCGGAACAGGGCGTCCACGCAGGTCAACGAACCCGCCGAAGGACCCGACACGGGGGCTCGGGAAGCACCCGAGGAGCGCACTGCGCGGCCATGATCCCACAACGTGATCGGTCCGGACGGCGAGTTCGGCGGCGGACGGCGCGATCACTACGGTCTGGACGAGGAGTTGCGCGTCGCGCTCACCGCGCCTCCGTAGGGACGGCACCGTGGGGGCTCATGCCGACGCCCGCGCCCTGCGCACCGTGTCGGAATGGCGCATTGTGATGCCGTACACGGTAGCCGCGACGATCATTCCGGCCGGCAGGGAGAGGTCGATCCCGTCCAGGGCTGCCGCGACGGGACCGGTGTAGACGGTGTTCACGCACAGCGCCCCGGCGGTGACCCCGGCGGCACCGGCCCGGTTGACGCCTCCGGTGTACCAGAACGGGCCCGAGGGGCTCTCGTTCATGAGCGCGAGGCCGTCGTAGCGGTTGCGGCGCAGGACGATGTCGGCGCCCGCCACCGCCGCCCCACCCGAGACGTGACCCAGCCCCCGCACGGCCCCGACCAGGCCCTCACCGCGCGCGAGGCGCTGCAGGCCATGACGGTCAACGCCGCCTACGCGGCGGGTGAGGAGGACCACGCGGGCCGGATCGCCGTGGGGCACCGCGCCGACCTCACCGTCTTCGCCGACAGTCCGCTCACCACGACGGCCACGGACCTGCCCGAACTGCCGGTCCTGCTCACGGTCCTCGACGGTCGACCCACCCACCGCGGCGCGGCGGTGTAACCGGAGTCAGAGCCAGGTGGTTGCCAGCCACGCGGCCACCGCCGCGAGTATCAGCAGGGTGATGTTGAGCCCGATCTCGCGTACTTCGCCTCGGGACAGGTGCAGCGTCATGCCGCCGATCTGGATCAGGACCAGGCCGACCGCCGCCGCGAGGGCGAGGGGGACCGCGGTGCCGGTCAGGGGCGGCAGGAGGAGGCCGAGCGCGCCGAGAACCTCCAGGGTGCCTATCGCCTTGACGAGCGGCATGGGCACGGTGTCGACCCAGCCCATCATGGGCCGCAGTTGCTCCTGGGTCTGCAGGATCTTCTTGCCTCCCGCATAGGCGTAGAACAGCGCCAGCAGTCCGGCAACGGTCCAGTACGCAACATGCATGAGGACCTCGCTTCAGTTACGAACCGTAAGTTGCCTCATCATGAGTCACTATCGGAAGGCATACAAAAGGCACATCGATGTGCGCTACGCACAAGGAGCTGTCATGGCGCAGGCGCCGCAGTACGAGCACACCTGCATGATCCGGGGCGACGGCGGCCGGGCGATCCGCGCGATCCTGGACCGGATCTGCGACAAGTGGACGCTGCTGATCGTGTCCACGCTCGAAGAGGGCAGCATGCGCTTCACCGAGCTGCACAGGCACGTCCCCGGCATCTCGCAGCGCATGCTCACCCTGACCCTGCGCAACCTCGAACGGGACGGGCTGGTCTCCCGAACCGCGTACGCGGAGGTTCCGCCGCGCGTCGAGTACGCCCTCACCCCCATGGGCAGGAGCCTCATCCCGCCCGCCCTGGCGCTCGCGGGCTGGGCCATCGAACACATCGCGGAGATCCAGGCCAGCAGGGCCGCCTACGAAACCCAGCAGGAGTGACGCCGGCGCCCGCGCTCGGGCACACCGCCCACGGCGCGGGTCCGGGCGCCCTACCCGTTCGGCGGCGGGGTCGCCGTCGCCTGGAGGCCCAAGCGGTCGGCGGGGTCGCGGAGTTGGTCTCCCTGGGCCGCCAGCATGCGACGGACCACGGGGGCGGGCATGCGGATCACCACGGGCGTCGGCAGCGTGAGTTCTCGTACGGCCGTGGAAGTACGGCCGGAGCGCACGCGGTTGGTCACCTGGGCCACCACGCGCACGTCCAGCGTGAACTGGACGAGGACCGACTCGAACTTGGGCTTGTGCAGTGGCATCGAGCCGGCCGCGTTCACCGCGGCGTCGGTCGTGCCGCCCGAGCCGCCCGCGTTGCCCATCAGCTGGTTGAGCCGGAACTCGTCGGCGTTCAGCACACCGGCGCCGAACAGACCCCGTGCCGACCTGCCGTGCTCGGCGGAGCTCTGGCCGTCCGTCTGGGTGGGGCGGGGCGCCTCCAGGTGACTCTGGCCCACGGTCTCGAAGGTCATCTTGTCGCCGACGCCCAGCACCCGCCCGGCGCGCAGCCGTGCGTGCAGGGACGCGCGCAGGTCCTGCCCCTCGACGCCGCTCGAGTGCACCGGCGGCAGATCCACTCCGGCGGAGGTCAGCAGCGGCAGCGCGGCGATCAGCCACTCGGTGGAGACGGCCTCGTTCAGGGTGTACGCGGCGGCCTGCCCCTTGTCCTTGAACCGGTCGCCACCGCCGGCCGACCCCACGGCGGAGGTGACCAACTCCCTTATCTGCGGCGCCCCTTGGAAGCCATTGACCTGCGCCTCCATCGGCAGCCGCACACCGCCCGCCCGCCAGGTGCCGAGCCCCGCCGGTGCGGCGTCCTGCGGGCCGAGCGCGGCCCGGGCCGCGTTCCTGCGGGGAGCACCGACGCGGCGGAGGGCCTTGAGGTCGTTCTCCAGGATGCGGTGGGTGAATGACGTACGGCCCGTGGAGGCCAGGCCCAACCGGCGGTCTCCCCTGTGGAGTTCGAGGCTCGCCGTGATCGGTACGTTCATCTTCACCGACTTCGCGGTCTTGGCCTCCGCGACCGTCTTCATGCCGAGCTGACCTCGCGCGACGGCACCCTGGCGCCGCGAGTCGCCCGAAGCGCCACCGAGCCCCGCCGCCGCGCCCGTGCTCTTCAACTGCCCGGCTCCGCCGTCGGGTTTGCCTGACCCGGCGAGGATGCCCTCCATGCCGGTCGTCACGCCCTCGTCCCGCGAGGTGGCCTGCTGGGCGACCGCCGAGGTGATGTACTCCATGTCCCGGCCGTCGTCCGCCTCGCCGTCGAAGACGCCCTCGGCCGCGCGGCTGACCTTGAACACCGCCCAGTACGGCGTCTTGCGCCCGTCGAACAGTTCGACGGTGACCCCGCCGTCCATGGCGCTCGACAGCAGACCGGAGCTGCCGTCCCGGTCCAGGACGCGCAGCAGCCGCTGCACGTTGTCGTTGCGGTCCCGGAGCTGCTGCCTGGGCAGCAGGTCGTCGGCGAGGTCCTTGCGGCCGCTGGTGGTGAGGTTCCGGCGGAGCTGGTCCAGGAGGGACGTGAAGTCCGGCAGGTTCTCGATCATGCCGAAGCCGAGCGGGAGGGCTCGGGCGAGGGTGGGCCTGGGACGGGTGGGCGCGGCGGTGGATGCCGTGCCTCCCGCGGTCTCGCCGGCCGTCGCGGCGGCCCGGCCCTGGCGGGCGGCCCGTTCGGCGGCCGTCCGCGAGCTCTCGGGCTGACTGCCCGCCTCCTGGGCACCCGCCTGCCGGGCCCCGGCCCCGGCTCCGGCCGCGTTCTCGTCCAGCTTCAGCGCCCTGCGTGCCGACGCCGGCAGATCGATCCCGGCCGACCGCAACTGCTGCGCCGTCAGCCACACCCCCGCCGTCGCGGGCAGCGTCAACGCCCCCGTCGCCACGTACGGGCCGCCGCCCGTGACCTTGACCTCGGCCACCATGCTGACCAGCAGGTCGCACTGGACCAGGTACAGCGGAGCCTTCTTCGGGGTGTGGGCGTTGCGCTCCACCGTGCCGGACACGGTGAAGGACTCGGCGGCGCCCCGGCTCTTGGTCCGGCTCGTGGACAGGCCCTGGCCCGTGCGCCATTCGGCGCCGTTCTCCGACACGGTGGTCCCGAACTGCACTGTGCTGTTGGTGCCGTGCCCCTGCTGGCCGCCCGCCTGGTGGCCGCCCAGCACGAAGGTCTCGGTACCCGGGCCCGCGCCCTCGTGCACCACCCTCGGGTTGGCCAGCGCGAGGCGGGTGCCGACCGCGCCGTTCAGCGCGGCCAGGCGCCGCGGATAGCGCAGGTTCTTCACCACCCAGCCCGCGGACGCGGCCTGCCGCAGCGACGCGGTGATCGCCTGCGGGCTGAACCGCTCCTCGATCGCCAGCCGCGGGGCGAGCCCCTCGGTCTGCAGCGCCGAGTCCTCGCGTACGCCCTTGTTGCGGGCCGCCGCCCGGGACAGGAGCCGGAAGGCGAGGTCACGTACCGGCTGACCGTCGCCGATGGTCTCCACCAGCTGCCAGTCGGGCAGCGCCGTCCCGGTGGCGGGCTGCGGGGCCAGGCCGACCAGGTCCCCGATGCCCACGGCGTTGACGGCCCGCCCGGGGACGGGTGCCTGCGGGGCGGCGGCGTCGAGCCGCCGCTTCTCGTCCGCGTCGAGCGTGAACTCCGGCGATGTGACCAGCCGTACGTCCTGCTCACCCAGGTTCAGCCCCGCCATCAGCCGGGACTCCGGCGCGTCCTGGCCGGGTGAGCCCGGAGTGAGGCTCCGGGCGAGCTTGCGCTGCCGGGACGTCATGGTGACGTCCACGTCCAGGCGCAGGGCGGCCCCGAAGGCGCTGGCCTTCTCCGACCCGTTGGTGAGGATGTCCGTACGGGTGGTGGGGCCGGCCTGGTTGCGGTGCGAGCCGGTGCTGTTGCGCTCGTAGCGGGCCGCGCCGGTCAGCACGCCGGGCACCAGCCGGGCCTGTGCCAGGACCAGACCGCCGACGGAGCGTGAACTGCTGCGCCCGCTCTGCAGGTTGCTGGTGACACCGGCGTGGCTGCGCACCAGCCAGTCGTCGGTGTCGCCGAGGTATCCGGTCTCGCGGAGCCCGCCCTTGACCCTGATCAGGACGTCGTGGGCGTGCAGGGTGGTCTTGCGACGCAGCCGCACCCGGATGCCGGTGGACAGCAACTGGTCCTTGTTGACGCGGAGGTTGGTCTCCGACAGGGCGGCCATCAGCTCGCGGTAGTTGCGCCGCTGGACCTCGTCCTCCTCCCTGCTGGTGTGCGCCGAGGGCGGGGTGGTGCCGAAGCCGGGCAGATAGCCGGCCAGTCGCGGATCGGTGGCGAACAGCTCCTGGACGGCCTTCACCATGGGCCCGGTGTCGAGTTGGCTGAGCGTGACGCTCGAACCCATCCCGCCGAAGGGCAGATGGCGTTCGACGTCCTCCTCGGTGCGGGTGCCGTCCGCGGCCTCCGTCTGCCGCTTCGGTTTCTTGATGAACTCGCCCGCCGTCACCCCGGGCGGCAGCGGCAGCCCGAACTCCCGTGCCTCGTCGGCGCGCAGGCTGATCCACACGTTCATGGAGTGCCCGGCGACGCGGGAGCCCGGATTCAGGATCATCTCGGGCGAGCGGGGGCCGGTGCCCTCCACGGTGAAGCGCACGGTGCCGAGGTAGAGCACCTTGTCGCCGCGGACCTCGGCGCCCTGCCGGCTGGACACGGTCTGCTCGGTCACGGTGAACCGGGCCTTGCGGGCGGCCGCGACCGGCATGGCGGTGCCCCGTACGACGGCGGCGCTGCCGGACGCCCCGACACCGATCGCCGGACCGAGGCCGGCCGCGACGGCGCGTCCCTTGCCCGCGGTCTCGGTGACCGTGTGCTGGGTCTGCTGGTGGGTGCGCAGCTGGGTCTTCCCGGTGCTCCAGGCGGGTGAGAGGCCGGTGATGGCGGCGTGCATGCGGTAACTGCCCACCGTTCTGCCGTCCTTGGACTGCAGGTCCTCGCCGACGACGCCGTCGCGCAGCAGTCGGGGCAGATCCTCCAGGACGGTCGTGGTGGACGTCGCCTGGTACAGCCGGGCCCGGCCGGGCGCGCCGGGTGCGGTGAGCGAGGGGTGCAGGACGGAGGAGACCGCGTCGAAGAGTCCGCCGCCGCCCTGGTGCGGTGCGGCGGTGTCGGCCACGCCGACCGGGGCCATGGAGTCGGCGAGCGAGACGCGCCGGGCGGTCTCCGCGCGCACCGGCCGCGGCGCGCGCGGCAGTTCGGTACCGGCCGGGATCAGATGCTCGGTGGGCACCCGTTGGGTGAGCGTGCCCGAGCCGCGGAAGGTCTGCTCGCCGTCGGTGCCGTGCTTGCTGACCCGTACGCCGTAGCGCACCTTGCGCGGCACCTCGACGGAGCCTTTGTCGCTGCGCAGCACGCGCGGTTCGGCCACGTTCCGCTGCGCACGGGACTCCCGCGAGGACTGCCAGGGCTGCACGTTGCCCATGGCCGCCCCGCCGAGCCACAGTCCCGGCACCACGGGTGCGAGCCCGAAGGCCAGCCCGCCCACGCCCTTGCTCGACGACCCGCCGGCCGTGCCGCTCACGGTGGCCGCGGTGTTGTGCTGGACGTCGACCTTGGTCTCCTTGCCCTCGGCCTCGTCCAACTCGGCCGCGGGGGCGCCGTTCGGGTCCGGCACCGCATCGTTCAGGGCGGCCTTGGGGTGGAACACCGGCGGCCGGTCGTCGGGCGCCGGGGAGACGGTGACCGTGACGTCGTACCACTCCTTGCCGTCTCGGCCCTGGACGGCGAAGGCGCGGCCCTGCCCGAAGAAGGTCTCCGGCCGCCCGGCCAGTTCGGCGGCGATGTCGGCGACCGTGCCGTCGCCGTGTCCGACGACCGCGGCCACCGCGTTCCGGACGAACTCGTGCCCGGTCAGCCCGTACGCCGTGGACAGGCCGCCCGTCTCCAGGTCCAGGAGATAGGGCGGCAGGACGAGTCCGCGCTCGGAGCGCTCGTCGACACCGGGCGGCGGGGCGGCCGGCCGCTGCCGAGCCGAGGGCCGCTGTCGGGCGCGGGGGCCGGCGACCCCCTCCTGCCCGCTCCGTAACGCCCGCGTGGTCGCCGCGTTCCCCGCGGCCTGCTGGAAGCCGAGCAGGGCGTGGGGAGCCGCACTTGGGGCGGGCGGCCCCGCGACGCGAGATGCCCCGCGAGAACCCTCGGCCCTGCCGTCCCCTGCCTGCTCCTGTGTCCGCACGGCCCCAACGTAATCACCGGCGAAGGGGAAAAACGCCGGTCAGCCGCCTCCCGTCCCTTTCGCCGCCCACGCCACGCCTGCACGTCAACTCCCGTACACCGGAAGGTCGCGAACGGTACGGGTGGAATGGAATCCAGGCAGTTTTGAACGCGTTCAATTCAAGGCGTACGATCTCCCCATGAGCGACAGAGCCGCCCTGCTCAAGGGCATCCGCACCTGGCTGGCCTTCTTCGTCGTATGCCTCGCACTGAGCGGCGCCACCGCCTTCCCGCTGGTGCACGAACTGCGCTGGACGGAGGACCTGCTGCGAGCCCTGTCCGTGCCGAAGCACCTGCCGGCCCTGACGGACTGGATCACACACGTACGGCAAGGACTGGACACCGCCGACGCCGACTACCCCTTCGTGCTCTACGGCACCGACTGGCTCGCCTTCGCCCACCTCGTCATCGCCGTCGCGTTCTACGGCCCCTACCGCGACCCCGTACGCAACATCTGGGTCGTCGAGTTCGCGATGATCGCCTGCGCCGGAATCATCCCGCTCGCGCTGATCTGCGGACCGATCCGCGGAATTCCCTTCTGGTGGAGCGTCATCGACATGTCCTTCGGGGTGTTCGGAGTCGTCCCGCTCCACGTCGTACGGAAGAAGATCAAGCGGCTGGAGCGACTGACGTCCGAGCCGGTTCCAGGTCTGGCCACTGCTTGACGGACGGCCCGCCACTCTGTATGCACATGACAGAGCTTTGGTATGGACCAATCCGCGCGGCCTCGCGCGCCGCTCAGGCGGCCAACCCCCACTGGAGGCAGCAATGCGAAGACCAACGGCACTCGTCGCTCTGCTCCTCGGAGCGCTGCTCCTCGTTCTGGCCCCGCCCGCCACCGCTGCGGGCTCACCGACCGCCACCTTCGCCAAGTCGTCGACCTGGGACACCGGTTACCAGGGTGCGTACACCGTCACCAACGGCGGCAGCACCACGCTGTCCGGCTGGTCGGTCGAGTTCGACCTGCCCGCCGGCACCACGGTCGGTTCGTACTGGGACGCCCTGCTCACCCAGAGCGGCAGCCACTACACCTTCAAGAACCGTGAGTACAACGGCACTTTGGCGCCCGGTGCCTCCGCCACCTTCGGCTGGGTGTCCAGCGGTACGGGCACCCCCGCGAACTGCAAGCTCAACGGCGGCTCCTGCACGGGCGGTTCGGGCGGCGGTGACACCACACCGCCCAGCGTGCCGACGGGAGTGACCGTCGGTTCGGCGACCAGCTCGTCGTTGACCGTGCGGTGGACCGCCGCCACCGATGACTCGGGAACGGTCGCGGGCTACGAGGTCTCGCGCGACGGCGGCACGCCCGTCACCGTCACGGGAACCTCGTACACCGCCACCGGGCTGCAGGCGAGCACGAGTTACTCCTTCCGGGTCCGGGCCAAGGACGCGGCGGGCAACGCCTCCGCCTACAGCCCGGCGGTCAGCGGCACCACCACCTCCGGCGGCACCCAGCCGGGCGGCGGCGTGCACACCGCGCCGTATGTCGACATGGGCGCCTGGCCCACTCCGAGCATGCCCGAGATGGCCTCCGCGAGCGGGGTCAGCAGCTACACCATGGCGTTCATCACCGCCTCGGGCTGCAAGGCGATGTGGTTCAACGCCTATGACCCGCGTGACGCCTGGGCCAAGGACCAGATCGACGCGATCCGGGCCGGCGGCGGGGACGTCAAGGTCTCCTTCGGCGGCGCGTCCGGCATCGAACTGGCCCAGGCCTGCGGCTCGGTGGACTCGCTCTACACCGAGTACAACGCGGTCGTGAACGCCTACGGCCTCACGTACGTGGACTTCGACATCGAGGGCTCGGCCACCGCGGACCCGGCCTCCGTGACCCGCCGTTCCCAGGCGCTGGCCCGGCTGCAGCAGGCCCATCCGGGACTGAGGATCTCGCTCACCCTCCCGGTGCTCCCCGAGGGCCTGACCGCGGACGGTCTCAACGTGGTCAAGTCGGCCCGCGACGCCGGGGTCGACCTCGACGTCGTGAACGTCATGGCCATGGACTACTACCGCGCCGTCGACTACGGCGACGCCGCGGTCCAGGCCGCGCAGAGCGCCTTCACCCAGCTGAAGTCGCTCTATCCGGGCAGGTCGGACGCCCAGGTGTGGGCGATGGTCGGTGTGACGCCCATGCTCGGGCAGAACGACGACGGCCACCTCTACGACCAGGCCGACGCCCGCCAGTTGGTCGCCTTCGCCAAGGACAAGCACCTCGGCGAACTGGCCTTCTGGGAGTCGACGCGCGACCGCAACGCCTGCACGGGCGCGCTGTACCGGTGCACCAACATCCCGCAGTCGCCCTACGAGTTCGGGAAGATCTTCGCCTCGTACGGAGGTTGACGATCCGTTGGAGCAGCGGACGACGCGCGAGGCCGCGGCCCCCGCCAGGGGTCGCGGCCTGCGGTCACCGTGCGATCAGCCGAGGAAGACCGACGAGATCGTGTTGTCGAAGCCGATGGTGGACAGGTCGGCGACATTGCCGCTCACGACCTTGGACGTGCCCTTGCAGTCCTTCTCGGACCAGATCTTCAGGGAGCCGGAGGCCTGGAGGGACGAGGCGCTGTCGTCGCTGGCGACGTTCTGGCAGCCGGAGCCGGCGAGGCCCTCGGACGGGTCGCCGAAGTTCGTCTCGTCGGAGAGGGTGACGCTGGTGGCGGACTGCCCCGTTCCGCCGTTTCCGTTGTCACCGCCGGCCTGTCCGCCGTTCTGCCCGCCGCCCGCCTTGTGGCCGTCGGGGGTCACGCCGAACCAGGTGCCACCGACGCCCTGCCCGTTCGTGTCACCGGGCTCGAGGTCCTTGCTGAAGCGGTAGACCGGCCAACCGCCGATCGTCACCTGCAGGTTGCCGTCGTCCCGCTTGACGACGCCGACGTCCGACCTGTCGACTCCGTCGATGAAGATCTTGCCGCCGGGAGCGACCACGACGGGCGGCCAGGTGGTGGCGCAGTCGCCGTTGCAGTGGGACTTCGACGGGTTCGCGCTGTCCTTGTCGAAGCGGTAGAGCGTGAAGCCCGCGCCGTTGACCACGACGGGGTTCAGGTTCCCCGCCCTGGCCGCGCTGAGCTGGACCCACTTCTTCGCGGCCGGTCGCGTGGCGGGCTTGCCGGGGCCGCCTGCCCAGTCCCCGGTCCTGGGCCGGGCCTTGTTGTGCCGCGCGGTGCCGCTCAGGAAGTTCAGGTCCTGGGCTCCGGCGGCCTGCCCGGCGACGGCCGAGCCGCGCGTGCCGGCGGCGCCTGCGTCCGTGCCGTCGCCGTTGCAGCCGGTCAGGAACAGGACACCGGCAGCGGCCGTGGCGGCGATCATTCCGAAGTGCTTGTTGAACATCGGGCTCTCCTCGCGTCGTACGCTCCGGCCCCCCGGAGCCTTCGCGACGAGGTACGGGGCCGCGTCCGTGGCCCTCTCACCCGGTTACGCCCCTGAGACACCCACGGAACAGACCACGGCCAATGCGTGTACGACGGCGACATTCCACCTATTCGGCGCGCACCGCGGCGACCGCCGCGTCGTAGGCCCGTTCCAGGTCGACGGTGCCGTTGCTGCGGCCCCAGGCGTCGACCGCGATTTCGGAGCAGGCCAGGGCACAGGTGACGAGCGCCTGGGCCCGTACCTGGGTCATCGGGTCGGAGGGCGCGTCGAGACGGCGGGTGATGTCCGGAACGAGCAGGTCCGTCCACTGCTGCCGCCGTTCCAACTGGCGGGCCCGGAGCGACGGTGAGGTGTCGAGCAGGCTCGTGATCTTGAGGATGTCCTCCGGGGAGTACGGGAGGGACTCGGCCAGTGACGCGAAGGCCGCCCGCAGCGCCGTCCACGGGCGCTCATCGGCGGGGCGGGATTCCAGGGCGGCCTGCAGGAGCCTGCCGTACTCGGCGTGGTCGCCGAGCACGAGGTCCTCCTTCGTGCCGAAGTAGCGGAACAGGGTGCGCTGGGAGACGCCCGCCTCGCGCGCGATCTGGGCGATCGTCGTCTCTTCGAATCCCTGGCCGGTGAACAGACGGAAGGCCGTTTCCAGGATCTCCTGCTTGGCCAGCATCCGTGACCGCTCCCACACCGACCCGACTCCGGTGCGCTCCTTGATGTCCCGCTGTTCCTGCTGTGCGTCCCGCGTCATGCGCCCACGGTACCCGAATGACAGGCTGGCATTCACCGGCATGTTGGCAGTGACTGCTAGCCAGACCTAGGCCGTCCGTACCCCTGGCCCGCGCGGTCGCTGCCAGCGCTCCGTCCCCTTCGTGTTTCCGGTGATCGGCATCGATGGACGTCGCTGTATCGACGGCGGCCTGCGGGATCCGCTCCACGCCGATCTCGCACGCGGCCACGAGACGGTCATCGCGGTGTCCTGCTTCCCGCTCACCGCCGAGGGTCCCGGCCCGATCCACCCGGCGACGTCGGCCCAGCAGCGAACCACCAACGCGGTGTTGCGCGACCTGCGCGACCAGGGTGCGCGCATCGCGATCGTCGAACCGGACGAGGAGTTCCTCGCCATCGGTGCGGGAGGCGAGCGCCTCATGGACATGTTCCGAGTCGGTGAGGCCTACCTCGCCGGGACCCGGCTGGGCGCACGGGCGGCTCGCGGGATCGCGGCCTTCCGCGGCTGACGCGAGCGCGGTTCCCGGGGCCGGGTCAGACGGCGGAGCGCTCGTCGGACTGGCGGCGGCGCAGCGCGGTGTGCTGGATGGCCGGTGGGTTGTAGGCCATGTCGAGCGTTCCGACGTCGGTGCCGGGAGGCACGATGGCGTCGATCCGGTCGAGGATGTCGTCGGTCAGGGAGGTCTTGGCGCCCGCGAGCAGGTCGTCGAGGTGGTCCATGGTGCGCGGTCCGATGATCGCGGAGGTGACGCCGGGGTGGGCGATCGCGAAGGCCGTCGCCAGGTGCGTCAGCGACATCCCGGCCTCCTCGGCAAGGGGGATCAGCCGCTCGACGGCATCCAGCCGACGCTCGTCGCTCAGGTGCTTGAAGCCGAAGCCGGCGCGGTGGCTGTCGGCCTGGCGGCCCTTGCGATAGCGCCCGGTGAGCAGGCCTCCCGCGAGCGGGCTGTAGACCATGACGCCCATGCCGTAGCGCTCACAGACCGGCAGGACCTCGCGCTCGATACCGCGGTTGAGGATCGAGTACGTCGGCTGCTCGGTGCGGAACCGAACCAGCCCGCGCCGCTCGGCGACCCACTGCGCCTCGACGATGTCCGAGGCGGGGAAGGAGGAGGTGCCGACGGCTCGCACCTTTCCCGCGCGCACCAGGTCGGTGAGGGCCGAGAGGGTCTCCTCCACGTCGGTGTCCGGTGCGGGCCGGTGGATCTGGAACAGATCGACGTGGTCGGTGCCGAGGCGGCGCAGCGAGTCCTCCAGCGCGCGGACCAGCCAACGCCGCGAGTTCCCCTGCTGGTTGGGGTCGTCCCCCATCGGGAGATGGGCCTTGGTGGCCAGAACGACGTTGTCCCTGCGGCCCTTGAGGGCCTTGCCGACGATCTCCTCGGACTCGCCGCGCGAGTAGGCGTCGGCGGTGTCGACGAAGTTGACACCCGCGTCCAGCGCCTTGTGGATGATGCGGATCGAGTCGTCGTGGTCGGGGTTGCCGATGGCGCCGAACATCATCGCGCCCAGGCAGTACGGGCTGACCTTGATACCGGTTCGGCCCAGCGTGCGGTACTTCATGGTTCTCCTCGTGCGTTGGCAGACGCCGACTGCGGCGCAGTACGCTGACACAAGCGGAGCAGCGTTCCGCTAATCACGATACGGAACGCTGCTCCGGTTAGCAACTGGCGCGCCGAGACATCGGAGCTATCCCACCCCGTTGACGCACAAGAGCTGAACCTACGGTGCATCGCGGGATAGCTCCGATGAGTGACCGAGCCGCCTGGAGGCAACGTGCCCAGCTCCGCCGTGCCCAGCCCGTCCAGACGAACTGTTCTCGCCACCGGATCCGCCCTGGGCGGCGCCCTGTTGGCCGCCGGGCTTCCCGGTCAGGCGACGGCGGCGGACCCTGACACGCCCGCCGCGGACGCCTCCGACCCCTGGCGCACCGTCCTCGACGACGCCGACCTGGTCTGGCAGCGGATGCCCGCGACCTGGTACGAGGGCCCGTTCCTCGGCAACGGCCTGCTCGGTTCCGGGATCTACGCCGAGCCGGGCGCCGCGACGAAGGCGATACGGTTCAATGTCCAGCACTCCGAAGTGCAGGACCACCGCCCCGAGTTCGGCTCCCTCTTCGGCCTGGCCCGGCTGCCCATCGGGTACTTCACCCTGGAGCCGGTGGGCGAGATCACCGGCCTCGACTGGCGGCTGGCGCTGCACGACGCCGAGCTGACCGGCACGCTCACCACCGACCAAGGCACGCTGACCCTGCGCGCCCTGGTCCACGACAATCGCTCGGTCCTCGCCGTGGAGGTGACGCCGAGCGAGGGCGAGCGCGGCTTCCGCTGGGTGTTCCACCCGGCGGACGCGATCAGTCCGCGGGCCGCCTTCAAGCCGCTGCCGGACGGCTACCGGGGCAACCCGCCCGCCGAGGTCGCCGAGCACGACGGCGTGACCGCCGCCGTACAGCCACTGCTGGCGGGCGGACAGCACGTCACCGCGTGGCGGGAGCGGACCAGGGGCCGGACGCGGACGCTGTACGTGCACGTCGCGCACTCGTATCCACGGACCACCGCCCTGGACCGGGCGCTGAAGGCCGTCCGCGCCGTGGACCGGCTCCCCTACACCGCCCTGACGGTGGACCATCGCGCCTGGTGGCACGCCTACTACCGCAAGAGCTTCCTGTCCCTTCCGGACGCCCGTATCCAGCGCTTCTACTGGATCCAGCTGTACAAGGCCGCCTCCGCCGCCCGCCGCGACGCCCCCGTCATGCCGACGAGCGGCCCCTGGCTGGAGCCGACCCCGTGGCCCAACACCTGGTGGAACCTCAACGCGCAGTTGGAGTACTGGCTCATCCACGGCTCCAACCACCTCGAACTCGACGCGATCACCCGGGCGTTGAGCGAATTCCGGGACAATCTCGCCAAGGAGGTGGCGCCGACCTACCGCGCCGACTCGCTCGGCATCCCCCGCACCACCGACCCCCACCTGGTCAACGGCGCGGCCGGCACCCTCACCGGCTACGGCGTCGGCATCCCCGGCCAGGATCCGCCGACCCCTGAGATCGGCAATCTGACCTGGGCACTGCACAACGTCTGGCTCAGCTACCGCCACACCCTGGACGAGTCGATCCTGCGGGACGTCCTCTTCCCCCTGCTGCGCAAGGCGATCACCTACTACCTGCACTTCCTGGAGCCCGGCCCGGACGGCAAGCTGCACCTGCCCGCCACCTTCTCGCCGGAGTACGGCGGCAACTCGCGCGACTGCAACTACGACCTGACGCTGCTGACCTGGGGCTGCCGCACGCTCCGCGAATCCGCCGAACTGCTCGGCATCGACGACCCGTTGGCGCCCCGCTGGCGCGACGTGCTGACGAAGCGGGTGCCGTACCCGACGGACGTGAACGGCTTCATGATCGGCGCGGATGTTCCCTTCGCGAAGTCCCATCGCCACTACTCGCACCTGCTCGCGGTCTACCCGCTGTACGAGGTGACCGGCCGCACCCCCGGGGAACGCGCCCTGATCGAGACGTCGCTGGCCCACTGGGTGGGCTTCGAGGGGGCCCTGCAGGGCTACACCTTCACGGGCGCCGCCTCGATGTCGGCGCTGCTCGGCAAGGGTGAGGACGCGCTGAAGTACCTCGGCCAGCTGATGACCCGCTTCATTCAGCCCAACACGATGTACAAGGAGTCCGGCCCGGTCATCGAGACGCCCCTGTCGGCGGCCCAGTCGCTGCACGACATGGTGTGTCAGTCGTGGGGCGGGATCATCAGGGTGTTCCCGGCGCTGCCGGCGGCCTGGGCGGATCTGACCGTGCATCACTTCCGTACTCAGGGCGCCTTCTTGCTGAGCGCGGTCCGCCGGGGCGGCACCACGCGCTGGGTACGGCTGGTCAGCGAGGCGGGCGCGCCCTGCGCCGTACGGCACGGGATCGCGGGTCCGGTCGACGTACGCGACGGGCGCGGGCGTGCCCTGCCGTACGCCGACGCCGGTGACGGCACGATCCGCATCACCCTGGGCAGACACGAGACGGCGCTGATCACGGCCAGAGGCGACCGGCCCGACCTGACGATCGGGCCGGTGGAGCCGATCGGCGACCCGCCCCGTTGGGGGCTGCCCCTCATCTGACCCCGCCGGCAAGAGGATCGACGCCCGAGGAGGTCAGCGGGCCGTGACCTCCTCGGCGTCGAGACCTCGGTCGATGCCGTGGGCGACGACCTTCTGCCCGGGCTCCAGGTGCAGACGTTCGCCGTCGAGGCAGACCTCCACCTGGTCCGCTTCGAACGACACCAGGTCGTCGATCCGCTCGACCTCGCGGTAGGCGTCGCGGTAGGACCAGGCCGCGCGGGGCGCGTCGCCGATGTCGTAGTAGTCGCACAGGCCCTTGTAGGGGCAGAAGGTCTGGCCCTCGACCGGGCGCAGTCTGCTCTCGTCGATGTCGGCGCGCGGGACGTACCAGCGCGGGGCGAAGCCGGATTCGTAGAGCACGACGGGGTGTTCGGAACGGGCGATCACGGTGTCGCCGAGTCGGACTTCCAGGGTGCGGGCGGTGTTCCGGATGTCGATGCGGTGGTAGGGGTCCGCGGCGTGGCCGAGGATGCGTTCGTCCTCCTCGTAGAAGGCGTCCATCGCGCGCCAGGCGAACGCGATCCGGCCCTGGAGGTCGGCGGCGTGTCCGGGCAGTGCGGTGAACTCCCAGGCGGCGCGTTCCGTGGTGCGGTCGGCGGCACGTACCGCGTACCAGGCGGTGTCCCCGAGATCCTTGTGGTGGGTGACCTTGTCGCTCGCGACCAGGGCCTTCTCGTCGACGTCCGCGCGGGGGAAGTAGGCGACCGGGTAGCGGCCCGGCTCGTGCAGCAGGACGACGTCCTCGCTGTCGGCGATCCAGGTGTCGTTGAACCTGACGCGCATGCGGCGGCGCAGCCGCTCGGCGAACAGGAGTCGCTCGGGCAGGGGTTCGGGGGTGAGGAAGTGTCCGAGGGCGCCCGCGGAGAGGGGGCCTTGCTGCCAGGACAGTCCCATGACGGATTCCTTCCGGGTACGGATGACGGGTCTTGCCGCCGACCGCGGCGGACGGGGGTGTGCTCCGCGGCCGCCGCGGCCGTTGTCGACGCCGGACGTCAGGCGAGGACGCGGCCGAGGAAGTCGCGGATGTGCTCGGTGATGCTGTCGAGGTGGCTCTCCAGGGCGAAGTGCCCGGAGTCGAGCAGGTGGACCTCGGCATCGGGCAGGTCCTTGCGGAACGCCGTGGCGCCGTCGGGGCCGAAGATCTCGTCGTTGGCGCCCCAGACCGCCAGCAGCGGCACCTGCGAGTCACGGAAGTACTGGTGGACCTGCGGGTAGAGGTCGATGTTGGTGGGGTAGTCGCGGAAGATCCTGAGCTGGATCTCGTCGTTGCCGGGCCGGTCCAGCAGTGCCTGGTCGTGGAGCCAGGTGTCGGGGCTGACCAGGCTCGGGTCGGCAACGCCGTTCAGGTACTGCCAGCGGGTGGACTCAAGGGTCAGGGCGTCCCGCATGGGCGCCTCGGTGTCCGGTCCCGGGGCCTTGGCGTAGGCGAGGACCGCCTCCCAGAAGGGCTCGACGAGGCCCTCCTCGTAGCCGTTGCCGTTCTGGGTGATGATCGCGGTGATGCGGTCCGGGGCCTGGAGGGCGAGTCGCCAGCCGATGGGGGCGCCGTAGTCCTGCACGTACATCGCGAACCGGTCGACGCCCAGGTGCTTGAGCAGGCCGGAGGTGACCTCGGCGAGGGCGTCGAAGGTGTACGGGAAGTCCCCCAGGGCGGGCAGCGCGGACTGGCCGAAGCCGATGTGGTCGGGCGCGATGACGTGGTAGCGGTCCGCGAGCGCCGGGATCAGGTGGCGGAACATGTGCGAGCTGGTCGGGAAGCCGTGGAGAAGCACCACGACGGGCGCCTGAGGGTCGCCGGCCTCCCGGTAGAAGACCTCAAGCCCGTTGATGGTGGCGGTGCGGTGGTGGACTGCGGAGGCCATAGCCCTAACCTCTCTGCGGAGTTTTAGTGGTTACGCATTAAGTCGAACACACGTAGACTAACCTGTCAAGAAACTTTTGACGGTTAGAAGATTGGAAGATGGAGGGCACCCGAGAGCAGCAGGACGCGCTGCTGGAGGACTGCGGCCCTGCGCCGACGCGGAGTGCCGGCGTTTCCTCCTCGACCGCAGCAGGACCAACACCGCCCGCTGGTGCTCCATGGCCGTCCGCGGCAACCGGATGAAGGCCGGGCGCCACCACCGGCGCACCCTCGACGGGGCCGGGGCGGCATGATCACCGGAATCGCGGCGGCACCGGCGCAAGAACTACTATCGGCCCAAGGGCGTGGATCACAGCGCCATGAGCTGCCCCGGCCGGACACCTCGCAGGAGGTCCGCGATGGCGACGCTGCTGTCCGTCAACGTAGGCATGCCCAAGAACGTCCCCTGGCAGGGACGAACCGTCCACACCGGAGCCTGGAAGTCCCCCGTGCACGGTCCCCGCATGGTGCGGCGGCTGAACATCGACGGGGACGGCCAGGGAGACGTGGCGGGGCACGGCGGCGACATTCGTGCCGTGCTGGTGTACCAGGTGCAGTCCTACCAGTACTGGCAGAAGCACCTCGGTCGCGACGACCTGACCTTCGGGATGTTCGGGGAGAACTTCACCGTCGACGGCCTGCCCGACGACGAAGTGTGCATCGGCGACCGGTACCGCATCGGCGAAGCCGAATTCGAGGTCACCCAGCCCCGCGTCACCTGTTATCGCGTCGGCATGCGCCTGGGCGAGCCCACGATGGCCTCGCTGCTGGTCGCCCACCACCGCCCCGGCTTCTACCTGCGCGTCCTGACCGAAGGACACGTCCGGGCCGGCGACGAGATCTCCCTGACCCGCAAGGGCCCCGAAGAACTCAGCGTGGCCGACACCGACGCGCTGCTCTACCTCCCCGACCGCGACCCCGCGCGGCTCCGCAGAGCGCTGAACATCCCCGCCCTCAGCCCCGGCTGGCAGCAGTCCTTCCGTGAACTCGCGGCCGCCCAGCAGCCCACGCAGGAGCCGGGTTGGCCGAGCGAACTCAGCAGCGCCCAACAGCCCAGGAAACAACCGGGATGGCCGGGATTCAGGACCATGCGCGTCACCCGCGTCGTCCCCGAGACCCCCACCGTGTCGTCGATCTACCTCGACACCACCGACGGAACAGCTCTTCCCGAGGCCCGCCCGGGCCAGTACCTCTCCGTCCGCCTCGCCATCGGTAACGCCGCCCCCACGGTGCGCAGTTACTCCCTGTCCGCCGCGCCCACAGCCGCCGGCTACCGCATCAGCGTGAAGCACGAACCGCACGGGACGGTCAGCGGCTACATTCATGCCGCACTCCGCCCCGGGGACCTCGTGGACATCGCCAGCCCCCGCGGGATGTTCGTCCTCGAAGAGGGCACCCGCCCGATCGTCCTCATCTCGGCGGGGATCGGTGCCACTCCCGTCCTGGCGATGCTCCACCGACTCGCCGCCACCCGGGACCCACGCCCCGTCTGGTGGATCCACACCGCCCACGACCGCGCCCACCACGCCTTCGCGGACGAGACACACGCGCTGCTGGCCCAACTCCCCCACGCGCACGAGCACATCTACTACAGCGCCGAAGCCGCACACGAGGACGGGACCCACATCACCCAGGGGCGGCCGACCGCCCGCTCACTCGCGGCCCTGGGCATCCCGACGGAAGCCGACGCCTACCTCTGCGGCCCGACCACCTTCATGGACGACCTGGCCGGCTATCTGCGCGACCACGGCCTGAGCACCGAGCGGATCCACACGGAACAGTTCAGCGCCCTGCCCGCCATCAACCCCGGCGTCACGCCCACCGCGACGGTGCGGCCGCACCAGCCACCCGGTCCACCGGGCGCCGGCCCCCTCGTCACCTTCGCCCGCAGCGGCATCACCACCCCGTGGTCGCCGGACCACGCCTCGCTCCTCGATCTCGCCGAGGCCTGCGACATCCCCACCCGCTGGTCGTGCCGTACGGGCGTCTGCCACACCTGCATCACTCACCTGCTGGCCGGTGACGTCACCTACACCACGCCACCGCTCGAACTCCCCGAGGAGGGCACCGTCCTCGTCTGCTGCAGCGAACCGAGCGCCGAAGTCGTCATCGACCTGTAGTCGGCCGGAGACCGGGCGGGGTGTCGCCAGTGGGCCGGGGGGTCAGCGGAAGGCCGCGTGCCCGGTCAGTGCCTGGCCGAGGGCAAGAGTGTGCATTTCGGTGGTGCCTTCGTAGGTGAGGACGGACTCCAGGTTGTTCATGTGCCGCATCACCGGGTACTCCAGCGAGATGCCGTTGGCGCCGAGGATCGTACGGGCGGTGCGGCAGATCTCGATGGCCTCGCGGACGTTGTTGAGCTTGCCGAAGCTGATCTGCGCCGGCTGGACTCCGGGACCGTCCTTGAGGCGCGCCAGGTGCAGCGCCGTGAGCGTGGCCTTGTGCAGTTCCAGGGCCATGTCGACGAGCTTCTGCTGGGTGAGTTGGAAGGCGGCGAGCGGCCTGCCGAACTGCTCGCGCTGGGCCGCGTACCGCGCGGCCGCCTGCCAGGCCGAGCGCGCCGCGCCGGTGACGCCCCACACGATCCCGTAGCGCGCCTCGTTCAGGCAGGTCAGCGGCGCGGACACACCCCGTGCCTCGGGCAGCGACGCGCTCGCGGGCAACCGCACGCCGTCCAGGACCAGTTCGCTCGTGACGCTCGCCCGCAGCGACATCTTGTGCTTGATCTCGGGCGCCGAGAAGCCGGGTGTCGCGGTGGGGACGACGAAGCCGCGGATGCCGTCGTCGGTGCGTGCCCAGACCACCGCGACATCGGCCATCGAACCGTTGGTGATCCACATCTTGCGGCCGTCGAGGATCCAGTCGGCGCCGTCGCGGCGGGCCCGGGTCCGCAGCGACGACGGATCCGAGCCGTGGTCGGGCTCGGTCAGACCGAAGCAGCCGATCGCCTCGCCCGCCGCCATCCGAGGCAGCCACTCCCGCTTCTGTTCCTCGCTCCCGAACCGGTGGATGGCGAACATCGCGAGGGAGCCCTGCACGGAGACGAACGACCGCAGTCCCGAGTCACAGGCCTCAAGCTCACGGCAGGCAATGCCGTACGCGAGAGCGGACGTGCCCGCGCAGCCGTACCCCTCCAGATGCATGCCGAGCAAGCCCAACTTGCCGAATTCCCGGGCCAGTTCCCGCAGGTCGGGCAGCTCGCCGCGCTCGAACCAGTCGGCGATGTGCGGCTGGATCCGGTCGGCGCAGTACTGGCGGACGGTGTCGCGTACGTCCCGTTCCTCGTCGCCCAGGAGGGCTTCCAGACTGAGCGGGTCGGCGGGGTCGAGCGGGGGGAACGGCATGGTCAGTCCTCCTGGACGTGGTGCGTGGTGCGGCGGAGCAGACGGGCGATCTCGGCCTCGTCGTAGCCGAGTTCGGCCAGTACGTCGTGGCTGTGCTGGCCCAGCGTGGGCGGCGCGGTGCGTACGGGCGGGCGCCGGCCGCGGAAGTTCACCGGGAACGCGACCTGCTGGAGCGGGCCGACGACGGGATGATCCGCCTCCTGCACCATGCCGAGCGCCTCGGTCTGCGGGCTGTCGTAGACCTCGTCGAGGGTGCGGATGGGGGTGACGGGTACGCCCGCGTCCTTCAGCAGTCCGCACCAGTGGGCCACGGTCGCGCCGGTCAGGACCGAGTTGAGCTCCGTGTTGAGGGCGCGGCGGTTGTCGACGCGGTCGCGGTTGGTGGCGAAGCGCGGGTCGTCGGCCCATTCGGGACGGCCGAGGACCTCGGACAGCTTGCGGAACTGGGCGTCGTTGCCGACCGCGATCACGAAGTGCCCGTCGGAGGCCGGATACGCCTGGTACGGCACGAGGCTCGGGTGTCCGGAGCCGAGGCGGGCGGGCCGCTCGCCGGTGGCGAAGTATCCGGTGGCCCAGTTGACGTGCAGGGCGAGCAGTGACTCGTACAGCGAGGTAGTGACGTACTGCCCGCGTCCGGTCCGCTCGCGCTCCACCAGCGCCGAGGTGACGCCGATGATCCCGAAGAGCGCGGCGCCGAGATCACCCATGGCGTACCCGGCACGCACGGGCGGTCCGTCGGGCTCGCCGGTCAGGGACATCAGGCCGGCGGAGGCCTGCGCCACCATGTCGTAGCCGGGTTCGTCGCGCAGCGGGCCGTTCTCGCCGAAGGCGGAGATGTGCAGGACGACCAGGCGCGGGTAGCGCTCGCTCAGTCGGCGGTGGTCGAAGGCGCGGGCCAGCGAGCTGCCGGGGCGGAAGTTCTCGACGACGACGTCCGCGGTGGCGATCAGCCGGTGCGCGGCCTCCTGGCCCTCGGGGGACTTGAGGTCGAGGGTGACGGAGCGCTTGTTGCGATTGGCGGCCAGGTAGTAGGTGGCGTCGGGGCCCTGGAACGGCGGGCCCCAACCGCGCGTCGGGTCACCGCCGTCGGGGTGTTCGACCTTGATGACGTCGGCGCCGAGGTCGGCGAGGGACATCGTGGCGTACGGTCCGGCGAGGATCTTCGACAGATCGACGACCCGCATCCCGGACAGGGGCTCGGGCTTGGGCTCGGGCTTGGACTCAGGCATCGGCGGCCTCCTTGGCGTCGGCGAGCGGTACGAGTCCACCGTCGGCCAGCTCGGCGAGGCGGTCCAGGGCGGGTCGGGGCAGTGCGCCCGGATCGTCGAGGAGCGCTCGGTAGGCGTGGGCGACGAGCAGCTTGCGGGCGTTGCCGGTGGCCCGCCACTCGTACTCCCCCTGTTCCAGGAGGAGCGTCGCCATGACGGCGCGGCTCAGCTGGTCCGCGTACCGTGCGACACGCATCTCCTGTTCGTCCTCGGGGAGTTCGAGCAGCGCGTCGCCCTTGGTGCGCAGGGCGTGCCACAGGTCGCCGAGCCGGGAGCCGTAGGTGTCGGCGAGGGTGTGGTGGGCGTCGGTCCGTCGCAGGCAGCGCAGGACGTCGAGCGCGATGACGTTCGAGGAGCCTTCCCAGATCGAGCCGAGGTGGGCGTCGCGCAGCAGCCTGGGGTCCACCCAGTCCTCGATGTAGCCGTCGCCGCCCCGGATCTCCATCGTCTCGCCGGTGAGGGAGCGGGCGCGCTTGCAGAGGGTGTGCTTGGCGAGCGGGGTGAGGATCCGTACCAGTTCGCGGGCCGAGCCGTCACCCGCGTCGGCGGCGTCGAGGCGGGCGGCGGCTTCCAGGACGAGGCCCAGCGCGGCCTCGGCGTCGAGCAGCAGGGGCAGCAGGGTGGCGCGCATCAGCGGCTGCTCGAACAGCGGCTTGCCGAACACCTCGCGCCGGCGGGTGTGCCGCACGGCTTCGCCTACGGCGCGCCGCATGAGCGCGGTGGCCCGCATCGCGTTGGACAGCCGGGAGACGTTGAGCATCTCGGCCATCTGCGCGAAGCCCCGGGTGAGTTCACCGACGGGAGTCGCGTACGCGTTCTCCAGGGTGACCTCGCCGCTCGGGATGGACCGCGAACCGAGCTTGTCCTTCAGCCGGTCGATGCGGATGGCGTTGCGGGAGCCGTCCGGGCGCAGGCGCGGCACCAGGAACATGCCGAGCCCCCGGGTGCCCTCGCCCTGTCCCGGCACACGCGCCAGGGTGAGGATCACGTCGGCGCCCGGGTTGGACGCGAACCACTTGCGGCCGTTCAGTGTCCAGTGCGTGCCCTGGTCGGTGGCGACGGTCGCCGTCCGGCCGACATCCGTGCCGCCCTGCCGTTCGGTCATGAACATCGCACCGGTGGCGCGGTGTCCGGGGTCGGTGGAGATGAGCGCGGCGATCTCGGCGGCGTACCGCTCGGGGTCGTACAGCCGCAGCACGCGGGCGGCCGAGTCGGTCATCGACAGCGGGCAGGCCATGCCGAACTCGGCCTGGACGTACAGGTACGACAGCGCGTACTTGACGGTGTGCGGGGTCTTCGTGGGCCAGCCGTGGACGCCGGGGCGGTGGGACATGGCGGCGAGACCGAAGCGTTCGTAAGCGATCTCGGCGAGCCGGTCGTGCGCCGGGTGGACGTCGATGGCGTCGACGCGCTCGCCGTCGGGGTCGTACGGGCGCAGGCGCGGCGGGTTGGCGTCGGCGAGCCCGGCCTGCCGGTCGATCTCGCCGGCCGCGAGCGCACCGAGCTCGACGAGCAGTGGTTCGACGCGTGTGCGGTCGTCGGGGGCCAGGACCCGGTCCAGCAGCGGGCGCAGGGCCGGGTCCTGTTCTGCGTAGTTCATCGGGGGTGTTTCTCCTGGAGGGGATGGGCCTGCTCAGGCGGGAGTTGCCGTGGGTTCCGGGGAGAGAGCCGGGGCCGTCCGGCCGGTGCGGGCGAGCAGCGGCAGCACACCCACGAGTGTGATCACGACGTATCCGAGGCCGAGGGCGACGACGGGCCAGATGGAGTCGGCGGCGGTGAGCAGGTACTGGGAGACGATCGGTGCGGTCCCGGCGAACAGGGCCGTGCAGACCTGGTACGAGAGGGACATGCCCGTGTAGCGGACCTCGACCGGGTAGACGCGGGCAAGGATGCCGGCCAGCGCCGCGTAGTACATGGCGTGCGGGAAGGTGGCGAGGCCCATGCCGAGGACGGCGAGCCAGAAGTTGCCGGTGCCGACGAGCAGGAACATCAGCGGCAGCAGCACGAATTCGGGCAGCAACATCCACAGCACGGCCTTGCGCACCGGCCAGCGCTCGGCGATGACCGCGCCGAAGGGCTGCACCAGCACCTGGACGACCAGGGCGAGCGAGATGACGGTGAGGAAGGAGGACTTGTCGAAGCCGAGGTCGGCGGTCGCCCAGGACAGCGCGAACGTCGTCTTGACGTAGGTGATCGCGACTCCGGCCGTGCCGGCGAGCACACCGAGCACGACGAGCAGCGGGTACGTGGTGAGCACGTCCTTGACCGGGAGCTTCGAGGTCTGTCTCCGTTCCAGGACGGCGGTCATCTCGGGGGTCTCGGTGAGCCGCAGCCGGATGACCAGGCCGATGACGACGAGAACGGCGGAGGCGAGGAAGGGGACGCGCCAGCCCCAGGACTCGAAGGCGGCGTCGGGGAGTTGGGCGATGGCAAGGAAGGCGAGCGTGGCGAGGAGGTTGCCGACGGGGGAACCCTGCTGGGCGAAGGCGCCGTAGAGCAACTTCCGTTTGGGCGGGGCGAATTCGGTGGCGATGAGGACGGCGCCACCCCACTCGCCGCCCATGGCTATGCCCTGGATCAGCCGCAGCAGCACCAGCAGGATCGGGGCGGCGGCGCCGAGTTGCGCGTATCCGGGGAGCAGCCCGACGCAGAAGGTGGCGCCGCCCATCATGGTCAGGGTGACGACGAGGGCCTTCCTACGGCCGTGGCGGTCACCGAAGTGCCCGAAGATCAGGCCGCCGATCGGGCGGGCGAGGAAGCCGATCCAGAAGGTGGCGAAGGCGGCGAGGGTGCCGACGGCGGGCGAGGCGTCGGCGAAGTAGACCTTGCCGAGCACCAGCGCGGCGGCCGATCCGTAGATGTAGAAGTCGAACCACTCGATGGTGGTGCCGATGAACGCGCTGACAC
>NZ_JADDRL010000097.1 GCF_021538895.1 Streptomyces olivochromogenes | reverse complement strand
CCGACGGCCCGTACAAGCCGGAGCACTACCGCTACTGACGTCCAGTCACCCCGAGGAGCGAACCATGCACCCCGACCACCAGGAAGAAGCCCAAGCCCCCGTGCTGTACCTGGCCGGGGTGGACGAGGACCCCGCCGAGTCCCACATCGTGCGCGGCATCGACTGAGGTACGAACCACGCGAGGGCCCCCGGATCCGTCCGGGGGCCCTCGCGTGGTTCGGTCGTCCCCGAGGTCAGCCGCCGGTGTCCCGGAACGCCTCCAGGATCCGCTCGGCGGCCAGCGTCGCCGTCAACGAGCCTTCCCTGACCCGCTGTTCCAGTCCGGGGGCGGCCTCGCGCACCGCGGGGTCGGCGTGCAGCCGGCCGAGCAGTTCGTCGCGGACCATCGCCCAGGTCCAGTCGACCTGCTGGTCCCGCCGCTTGGCGGTGAGCCGCCCGGTGGAGTCGAGCAGGGTGCGGTGTTGCTCCAGCCGCTCCCACAGGGTGTCCAGGCCGGTCGACTCACGGGCGCTGCAACTGAGCACCGGCGGCGCCCAGAAGGCGTCCTTGCCGTGCATCAGCCGCAGCGCACCCGCCAACTCCCGTGCCGCCGCCCGCGCGTCGCGCTCGTGCGGGCCGTCCGCCTTGTTCACGGCGATCACGTCGGCCAGCTCCAGGACGCCCTTCTTGATGCCCTGCAACTGGTCGCCGGTACGGGCCAGGGTCAACAGCAGGAAGGTGTCGACCATGTTGGCGACCGCGGTCTCCGACTGGCCCACGCCGACGGTCTCGACGAGGATCACGTCGTAGCCCGCCGCCTCCATGACCACCATGGACTCGCGGGTGGCCTTGGCGACCCCGCCCAGCGTGCCCGCGCTGGGGGAGGGCCGCACGAAGGCGTTCGGGTCCACCGCGAGGCGCTCCATCCGGGTCTTGTCGCCCAGGATGGAGCCGCCGGTGCGGGTGGAGGACGGGTCCACGGCGAGCACCGCGACCCGGTACCCCAGCGAGGTCAGCAGCGTGCCGAACGCGTCGATGAACGTCGACTTGCCCACGCCCGGCACCCCGCTGATGCCGATCCGCCGTGCCCGGCCGCTGTGCGGGAGCAGCGCGGTGAGCAACTCCTGCGCCAGCGCCCGGTGCTGCGGACGGGTGGACTCGACGAGCGTGATGGCACGGGCCACCAGGGCCCGCTTCCCGTCGAGCACACCCTTCACATACGTGTCGAGATCGATCGCTGCCACGGGGCCGCTACAGGTCGTGGCCGAGATCGGCCGACAGCCGCTTCACCAGGTCGTACGCCGCGTCCGGGATCACCGTCCCGGGCGGGAACACGGCCGTGGCGCCCATCTCCAGCAGGGTCGGCACGTCCTGCGGCGGGATCACCCCGCCGACCACGATCATGATGTCCTGACGGCCCTCCTCGGCGAGCGCCTCGCGCAGCGCCGGGACGAGGGTGAGGTGACCGGCGGCCAGCGAGGACACGCCGACCACGTGGACGTCCGCCTCGACGGCCTGCCGGGCGACCTCCTCCGGGGTTTGGAACAGCGGGCCGACGTCCACGTCGAAGCCGAGGTCGGCGAAGCCGGTGGCGATCACCTTCTGGCCGCGGTCGTGGCCGTCCTGGCCCATCTTGGCGACCAGGATGCGCGGCCGGCGCCCCTCGGCCTCGCCGAAGGCGTCCACCAGGGCACGGGTGCGGTCCACGGACGGGGACTCCCCAGTTTCGTTGCGGTACACGCCGGAGATCGTACGAATCTGGCTCTGGTGGCGGCCGTACACCTTCTCCAGGGCGTCGGAGATCTCGCCGACGGTGGCCTTGGCGCGGGCCGCGCGCACGGCCAGCTCCAGCAGGTTGCCCTCGCCGTCAGCGGCCCGGGTCAGCGCGTCGAGGGCATCCCGGCACTCGGTCTCGTCCCGCTCGGCACGCAGCCGCCGCAGCTTCTCGATCTGCTGGGCGCGCACGGAGGAGTTGTCGACCTTGAGGACCTCGATCGCCTCGTCGTTCTCCACCCGGTACTTGTTGACGCCGATCACCGGCTGGCGACCGGAGTCGATACGGGCCTGCGTGCGGGCCGCAGCCTCCTCCACGCGCAGCTTCGGGATGCCGGCGTCGATGGCCTGCGCCATGCCGCCCGCCTGCTCGACCTCCTGGATGTGCGCCCAAGCCTTGCGGGCGAGGTCGTACGTCAGCTTCTCGACGTAGGCGCTGCCGCCCCACGGGTCGATGACCCGGGTGGTGCCCGACTCCTGCTGGATGAGCAGCTGGGTGTTGCGGGCGATGCGCGCCGAGAAGTCGGTGGGCAGCGCGAGCGCCTCGTCGAGGGCGTTGGTGTGCAGCGACTGGGTGTGGCCCTGGGTCGCCGCCATCGCCTCGACGCAGGTGCGCGTGACGTTGTTGAACACGTCCTGCGCGGTCAGCGACCAGCCGGAGGTCTGCGAATGCGTGCGCAGGGACAGCGACTTGGTGTTCTTCGGGTCGAACTGCGAGACCAGCTTGGCCCACAGCAGGCGCGCGGCCCGCAGCTTGGCGACCTCCATGAAGAAGTTCATGCCGATGGCCCAGAAGAACGACAGCCGGGGCGCGAACGCGTCCACGTCCAGGCCCGCCTCGCGGCCCGCCCGGATGTACTCCACGCCGTCCGCGAGCGTGTACGCCAGCTCCAGGTCGGCCGTGGCCCCGGCCTCCTGGATGTGGTAGCCGGAGATGGAGATGGAGTTGTACCGCGGCATCCGCTGCGAGGTGTAGGCGAAGATGTCGGAGATGATCCGCATCGACGGCTTCGGCGGATAGATGTAGGTGTTGCGGACCATGAACTCCTTCAGAATGTCGTTCTGAATGGTTCCGGCCAGCTTCTCGGGCGGTACGCCCTGTTCCTCCGCCGCCACGATGTAGAGCGCCAGCACCGGCAGCACGGCGCCGTTCATCGTCATCGACACGGTCATCCTGTCGAGCGGAATCCCGTCGAACAGCTGCCGCATGTCGTAGATCGAGTCGATCGCCACGCCCGCCATGCCGACGTCACCCGTCACGCGCGGGTGGTCGCTGTCGTAGCCGCGGTGCGTGGGCAGGTCGAAGGCGACCGACAGGCCCTTCTGGCCGGCCGCCAGGTTGCGCCGGTAGAACGCGTTGGACTCCTCGGCGGTGGAGAAGCCCGCGTACTGGCGGATGGTCCAGGGCTGGTTGACGTACATCGTCGGGTACGGGCCGCGCAGATACGGCGCCATGCCCGGGTAGGTGCCCAGGAAGTCCAGGCCCTCCAGGTCACGGCCGGTGTAGAGAGGCTTGACGCCGATGCCCTCCGGCGTCTCCCAGAGCGCCTCCTCGGCGCCGGTCGCCCGCTTGAGCGCCGAACGCCATTCCTCGGCACCGCCGTCGGCGGCGGTTCCCTCGGCGGTCTCCAGCTCGATGCCGGAGAAGTCGGGGATTCCCATCAGGACACTCCCATGCGGTCGAGGGTGGCGGACAGCACGGCCACGGCGTCGCAGCCCGCGAACACGTACGAGTCGACGCCGGCATACCCCGAGGATTCAGCGGGGCGGCCCGCGAGGGCCACGTGCCCGGCGCCCGACGCCTTCAGGGACGCGGCGAGCTGCTCGGCCTGCTCCTCGTACAGCGCGTCGCTGGAGCACAGCACGGCCTCGGTGGCGCCGCTGTCCTCGAAACCGCCCTCGGTGACGGGCTCGATGCCGCCCGCCTGGAAGAGGTTGGCGGTGAACGTCGAACGCGCGGTGTACGCGGCGGCCGAACCGATCGTGGCGAGGAAGACGCGGGGTCGGGAGCCGGTGGCCGCGAGGTGGGCGTCGGAGCGGGCGCGCAGCGCCTCGTACGCCTCGTCGCGGCGCACCCGCGGCAGCCCGCCGGACGGCGCCGCGGGCGCGGGCTCGCGCTCCACGGGCTTCTCGGCGAGGAACGGGAACTCGCTGACACCGGTGATGGGTTCGCGCCGCTTGGCGAGCTTCGTCGTGCGCGCCTGCCAGGTCTTCGCCAGGTCGTCGCGGACCCGGCCGGAGCGCAGGGCGGCCGCCGGGCCCCCGTCGCGCTCGACGTGGCGGAAGTACTCCCAGGCGGCGCCGGCGAGTTCGTCGGTGAGCTTCTCGACGTACCAGGAGCCGCCCGCCGGGTCGATGACCCGGGCCAGGTGGGACTCCTCGACGAGGATCGTCGACGTGTTGCGGGCGATGCGGCGGGCGAACGCGTCCGGCAGGCCCAGCGCGTGGTCGAACGGCAGCACGGTGACGGCGTCGGCGCCGCCGACCCCGGCGGCCAGCGTGGCCACCGTCGTGCGCAGCATGTTCACCCACGGGTCGCGGCGGGTCATCATCACCGGCGAGGTGACGGCGTGCTGCACCTGCGCGCCCGCGCCGGGCGCCCCGCACACCTCGGCGACCCGCGCCCACAGCCGGCGCGCCGCGCGCAGCTTGGCGATGGTCAGGAACTGGTCGGCGGTGGCCGCGTAGCGGAACTCCAGCTGTCCGCAGGCCTGTTCGACGGTGAGCCCGGCTTCGGTCAGCTCACGCAGGTAGGCCACGCCGGTCGCCACGGACAGGCCCAGCTCCTGCGCGGCCGAGCCGCCGGCCTCGTGGTACGGCAGCGCGTCCACGGTCAGGGCGCGCAGCCCTGGGTACTCCTCCCCGCACCGCCGCGCGAGCGCGGTCACCGGCGCGAAGTCCTGGGCGGTCCCGGTGCGGGCCTCGTACCCCAGCGGGTCGGCGCCGAGGCTGCCGCGCACCGCCTTGGGGTCGATGCCCTTCTCCTCGTACAGCCCGAACAGTGCCCGCGCCGCCGCCTCGACGTCGCGGCCCGCGTCCAGGACGACCGGCGCCAGGTCGAGGTACACGCCGTCCAGGGCCCGGGCGAGCGACTCGACCCGGATGCCGCCCTCGCCGACCGCGAGCCACAGCGAGGTGACGCCGTTCTCCAGGTCGGTGAGGACCGCGCCGTCGGCGAGGGCCGTGTGCCGCTGCCGCACGTCCCAGCCGCCCACGGTGTTGCCCTCGGGGCGGCCGCCGCGCACGAAGGGGGCGAAGCCGGGCAGTCCGGGGTCGGGCGCGGCGTCGCGCTCGGTGTACAGGGGCCGGGTGCGCAGCCCGTCCTCAAGCGTCGTGGACAGGGCGTCCTCAGCTGCCGCGCCCGAGACTTCCTTGCCCGACTTGCGCAGCACGCCCTCGACGAGGGTGTGCCACTGCTCGTGTGTCGCGTCAGGGAACTCGGCGGCCAGTGAGAGCCCGTCGTCAGGCAGGACCGTCATGGTCGGATGCTAGGCCAGGCCGCTTTAGCGGCAGCAGCGCGGGGGCTGTGACGTTTCCCTCTCCGCGGCTGTGACCTGTGCCTCCCAGGTTCCGTACGACCCGTTTCGTACCGTCAGCAGGCCTCGGGGCAGGTCCCGTCGGCGAGCCCCGGCAGCAGTCCGCTCACCGCGTCGCGCTGCTCCGGTCCGACGAACTCGGCGAGTGCCTCCTTGACCGCCGCGGCGAGCAGCCCCGAGGTCTCCTCCAGGCGTCGCCGGGCCTTGTCGGTGAGGGTGACCTGCACGCCCCGCTTGTCGCCGCAGACCGTCTGGCGGGTGACCAGGCCGGCGTGCTGGAGGCAGGCGATCTGGTAGGTGAGCCGGGTCTTCGGGCGGCCCAGGAGGTCGGCGATCCGGGTCATGCGCAGGCCGTCCCGCGGGTGCTCGGCCAGCAGGCACAGGATGAGGAACTCGTCGTGGGAGACGTCGAGGTTCTCCTTCACCGCGGACCGCAGGCGCTGCTCCACCGCGCCGGTCGCGGCCAGCAGGAGCATCCAGGCGCGCAGTTCGTCGGGGAGCAGCCCGCTGCCCGTCAAGGAGGGGCATTCCGGCTGGTCGGCAGGGTGCTCGTCGGGGGCGGCCATGGTTTCGAGTCTACCTGTTGTTCAAATTTGGATGATGAGCTAGCGTGAGGTCATCCAAATTTGAACCACTGAATCCGGGAGTACGACCATGACCGTCGCCGTGGAAACGGGTATCTGGCAGCTCGACCCGACCGCCTCCGCCGTGGCGCTGCGGCACAGGACGATGTGGGGCCTGGTCAACGTGAAGGGCACCCTCGCCGCCGTCGGCGGCCGCGGCGAGGTCGCGGCCGACGGCACGGCCACCGGCACCGTGACTCTGGACGTCGCCTCGCTCGACACCAAGAACGCCAAGCGCGACACCCACCTGCGCTCGGCCGACTTCTTCGACGCCGACAACCACCCGGAGATCACCTTCGCCGTCCGCGGCGCCGAACTCCGCGGCGGCGACACGGCCCAGGTCGACGGACAGCTGACGGTCCGGGGCATCAGCCGGCCGCACACCCTCACCGCGCGCGTGACGTCGGCGGACGCCGAGGCGCTCACGCTGGAGGCGGAGTTCACCGTGGACCGCGCGGAGTTCGGCATGGGCTGGAACCAGCTGGGGATGATCCGGGGCCTGACGACGGTCACCGCCGCCCTGCGGTTCACCCGCGCCCAGGCCTGACCCGGGCGCACCCGGGCGGACCGGCCCTGGCCGTGGCCCGTACCGGCCGCCCCGGCGGCCGGTACGGGCGGTCCTCGTCAGCCGGTGGTACCGGCCGCTCCCGTCAGCCGGATGTCCTGGCTCGACAGCGTCTGCGGGCCGTCGGTGAAGGCGCGCAGCCGGATCCGCACGCCCGGCCGGGGGAGGGGGAACCTCCCCTTGGGCGCCCGGAGTTCGAGGCTCGTCGTGGTGTGGGCGGGAATCGTGGCCGGGCCGTGCCCGAGGGACCAGTACCTGGTCATCCCCTGGCCCGTGGTGAGCATGAAGTGCGGGGTCAGGGCGGTGCCCGCCGTGTTGGTCACCCGCACGGTCAGCGCCCGGACCGCGCTCGCCGAGGCCCGGCGCACCGCGGTGACCTCCATCCGCAGCGGCGGGGTCCCGGTCACCGCGAGCGCCGCGCTCGTCAGCGCCGGGACGAGCAGCAGCGCCACCGCGGCGACCAGGGCCGGACGCCGCCCCGGACCGGCCGGCGGTCGCGGCCGCGGCTGCCAGGCCCGCTCGAACTCCGACAGGGGCGCGGTGACCGCCGTCGCCAGCCACAACGGGGTCATCATCAGGTAGTAGCCGTCCTGGGAACGCGTCGCCAGGTAGAAGGCGCACCAGGGCAGCACGGTCGCCGCCGGGCCCAGCCGCCGTACGAACAGCACGAACAGCGCCAGCAGGGCGGCCGCCAGCAGCATGCTCGCGTGCCCGTACCAGTCGAGACGGTCGCTGCCGTTCGTGAAGTACAGCGAGATGTCCACCAGACCCTGGCCGTGCAGCACCGCCCCCTGGGTCAGCGGCAGCGCGATCCCCTGCAGCCAGCTGCCGGGCTCGTGCACGATGAAGTACGTGTTGATCAGCAGCCACACGGTGGCGGCGACCCCGGCGATCCGCAGGATCACCCCCGCGGCCGCCCGGCCGCCCAGCTCCCCGCGCCGCACCGCGTAGATCCCGGCCAGCAGGAACGGCGCGACGAACCAGGGAAGTTGCTGCGCCGCGCACGCCGCACCGAGACACGCGGCCCGCGCGATCCCGGCGGCACCGAGCCGCCCGCCGCGCCCGATCCGCGGCCAGCGCACCACCACCGGGATCAGCAGGGCCAGGCCGAGGATCGCCGGGTAGCCGAGCCGGGCGTACGACGGCAGGAACCCGAAGCCCAGGCACGCCATCGTCGCCGCCGAGCGCCACGGCACCGGCAGCATCCGCCACAGCACGATCGCGCCGACGATCAGCGCGCCGGTGCTCAGCGCCGTCGCCGGAGTGCCGCCGTGGCTCAGCCACAGCAGCGGGGCGGTGAGCAGCGGGGCCAGCGGTGGATATCCGTAGGTGAAGTCGTAGCCGCCGTCTATCGTCGGCGTGAGCGCGATGCCCTTGCCGGAGAAGAGCCAGGGCCAGGGCTGCCCGTAGACGGTGTGCCCGGCGACCAGCTCCCGGGCGGCCTGGGTGGTGAGGGCCGACTCGTCGCCGCCGCCGTGGTTCATGGCCCAGGCGCACAGGGTGAGCGTCACCGCCGTGACCAGCACCACCACGTCGACCCGGGCCAGGGACAGGGCCCGGCGGACGGTCAGGGCCAGCACGCCGGACACGAGGATCGCGGCGTAACAGACGGAGATGACGGCGGCCACGACGAACCGGTGGCCGGCCGCCTGCGTCCACACCGCGCGGGTCCCGATGAACAGGCTCACGTCGGCGAGGAGCGTCAGCACGCGGTGCCACTGCGCGGGGGCGCCCGGGGCGGCGGACACCGCCGACTGTGTCCGCCGGCCGGGTGTCACCAGCTGAGTTTCTGCCAAGTGCACGACACGGACGGTAAACGCGGCCGGTGAGCGGGGCGTCGACACAGGTGAAGAGTCCGGTGTGAGGCGGGTAAGAAGAGGCTTTTCCATGCATGTGTCACACGATGAGGCCGGGGAAAGCACCGCCGATCCTGTCGCGCTTCGTGTCGCTGTTGGGCCGAACGGGTGACTTGGCGTAAGAATTGGCTGGTGCAGGCATGGAGTGCGAGTCAGTTCGGGGGGAGCCGGTGAACCGTTACGACGCCACCGATGAACAGTGGGAGGGGCTCGCCCAGGTCGTGCCGCTACGGGGCCGGGACGCCTGGCCGTCCGCGGTGAACCACCGCTCCCTGCCCGAAGCGGTGACCGAGACCCGCCGCCGCTTCGTCGTCCTGCGGGTCAATGTGTTCGCCGACGCCCGCGAGGTGGCCGAGACGCTCATGGCGGGCATCCCCGTCCTGCTCGACCTCACCGGCGCCGAGACCGATGTCGCCAAACGCGTCCTCGACTTCAGCACCGGCGTGGTCTTCGGCCTGGCGAGCGGCATGCACCGCGTCGACCGCAACGTGTTCCTCCTGACCCCGCCCGGTACCGAGGTCAGCGGCCTGATGGAGGGCGCGGGCCTGTCGGGCACCTGAGCCCCGAGCCCGGTCCCCCGTTCGTAGGAAGGTCGCGAGGGCGGAACGGTTCGCCTTCCGGCGGAGCCCTACGGTCCGGACATGGCCGTGCCGCTTACGTCTTCCGTTACGTCTTCCGTGTCCGTCCCGCCTGATCGGGCGCCCGAGTCCGGCGCGCCCGAAGCCGTCCCGCCCGGCCGGGACGCCGTGGCGCGGGCGCGCGTCGTCGAGCTGCGGCCGGCCGCGTTCGCGGGCCTGCGCGGGGTCCGGGTCCCGCTGGGGCCGCTGACGCTGCTCACCGGGCCCAGCGGGTCCGGGAAGTCCAGTGCCTTGCGGGCGTACGAGGCGCTCGCCCGGCTCGGTTCGGGCGCGGCCCTCGCCGAGGTGTTCCCGGACCCCGCGGCCTGCGTGCCGGAACGGGCACGGCCCGACGCCCAGCGGCGGCGCGGATTTCGGATCGGCTGCACGACGGACGGTCCCGAGGGCCCGGTCCGGCTCGACGTCGCCGTGCAGGCCGAACCCGAACTGCGCATCGTGGGGGAGCGGCTGACCGCGGGCGGGGTCGTCCTCCTGGAGACCGCCCTGCGCGACCCGGGGCGGCGCGCCGTACAGGCCGCCTGGCACACGGCCGGATCCTCGCCGGTGACACGCGCCCCGCTCCCGGACGACCGGCTCGGCACCGCGCTGCTCCCGCTGCGCGTGGCCGGCAAGACGGACGGGCAGCGCCGGGTGCTCGCCGCCGCCGAACAGACGCTGGTCGCCCTGCGTTCCGTCTTCGCCTGCGCGCCGCGCCCCGAAGGCATGCGCGAGCCCGTCCCCTTGGGCTCCGGCCGGCTCATGTCCGGCTGCGACAACCTCGCCGACGTCCTGTGGCGCACCCGCGCGGAATGCGGACGCCGACACGCGCAGCTCGTCACGGCGGTGCGCGCCGGATGCGCCGGCCCCGTCGCCGACCTGGTCCCCGAACCCCTCGGCGACGGCACCGTGCGGGCGGTGCTCGACCGGGGCGACGGCATCCGGACCGGGCTCGGCCGGCTCGGCGACGGCGAGCTGAGGTACCTCGCGCTGGCCCTGGTGCTGCTCACCGGCCCCGGCGTCCTGGAGGTCGACACGCCCCACGAGGTGCCTGCCGCCCTGCGCACGCTCACCGTCCTCACCGACGGCCTGGACCGGGCCCTGGACGGACGGCAGCGGACCGAACTCCTGGGCCTCGCCGGGCGGATGTGCGGGCTCGGCCACATCCGCCTCGTCGCGGCGGTGAGCGACGCCTCGTGGGCCGCCGGGGCCGCCGGGGCCGCCGGTGTCACGGTGGTACACCTGGACCCGTGACGGAACACCTGGACGTGGCGAAACTCCAGCGCCGCCTGGCCGAGTTCGCGGCCGCGCGCGACTGGCAGCGCTTCCACACCCCAAAGAACCTCGTGGCCGCCCTCAGCGTGGAGGCCTCCGAACTGGTCGAGATCTTCCAGTGGCTGACGCCGGAGGAGTCGGCCCGCGTCATGGACGACCCCGACGGCGCGCGCCGCGTGACGGACGAGGTCGCCGACGTCCTCGCCTATCTGCTCCAGCTGTGCGAGGTGCTCGGCATCGACCCGCTCGCCGCCCTCGACGCCAAGATCGACCGCAACGAACGGCGGTTCCCGGTGCCGGAGAAGGGCGAGGAGTAGGAGCGGGGAGCGGAGGCCGAGGAGAGCACGGGGAGGGGGCGTGTCCGGAAAACGTAGGGAATGCCACATTCCGGAATTACGCTCCGCAGTCAAATTCCCGCCCGAATCCGAATTGTTGTCCGCAGATTTCCGTCTTCCACTGGCTTTCTGTCTCACGGACCCTCACTCTGGGTAATGAACAAGGGAGTTCGGGCGGAGGACGTGTGATGAGCACGTCGGACGGACGGGGACGGCCCATGGATGCGGTGCGGCTCATCGTGACCAGCAGGCGCGCCTTGGCGGGCAGCGGCGACGTGCCTCAGACCCTGACGGAGGTGTGGCAGGCTCAGGCCCTGGCGCAAGCGATCGGCAGCCGCCTGGCCGTCTCCGGCCCGCCGGAGCTGCGCGGCGAGGCGCTGGGTCTGACCGAGCTGGCGGGCCGGGGCTGTGGCGTCCTGGACACCCCGGAACTCGACCAGAGGGACCTGCTCGCCGCCCAGCTCACCGAACTGGACGACGCCCGCCACGCCCTCCTGTGCCTGGGCGGCCTGCTCGCCGAGGTCGGCATCGCCCTCGTCGGCATAGCCAGCGGCGCGGCCGACGAGGGGACGTACTGGCAGTGCATGGAGGCGATCGACGCGGCGGACGAGTCCCGCGACCGGGTCCGCGAGATGCTCCGCAAGCTGGCGGCGCGGGAGGAGGCGTTACCGGAGCGGGGGCCGGGGTGACCGAGCGCGCCCCGACTCCACGGTGTCGTCGGGCGGCGTCGGCTGAGGTCGGCCGGCGTCCCCCTTCCTTGACCGACACCCGGGACGGGGGGTGCCGATGGGGCTGGAGTGCCCCTCGGCGTGCAGGATGGATGTATGGACCTTCGAATCTTCACCGAGCCCCAGCAAGGGGCGACCTACGACACCTTGCTCACCGTGGCGAAGGCCACCGAGGACCTCGGATTCGATGCCTTCTTCCGCTCGGACCACTACCTCCGCATGGGCGACGTGGACGGCCTGCCCGGCCCCACCGACGCCTGGATCACCCTCGCCGGACTGGCCCGCGAGACCAAGCGCATCCGCCTCGGCACCCTCATGACCGCCGGAACGTTCCGTCTACCCGGTGTCCTGGCCATCCAGGTGGCCCAGGTGGACCAGATGTCCGGCGGCCGGGTCGAACTGGGCCTGGGCGCGGGCTGGTTCGAGGAGGAGCACACGGCGTACGGGATCCCGTTCCCGAAGGAGAAGTTCGCCCGTCTGGAGGAGCAGCTGGCGATCGTCACCGGCCTGTGGGCGACCGAGGTCGGCAAGACCTTCGAGTTCCACGGCACGTACTACGACCTCACCGACTCCCCGGCCCTGCCCAAGCCCGCCCAGGCGAGGATCCCGGTGCTGATCGGCGGCCACGGCGCCACCCGCACGCCGCGGCTGGCCGCGCAGTACGCCGACGAGTTCAACATCCCGTTCGCCTCGATCGAGGACAGCGAGCGGCAGTTCGGCCGGGTGCGTGCCGCGGCCGAGGCGGAGGGCCGCCGGGCCGACGACCTGACGTACTCCAACGCCCTGGTCGTCTGCGTCGGCCGGGACGACCAGGAGGTCGCCCGCCGGGCCGCCGCGATCGGCCGCGAGGTCGACGAGCTGAAGGCCAACGGCCTGGCGGGCTCCCCGGCGGAGGTGGTCGACAAGATCGGCCGGTACGCCGCGATCGGCTCGCAGCGCCTCTACCTGCAGATCCTCGACCTCTCCGACCTGGACCACCTGGAGCTGATCTCCTCCCAGGTCCAGTCGCAGCTGCCGTAACGCCTCGTGGGCCACGCTCGCCCGGCGCGGCGGCAGCCGACGGAGGACCGAGGTCGAGGCGGACCGGGTGAACATGCTCTGACACGCCGCCGGGGCGGGACGGGACACCCAGGTGCCCGCCCCGCCCCGGTGGTGGTGCCTCAGCCGCGCTGCGCGAAGCCGTGGTCGAGGATCTTCTTGGCGTCCTTGAACCGCTCGTCCGCCGACGTGTCGGCGAGGATGGATCCCACCACGGTCTTGTTGCCGCGGGTCGCCGCGAACACCAGGCAGAACTTCGCCTCCGGACCCGAACCGGTCTTCACACCGATCGCACCCCGGTACGACCAGAGCAGCTTGTTGCTGTTCTCCCAGGGGGCCATCGCGTGCGTGCCGCCACCGGGCCGGTACGACTGCATGGCGTCGTACTTCTTGGTGCCCACGACCGTCTTGAACGTCTTGTTCTTCAGCGCGGTCGTGGCCAGCCTGGCCAGGTCACGGGCGGACGCGTGGTTCCTGCCGTTGGACACCCCGTCGAACGAGTCGAAGTGGGTGTTCGTCATCCCCAGCTCGCGCGCCTTGCCGTTCATCTTCGCGATGAACGACTTCGTGCGCTGCGCCGTCGTCGACCCCGAGCCGTAGGTGTCCGCCAGTGCGTACGCGGCGTCGCAGCCGGACGGCAGCATCAGCCCGTACAGCAGATCCTTCACCTTCATCGAGTCGCCCAGGATCAGCTTGGCGCTGGAGTACCGCGCGTTGCCGGTGACCGGGTCGATGACGTAGTCCGTGTACTCCTTCTTGATCTTCACCTTGCGGTTGAGGTCCACGTGCCGCTGCGACAGCACCACGAGCGCCGTCATGATCTTCGTCGTGGAGCCGGTCCGCAGCTGTGTGTCCGCTCCCTTCCCGAACAGCGTCCGGCCGGTGGCCGCGTTCATCGCGTACGCGCCCTGCGCCGACACCGAGGGCGCCGTCGGAGCCGTCGGCGCGGCCTGGGCGGGAGCGGCCGCGAGTACCCCCGCGGACAGGACGACGGCGGCCGTCGCCGCGACAGCGGCCCGTCTGCCCACGCGCGCACCTGTGCTGATGGTCATGCCAATCCCCGTTCCGTCACTGGTCAGTTGACGACCACGCACTCCATCAGATCTCGTCCCCGACGACCATGGCGGATCTCACACCCGGCCACCGGACAGGGAAAACCACTGGTCGCGGCGGGGTGAACCAGGGAAACTCGGGCATGTGTTCCTGACGATCTCCACGAGCGGCACCGCCGCCCTCCCGGCCACCGACCTCGGGTTCCTGCTGCACAAGCACCCCGACAAGGCGCAGACCTTCTCCACGTCCTACGGCACCGCGCACGTCTTCTACCCAGAGGCGAACGCCGAGCGCTGCACGGCCGCGCTCCTGCTGGAGGTCGACGCGGTCGCGCTGGTCCGCCGGGGCAAGGGCAAGGGCCGCGGCGGAGCACCCGACGCGGCACTCGCGCAGTACGTCAACGACCGCCCCTACGCGGCCTCCTCGCTGCTCGCGGTCGCCCTGAGCGCGGTGTTCTCCAGCGCCCTGCGCGGCGTGTGCAACGCGCGCCCGGAGCGGGCCGCCGCACCCCTGCCGCTGCGCGTCGAGGTGCCCGCGCTGCCCGCCCGCGGCGGCCCGGAGCTCGTACGACAGCTCTTCGAACCGCTCGGCTGGACCGTGAGCGTCGAACCCGTCGCGCTCGACACCGAGTTCCCGCAGTGGGGCGACTCGCGGTACGTCCGCCTCGTCCTGGAGGCACAGGCGCTGACCCTCGCCGCGGCGCTGCGCCATCTGTACGTGCTGCTGCCCGTCCTCGACGACGCCAAGCACTACTGGGTCTCCTCCGACGAGGTCGACAAGCTGCTGCGGGCCGGCGAGGGCTGGCTGCCCACGCACCCGGAGCAGAAGCTGATCACCAGCCGCTATCTCTCCCGCCGCTGGTCGCTGACCCGGCAGGCCATGGAGCGCCTGGAGCTGGTGCGCCTGGCCGAGGCCGACGACAGCGAGGTCGAGGCGATCGACAACGCGGTCGAGGAGGAGACCGAGGCGGAGGAGAAGCCGACGCCGCTCGCCGTGCAGCGCCGGGACGCGATCGTCGCCGCCCTCCAGGCGACCGGCGCCGCCCGGGTGCTCGACCTGGGCTGCGGTCAAGGCCAGTTGGTCCAGGAGCTGCTCAGGGACGTGCGGTTCACCGAGATCGTCGGCGTCGACGTCTCCGTGCGGGCCCTGACCATCGCCTCGCGCCGCCTGAAGGTGGACCGCATGGGGGAGCGGCAGGCCTCGCGCGTGAAGCTCTTCCAGGGCTCGCTCGCCTACACCGACAAGCGGCTCAAGGGCTACGACGCGGCCGTGCTCAGCGAGGTGATCGAGCACCTCGACCTGCCCCGGCTGCCCGCCCTGGAGTACACCGTGTTCGGCCACGCCCGTCCGCGCACGGTCCTCGTGACCACCCCGAACGTCGAGTACAACGTCCGCTGGGAGACCCTGCCCGCCGGACACGTCCGGCACGGCGACCACCGCTTCGAGTGGACCCGCGAGGAGTTCCGCGGCTGGGCGGCGACCGTCGCCGAACGGTACGGCTACGAGGTGGAGTTCCGGCCCGTCGGACCGGACGACCCCGAGGTCGGCCCGCCCACCCAGATGGCCGTGTTCCACATCGACGAGACCGAGAAGAACGACCCCGGGAAGAACGACCCCGGGAAGAACCGCACCGAGAAGAACCGCACCGAGAAGGAGGCGAAGGCAGCATGACCGAGACGCAGAAGAAGGGACGGGTCCTCCCCGTCACCGACCTCTCCCTGGTCGTCCTCGTCGGCGCCTCCGGCTCCGGCAAGTCCACCTTCGCCCGCAGGCACTTCAAGCCCACCGAGATCATCTCCTCGGACTTCTGCCGCGGCCTGGTCGCCGACGACGAGAACGACCAGAGCGCGAGCGGGGACGCCTTCGACGTCCTGCACTACATCGCGGGCAAGCGGCTGGCCGCCGGCCGCCGCACGGTCGTCGACGCCACCAGCGTGCAGCAGGACAGCAGGCGCCAGCTCATCGAGCTCGCCAAGAAGTACGACGTGCTGCCCATCGCCATCGTGCTCGACGTGCCCGAGGAGGTGTGCGCCGAGCGCAACGCGGACCGCACCGACCGGGCCGACATGCCGCGCCGGGTGATCCAGCGGCACATCCGCGAACTCCGGCGCTCTCTCAGGCACCTGGAGCGCGAGGGCTTCCGCAAGGTGCACGTGCTGCGCGGGGCCGAGGAGGTCGACGGCGCCACCGTCGTCACCGAGAAGCGGTTCAACGACCTGACCCACCTCACCGGGCCCTTCGACATCATCGGCGACATCCACGGCTGCGCCGCCGAACTGGAGTCGCTGCTGGCCACGCTGGGCTACGCCGACGGCGTGCACCCCGAGGGCCGTACCGCCGTCTTCGTCGGCGACCTGGTCGACCGCGGCCCGGACAGCCCGGGCGTGCTGCGCCGCGTGATGTCCATGGTGGCGTCGGGCAACGCGCTGTGCGTGCCCGGCAACCACGAGAACAAGTACGGGCGGTACCTCAAGGGCCGCAAGGTCCAGCACACCCACGGGCTCGCCGAGACCATCGAGCAGATGGACGGTGAGAGCGAGGAGTTCAAGGCACAGGTCCGCGAATTCCTCGACGGGCTGGTCAGCCACTACGTCCTGGACGGCGGCCGGCTCGTCGTCTGCCACGCCGGCCTGCCGGAGAAGTACCACGGGCGCACGTCCGGGCGGGTGCGCTCGCACGCGCTGTACGGCGACACCACCGGTGAGACCGACGAGTTCGGCCTGCCGGTGCGCTACCCGTGGGCCGAGGACTACCGGGGCCGGGCCGCCGTGGTCTACGGCCACACCCCGGTGCCCGAGGCCACCTGGCTCAACAACACCATCTGCCTGGACACCGGCGCCGTGTTCGGCGGCAAGCTGACCGCGCTGCGCTGGCCGGAGCGGGAACTGGTCGACGTACCGGCCGAGCGGGTCTGGTACGAGCCGACCAGGCCGCTGAGCGTCGAGGCGCCCGGCGGGCAGGACGGACGGCCGCTGGACCTGGCGGACGTGCACGGCCGCCGGGGTGTGGAGACCCGGCACGCGGGCCGGGTCGCGGTCCGCGAGGAGAACGCGGCGGCCGCCCTGGAGGTCATGAGCCGCTTCGCGGTGGACCCGCGGCTGCTGCCGTACCTGCCGCCGACGATGGCACCGACGGCCACCTCGCACGAGGACGGCTATCTGGAGCACCCGGCGGAGGCCTTCGCCCAGTACGCGCGGGACGGGGTCGAGCGGGTCGTGTGCGAGGAGAAGCACATGGGCTCGCGGGCCGTGGCCCTGGTGTGCCGGGACGCGGACGTGGCCCGCAAGCGGTTCGGGGTGGACGGCCCCACCGGGTCGCTCTACACCCGCACCGGCCGGCCGTTCTTCGACGACGAGGCCGTGACCGAGGAGATCCTCGGGCGCGTCAGGTCGGCGGTCGGCGAGGCGGGCCTGTGGGACGAACTCGACACCGACTGGCTCCTGCTGGACGCCGAGCTGATGCCGTGGTCGCTGAAGGCGTCCGGGCTGCTGCGCTCGCAGTACGCGGCCGTGGGTGCCGCGTCCGGCGCGGTGTTCCCGGGTGCGCTGGCGGCCCTGGAGGGCGCGGCGGCCCGGGGCGTGGACGTGACCGGGCTGCTGTCCCGGCAGCGCGGGCGGGCCGCCGACGCGGCCGCGTTCACCGACGCCTACCGGCGCTACTGCTGGACCACGGACGGACTGGACGGCGTGCGCCTCGCCCCGTTCCAGATCCTGGCCGTCCAGGGGCGCAGCCTGGCCGCCGTACCGCACGACGAGCAGCTCGCGCTGATCGACCGGCTCGTCGAGCACGACGGGACCGGACTGCTGCAGACCACGCGACGGCTGTTCGTCGACACCGGGGACCCGGAGTCGGTGCGGGCGGGCGTCGACTGGTGGCTGGAGATGACCGGACGGGGCGGCGAGGGCATGGTCGTCAAGCCGGTCGGCGCGGTGGTGCGCGACAAGGAGCACGGCCGGCTGGTCCAGCCGGGCATCAAATGCCGGGGCCGCGAGTACCTGCGGATCATCTACGGTCCCGAGTACACCCGTCCGGACAACCTGGACCGGCTGCGGCAGCGGTTCCTGAACCACAAGCGGTCGCTGGCGATCCGTGAGTACGCCCTGGGCCTGGAGGCCCTGGACCGGCTGGCGGAGGGCGAGCCGCTGTGGCGGGTGCACGAGGCGGTGTTCGGGGTGCTGGCGCTGGAGTCGGAGCCGGTGGACCCGCGTCTCTGAGCGCCTCGCACCACCCTTGTGCCCCACACGTTTCTGTCCCTAGGGTGAGCTGCCCTGTCGTGAATTGTCGCGTACGCGTCGTGTTCGGAAGCCCTGGAAGGAGTGGTGGACATGGAGATCAAGAAGGTCGTGGTCCGCGAGGACCAGAGCACCAGCCGCCGGCCGGCGATCCTGGAGAAGCGGCCGACCCGCTGACCGGAGGGGCGGCATGCGCGTTCAGCTGGTGACGATGCCCTGGCATCCGATCGACCTCCCCTCGCTGCAGGTGGGCCTGCTGCACCGCCTGGTGCGGCGGGCCCGCCCGGCCGACGAGGTGACCGAGTTCCACGGGTCGCTGCGCTGGGCGGAGTTCCTCCTGGAGCGCTCCGCGGGGCGGCTGCGCCCCGGCGACTACGTGTCCGTCGGCAGCGACTCGATCTTCCACGGCCTGGGCGACTGGGTCTTCTCGGGCGCCCTGTACGACGACCCCGACTGGGGCACCGCACGGCTGCGGGACTACGCCGCCGCCCGTGACGTCTTCATCGACACGGCCCTCGACATGCGGCCGTACGCCGCCGATTTCATCGCCGCGTGCGCCACGGAGGTGCTCGCCACGCGGCCCGACGTCGTCGGGTTCACCACCACGTTCATGCAGAACGTGTCCTCCCTCGCGCTCGCCCGCGAACTCAAGCGGCGCCGCCCGGAGCTGACGGTCGTCCTCGGCGGCAGCAACTGCGACGGCCCCATGGGCCATGCCCTGCACCGCAACCACCGGTTCGTCGATCACGTGGTGCGCGGCGAGGCGGAGTACGCCCTCCCCGCCCTGTTACGCCACCTGGACGAGGGCACCCCGCCGGTGGACGTACCCGGCCTGTGCTGGTGGGACGGGGAGCTGTCCCGGGCCAACACCGAGACGCGGCGGACGGTGGCGCCCGCCGACATACCCTCGCCCGACTACGACGACTGGCAGGCCGCTCTGGAAGCCTCCCCGGTCCTGGAGTACGTCCATCCCAAGCTGGTCGTCGAGGGCGCCCGGGGCTGCTGGTGGGGCGAGAAGCACCACTGCACCTTCTGCGGGCTCAACGGCTCGTCCATGGCCTTCCGCGCCAAGCCGGGTCAGCGGCTGTGGGAGGAGATCGACCGCCTCGTCCGACGCCACCGGCTCCTGGACGTCGTCACCGTCGACAACATCATCGACATGGCCTACTTCCGGGACTTCCTGCCGCGCGTGGTCGAGAGCGGCTGGGACCTGCGGCTGCACTACGAGGTCAAGTCCAATCTCACCCGCGACCAACTCCGCCTCCTGGGCGAGTCGGGCACGGTGCACATCCAGCCCGGCATCGAGAGCCTGGGCAGCCGGGTCCTCGACCTCATGGACAAGGGCGTCACCGGCGCCCGCAACATCCGCACGCTCAGGGAGTGCGAGAACCACGCGCTCACCTGCTCCTGGAACCTCCTCTACGGCTTCCCCGGCGAGAGCGCCGAGGACTACGACCCCGTGATCGACCAGATCCCGGCGCTCGTCCACCTCCAGCCGCCGAGCGGCGCCCACCGCATCCAACTGGAGCGGTTCAGCCCGCACTTCACCGACCCGGGCCTCGGCTTCGGCAAGCGGCGCCCGGCCGAGATGTACCAGCACGTCTACGACCTGCCCGAGGACGAACTCGCCGATCTGGTCTACCTGTTCGACAGCGAGGACGCCGGTATCGCGGGCCGGGCCGAGCGGCGGCTCAAGGAGGCCGTCGCCCAGTGGCGGGCCGGACATCCGCACTCGCGCCTGCTGTTCGAGGAGGACGGCGAGGACCTCCTCGTGCACGACCGGCGGCACGGCCGGCCGCACACCACCCACCGCCTCACGGGCTGGGCGGCGGCCGCGCTGCGTCGGCTGGAGGAGGGGCGGACCGAGTCCGCGCTGCACCGGCTGCTGGCGGACGACGGCCACGTGGTGAGCGCCGCGGAGCTCGGCGAGTGGGTCCGGCACACCTTCCGCCTGGGCCTGCTGTTCCGCGACGGACCCACCTATGTCTCGCTGCCCACCTGGGACGCTCCGGTCCGGATGCCCGACGGCGCGGCGGTGGCCGGATGACCGGGCTGCCCGCCGCGGTCCCGCACCGCGTCCGGGGCCGCCGGGTGGCGGTGGACGGCCCGCTGCGCCTCGCCGCGGGCGGCCGGGAGACGGCCGTGGCGGTCCAGTTCCTGCGCGAGTGCGTGGGCCGGGGCCTGGACGCCGCCTGGACTTGGGCGGCGGACGACGCGGGGCCCCCGTACGACCTCCGCGTGCTGCGCCATCTGCCGCCCCCCGCCGAACGTGCCGGTGAGCCGGGGGAGTTGACCGCGTGGCGGACCGGATACGTCTACGGGGCGCTCTACCACCGGCGTGGCCCCGGCTTCGTCACCGTCCTGGACCGCAGGGACGCCGGCACCGCCGCCCGCCTCACCCTCGACCACCCCGACCTGCTCGCCGCCTTCGACCGCCTGGGGGAGCCCACACCCCTGGACGCGCTGGACGCCGTACACCAGGAGGCCGTCGGTCTGCTCGCCGCCGAGCGGCTGGCGCTGGTCACCGACGGCTGGGCGGTGGCGCTGCCGCCCCGCATCCGGAGCTGGCCGGTGCCCTGCACCGGGATCTGAGGCCGGGGCCGGCCGAGGTCCTCGGGACCGGACCTCAGCCGACCAGCCGCAGCCGCTGCCCGCACACCCCGATCCGGACCGTCTGCCCCCAGGTCAGTTCCAGCGCGTCGCTCTCGATGCCGTCGCCGAAGGCGATGAGCCGGTCGGACTCGACGGTGACCGAGAGGGCGGCCGAGGCCGCGAGTTCGCCCGCCACCAGGGAGGTCCCCGTGGCGGGCGACGGCCAGGCCTCCCGGACGAACCACAGCAGCCGGTCCTCGGACGGCGCGGGCAGCGGCAGCCGGCCGCCCCGCTCCTGCCACAGCGACCGCAGCCAGCCGGTGGCTCCGGTCCCGGTGCCCACCAGGACCCCGGAGGAGGCCTGGGCCTCGACGACACCCCCGTCGCCGTCGAGGCCCAGGCGGTAGCGGGCCGTCTGGTGGCCGGCCGCGCCCAGATAGATCTCGTTGAGCGCGACCAGCCGCTGCGTGTCGTCCGCGACGGCCTCGACCATGGTGAGCTCGTCCGCGCCGGTGCCCCGGGCCAGGGCGGCCGGCAGCAGTGCCGCGGCGGCCGCCGGCCGGTGCCGGACCAGCACGCCGGGGTTGCGGCCGGGATCGGTGTCGATGCCCACCACCGGCTGGCCCGTGAGGTACTTGGCGGCGTTCGCCACCAGCCCGTCCTGGCCGACCACGACCACCACGTCCTCCGGAGCGAACAGGAAGCGGTCCAGGTCGGCCCGCTCCACCCGGCTCTGCCGCCAGCTCAGCGGCACCGCCGCGGCCACCTCGGCGAGCGCGCGGCGGGTGCGGTGGTGGCGCTCGGCGACCTCGTCGATGTCACGGCCGCGGGAGGCGAGGACGAAGGCGGCCTGGCCGTGCGTGCCGTAGCGGGCCGTCAACTCCTCGTACTCCGTGGTGCGGTGGACCAGTACGGCACGCGGCGCGAGACTCATTCAGGGTTCCCCGGGGCCCCGCCGAGCCGGGCGAGCAGCCCCGTCACCACGTCCGGCGACACGGTGAGGCTGTCGATCCTGGGCAGGTTCTCCGCCAGCCGCGTCGCGGTCAGCGCGTGCAGCGTCGCCATGCCGTCCACCCCGGCGTCCTGGTGCACCCGCAGCCACGCGGCCTGCGCCGCCGCCCGCGCCTCACCCACCTCGCGCGCGCCCTCGGCCTCCGCGCGGGCGAGCCGAGCCGAACGCGCCGCCTCGGCCTCGGCGAGCTTCACGGTCCGGGCCGCCTCCGCGTCGGCGAGCCGCACCGTCCGGGCCGCCTCCGCCTCGGCGAGCTTCACGGACCGTGCCGCCTCGGCCTGCGCGCGCACCGCGTCCGCCGCCGCGTGCTCCTCGGCCTCGCGGCGGGCGTTCGTACCGCGCTGGTCGACCAACTGCTCCTCACGCCGGGCGAGTTCGATCTGGCTGGCCAGCTCGTTCTCGGCGATGGCCCGCTCCCGCTCGACGGCCACCGCCCGCCGCTCGTAGGTGGCCCGGTCGGCCTCCTGCTGGATCTGCTCACGGGCCGGCGTGCGCAGCGCCCGCTCCACCTCCGGCTCGGGTCGCAGCGCCACCACGCGGACGGCGACCACCTCGATGCCGGTGGCCGGCAGGCGGGGCTCCCCGCCCAGCCCCTGGGCGATCCGCTCGCGCACCGCGCTGACGCCATCGACCAGCGCCGCCGACAGGGGCGTGCGGGCCAGCACGCCCAGCGCGTGCTCCTGCGCCGCCTCGGTGAGCAACGTGGCCAGCTGTTCGAGCGGCGTGCCGCGCCAGGCCCCGGTGTCCGGGTCGATCGAGAAGTCGAGGCGGGCGGCGGCCACGGCCGGGTCGCCGATCCGGTAGGTGACCGTCGCCTGCACCGCCACGTCCTGGAAGTCGGACGTCCGGGCGTGGAAGGTCATCGCCAGCTCCCGGTCGTCGACCGGCACCTCGGAGAGCGCGGCGGTCAGCGCGCGGAACCAGAAGCTGAGCCCCGGGCCGTCGTGGGCCAGCTCTCCCGAGCGGTGGTGTCTGATGTGCGCCGTCGGCGCGCCTCGCAGGTGGCGCCAGCCCAGGCGCCGCGTGATGTCGGCCATGGGACCCCCCTCATCGTTTTTCGTCATGTGGACGATAATCGACAAGGCCGCTTGTCGTCAATGGGACGAAAACTAGAGCGTGCGGAAACGGTCGAGCAGGGGGTGAAGGCGGTCTTCGATGGTCAGGATGGAGGCATGGGATTCCATGTCGACTCCGAGGCCGGGCGGCTGCGCCGCGTCATCCTGCACCGGCCGGATCTTGAGCTCAAAAGGCTCACCCCCAGCAACAAGGACGCCCTCCTCTTCGACGACGTGCTGTGGGTGCGTCGGGCGCGCGCCGAGCACGACGGCTTCGCCGACGTGCTGCGCGACCGGGGGGTCATCGTCCACCTCTTCGGCGAGCTGCTCACCGAGGCCCTGGCGATCCCGGCGGCCCGCACGCTCGTACTGGACCGGGTCTTCGACGAGAAGGAGTACGGCCCGCTGGCCACCGACCATCTGCGCGCCGCCTTCGAGACCCTGCCCGCACGCGAACTCGCCGAGGCGCTGGTCGGCGGCATGACCAAGCGCGAGTTCCTGGACGCGCACGCGGAGCCGACCTCCGTCCGCTTCCATGTGATGGACCTCGACGACTTCCTGCTCGGCCCGCTGCCCAACCACCTCTTCACCCGTGACACGTCCGCCTGGATCTACGACGGCGTCTCCATCAACGCCATGCGGCTGCCCGCCCGCCGGCGCGAGACCGTGCACTTCGAGGCGATCTACCGGCACCACCCCCTCTTCCGTGACGAGGATTTCCACGTCTGGTCCCGGGGCCAGTCCGACTACCCCTCCACCATCGAGGGCGGCGACGTCCTGGTGATCGGCAACGGCGCCGTGCTGATCGGCATGAGCGAGCGCACCACCCCGCAGGCCGTGGAGATGCTCGCGCACAAGCTGTTCGCGGCGGGGTCGGCCCGTACGATCGTCGCGCTCGACATGCCCAAGCGGCGGGCCTTCATGCATCTCGACACCGTGATGACGATGGTCGACGGCGACACCTTCACCCAGTACGCCGGGCTCGGCATGCTGCGCTCGTACACCATCGAACCGGGCAGCGGCGACAAGGAGCTCAAGGTCACCGACCACCCGCCGGAGCACATGCACCGCGCGATCGCCGCCGCCCTGGGTCTGAGCGAGATCCGGGTCCTGACCGCCACCCAGGACGTGCACGCCGCCGAGCGCGAGCAATGGGACGACGGCTGTAACGTCCTCGCCGTGGAACCCGGCGTGGTCGTCGCCTACGAGCGGAACTCCACCACCAACACGCACCTGCGCAAGCAGGGCATCGAGGTGATCGAGATCCCGGGCAGCGAGCTGGGGCGCGGCAGGGGAGGGCCGCGCTGCATGAGCTGTCCCGTAGAGCGAGACGCGGCTGCATAGAAATGTGAATCTTCGTATAGGGTTCCAAGTCTTCACTGTTCTCGTACGTCTGGAGCGCCCCCATGGCGACAGTCCCGACCTCCCTCGCAGGCCGCCACTTCCTCAAGGAGCTGGACTTCACCGGGGCGGAGTTCCGCGGCCTGATCGAGCTGGCCGCCGAGCTGAAGGCGGCCAAGCGGGCGGGGGCCGAGACGCGGTACCTGCGGGGCAGGAACATCGCCCTGGTCTTCGAGAAGACCTCGACACGCACCCGCTGCGCGTTCGAGGTCGCCGCCGCCGACCAGGGCGCCTCGACGACGTACCTCGATCCCTCCGGCTCGCAGATGGGGCACAAGGAGTCGGTGAAGGACACCGCCCGGGTCCTCGGCCGGATGTTCGACGCCATCGAGTACCGGGGGCACAGCCAGGGCATCGTCGAGGAGCTGGCCGCCTATGCCGGCGTCCCCGTCTACAACGGTCTGACCGACGAGTGGCACCCCACCCAGATGCTCGCCGACGTGCTCACCATGACCGAGCACACCGACAAGCCGCTGACCGAGATCGCCTTCGCCTACCTCGGTGACGCCCGCTACAACATGGGCAACTCCTACCTGGTCACCGGCGCCCTGCTGGGCATGGACGTGCGGATCGTCGCGCCCCGGCTGCTGTGGCCGGACGACACGATCGTCGAGGTGGCCCAGCAACTGGCCGGCGCGTCCGGCGCCCGGATCACGCTCACCGACGACGTGAAGGAGGGCGTGCGCGGCGCCGACTTCGTCGCCACCGACGTCTGGGTGTCCATGGGCGAGCCCAAGGAGGTCTGGGACGAGCGCATCGCGCTGCTGGGCCCGTACGCCGTGACCATGGACGTGCTGCGCGCCACCGGCAACGACACCGTGAAGTTCCTGCACTGCCTGCCGGCCTTCCACGACCTCGGCACCGACATCGGCCGCGAGATCCACGAGCGGCACGGGCTGACCGAGCTGGAGGTCACCGACGAGGTCTTCGAGTCGGAGCACTCCGTGGTCTTCGACGAGGCGGAGAACCGCATGCACACCATCAAGGCCGTCCTCGTGGCCACGCTCGCCGGCTCCACGGCACCGAGCCCCGCCTGACCGGCTCCTTGACCGGCGCCTCGAAGGCCTGAACAGGCCTTATCCTGACCGGCGGCCCTGAGCCACCCCTGCCACGGCCGCCACCGCGACACATCCGTCGCACCAGCACCATCAGAAACGAGCACCACCCGCATGCCCGCTCCACGCATCAAGTCCCCCGGCGCGCTGATAGCCGAATCCGGCGCCGACCGCGAGGGACACGGCCTCAAGCGCACGATGGGCCTCTTCCAGCTGATCTGCTTCGGCGTCGGCGCGATCGTCGGCACCGGCATCTTCGTCGGCCTGTCCGGCTCGGTCGCCCAGGCCGGTCCTGCGGTCGTCGTCTCCTTCATCCTCGCCGCGATCACCTGCGTCTTCACCGCCTTCTCCTTCGCGGAGCTGGGCGGCGCGATCCCGGTCTCCGGCTCGTCGTACTCCTTCGCCTACGCGGGACTCGGCGAGACCACCGCCTTCCTGGTCGGCTGGTGCCTGCTCCTGGAGTACGGCATCTCGATCTCGGCCGTCGCCGTCGGCTGGAGCGAGTACGTCAACGAACTGCTGCACAGCCTCACCGGGTGGCAGCTGCCCCAGGCGCTGTCCGCCGGTCCCGCCGACCACGGCGTCGTCAACCTGCCCGCCGTGATCGTCATCGCCATGGCCTGCGTGCTGCTGGTGCGCGGCGTGCGCGAGAGCGCCCGCGCGACGGCCGCCATGGCCGCGGTGAAGCTGGCCATCCTGGTCGCCTTCTGCGCCATCGGATACAGCGCCTTCAAGGACGGCAACCTCACCCCGTTCTCCCCGGCCGGACTCGGCGGCATCGGCGCCGGCACCACGGCCGCCTTCTTCTCGTACATCGGCTTCGACGCGATCACCACGGCCGGCGAGGAGGCGAAGAACCCGCGCCGTGACATCCCGGTCGCCATCCTCGTCTGCATGGGCCTGGTCACGCTGCTGTACTGCGCGGTCGCCGTCGCCGCCATCGGCGCCATCGGCGGCGACCAGGTCGCAGGCCGGCCCGCCGCGCTGTCGTACGTCGTCAACCAGGTCACCGGGTCCGAGATCGGCGGCGGGGTCATCGCCTTCGGCGCGGTGGTCGCCATCGCGTCCGTGGTGCTCGCCGTGATGTACGGCCAGACCCGCATCCTGATGTCGATGTCCCGCGACGGACTCGTCCCGCGCGTCTTCGAGAAGGTCTCCCCCCGGACCTCGACCCCCGTGGCCGGCACCCTCATCGTCGCGCTCGTCTTCGCGCTCCCGGCGGCCTTCGCGCCGCTGGACGCCGTGATGAACCTGTGCACCATCGGCACGCTCGCCATCATGGCCGCCGTCAACATCGCGGTGATCGCCCTGCGCCGCCGCGAACCGGGCCTCGCCCGCACCTTCCGGGTGCCGCTGTACCCCGTCGTCCCGGTGCTCGGCGTCGGCTTCTGCCTCTACCTGATGTACGAGACGGGCTGGACCACCTGGATCCAGTTCGCGGCGTTCCTCGTGGTCGGGCTCCTGGTGTACCTCGCCTACGGGCGCCGGAACTCCACGCTCGGCAGGACCGTCGACGCGGAGGTCACGCAGGACGCCACTGACGCGGTACCACAGGCAGTCTGAACCACACCGCCTTGCCCGACGGGGTGGGGCGGTGACCGCAGGACGAGCTCAGGGCGCGGATCAGCAGCAGACCACGCCCGTGCTCCTGCCACGGGTCCGGCGTCTCGACGGTGGGCCGGGTGAGGTTGCCGGGCGGCGCCGGGTCCGCGTCGTGCACCTCGACCTGGCAGCCGGTCGGCAGCAGCTCCACCACCAGCTCTATCGGGCCGTGCCCCGCGGTGTGCTCCACCGCGTTGGCGACCAGCTCCGCCGTGAGCAGCTCCGCGGTGTCGCAGTCGGCCGCGTGCTCCCGCTCGGCCAGCGCCGTGCGCACCAGCGCACGCGCGACCGGCACCGCGGCCGCGGTGTGCGGCAGGGCGATGCGCCAGGAGGCCGGGGCGGAGGAGGGTTCGTACAAGACTGTTCCGTTCATGGAGCAGGCTGTCCTGCTTTCAATCTCAGGAATGGTACGGGGCCCGACTACAGCGGCTCTCGACGGGCCCCGCACGGGGCCTTCCGCCCCGGTACAGGCGGCTTACCCGGGCCGGCGGCCCGCCTCGCACGCCCGCTCGGGCTGTTACCGCGTTATCGACGTCCGGTGACGGACGTGACCGGACTCGGCCATATGGCGGCAGCGCTGTCGCGCGGTCGTGACGACAGTCACAAATGGGTGATAGCTTCATGGGGTAGAGCTACGTGAGGCACCGCCGCCCAAGGAGGCCGCACGCCATGAGTCCCTTCACCGGCTCCGCCGCCCGCACCGGCGACTGGCAGCACCTGCGGGTCGAGCTCGCCGACGGCGTCGCCACCGTGACCCTCGCCCGCCCCGACAAACTCAATGCCCTCACCTTCGGCGCCTACGCCGATCTGCGCGACCTGCTCGCCGAGCTGTCCCGCGAACGGTCGGTGCGCGCCCTGGTGCTGGCCGGAGAAGGCCGGGGCTTCTGCTCGGGCGGCGACGTCGACGAGATCATCGGCGCGACCCTGTCCATGGACACCGCCCAGCTCCTCGACTTCAACCGGATGACCGGGCAGGTCGTCCGGGCCGTACGCGAGTGCCCGTTCCCGGTGATCGCCGCGGTGCACGGTGTGGCGGCCGGGGCCGGCGCGGTGCTGGCCCTGGCGGCCGACTTCCGGGTCGCCGACCACACGGCCCGCTTCGCCTTCCTCTTCACCCGGGTCGGCCTGTCCGGCGGCGACATGGGCGCGGCCTACCTGCTGCCCCGGGTCGTCGGCCTCGGCCACGCCACCCGGCTGCTGATGCTGGGCGAGTCCGTGCGCGCGGCGGAGGCCGAGCGGATCGGCCTGATCAGCCAGCTCACCGAGGACGGCCACGCCGACGAGGCGGCCCAGGCCCTCGCCCGCCGCCTGGCCGACGGCCCGGCCCTGGCCCACGCCCAGACGAAGGCCCTGCTCACCGCCGAACTGGACATGCCACTGGCGGCAGCGGTGGAACTGGACGCCTCGACACAGGCACTGCTGATGAACGGCGAGGACTACGCGGAGTTCCACGCGGCTTTCAAGGAAAAGCGCCCTCCGAAATGGCAAGGGCGGTGACCATGCCCACCAGCCACCCTCAACGCATCGCGATCATCGGCGGCGGCCCCGGTGGCCTGTACGCGGCCGCCCTGCTCAAACGCCTCGACCCCACCCGCGACGTCACCGTCTGGGAACGCAACGCCCCCGACGACACCTTCGGCTTCGGCGTGGTCCTCTCCGACGAGACCCTCGGCGGCATCGAACACGCCGACCCGACGGTCTACGAGGCCCTCCAACGGGACTTCGTGCGCTGGGACGACATCGACATCGTCCACCGCAACACCGGCTACACCTCCGGCGGACACGGCTTCGCCGCCCTCGGCAGAAAGCGCCTCCTGGAGATCCTGCACGGGCGCTGCCACGACCTCGGCGTCGAGCTGCGCTTTCGCAGCGAGGCCCCGTACCCGGCCTGGCTCAGCGAGGCCTACGACCTCGTCATCGCCGCGGACGGGGTGAACAGCACCACCCGCGAGGCCTACTCCGACGTGTTCCGGCCCCAGGTGACCACCCACCGCTGCCGCTACATCTGGCTCGCCGCCGACTTCGCCTTCGACGCCTTCCGCTTCGAGATCGCCGAGACCGAACACGGCGTGATGCAACTGCACGGCTACCCCTTCGCGTCCGACGCCTCCACCGTGATCGTCGAGATGCGCGAGGAGGTGTGGCGGGCCGCCGGTTTCGAGGAGCTCGGCGAGGCGGAGTCCGTGGAACGCTGCGCCAAGATCTTCGCGGACGCGCTCGGCGGCCGGCCGCTGCGATCCAACAAGTCCGCCTGGACCACCTTCCGTACGGTCGTCAACGAGCGCTGGTCCCACGGCAACGTCGTCCTCCTCGGCGACGCCGCGCACACCGCCCACTTCTCCATCGGCTCCGGCACCAAGCTCGCCGTGGAGGACGCCCTCGCCCTGGCCGCCTGCCTGGAGGAACAGCCGTCCCTTCAGGACGCGTTGGCGGCCTACGAGGCGGAGCGCAAACCCGTCGTCGCCTCCACCCAGCGCGCCGCCCGGGCCAGCCTGGAGTGGTTCGAGAACCTCGGGCTCTACCTCGGCCGGCCGCCCCGCCAGTTCGCCTTCAACCTGCTCACCCGCAGCCGCCGCGTCACGCACGACAACCTCCGGCTGCGCGACGCCCACTTCACCGAGGCCGTGGAGCACGAGTTCGGCTGCCCGCCCGGCACACCCCCGATGTTCACCCCCTTCCGGCTGCGCGGACTGACCTTGCGCAACCGGGTCGTCGTCTCGCCGATGGACATGTACTCGGCGGTGCAGGGCGTCCCCGGCGACTTCCACCTCGTCCACCTGGGCGCCCGCGCCCTCGGCGGCGCCGGCCTGGTGATGACCGAGATGGTGTGCGTCAGCGAGGAGGGGCGGATCACCCCGGGCTGCACCGGCCTCTACACCGGCCGGCAGGCCGAGGCCTGGCGGCGGATCACCGAGTTCGTGCACACGCAGGCCCCCGGCACCGCGATCGGCGTGCAGCTGGGCCACTCCGGGCGCAAGGGCTCGACCAAGCTGATGTGGGAGGGCATGGACGAACCGCTGCCCGACGGCAACTGGCCGCTGGTGGCCGCCTCCCCGATCCCGTACAAGCCGGGCAGCCAGACCCCGCGTGAGCTCTCCCGTGCCCAACTCACCGACATACGGGAGCAGTTCACGTCCGCCGCCTGGCGTGCCGCCCGGGCCGGCTTCGACCTCCTCGAACTGCACTGCGCGCACGGCTATCTGCTCTCCGGCTTCCTCTCCCCGCTCACCAACCGGCGCACCGACGCCTACGGCGGCTCGCTGGCCAAGCGGCTCCGTTTCCCGCTGGAGGTCTTCGACGCCGTACGCGGGGTGTGGCCGGAGGAACGGCCGATGACGGTGCGCATCTCCGCCACCGACTGGGCCGAGGGCGGCACCACGGCCGAGGACGCCGTCGAGATCGCCCGCGCCTTCGCCGCGCACGGCGCCGACGCGATCGACGTGTCGAGCGGGCAGGTGGTGGACGAGGAGCGACCGGAGTACGGGCGGTCGTACCAGACGCCGTTCGCCGACCGTATCCGGAGCGAGGTCCGGGTCCCGGTGATCGCGGTCGGCGCGATCTCCTCCTGGGACGACGTCAACTCCCTGCTCCTGGCCGGGCGTACGGACCTGTGCGCGCTGGCCCGCCCCCACCTCTACGACCCGCACTGGACGCTCCACGCGGCCGCCGAGCAGGGGTACGACGGTCCCGGCGTCGTCTGGCCCGACGCCTACCGCGCCGGCAGCCGGCCCCCGCAGACCGGTCGCACGGACGCCCCCAAGCCCCGGCTCAAGCTGGAGAACTGACCCCGGCCGGATGACCGGGACGAGGCGCCGCGGGGCGGGGCCGGAGGTCACAGGCCCACGTAGGCCGCCCCCGCGTCCCGCAGCCGCTCGTGCAGCGCCCGGAACACCTCGGCCGAGCGGGCGCCCGGCCAGTCGGCGGGCAGCAGGTGCGTGGGCAGGCCCGGGTCGATGTAGGGAAGGTGGCGCCAGGAGTCCAGGGCCAGCAGGTAGTCGCGGTAGGCCTCCTCCGGCGGGGTGTCCGCGCGGTGCCCCCAGTCGTGCAGCACGGGCGCGTGCACGTCGAGGAACGCCTCGTGCTCCTTGGCGATCGCGGCCAGGTCCCACCAGCGGGCCACCGCCTCGGCCGTCGGCGCGAAGCCGAGGTGATCGCCGCGGAAGAAGTCGACGTACGGGTCGAGCCGCAGCCGCTGGAGGGTGTGCCGGGTCTCCTCGTACAGCCGCGCCGGGGCGATCCACACCCCGGGGGAGGCCGTGCCGAAGCCCAGGCCGGCCAGCCGGGAGCGCAGCACGTGCCGCTTCTGCCGCTCCGACTCGGGCACCGAGAACACGGCGAGCACCCAGCCCTCGTCCTCGGGCGGCACGGTCGCGTAGATGCGCCGGTCGCCGTCGTCGAGCAGCTGCCGCGCCTGTGCCGACAGTTCGTAGCCGGCCGCGCCCTGCGCCGTACGGGCCGGCAGCAGCAGCCCGCGGCGTTTGAGCCGGGAGACCGACGAGCGTACGGACGGCGCGTCCACGCCGACCGCGGCCAGCAGTCGGATCAGCTCGGCGACGGGCACCGGACCGGACATGAAGCGGCCGTACGCGCCGTAGAGCGTGACGATGAGGGACCGTGGGGCGTGCTGCTCGGACACGTTGATCATCTTAGGTCTTCGGCATCACTGCTGGTCACCTTCGGTGCGCAGGCGGAATCGCTGGAGCTTGCCGGTCGCCGTGCGGGGCAGCGCGTCCAGCAGGACGATCTCGCGCGGGCACTTGTACGGCGCCAGCTCGGACTTGACGAAAGCGCGCAGCGCCTCGGTGTCGCGCTCGGCGCCCTCCTTCAGCACGACGTACGCCACCACCACGTGTCCGCGTGCCTCGTCGGGCCGTCCGACCACCGCCACCTCGACCACGTCCGGATGGCGCAGCAGCGCGTCCTCGACCTCCGGTCCGGCGATGTTGTACCCCGCCGAGATGATCATGTCGTCCGCGCGGGCGACGTACCGGAAGTAGCCGTCGTCCTCGCGGACGTAGGTGTCGCCGGTGACGTTCCAGCCGTCGCGGACGTAGTCGCGCTGGCGGGGGTCGGCGAGGTAGCGGCAGCCGACCGGCCCGCGCACGGCGAGCAGGCCGGGCTCGCCGTCGGGCACCGGCTCCCCGTGCTCGTCCTGCACGCGCGCGTGCCAGCCCGGTACGGGCACGCCAGTGGTGCCGGGCCGGATCTGCTCGTCGGCGGCGGAGATGAAGATGTGCAGCAGCTCGGTGGCGCCGATGCCGTTGATGATGCGCAGGCCGGTGCGCTCGTGCCAGGCCCGCCAGGTGGCGGCGGGCAGGTTCTCGCCGGCCGAGACGCAGCGCCTGAGGGACGCGCTGTCATGGCTGCCCAGCTCGTCGAGCATGGCGCGGTAGGCGGTCGGCGCGGTGAACAGCACCGACACCCGGTGCTCGGCGATGGCGGGCAACAGCTGCTGGGGTCCGGCCTGTTCGAGGAGCAGGGAGCTGGCGCCGGCCCGCAGCGGGAACACCACCAGCCCGCCCAGCCCGAAGGTGAAGCCCAGCGGGGGGCTGCCCGCGAACACGTCGTCCGCACGGGGTCTGAGCACATGCTTCGAGAAGGTGTCGGCTATCGCCAGCACGTCCCGGTGGAAGTGCATGCACCCCTTCGGGCGGCCGGTGGTGCCCGAGGTGAACGCGATCAGCGCGACGTCGTCGGCCGCGGTGTCCACGGCGGTGTACGGCGTGCCGGGATCCGGGCGGTGCAAGAGGTCGTCCGGTGTGTCACCGCCGTACGTGGTGACGCGCAGCCCGGGAATCTCGGCCTTCGTCAGGTCGTCGACCGCCCGGACGTCGCACAGGGCGTGTCCCACCCGGGCGATCTCGCAGATCGTGGCCAGCTCGTGCGGACGCTGCTGGGCCAGCACGGTGACGGCGACCGCGCCCGCCTTCAGCACCGCCAGCCAGCAGGCCGCGAGCCAGGGCGTGGTCGGGCCTCGCAGCAGGACGCGGTTGCCGGGGACCACGCCGAGGTCGTCGGTGAGGACGTGCGCGACATGGTCGACGCGGGCGCGCAGGTCGCCGTACGTCCATGTCGGGCCGGTGGCGGTGTGGAACACCGGGCGGGCCGGATCGGCATCGTCGAGCAGCTCGGCGGCGCAGTTCAGCCGATCGGGGTAACGCAGCTCGGGCAGCTCGAAATGGAGCTCGGGCCACTGTTCGGGCGGCGGTAGGTGGTCGCGCGCGAAGGTGTCGACGTGGGCCGAGACGTTCATGGCGGTACGCCCCCTTGCCTGGTGGCCTCGCGTGGGCTCGCACCAGCGAGCGTATCGTGTTGGTGACGACAGTCAACGGTGCGCGATACCGTCGGGTGAGAACACGGGAGAGGGGACCGGCGATGCCTGCATTCTCACTCGAACCCGCACAAGCCGCCTGGTGTGCGGACATACGGGCCCTGGCGGCGGGGCGGCTGCGCCCGCTCGCCGAGAAGGCCGAGCCGGGCCGGGTCAACCGCCCGCTCGTCGCGGAGCTCGGCCGGCTGGGCCTGCTGGCCCGCCTGTTCACGTCCGGGGCCCTGGACCTGTGCCTGATGCGCGAGTCCCTGGCGCACGCCTGCACGGGGGCCGAGACCGCCCTCGCCCTCCAGGGCCTGGGCGCCCACCCGGTGCACGCCCACGGCACCCCGGCCCAGCGCGAGCGCTGGCTGCCGCGCGTGTCCGAGGGCACGGCGGTGGCCGCGTTCGCGCTGAGCGAGCCGGGGGCGGGCTCGGACGCGGCGGCGCTCGGCCTGCGGGCGGATCCGCAGGGGCCGGGCGGCTGGCGGCTCACCGGGCGGAAGTGCTGGATCTCCAACGCCCCCGAGGCCGACTTCTACACCGTCTTCGCGCGCACCACCCCCGACGCCGGCGCCCGCGGGGTGACCGCCTTCCTGGTGCCCGCCGACCGGCCCGGCCTCACCGGCGCGCCCCTGGAGATGCTCTCCCCGCACCCCATCGGCAGCCTCGACTTCGACGCCGTACCCGTGACCGAGGACGACGTGCTCGGGGAGGTCGACCGCGGTTTCCGGGTCGCGATGGGCACGCTCAACCTCTTCCGCCCTAGCGTCGGCGCCTTCGCCGTCGGCATGGCCCAGGCGGCGCTCGACGCGACCCTCGCCCACACGGCCGGACGGGACGCGTTCGGCGGCAAGTTGAGGGATCTTCAGGCGGTCGCCCACCAGGTCGCGGAGATGGCGCTGCGCACGGAGGCGGCCCGGCTGATGGTCTACGCGGCGGCGACGGCCTACGACGAGGGCGCCCCGGATGTGCCCAGGCGCGCCGCGATGGCGAAGCTGCTGGCCACCGAGACCGCCCAGTACGTCGTCGACGCGGCCGTCCAACTGCACGGGGCCCGGGCCCTGGAGCGGGGCCATCTGCTCGAACACCTCTACCGCGAGGTGCGCGCCCCGCGTATCTACGAGGGTGCCAGCGAGGTCCAACGCGGCATCATCGCCAAGGAGTTGTACGCCACCGCCGACCGGGAGGCCCGTCCGTGACGACCCAGCGCGTCAATCCGCCCGAGCTGTCCCCGCCGACCGGCTTCTCCCACGCGGTCGTCGCCACCGGCACCCGCGTGGTCTTCCTCGCCGGCCAGACCGCCCTCGACACCGACGGCAAGGTCACCGGCGACACCCTCCCCGAGCAGTTCGAGAAGGCGCTCGGCAATCTCCTCGCCGCTCTGCGCGCGGCCGGCGGCACCCCCGCCGACCTCGCCCGCGTCACCGTCTACGCCACAGACGTCGCCGCCTACCGCACCCACGCCCGTGAACTGGGCCGTGTCTGGCATCGGTTGGCGGGCCGGGACTACCCGGCGATGGCGGTCGTCGAGGTCGTACGACTCTGGGACGAACAGGCCCTGGTCGAACTCGACGGTTTCGCGGTGCTGCCGTAGCCGGACAGGTCCTGGGCCACGACAGCCGAGGGCCTAGGCCACGGCCGCCAGCGGCTCGGCCGGGGCGCGGTGCGGCGGGACGACGCTTCCGTCGGGGTGCAGCTCACCCGTGTCGTCGAAGAGGATGCCGCCGTCGCACAACAGGCTCCAGCCCTGCTCGGGGTGGGCGGAGACGATGTGCGGGGCGCCGCTGTCGCGGGACGAGGTCTGGTGGGAACACATGGCGCACCTCCACGTCGGATGTGACGGGTGCCGGCGGCTCGTGTGCCGCCCGGCACGAGTAGACCATGCCCCCCTCGTGAACTCCTCGGAACGGCCTACAAGGAAGTGTGACAACATGCGGACAACTCCCGGACGCTTCCCGGAACGCCGTGACACAGCGCCATACGCAGGTGACTCACGGCCGAGGGCGACCTCCCCCGGCGAGGGGCGTGACGCGCCACCGATGGGGTGACGATCACGCCTCGCACG
>NZ_JADDRL010000096.1 GCF_021538895.1 Streptomyces olivochromogenes | reverse complement strand
ACCCGCAGCAGCAGCAGCCCGGCCCCTACGCGCAGCCCGGTCCCTACGCCGCGCCCGGCCCGTACGGGCAGCCGCAGCAGCCGGGTGCGTACGGACAGCCGCAGCAGCCGGGCCCGTACGGCCAGCAGCCCGGTTACGGCTATCCGCAGCAGCCGCAGTTCCCGGGCGCGCCCGGCACGCCGCCCGGCGGCCCCAAGAGCCCGTTCAAGGGGAAGCCCGCGGTGATCACCGCGGCCGCGGTGGCGGCGCTGCTGGTCGTCGGCGTCGGCTTCTACGTGGCCCGTGGCGGCGACGACGACGGCCGGAAGAAGCCGGTGGCCGGCAAGAGCGACGACCCCAAGCCCTCCGCCTCCGACAGTCCGGTCAACCCCGGTGACGGCAGCGGCGACGGCGGTGCGGACCCGGACAACCTCAACGAGGGCCGCAAGCCCGGCGAGGCGAAGGTGCTCTGGTACAAGTCGGCACCGGACGCGCCCGGTTCCGGCGCCGACGCGCCCGGCATGTGGATCACGGACAAGACGGCGGTCAAGGCGGCGTACAAGCAGGTCTTCGGCTACCGCGTGGGCAGCGGCGACCCCGCCTGGGCCCCGATCACCTTCCCCACGAAGATCTGCGCGGTCACCCCGGAGAAGTCGGCCGACAACAAGGTCGTCGTGGCGTACATGAGCGGCACCAGCGACCGCGCCAAGTGCAACAAGCTCCAGGTGGTCAACCTCGACTCCGGCGCGAAGGGCTGGAGCGGCGAGGTCGCCGACGGCGCGCTGTTCGACAGCGCCATCAGCATCGAGCTGACCATCAGCGGCAAGACCCTGATGGTGGGCCGCTCGCAGTCGGGCACGGCGTACGACCTCGCCAGCGGCCGCAAGCTGTTCGACAAGAAGAAGTACGGCACCAACTGCTTCCCGACCGCGTTCGCGGGTGGCCCCGACAGGCTGATCTCCGTGGCCTCCTGCGACGCCTCCGGCAGCAACGAGCACGACGAGATCCAGGAACTCGACCCGACCACCGGCAGGGCCAAGTGGACCCAGCCGGTGAAGAAGGGCTGGCGGGTCGCCCGGACCTACTCGCTCGACCCGCTCGTGGTCTACCTGACCAACGAGGACAAGAAGGCCTGGAACGTCTCCACCTTCACCCCGGGCGGCAAGTTCCGCTCGGAGGTCGGCGTCGACGAGCACTTCGCCCCCCGGTGCGGCTGGGCGATCCTCGAACGCGACCTGCAGGGCTGCCAGGGCGTCGCCGTCGACGCGGACACCCTCTACCTGCCCACCGACGCCACCACCGGCGCCAACGAGATCGTCGCGATCAACCTGGCCAACGGCAAGGAGAAGTGGCGGGTGAAGTCCCCGGCGGACGAGTCGATGACGCCGGTGAGGGTGGAGGGCGGCCAACTCGTCGCGTACGTCCATCCGTCGTACGACGCGGGCGGCGAGATCGTGTCCATCCCGACCACCGGCAGCGCCCACAAGCCGACGAAGCTGCTGCAGAACCCCGCGAGCACCGCGGAGATCGAGGACACCTTCTACGACGGTGCCGTCGACTGGGTCGGCGGACGCTTCTACATCTCCTCCACCCGGCTGTCCGGCAACGACGACGACAAGGAGAAGCTGATGCTTGCCTTCGGCAAGTGATCCCCCCTTCTCCGGTGACTCCGTCGCCCTCCCGTCGCCTTCCCGGCGGCTTCGCCACCTGCGCCATCCGCGCCACCAGCGCCGCCTTCGTCGTCCCTTGCGTCACTTCCGAGGTTTACCTGCCATGACCCAGCCGCCTCCGCCGCCCAACCAGCCCCCGCAGCAGGGCGGTTTCGGCCCGCCCCAGGACCAGCCGCCGCAGCAGCCCGGGCAGCCGCCCGCGGCCGCTCCGGCGCCTCAGGCGCCCCAGGACACCCCTCCGGCCCCGCAGACCCCGCCGGACCTCCAGAAGGCGTCCCAGCCCGGGTACGGCTACCCGCAGCAGGCCCCGCAGACGCCCCCGCCGCCGCCCGGCTACGGCTACCCGCAGGGGCCCCCGGCCCCGCAGGCCGGACAGACGCCGCCCCCGGGCTACGGCTACCCCGGCCAGCAGCCGAACCCGTACGCCCAGCCGAACGCCTACGGACAGCCGAACGCGTACGGGCAGCAGCCGACCGCGTACGGCCAGCCCGGCTACGGCTACCCGGGCCAGCCCACCATGCCGATGCAGCCGCAGGCCGGCCCGCCGGGCAGTGGCGGAGGCAAGTCCAACACCTCGCTCGTCATCATCGTCTCGGCGCTCGTGGCGATCGCCCTGATCGCCGCCGGCGGCTTCTGGTACGCGAGCTCGTCCGGCGACGACGGCAAGAACAAGAAGCACGAGACCGCGAGCTCCAGCGGCGGTACGGCCGGCACGGGCGGCGCGAACGGCGGCACGACCGGCGGCAAGGAGAACGTGCCCGCCGACACCGCCTCCAAGCTCCTCTTCCAGGTCCCGCTGCCGAAGGCGAACGACACGGTCGTCACCTCGGGTTCGTGGCTCACCGACAAGGTGTACGCCAAGACCGGCATCGCCGAGATCGTGGGCTACGACCCCGACAAGGGCTCGAAGCTGTGGACGATCAAGCTGGCCGGCCCGGTGTGCGCGGTGACCGACCACGTGACCGAGGACGACCGGACGGCGATCGTCTACCAGCCGAAGATGCCCGCGAAGAGCTCCTCGGCGGGTTGCACCCAGGTCGCCGCGATCGACCTGGCCGCGGGCAAGAAGCTGTGGTCGAAGCCGGTCAACTCCGGTGACTACCCGATCAACTTCGAGAATGTGACGGTCGCCCAGCACACCGTTGCCGTGGGCAGCACCAACGGCGGCGCGGCCTTCGACATCGACTCCGGCAAGCCGCTGTGGAAGCCGAAGCAGACCGACAGCTGCTACGACGCGGGTTACGGCGGCGGCGCGAAGCTGGTGGCGCTGCGCAAGTGCGGCGAGTACGACAACCGGCAGCTGCACGTCCAGAACATCGACCCGAAGTCCGGGAAGGTGATCTCCGAATACAAGATGTCCGCGGGCATCGAGTACGCCAGCATCGTCTCGACGGACCCGCTGGTGGTGGCCGCCGACGTCGGCGACAGCGCGGGCGACGGCAGCGGCATCTCGGACTACTTCTCCATCGACAACAAGACCGGAAAGCTGCGCACCCGGATCTCGGCGCCGGGCGACTCGTACGGCGGGCGCTGCGACGGCATCTCCCGCATCGAGTTCTGCAAGCAGATCGTGGTCGGCAACGACAAGCTGTACGTGCCGACGGAGGAGCACGACGGCACCGGCGACTACAGCAAGACCAACGAGATCGTCGCCTTCGACCTGGGCACCGGCAAGCAGACGGGCCAGCGCGCCGACGCCGGCGACGGCTACACGATCTCCCCGCTGCGCATGGACGGCGGCAACCTGATCGCGTACAAGCGTCCGCCGTACGACAAGGGCGGCCAGATCGTCAGCATCGCCGGCGGCTCCTTCAAGGAGACCAAGCTGCTGCAGAACCCGGCCACTGAGAAGGAGCGGGACGCGGAGACCAGCATGCTGCCGGACTACGCGGAGATCCGCTACTCGGAGGGGCATCTGTACATGTCGGCCGTCTTCGCCCACAAGTCGGACTCCACGTACGGCAAGGAGTACCTGGTGGTGGCATTCGGCGCGGGCGGCTGAGCGCGCGCCCCCTGGCGGCCGACGGCCCCGTCCCTGGTCAGGGGCGGGGCCGTACGCGTACCGCTCATCACCCTCGAATGCGAGCAATGCCAGAAATTCCGTCGATCCGGGGCACTTCTCATCAGTAGGGGCAGCGCAACGTCGAACAAGCGTGTAGCTTCCGGGGGCATGAAGGACGAGGTGCCGGGGGGCCCTCTGTCCATGAGTACCAGTGGGCATCCATAGTGGGGCATCCATTGGGGGGACTGGGGGGTTGCTCTGTGGGAGTGCGGCTCATGGTGGTCGACGACCACCGATTGCTCGCCGAGGCGCTGGCCTCGGCGCTCAAGCTGCGCGGGCATCGGGTGCTCGCGGCGGCGGCGCCGGCCGCGGGCGCCGCGGAGTTGGTGATCACGCGGGCCCCCGAGGTGTGCCTGCTGGGGACGGCGGCGCCGGCCGAGCCGGGGGTCTTCGACCCGGTGGTGCGGATCAAGCGGGAGCGTCCGCAGGTCGCGGTCCTGGTGCTGGGGCCGGTGCCGTCACCGCGCGGGATCGCGGCCGCGTTCGCGGCGGGCGCCTCGGGCTACGTACGGCACGACGAGCGCATAGAAGGCGTCGAGCGGGCGATCATGAAGGCGCGGGCGGGCGAGGCGGCCGTGGCGCCGCAGCTGCTGCAGGGGGCGTTCAGCGAACTCCTCAACCCGGCGGCGCAGCCCGACGACGAGGGTCAGCGCCTGCTCCAGATGCTCACCCCGCGCGAGGTGGAGGTCCTGGTCCGGGTCGCCGACGGCGAGGACACCCGGCTGATCGCCGCGGGCATGGGCATCGCCCCCTCCACCGCCCGCACCCACGTCCAGCGCGTCCTGATGAAGCTCGGCGTCGGCTCCCGGCTGGAGGCGGCGGCCCTGGCGGCCCGCACGGGCTTGCTGGACCGCGCGGGCCCGATGCCGAACTCGGCGGCGCCGCACGGGGACTCGTAGGGTCGCGCGTCCGCCGTCCACAGGGGCCCGGAGTCCGGTGCTCCGCGCCCCTGTGGGCGGCGCGCTACTCGGCGGCCGGCTTGTCGTCCGGTGCGGTGTCGGGCAGCGGCGGCGGTGTGGGGCGCAGCTTCAGCCAGGCCAGGAAGAAGAGGCCCAGCAGGAGCATGCCGATGCCGGTCCACAGGTTGATGTTGACGCCCTCGGCCTTGTCGATGGCCGCGTCGGAGGCGGTGATGCCGGCGATCGTGACCATGACGCCGTAGAGGACGAACAGGCCGCCGATGATGCGGCGCAGGTCGAAGATGCGGGCCGCGGTCGTGGACCTGTGCTCCAGGTCCAGAACCTCCCGCTGGAGGTCCCGCTCGGTGAAGCCGGAGTACCCGAAGTCCTCGGGGCGCTCGGGGCCGTCGGGGCCGTCGGGACGGTCGCGGTGCTCGGGGTGGTCGGACATGGTGTCTCCATCCTCCCGCGGTCAGAGCGAGAACGGGATGTAGCAGGCGGCGGCGATGATCACCGCGCCCCAGCCCAGCAGGGCCGGCTTGCGGTACCAGGCGTCGTCGCCGGCGGCGGGCGGCTCGGCCATGCCGGGCGACCGGGTGCCGTAGACGAGGCCCTCCAGCTCCTCGGCCGACTTCGGCGAGGTGAACAGCGACACCACGAACATCACGATCCCGCCGGCGACGAAGCCCGCGATCGCGGAGACGAAGTTGGCGCCCTGGTCGGTGGGGATGTCGATGATGTGCCGCTTGTACATCACGAAGTAGTTGACCATCGCGGTCACGGTCCCGGCGAGCAGGCCCCAGAAGCCGGACTTCGCGGACGCGCGTTTCCAGAACATGCCGATGATGAAGGCCACGAACATCGGCACGTTGAAGAAGGAGAACAGCGTCTGCAGGTAGGCCATGATGTTCGAGAACGAGGACGCGAGGAACGCCGTGCCGATCGAGGCCATCACGCCGATCGCCGTGATCAGCCGGCCGAAGCGGACGTAGTACTCGTCCTCGCGGTGCCGGACCACGTACTTCGACCAGATGTCGTTGGTGAACACGGTGTTGAACGACGAGACGTTTGCCGCCATGCCGGCCATGAAGGCGGCCAGCAGACCGGTCACCGCGATGCCGAGCACGCCGTTGGGCAGCAGCTCCTGCATCAGGTAGGGGATCGCGTCGTTGTACTGCAGGCCCGAGGCGCTGGTGCCGATCTTCGGGACGAGCGCCGCCGCGACCAGACCCGGGATCATCACCAGGAAGACGATGAAGATCTTCGGGTACGCGGCGATCAGCGGCGTGCGCTGCGCGGCGGAGAGGTTCTTCGCGGACAGGGCGCGCTGCACCTCGGCGAAGTTCGTCGTCCAGTAGCCGAAGGACAGCACGAAGCCCAGGCCCAGGATGATCGTCAGCCAGTTCGCGCCCAGCGGGTTGGGGCTGCCGATGCCGGTGCCGCCCCAGGCGGTGACGAAGTCGTGCCCGTGCAGGACGGTGAGCCGGTCCGTCAGGCCGCTCCAGCCGCCGACCTTCCTGAGGGCGAGCACCGTGATCGGGATCAGCGCGGCCAGGATCACGAAGAACTGGAGCACCTCGTTGTAGATCGCGGAGGACAGGCCGCCCAGGGTGATGTAGGCGAGGACGAACAGGCCGGCGACCACGATCGCCACCCACTGGGGCCAGCCGAGCAGCGCCTCCACGACGATCGCCAGGGCGTAGAGGTTCACCCCGGCGATCAGGATCGCGGCGAAGGCGAACAGGATCGAACTCAGCAGATGTGCCCACTTGTCGAAGCGCAGCAGCAGGAACTCGGGGACCGAGCGCACCTTGCTGCCGTAGTAGAAGGGCATCATCACGAGGCCGAGAAAGACCATGGCGGGGATGGCACCGATCCAGTACCAGTGGACGGTGTAGGCGCCGTACTGGGCGCTGTTGGCGGCCATGCCCAGGATCTCGGTGGCGGCCAGGTTGGCCGAGATGAACGCGAGACCGGTGATCCAGGCCGGCAGTGAACGCCCGGACAGGAAGAAGTCGAGGCTGGTCTTGACCGAGCGGCGGGCCGCGAAGCCGATGCCGAGCACGACGACGAAGTAGATCGCCAGGATCGTGTAGTCGAGCCAGTTCGTGGGGAGCCGCAGCTCGGCCGCCAGCGCGGGAAGGGCTTCCCGGGCCGTGTGGGCGGGTGTGAGGGGGAATGTGGGGGTTTGCACACCGTCATTCAACACGTCCGCTCATACACCTCCTCTGATTGCGATGTTGACTGCCCTGGTGAGTTGTGTTTTGGTGTGTGCGTTTCTGTTTGATGGTTGCGTGGTGGCTCGGATAGGGAGTCCGCAGTGAAGAAGACCTCGACTCGACTGGCCGACGGTCGTGAGTTGATCTACTACGACCTGCGGGACGACGCCGTGCGCGACGCGGTGGACCGACGACCGCTCGAGCGCACCGTGACCACCTCCGCGATCCGCCGCGACCCGCTGCTCGGCGACTCGGTCGCGATCGCCTCGCACCGGCAGGGCCGCACCTATCACCCGCCCGCCGACGAGTGCCCGCTGTGCCCCTCCCGGGACGGCCGGCTGAGCGAGATCCCGGACTCCTCCTACGACGTCGTCGTCTTCGAGAACCGCTTTCCGTCGCTGGCCGGCGACTCCGGCCGGTGCGAGGTCGTCTGCTTCACCTCCGACCACAGCGCCTCCTTCGCCGATCTGAGTCAGGAGCAGGCGCGCCTGGTGCTGGACGCGTGGACGGACCGGACCTCGGAGTTGTCGCATCTCCCCTCCGTCGAGCAGGTGTTCTGCTTCGAGAACCGCGGCGAGGAGATCGGCGTGACGCTCGGTCACCCGCACGGCCAGATCTACGGGTACCCCTTCACCACGCCTCGCACCGCCCTGATGCTGCGCTCCCTGGCCGCACACCGGGAGGCGACCGGCGGGGAGAACCTCTTCGACGCCGTCCTGGAACGGGAACTCGCCGGTGAGCGGGTCGTCCTTGAGGGTGAACACTGGGTGGCCTTCGTGCCGTACTCCGCACACTGGCCCTACGAGGTCCACCTGTATCCGAAGCGCCGTGTGCCCGATCTGCTCGCCCTCGACGAGGCGGCACGCTCAGAGTTCCCCAAGGTTTATCTGGAACTCTTGAGGCGCTTCGACCGTATCTTCGGCGAGGGTGAACCTCCGACGCCCTACATCGCGGGCTGGCACCAGGCCCCGTTCGGCGCGCTGGAGGAGTTCGACGGTGTGGGCCGCGACGATTTCGGTCTTCACCTTGAGCTTTTCACCATCCGCCGCACTTCCGGCAAGCTGAAGTTTCTCGCGGGTTCCGAATCCGGCATGAGTGTGTTCATCAACGACGTGCCGCCGGAGCGCGCGGCCGAGCGACTGCGAGAGGTAGCGAGTACATGAGCGGCAAGTATCTGGTGACCGGCGGCGCGGGCTATGTCGGCGGCGTGGTCGCCCAGCACCTGCTGGAGGCCGGGCACGAGGTCACCGTCCTCGACAACCTCTCCACCGGCTTCCGCGAGGGCGTCCCGGCCGGCGCCGCCTTCGTCGAGGGCGACATCCGCGACGCCGGCAAGTGGCTCGACTCCTCCTACGACGGCGTCCTGCACTTCGCGGCCTTCTCCCAGGTCGGCGAGTCGGTCGTCAAGCCCGAGAAGTACTGGGACAACAACGTCGGCGGCACCATGGCGCTGCTCGGCGCGATGCGCGAGGCCGGCGTGCGCAAGCTGGTCTTCTCCTCCACGGCCGCGACCTACGGCGAGCCCGAGCAGGTCCCGATCGTCGAGACCGCGCCGACCCGGCCCACCAACCCCTACGGCGCCTCCAAGCTCGCCGTCGACCACATGATCACCGGCGAGGCGGCCGCCCACGGCCTGGGCGCGGTGTCGCTGCGCTACTTCAACGTGGCGGGCGCCTACGGCGCGTGCGGCGAGCGGCACGACCCCGAGTCGCACCTGATCCCCCTGGTCCTCCAGGTCGCCCAGGGCCGCCGCGAGGCGATCTCGGTCTTCGGCGACGACTACGCGACGCCGGACGGCACCTGCGTGCGCGACTACATCCACGTCGCGGACCTGGCCGAGGCCCACCTGCTGGCCCTGACGGCCGCCCGGCCCGGCGAGCACCTCATCTGCAACCTCGGCAACGGCGAGGGCTTCTCGGTCCGCGAGGTCATCGAGACCGTCCGCCAGGTCACCGGCCACCCGATCCCCGAGGTCGTGGCCCCGCGCCGGGGCGGCGACCCCGCCGTCCTGGTCGCCTCGGCCCGGGCCGCCCGCGAGCGCCTCGGCTGGAACCCGTCCCGCACGGACCTCGCGGGAATCGTCGCGGACGCGTGGGAGTTCGCGCAGAAGATCGCAAGGGAGAACTAGTGGGGGCACAGCAGGTCCGGGAGGGCTTCGCCGCGCTGTACGGCGCAGCACCGGAGGGAGTCTGGTCGGCGCCGGGCCGGGTCAACCTGATCGGCGAGCACACCGACTACAACGACGGCTTCGTCATGCCGTTCGCGCTGCCGCACGCAACGACGGCGGCGGTCTCGCGCCGCGACGACGGTGTGCTGCGCCTGCACTCGGCGAACCTCGCGGGTGACGCGGGCGGGGTCGTGGAGCTGTCGCTGGACGCCCTGGAGCCGCAGAGCGACCGGAGCTGGACGGCCTACCCGGCGGGCGTGGTCTGGGCGCTGCGCGAGGCCGGCCACCCGGTCACCGGCGCGGACATCCACCTGGCCTCGACGGTCCCGAGCGGCGCCGGCCTGTCCTCGTCGGCGGCCCTGGAGGTCGTGATCGCCCTCGCCCTGAACGACCTGTTCGGGCTCGGCCTCCAGCGCTGGCAGCTGGCCCGCCTGTGCCAGCGCGCCGAGAACGTCTACGTCGGCGCGCCCACCGGGATCATGGACCAGACGGCATCGGCCTGCTGTGAGGCCGGGCACGCCCTGTTCCTCGACACCCGCGACCTGTCCCAGCGGCAGATCCCCTTCGACCTGGCCGCCGAGGGCCTGCGCCTGCTCGTCGTGGACACCCGGGTCAAGCACGCGCACAGCGACGGCGAGTACGGCAAGCGGCGGGTCGGCTGCGAGAAGGGCGCGGCGCTGCTGGGCGTGGACGCGCTGCGGGACGTGCCGTACGACGGACTGGACGAGGCACTGGCCCGGCTCGGCGACGACGAGGAGGTACGCCGCCTCGTGCGCCACGTCGTGACCGAGGACCAGCGCGTCGAACGCGTCGTGGCCCTCCTGGAGTCGGGCGAGACGCGCGCGATCGGCCCGGTCCTCACCGAGGGTCACGCCTCCCTGCGCGACGACTTCCGCATCTCCTGCCCGGAACTGGACCTCGTGGTGGACACCGCGCTGGCCGCCGGTGCCCTCGGCGCCCGGATGACCGGCGGCGGCTTCGGCGGCTCGGCGATCGTCCTGGCGGAGGCCGCCGAGGTCGACACCCTCGGCAAGGCCGTCGAAGAGGCCTTCGCGGCGGCGGACTTCACCGCACCGCGGGTGTTCGAGGCGGTACCGGCGGCGGGGGCCCGACGGGTGAGCTGAGCCCTCGTACGGTGCGGTCCGTGCGCGGCTGAGTCTTCGCACGAGACCGTGAGCGACCGGCCCCGTGCGCGTGAGCGCGTACGGGGCCGACGCGTGTCCGGCGCGGACCCTGGACCGGCGGCGGTCAGAGGCAGCCCCAGGCGCAGCCTCGTGCCGGGACTCAGACGAGTGTCTTCGTCAGCGTGTACTCCGTGAGTCCAGGCGGGTAGTCCTCGATCACGCACACCACCTGGTAGCCCTGCTTCCGGTAGAAGTCCGGCGCCTGGAAGTTCCACGTCTCCAGGCGGGCGGAGCGGCAGCCGCGGTCCCGGCGGGCGACGCGTTCGGCCTCGCCGAGGAGCCGGGAGCCGAGGCCCGCACCGCGGTGACGGTCGTCGACCCAGAGATAGGTGACGTGCAGCCAGGATGCCCAGGTGTGGCCGACGAGGCCGCCCGCCAGTTCGCCCGCCTCCGTCGACGCCCAGACGTGGAGGGGGACCTCGCGTTCGGCGGGGGTGCCGCGCAGCGCCGCCAGGACGGGGGAGGCCTTGGTGTTGGTGTCCAGCAGCCGGGAACGGAGAAGATCGCGCCTCGCCTTGTCGACTTCCGTCTCAATACGAAACATGCGGCACACCATAAACGTGCTGGACAGCCAGTTCTGCAAATTACCTTCCGCTCCCGGCCACCGGCCGTACCCTGATGAACAGCACCGGTGGGGGCCGGTGTTGATCAGGGGGCGAGACAGTCGGGTACGACGCCCGCGGTGGGGGTAGCAGTGTCTGCACGGCGGCGGCCGTGCGGTTTCCGTCACCCGTGGGAGTCGTACCCGCGCCGGTCGGCGTTCTCCGGACGATGGGGTGTCCCCTGCTCCTTTCGGAGCTTGGGCTAGGGGGTTTCATGGTTCGCATCCGAGTCCTGGTCGTCGACGACCACCGTATCTTCGCCGAGTCGCTGGCCGCGGCGCTTGCCGCCGAGCCCGACGTCGACGTCGCCGCGGCCGGCAGCGGTCCGGCCGCGCTGCGCTGCCTGGAACGGGCGGCCACCGAGGGCCGCCGCTTCGACGTCCTGCTCGTCGACGCCGACCTGGGCGGCCATGTGCCGGGCATACGGCCGGCCGTGCCGGTGCAGGAGGGCAACGAGGAGGGACTGGTCGACGGGATCTCGCTGGTCGTCGGCGTCCGTTCGGCGCAGCCCGGCGTACGCACCGTCGTCCTCGCCGAGAAGGACGATCCCCGGCGCGCGGCCCTGGCCCTGCAGGCCGGCGCCTGCGGGTGGGTGGCCAAGGACTGTTCGCTGTCCCGGCTGCTCAACGTGATCCGGGGCGTGCTGCGCGACGAGACCCATCTGCCGCCCGCCCTGCTCACCGGCGTCCTGCGCGAGCTGACCGCGGCCCGCAAGCACCGCACCGAGAGCGAACGGCTGGTGGAGTCCCTGACCCCGCGCGAGCGGGAGGTGCTGCGCTGCATGGTCGCCGGGCTCGGCCGCAAGGCTGTCGCCGAGCGGCTGTTCCTCTCTCCGCACACGGTGCGCACCCACATGCAGAACGTCCTCGGCAAGCTGGGGGTCCACTCCACCCTCGCCGCCGTCGCCCTGGCCCGCCGCGCGGGCGTGGGACCGGTCGACCTAGCCGGGGATGTTGTCGAACGGGGCGGTCAACTGGCGTAGCAGCGCGGCCAGTTCGCCGCGCTGGGCGCGGGAGAGTTCCGCGAGGATCGCGCGTTCCTGGTCCAGCAGACCCGCCAGGGCCTGGTCCGCGCGGTCCTGCCCCTCCGCCGTCAGCCGGACCAGCACGCCGCGCCGGTCGCTCGGGTCGGGCAGCCGCTCCACCAGGCCCTTCTTCGCCAGCCGGTCGATACGGTTGGTCATCGTGCCCGAGGTGACGAGGGTCTGCGTCAGCAACTGTCCCGGCGAGAGCTGGTACGGGGTTCCCGCGCGCCTGAGCGCGGTCAGGACGTCGAACTCCCAGGGCTCCAGCTGGTGCTCGGCGAAGGCCAGCCGACGTGCCCGGTCCAGGTGCCGGGCCAGCCTGCTCACTCGGCTCAGCACTTCGAGCGGTTCCACGTCGAGGTCCGGGCGCTCCCGGCGCCACGCAGCGACCAGCCGATCGACCTCGTCCTCCATGACGATCAGTGTAGTGGTTGTGTCGACATGAAGTCTCTTGACGTCCATCCTCTCGATGGTCATTATCTTGATATCAAGTCTCTTGATGTCGAGCTAAATGGATCGGGAAGGTTACGCGCATGAATTCCCCCACGTGGGACCCCGCCCAGTACCTCCGGCACGCGGGCCACCGGGCCCGCCCCTTCGCCGACCTCCTCGCCCGCATCCCCGGCCTGCCCGGCGACCCGCCCCGCATCGCCGACCTCGGCTGCGGCCCCGGCAACGTCACCGCCGTCCTCGCGGAGCGCTGGCCCACCGCGCACATCACCGGGTACGACAACTCGCGCGCCATGCTCGACAAGGCGCTCGTGGAGTACGCGGGCCCCACCCCGGGCGGCGGCAGCCTCGACTTCGCCGACGCCGACCTGCGCACCTGGGCGCCGACCGGGACGTACGACCTGATCGTCTCGAACGCCGCGCTGCACTGGGTCCCCGGCCACCTTCAGGCCCTGCCCGTCTGGCTGGACGCCGTCGCCCCCGGCGGCAGCTTCGCCTTCCAGGTCCCCGACAACATCGACGCGCCCCTGCACGCCCTGATGCGCGAACTCGCCGCCACACCCCGCTGGCGGGCCCGGCTCGCCGACGTCCTGCGCCACGAGGACTCCGTGCACGCCCCCGGCGTCTACCTCGACCGGCTCGCCCGCCTCGGCTGCGCGGCCGACGTGTGGCAGACGACGTACTTCCACGTCCTCCAGGGCGAGGACCCCGTCCTGGACTGGGTCAAGGGCACGGGACTGCGGCCCGCCCTCACCGCCCTGGCCGACGACCTTGAGGCCAGGGACGCGTTCGTGACGGAGTACCGGGACCTGCTGCGGGAGGCCTACCCGAGCGCCCCGTACGGCACCGTGCTGCCCTTCCGCCGGCTGTTCGCCGTGGCCACGAAGGAGAAGTGAGCGTGCTCGCCGCCGTCGACCACGTCCAGCTCGCGGCCCCGCCCGGCTCCGAGGACCTGCTGCGGCCGTTCTACGTGGACGCGCTCGGCATGACCGAGATCCCCAAGCCGCCGGTCCTGGCCGCGCGCGGCGGCTGCTGGTTCTCGGCCGGGGCCGTCCAGCTGCACCTGGGCATCGAGGACGGCTTCCGCCCGTCGGGAAAGGCCCACCCCGGACTGCGGGTCACGGACATCGAGGCGTACGCCGTCCGGCTCGCGGCCCACGGCGTCGAGCTCACCTGGGACGACGACCTGCCGGGCCACCGGCGCTTCTACGCCCGGGACCCGGTCGGCAACCGCCTGGAGTTCCTGGAGCCGACCGGCTGACATCGTCGGCACAGCTGTCGGCCGACGTCGTCGTCACCGTCCCGGGCGGACCCGTCAGCTCTTCCGGTGCCCGATCAGCCGCGGCTTCGGCTCCAGCCCGTCCAGGCCGTGCCACGCCAGGTTGACCAGATGGGCCGCCACCTCCGCCTTCTTCGGGCGGCGGACGTCCAGCCACCACTGGCCGGTCAGCGCGACCATGCCGACCAGCGCCTGGGCGTACAGCGGAGCCAGCTTCGGGTCGAAACCGCGGCTCTTGAACTCGCGGCCCAGGATGTCCTCGACCTGGGTGGCGATGTCCGAGATCAGCGAGGCGAAGGAGCCCGTGGACTGGGGGATGGGGGAGTCGCGCACCAGGATCCGGAAGCCGTCCGTGTACTCCTCGATGTAGTCGAGGAGCGCGAAGGCGGCCTGCTCGCACAGCTCGCGGGGGTGACCCGCGGTCAACGAGCCGGTGACCATGTCGAGGAGCCGGCGCATCTCGCGGTCCACCACCACCGCGTACAGGCCCTCCTTGCCACCGAAGTGCTCGTACACCACCGGCTTGGACACCCCGGCCTTCGCCGCGATCTCCTCCACCGACGTGCCCTCGAAGCCCTTCGCCGCGAAGAGGGTGCGACCGATCTCCAGAAGCTGCTGGCGGCGCTCGGCACCGGTCATACGGGTGCGACGCGCTCGCCGCGGCTTGTCGGTGCTGGGGGTGCTGGAGTCGGTCGCCACGGCGTCAATCATGCCGCGTTCTCGGCCTCCGACCCGCGCCGGGAGCCGCCTTCCTCGGTGTTGCGGCGCGAATCGATACGTGAGCGTGACGGCCAGCGCACGTCGTACGCCCAGCCGAGCAGCTCGAACCAGCGGATGAACCGCGCCGACGAGTCCACCTGACCCCGCTCCACACCGTGCCGCGCCGACGTCGGGTCGGCGTGGTGCAGGTTGTGCCAGGACTCACCGCACGACAGGACGGCCAGCCACCACACGTTGCCGGAGCGGTCCCGGGACTTGAACGGGCGCTTTCCGACCGCGTGGCAGATCGAGTTGATCGACCACGTCACGTGGTGCAGCAGCGCCACCCGCACGAGTGAACCCCAGAAGAAGGCGGTGAACGCGCCCCACCACGACATCGTCACCAGACCGCCGATCAGCGGCGGCAGGGCCAGGGAGAGCATCGTCCAGTAGATGAACTGGCGGGAGATCGTCCGGATCGCCGGGTCCTTGATCAGATCCGGCGCGTACTTCTCCTGCGGCGTCTGCTCCTCGTCGAACATCCAGCCGATGTGCGCCCACCACAGGCCCTTGATCAGCGCCGGAACCGTCTCCCCGAACCGCCACGGCGAGTGCGGGTCACCCTCGGCGTCGGAGAACTTGTGGTGCTTGCGGTGATCGGCGACCCAGCGGACCAGCGGGCCCTCGACCGCCAGCGACCCCATGATCGCCAGCGCGATCCTGAGCGGCCGCTTCGCCTTGAAGGAACCGTGGGTGAAGTAGCGGTGGAAACCGATCGTGATGCCGTGGCAGCCCAGGAAGTAGAAGAAGACCAGCAGGCCCAGGTCCAGCCAGCTCACCCCCCAGCCCCACGCCAGCGGTACCGCCGCCAGCAGCGCGAGGAACGGCACGACGATGAACAGCAGCAGCGTGAGCTGTTCGATCGAGCCCTTCTGCTCGCCGCCCAGGGTGGCGGAGGAAACGGAGGTGTCGTTGTTCGCCTGCGGGGCGTCGTCGATCACATCGGAACTCGTGGTCATGGGCGTCCCCTGTGGGGTCGAGGGTGGAGAGGGGCGCCGGGTCGCGGCGACCGAGCGGGACTGTATCCCGAGTTCCCTACGGTTCCGTAACCTACGGCGACGTAAGTATGGCAGCGCGGTGTCCAGCGACAAGAGCCTGTGAGCCTGCGCGTCCGCATGGACACCTATCCTTGGATCGGTCGGACAGCGCGGTCCGCTCTGTTTCCTTCCCGGATGTCCGGCCCGTATGCGGCTCACGCCGCTCGGCAGACGCCCGGGTTCCCTCCCAGACGAGCTTCAACACTGCAAGGAGCCGCACCTGTGAGCAGTGCCGACGACCTGACTACCCAGTCCACAACAACCAGCACCGAGCTGCGCGCCGACATCAGGCGACTGGGTGACCTCCTCGGCGAGACCCTTGTCCGGCAAGAGGGCCCCGAGCTGCTCGAACTGGTCGAGAAGGTCCGCCGCCTCACCCGCGAGGACGGCGAGGCCGCCGCCGAGCTGCTGCGAGGCACCGAACTGGAGACCGCGGCCAAGCTGGTCCGAGCCTTCTCCACGTACTTCCACCTCGCCAACGTCACGGAGCAGGTCCACCGCGGCCGCGAGCTGCGTGCCCGCCGCGCCGCCGAGGGCGGCCTGCTGTCCCGCACCGCCGACCGCCTCAAGGACGCCGACCCCGAACACCTCCGGCAGACCGTCGAGCACCTGAACGTGCGCCCGGTCTTCACGGCGCACCCCACCGAGGCCGCGCGCCGGTCGGTCCTCAACAAGCTCCGGCGCATCGCCGCGCTTCTGGAGACCCCCGTCATCGAATCGGACCGCCGGCGCCTCGACACCCGGCTGGCCGAGAACATCGACCTCGTCTGGCAGACCGACGAACTGCGCGTCGTACGCCCCGAACCCACCGACGAGGCCCGCAACGCGATCTACTACCTGGACGAACTGCACGCCGGCGCCGTCGGCGACGTCCTCGAAGACCTCACCGCCGAACTGGAACGCGTCGGCGTCAAGCTCCCCGACGACACCCGCCCGCTCACCTTCGGCACCTGGATCGGCGGCGACCGCGACGGCAACCCCAACGTCACCCCCGCGGTGACCTGGGACGTCCTCATCCTCCAGCACGAGCACGGCATCAACGACGCCCTGGAGATGATCGACGAGCTGCGCGGCTTCCTGTCCAACTCCATCCGCTACACCGGCGCCACCGACGAACTCCTGCGGTGCCTCCAGGACGACCTGGAGCGCCTGCCCGAGATCAGCCCCCGCTACAAGCGTCTCAACGCCGAGGAGCCCTACCGGCTCAAGGCCACCTGCATCCGGCAGAAGCTCGTCAACACCAAGCGGCGCCTCGCCAAGGGCACCGCGCACGAGCCCGGCCGCGACTACCTCGGCACCGCCGAACTGCTCCACGACCTGCGGATCATCCAGACCTCGCTGCGCGTGAACCGCGGCGCCCTGTTCGCCGACGGCCGCCTGGCCCGCACCATCCGCACCCTGGCCGCCTTCGGCCTCCAGCTCGCCACCATGGACGTACGCGAACACGCGGACGCCCACCACCACGCCCTCGGCCAGCTCTTCGACCGCCTCGGCGAGGAGTCCTGGCGCTACGCCGACATGCCCCGCGAGTACCGGGCCAAGCTCCTCGCCAAGGAACTGCGCTCCCGCAGGCCCCTCGCCCCCACCCCGGCACCCGTCGACGCGGCCGGCGAGAAGACCCTCGGCGTCTTCCTCACCGTCAAGAAGGCCCTGGAGGTGTTCGGACCCGAGGTCATCGAGTCGTACATCATCTCCATGTGCCAGGGCGCCGACGACGTCTTCGCCGCCGCCGTCCTCGCCCGCGAGGCCGGCCTCGTTGACCTGCACGCCGGCTGGGCCAAGATCGGCATCGTCCCGCTGTTGGAGACCACCGACGAGCTCAAGGCCGCCGACACCATCCTGGAGGACATGCTCTCCGACCCGTCCTACCGCCGCCTGGTGGCACTGCGCGGGGACGTCCAGGAGGTCATGCTCGGCTACTCCGACTCCTCCAAGTTCGGCGGCATCACCACCAGCCAGTGGGAGATCCACCGCGCCCAGCGCCGCCTGCGCGACGTCGCCCACCGCTACGGCGTCCGACTGCGCCTCTTCCACGGCCGCGGCGGCACCGTCGGCCGCGGCGGCGGCCCCTCGCACGACGCGATCCTCGCCCAGCCCTGGGGCACCCTGGAGGGCGAGATCAAGGTCACCGAGCAGGGCGAGGTCATCTCCGACAAGTACCTCATCCCCTCCCTCGCCCGGGAGAACCTGGAACTGACCGTGGCGGCGACGCTGCAGGCCTCCGCCCTGCACACCTCCCCGCGCCAGTCCGTGGAGGCCCTCGCCCGCTGGGACGCGGCCATGGACGTCGTCTCCGACGCCGCCCACGCCGTCTACCGCAAGCTGGTCGAGGACCCCGACCTGCCCGCGTACTTCTTCGCCTCCACCCCCGTGGACCAGCTCGCCGACCTGCACCTCGGCTCGCGGCCGTCGCGGCGGCCCGACTCCGGCGCCGGGCTCGACGGGCTGCGCGCCATCCCGTGGGTGTTCGGCTGGACCCAGTCCCGGCAGATCGTCCCCGGCTGGTTCGGCGTCGGCTCGGGACTGAAGGCGCTGCGCGAGGCGGGCCTGCGGCAGGAAGGGGACACCGTCCTCGGCGAGATGCACGAGCAGTGGCACTTCTTCCAGAACTTCATCTCCAACGTGGAGATGACCCTGGCCAAGACCGACCTGCGGATCGCCCAGCACTACGTCGACACCCTCGTCCCCGACGAGCTCAAGCACGTGTTCGACACCATTCGTGCCGAGCACGAGCTCACCGTGAGCGAGGTGCTCCGCGTCACCGGGGAGAAGGAACTGCTCGACGCCCAGCCCGAACTGGAGCAGACCTTCTCCATCCGCGACGCCTACCTGGACCCGATCTCCTACCTCCAGGTCGCCCTGCTCAAGCGGCAGCGCGACGCGGCGGCCGCCGGCGAGGAGGCCGACCCGCTGCTGTCCAGGGCCCTCCTGCTGACCGTCAACGGCGTGGCGGCGGGCCTGCGCAACACCGGCTGACCGCGCCCACACCATGACGGTGCCCCCGTGCCGCGTCTGCGGCACGGGGGCACCGTTCGTCTGTCAGCCCTGGACCTTGCGGCGCCGGAACGCCAGGTAGCCGCCCGCGCCGACCAGCGCGGCCGCGACACCCGACAGCAGCCCCACCGGGGCGCCGTTGCCCGTCTCGGCCAGGCCGCCCGAGCCACCGCCCGGCGCGGACGGCGACGACGCGGCCGGCGCCGTCGACTCGCTTCCGCCCGCCGACTCGCTGGGGGACGCGCTCGGGGACGCGGAACCGGACGGGCTCGCCGACTGACCGGCGGAGGAACTCGGCGACGCGGACGGCGTCGTACCGCCGCCCTCCGAGTCGGCGCAGTCCGTCCAGAACACCTTGTGCTTGGCCGCGCCCTTCTCGCCGTCGAAGTTCCAGAACAGCTTGTAGTGGCCGTCGGGCAGCGACAGGTCCTGGGTACGGCCGTGTCCCTCGCCGTCCAGGGTGATGGCGCCGGACTTCACGGTCTCGCCCTTCGGGGCGGCCGTGGGAGCCCACGCCTCGATGTGCCAGTCGACCTTCTGCACGCCGTCGAAGCCGAAGGCGTCCAGGTAGAACGTGCAGACGTGCGGTTCGTTGCGGCGCAACTCCTCGCCCGTCTTCGCATCGTGGATCTTCACTGTGCCGTTGTCACCCGGAGAGGTGGCGTAGGCGGAAGGGGCGGCGAACAGCGCGGCCGCCGAGACGGCGCACAGGGCGCCGGCGCGAGTGAGGGTTCGCATGGGGCAGTCCATCTTCGAGTTACGGACGGGAAGATGTGGAGGGGGCGGCTCAGCTTCCAGCCCCGACTGACCCGCGGTCAATCACGAACACACAACACTCGGATTCCATCAGGCCCACAGGGCTCAGATCACCGCGAACGCCGCCGTCAGCAACACGGCCCCGGCCCCCGCCAGCACCCACGCCGCCCGCGTCCGCCGCAGCCCGCCCGCGACGACCACCGACGCCAGCAACAGCGCCCCGCCGAACGGCACCCACGCGTACAGCACCCCGGCCGGACCGGAACGGACGACCTCATCGGTACCGGGCTTGATCACGACCGTGTACGTCTGCCCCCGCCGCACCGCCACCGTCTTCTCGATGACGACCTGCCGCCGCGCCCCCGCCCCGTCGGACAGCGGCGTGAACGGCCCCGTGCAGGTGTCCTCCCCGCACCGCGTCACCTCGATCGTGCCGCGCTCGCGGCCCTTCGTCAGCATCACGTGCTGCGCGGTCGACCAGGAACCGAACACACCCGCGATCAGGATCAGAACGGCGACCGTACCCATCGCCGCGAGCTGCCCGAACCGCAGCGCGGCGGCCGAGGCCTGACGGGAGGAGATGGCTGAGGCAGGCATGGCCGGGATCATTGGCCATGCCCGCACGCCCGGTCAACTCCGGCCGGGTCCACGGGGCGGACAAGTCAGGAGTTGTACGAGCTTTGCGCCCGCTCCAGCCCCTCGATCACCACACACTCCACCGCGTCCGCCGCCCGGTCCACGAAGTAGTGCAGCTCCTTGCGCTCCGCCGACGCGAAGTCCTTCAGCACGAAATCGGCCACCTGCATACGACCCGGCGGACGCCCGATCCCGAACCGCACCCGGTGATAGTCCGGCCCCATCGCCTTCGTCATCGACTTCAGCCCGTTGTGCCCGTTGTCCCCGCCGCCCAGCTTCAGCCGCAGGATCCCGTAGTCGATGTCCAGCTCGTCGTGCACCGCCACGATGTTCGCGAGCGGCACCTTGTAGAAGTCACGCAGCGCGTTGACCGGGCCGCCCGACAGGTTCATGTACGACATCGGCTTGGCCAGGACGACACGGCGGTTCGCTGGCCCGGGCGGACCGATCCGCCCCTCCAGAACCTGTGCCTGCGCCTTCCCGGCGCGCTTGAACTTCCCCCCGATCCGCTCGGCCAGCAGATCGGCCACCATGAACCCGACGTTGTGCCGGTTCATCGCGTACTCGGGTCCGGGATTACCCAGGCCTACGATCAGCCACGGGGCATTGGCGGGGGTGCTCACGTCCATGTCTCCTCGATACGTGCCGACGATACGCGCCGGTACGTCTTCTTGATACACGCCAGCCGCCGTCCCCGACGGGAACAGCGGCTGACAGAACGACGACGGCGAGGATCAGGCCTCGGCGACCTCTTCGCCCTCGGCGGCCTCGCCCTCGACGGCCTCCTCGGCCTGCGCGGCCAGGACCTGGAGGACGACGGCGTCCTCGTCGACGGCCAGCGTGACACCGGCGGGCAGGGTGATGTCCTTGGCCAGGACCGAGGAACCGGCCTCCAGACCCTCGACGGACACCGTCACGCCCTGGGGGATGTGCGTGGCCTCGGCCTCGACCGGCAGCGCGTTCAGGACGTGCTCCAGCAGGTTGCCACCGGCGGCCAGCTCACCCTCGGCGTGGACCGGGATCTCGACCGTGACCTTCTCGCCGCGCTTGACCAGCAGCAGGTCGACGTGCTCCAGGAAGCCCTTGACCGGGTCGCGCTGCACGGACTTCGGGATCGCCAGCTCGTTGGACTTGCCGTCGATGTCCAGGGAGATCAGGACGTTCGGCGTACGCAGCGCCAGCAGCAGGTCGTGGCCCGGAAGGGTCAGGTGCAGCGGGTCCGAGCCGTGGCCGTACAGAACGCCGGGAACCTTCGAGTCACGGCGGATACGACGGGCGGCACCCTTGCCGAACTCGGTACGGGTCTCGGCGAAGATCTTGACCTCGGACATGATCACTCCTCGTAGTACATAGGGAACGAACGTGGTCACCCGGCCACGAACGGCCTGCTACGAAGAGCGCGTCGATAACGGATCGCCGTACCCCGTTGGAACGGGAACGGCCTCCCTCGCCGAGCAACTGCAGCAGTCTACTCGGAGGGGAGGCCGGACCCAAAAGGATCTTCAGAGGCCGCGGGATCCGCTAGTGCAGAAACCTCACTGCTCGTCGAAGAGGCTCGTCACCGAACCGTCCTCGAACACCTCACGCACCGCGCTCGCGATCGTCGGCGCGATCGACAGCACCGTGATCTTGTCCAGCTCACGGCTCAGCTCACCCGGCGTCGGCAGCGTGTTCGTGAACACGAACTCACCCACCCGGGAGTTCTTCAGCCGGTCCGCCGCCGGACCCGACAGCACACCGTGCGTCGCCGTCACGATGACGTCCTCCGCACCGTGCGCGAACAGCGCCTCCGCCGCCGCGCAGATCGTCCCACCCGTGTCGATCATGTCGTCGACCAGGACACACACCCGGCCCTTGACCTCACCCACGACCTCGTGGACCGTGACCTGGTTCGCCACGTCCTTGTCGCGCCGCTTGTGCACGATCGCCAGCGGCGCACCCAGCCGGTCGCACCACCGGTCCGCCACCCGCACACGACCCGCGTCCGGCGACACGACCGTCAGCTTGTCCCGGTCCACCTTCCGGCCCACGTAGTCCGCCAGCAGCGGCAGCGCGAACAGGTGGTCCACCGGACCGTCGAAGAAGCCCTGGATCTGGTCCGTGTGCAGATCCATCGTCAGGATCCGGTCCGCACCCGCCGTCTTCATCAGGTCCGCGATCAGACGCGCCGAGATGGGTTCACGTCCACGGTGCTTCTTGTCCTGCCGGGCGTAACCGTAGAACGGCACAATCACCGTGATGGAACGCGCCGACGCGCGCTTCAGCGCGTCGATCATGATCAGCTGCTCCATGATCCACTTGTTGATCGGAGCCGTGTGGCTCTGGATCAGGAAGCAGTCCGCACCACGCGCCGACTCCTGGTACCGCACGTAGATCTCGCCATTGGCGAAGTCGAAGGCCTTCGTCGGGACGACCCCGACACCCAGCTGCTGGGCGACCTCCTCGGCAAGCTCGGGGTGGGCGCGGCCGGAGAAGAACATCATCTTCTTCTCGCCGGTCGTCTTGATCCCGGTCACAGCACTGTCTCCTCAGAGGTGTCACAGCTGGGTGTCCAGCGACCTCTCGGCTGGGCGTGAGAGGCCGTCTCAGCTGGTGGGGTGCGGGTGTGCACTTATCACGGTACGCCGTGTTCGGCGCACCCGATTCCGGTCAGTCCTCGCCCTCGCCCTGCCGCGAGGCCGCCTCCGCGGCCTTCGCCGCCGCGCTCCCCGGACGCTTGCGAGCCACCCAACCCTCGATATTCCGCTGCTGACCACGGGCCACGGCCAGCGAACCGGGCGGCACATCCTTCGTGATCACAGAGCCGGCGGCGGTGTACGCACCGTCCCCGACCGTGACAGGAGCCACAAACATATTGTCCGAACCGGTCCGGCAGTGCGAGCCCACCGTCGTGTGGTGTTTGTCCTGCCCGTCGTAGTTGACGAACACACTCGCGGCACCGATGTTCGTGTACTCACCGATGGTCGCGTCACCGACGTAGGACAGGTGCGGGATCTTCGTCCCCTCGCCGATCGACGAGTTCTTCGTCTCGACGTACGTACCCACCTTCGACTTCGGCCCCAGACGCGTACCCGGCCGCAGATACGCGAACGGACCCACACTCGCCCCCGGACCCACCTGCGCCCGGTCGGCGACGGTGTTGTCCACCCGCGCCCCCGCACCCACCTGCGTGTCCGTGAGTCGGCAGTTGGGGCCGACCTCCGCGCCCTCGCCGACGCGCGTCGCGCCGTGCAGCTGCGTACCCGGGTGCACGACCGCGTCCTGCTCGAACGAGACCGTCACGTCGACCCACGTCGTCGCCGGATCCACGATCGTCACGCCGGCCAGCATGGCGCGCTCCAGCAGCCGGTCGTTCAGGATCCGGCGGGCCTCCGCCAGCTGCACGCGGTTGTTGATCCCCGCGATCTCCCGGTGGTCCCCGGCGACCGACGCCCCGACCCGGTGCCCGGCCTCGCGCAGGATCCCGAGCACGTCGGTCAGGTACTCCTCGCCCTGGCTGTTGTCCGTACGGACCTTGCCCAGGGCGTCGGCCAGCAGCTGCCCGTCGAAGGCGAAGACCCCGGAGTTGATCTCCCGGATCGCGCGCTGCGCGTCGCTGGCGTCCTTGTGCTCGACGATCGCGGTGACCGCGCCGGAGGCGTCGTCGCGCACGATGCGGCCGTAGCCGGTGGCGTCCGGGACCTCGGCGGTGAGCACGGTGACGGCGTTGCCGTCCGTCTGGTGGGTGGTGGCGAGCCGCTTCAGCGTCTCACCGGTGAGCAGGGGGGTGTCTCCGCACACGACGACCACGGTGCCGTCGACGGTCCCGCCGAGCTCCTCCAAAGCCATCCGTACGGCGTGCCCGGTGCCGTTCTGCTCCGCCTGCACGGCCGTGCGGACGTGCGGGTCGGTGCCGGTCAGGTGCTCGGTGACCTTCTCGCGGGCGTGTCCCACCACGACGACCAGGTTCTTGGGGTCCAACTCGTGCGCGGCCGCGAGCACATGGCCCACCAGGGAACGGCCGCAGATGTGATGCAGCACCTTCGGTGTGGCCGACTTCATACGGGTGCCCTCACCCGCTGCGAGAACGACGACGGCTGCCGGGCGAATGACGCTCACGGAGTTGCCCTTCGGCTGTGGACGGGTGGGGACATCCGCAGGATACCGGGGCGTTTCGCGGGGGACATGGGAGTGGGCCCCGACCTTTCTTAGGTCAGGACCCGAACTGAGCAAATGCTCCCGGGGGAGGACTCGAACCCCCATGATCAGAACCAAAATCTGACGTCTTGCCCTTAGACGACCCGGGATTACCGCTATGTCCGATTCCGTAGATCGGCGCGGTGGCAGCCCCTACTATGCCGTACCACCAGCCTTCGATGCGACGGTACAACTCGGCTCCGTCTCTCACGTCGACACGGAGGCAGCCGTGGTAGCTCTCGTCGGTGTTCTTCCGGTTGGTGCTGGGGTTGTGCTTCTTGAGGGTGGTCTTCAGCAGCTCAGTCGGCTCGATGCCGACGTGATCCGCCCAGAATTTCTCGGCGGCTGCGACGTTCGCGGTCACATGGATCTGTACGGCGAACCTGAGGCTCCCGGGGTCTACGCGGAGCAGCCTCAGCCAGGCCAGGAAGACGGTGACCATGTTCGGGTCGCTGTTCACGAAGGTCACGCGTTCTCGTCGGCTGTACGGCTTGCTCTTGGCCCCCTCTGCCCAATAGAGGCCGACGCCGACCAGGAATAGCTCACGCTCGGTCAGCTGATCCACCTCGGCCGCCGCCTGCTGTTTTGTGCGCCGGCGTTCCTCTTCGCGCAGCCGAAGCTTGGCCTCCCAACCCCGCTTTGCGATCGCCGAGGCTTCCTCTCGGGTGCGTTGCTGCCGCTCCGGCCTCGGCAGATCCCGTACCCACAGCGAGATCGAACTCTTCGAGCAGCCCAGCTCCACCTGGATCTGGTCGTACGTCCAGCCCTGGAGTCGTAGCTCCCGTGCTTTGTGCCTCAGGTCGTCCTTCGCGTTCGGGCGTTCCGTCCATTCCGGAGGCGGCTCGCCCTCCAGGAGGCGGTTGAGGATGTCGTTGTTGTCGACGTGCAGCCGGTCGCGGATCTGCCGTCGGCTCAGTCCCGCGCGGCGCAGGGCGAGTGCCTGTTCGCGCAGGGCCTCGAAGTTCGCGTACTTGCCAGGTGAATGTGCCATGCGCAGACCGTCCGGCCGGAATGTGGGGTTCCGGTGTTGAACGGGCGTGGTTCAGCAGTTCGAGGGATTCCGGGGAGTTTCGTTGTTATTCGATTACGGAGTGTGGTGTAGGCCAGTAGGCGAAACTCACCGGAAAAGCGCCCCCGGGCGCCCGTAGGCTGGATGCATGACCACGACGGGGGAAGACCGCATCACGGGCCTGACCGGCCCGTGGTGGTGGGCGAGGTGGCGCAGCGCGGTGCTCGACGGGAGTCTCGCGCTGGTGTCGGCGTTGGAGTGCGGTGCGGAGGGCATCCCGTTCGCCAAGGACGCCGGCATCCCGGTGTCGGTGGGGATCGTGTTCGGTCTGCTGGCCGGCTCGGTGCTGCTGCTGCGCCGCAAGTGGCCGATCGCCGTGGTGCTCGTCGCGATCGCGATCACGCCGGCCCAGATGGGCTTCCTGATGGGCATCGTCGGCCTGTACACCCTGGCCGCGGCGGAGCTGCCGCGCCGGATCATCGTGGCGCTGGCGGGCATGTCCCTGCTCGGGACGATGATCGTGACGTTCGTTCGGGTGCGGCAGGACATGGCCCGGGGTGATCTGACCCTCGGCGACTGGTTCGTGCCGTTCGCCTCCATCACCACGTCGCTGGGTCTGACGGCCCCTCCTGTCCTGCTCGGTCTGTACGTGGGCGCCCGGCGCCGGCTGATGGAGAGCCTCAGGGAGCGCGCCGACAGTCTTGAGCGGGAGCTTCAGCTGCTCGCGGAGCGGGCGGAGGAGCGCGCGGAGTGGGCGCGCAACGAGGAGCGGACGCGGATCGCGCGGGAGATGCACGACGTGGTCGCGCACCGGGTGAGCCTGATGGTGGTGCACGCGGCGGCGTTGCAGGCGGTGGCGCGGAAGGATCCCGACAAGGCGGTGCGGAACGCGGCGCTGGTCGGGGACATGGGCCGGCAGGCGTTGACCGAGCTGCGGGAGATGCTCGGGGTGCTTCGTTCGGGTGATGGCGGCGCGGCGCGGCGTGAGGCGCCGGTGGCGTCGGCCGCGCTGGGTGTGGTCGCGGCGGTGGCGGTGTCCCGGGCCGTCGAGGAGGAGGAGGGGGCGGTCGAGGGGCCGTGCCTGTCCGAGCTGGACGAGCTGATCGGGCAGTCGGCGGCCGCGGGGATGGTCGTGGACCTGTCGGTGGAGGGGGAGAACCGGTCGTATGCGCGTCAGATCGAGCAGACGGCGTACCGGGTGGTCCAGGAGGCGCTGACCAACGTCCACAAGCACGCGGCGGGCGCGAAGACGCATGTGCGGCTGGCGCACCGGATGTCGGAGATCGCGATGCAGGTGGAGAACGAGCCGCCGCCGGAGCCGGGGTCGGCGTCGGCGGCGCGGTTGCCTTCGGGCGGCAATGGTCTGGTGGGGATGCGGGAGCGCGTCGTCGCGCTGGGCGGTGTGTTCGTGTCGGGGCCGACGGACGCGGGTGGTTTCCGGGTGTCGGCGGTGATTCCGGCGGTGTGACCGGGCGTCGCGCGGGCGGGCCGGTGGTCAGCCGGCCGTCAGCCGTACCGGCTCTATTCCGGCGATGAGTGCGGACAGCGCGTGGTCGATGTCGGGGCCGAGGTACCAGTCGCCGGTGTGGTCGAGGGTGTAGACGCGGCCTTCGGCGTCGATGGCGAGGAACGCGTGGGTGTCGGTCTCGGCGCCGAGGGGGCAGACCTCGGTGTCGAGGGCGCGGCCGAGGTCGCCGAGGGTGCGGGCGAGGTGCAGGCCGTGCAGGGGGTCGAGGTGGAGGGTGGCGGGGGCCACCTGGCGGCCGGGCCCGGTGGGGCTGATGTGGAGGTTGCCGAATTCGGCCCAGGCCTCGACGGCGGCGGGGAAGACGGTGTGCCGGTGTCCGGCGGGTGAGGCGTGGTCGCGCAGCGCGTCGGCCCAGTATTCGGCCTGTCTTATGTCCCAGCGGCCGGGCTGCCAGCCGGCGGCGCGCAGGGCGGCGTCGACGGGCACGGCGAATCGGGATGGGGGTCCCCCCTGCCCGAGCGGAGCCGAGGGCTTGGGGGAGGAGGCGCGGTCGGCGTGCATCTGCCCTTCGTTCGTCGAGGTTCGGGGGTGGTACGTCGTGCTGGTGGTGCGTCGTGTCGAGTGGCGGGTCGTGCTGGTGGCGCGCCGGTCCCGCGGCGCGTCGCTGACTGGGGGTGGGTGGCGCGGCGGTGCCTCTGCTGCCGCGGCGGAATCAGCCGTCGGTCGCCGTCGGGTCGACGATGCGGACGCCGAAGTGGGCGCTGAGGGCGGCGCAGGCGCGGCAGGGGGCGGCGAAGCTGCCGTGGAGGGGGTCGCCGTCCTCGCGTATGCGGCGGGCGGTGAGCTTGGCCTGCTTGAGGGCCTTGCGGGCTTCGCCGTTGGTCATCGGCTTGCGGGCCGAGCGCTTGCTGCGGGTGGCGTCGGCGGCGGCGATGTGGCGGGAGATGAGGATGGTCTCGGCGCAGCGGCCGGTGAAGCGGTCGCGTTGGGCGCTGGTGAGGGTGTCGAGGAAGTCCTGGACGAGGTGGTGCAGGGCCGGCGGCTGGTCGCCGCGGGCGGCGGTGCCGGTGAGGGTGGCGCCGCGGACGGAGAGGGCGGCGGCGACGGTGGGGAGGATGCCGTCGCGGCGGTGCAGGAGAGTGGGCGCGTGGGGCGCTTCGGTGGCGCTCCAGCCGATGCGCGGGTCGCCCGAACCGGTGCTGGGCGGGCTGGTGGTGCGGGTGTCCGTATGCGGTCCCGTTTGTGTCACGTTCATGGTCATCATCCCTCCCGGGCATCCCCCCGAAGGACACAGAGTGCCAAATGCCGTGGCTGGTGCGGAAGCTGGGGCGGTGCGACACGCCCGGGTTTGGGCAGGCTGTCACGGCGGGGTGACGGCTGGTCACGGAAGCGGAGGCCCGGTGACCGGTGTCCGCGTACCGCATAGGCTGTCGGCACCGCGATGCGTGCGGTGAACGCGTCAGAGACGTGGGAGAGACAGTCGATACGGGTCGTAGGGCGCCCAGAAGTGGTCACTACGGTCCGTACAGAGTGCCGCAGGGGGCAACCGCCATGACGACAGGTCGGCTCGGGCAGCAAGCCGCGCCGCCGAACGCGGCCTACGCCGGGCAGGTCGTGCATTTCCCGGATCCGGTCCGGGCGGCACGTCACCCGAGAGGGGTACGTGTCGACGAGCACGGTTACCCCGACTTCTCCACGTACGCGCGCGCGGCCGCGGAGATCGCCGATCCGCCGGAGGGTTTCGGCGTCGACGAGCTGCGGCTTACGGACTACGTGTCGGCGAACGCCGCGCTGGCGGCGTCGGGGCACGAGTTGTGGGACACGGTGCCGGCGGTGGCGACGCCGCACGGCTGGACGTGGCATCACGTGGTGGGTTCGCGGCGGCTGGAGCTGGTTCCGGTCGAGGTGAAGGCGTTGCTGCGGCATCACGGTGGTGTGGCGACGGCGCGGGTGGACCACGGCAAGCGTGGGACGCGGCCGTTGCAGGAGACGCGGCCGGCGCACTTCGGGCTGCCGAAGTCGGGTGTGGCGGTGACGGAGCAGCAGGTGCAGGGGGTCGAGGAGGATCTCGGCTACCGGTTGCCGGGCTCGTACCGCTCGTTCCTGAAGGCGGCGGGCGGGTGTGCCCCGGTGGGCACGGCGCTGGACGCGGAGTTGGGCCTGCTGGTGGACCAGCCGTTCTTCACGGTGCGGGACGAGGCGGCGGTCAATGACCTGGTGTACGTCAACAAGTGCCTGCGTGACCATCTGACGAAGGACTACCTCGGTGTGGCCTTCGTGCAGGGCGGGTTGCTGGCGGTGAAGGTGAAGGGCGAGCGGATCGGCTCGGTCTACTTCTGCGCCTATGACGACGCGCGGGACGTGGATCCCGCGATGCCGCCGGCGGAGCGGGTGGAGCGGTTGCTGCTGCCGTGCGGTGACGACTTCGACGTGTTCCTGTCGCGGCTGGCCGGCAGTCCGCCGGAGCTGGAGACGGTGGCGAACCTGATGGTGGACGGCGGTTTCGCGCATGCCGTGCCCGTCGCTTCCGTGTCGGTGGGGGAGTGAGCTGAGCGATGGTGACGTTCGCGCAGGCGCAGGAGCGCGCGGAAGAGTGGATCAACGGGGATGTGCCCGCGTACCAGCATCGTGAGGTGCGGGTGCGGGAGTTCGACCTCGGGTTCGTGGTGTGGGGCGAGGACCGTGCGGAGGGCCCGCGTTCCGACGCGGGCGCGCAGCGGCTCGTGATCGCCCGGGACAGCGGTGAGGCGACGCTGTGGCCGGCGCTGCCGGTGGGCGAGGTGATCCGCCGGTACGAGGAGGAGTACGGCCGGGAGGACGAGGTCGCGGACGCCGCGCCGGCGCCCGCGGCGCGGGTGGATCTGAATCAGACGTCGTTCCTGCTGTCGCCGCCGGAGTGGTTGCAGGAGGCGGCGGACAAGCTGGGGATCCCGGACCGGCGGTCGTCGGGGGGCGGGGGGCTTCCCGAGACGCAGGCCGGGGTGCCGGCGGCACGGAGTGCGGCCGGGGCGGGCGAGTCTTCCGACGCGCTCTCGGGTGCGCCGGGTGGCAGTGGTGCGTCGTGGCCGTCCGCCGGTGGCGGCGAGGCGGGCGCGGGTGCGGTCGCCGGGCAGCGTGACGCGGCGCAGGGCGCACCCGGTGCGCCGGGTGCGCCGAACGTGCCTGCGGGGGCGACGCCTTGGGCCGGTACGGACACCAACGCCGAGGTCGGTGAGGACCGTTCCGTGCCGCTGCCCGCGACGGTGTTCGCGCCGCCGCTGAGCGGTTCCGACGACGGGACGCCGGCCGACGCCAAGACCGCGCTGATGTCGGGTGGCAGCCAACTGCCGTCCACGGCGGTCTCACCGGCGCTCGGTACTCCGAACGCGCCGGGCGGGCAGGGCTTCACGCCGGGCGCGCCGAGCGGCAGTACGCCTCCGCCTCCGCCGGGTGCGTCGTCGTACGGCTACCCGAACGGCCCGGCGGCCCCGGCCACGCCGCCTCCGCCGCCCGCGCCCGGCGCTCCGCAGGGCAGCACGCCTGCGCCCGGTGCGCCGTCCTACGCGTACCCGCAGGGCCCCGGCGCTCCCGCAGGGCCGAGCACTCCGCCGCCGGGCGCCCCTGGCTACGGCTACCCGCAGGCGCCGGACGGTGCCCCGCAGGCGCCGCAGCCCCCGGCCGGTCCGGGCGCGCCGGGGCGGGCGCTCGCGCCCAACGCCGGGGAGATCGCGGACGCCGCGACGAGCAAGGCCGCGCCGCCGCCGCGCCGCGGGGTGGGCACGCCGCCTCCGCCGCCGGGTGTCCCCGGCGCGCCGGGTGCGCGGCCGGGCAGCACCCCTCCGCCGCCGCCGGGAGCGCCGGGTGCTCCCGGTGCTCCGGGTGCGTCGGGCGGTGCGTACGTGCCGACGCAGTTCGTGTCGTCGCTCGGTCCGGACGGGCCCGAGGGCCCGGGTGGTCCGGGTGCCGCGCAGGCGCCGGGCGCGCCGGGCGGAACGCCGTCCGGCAATGTGCACTACGCGGAGACGATGTTCGCCGACCCCGGCCGGGTGGGCGCGCCGCAGCCTCCGGGCGCCCCCGGCATGCCTCCGACTCCCGTCGGCCCCGGTGCCCCTGGCACCCCGCCGCCTTCGAACGCCCACGGCGCACCCCAGCCTCCGGCCGCCCCGGGTATGCCGGGCGCTCCCGGCGGGCCGGGTGCTCCCGGGGGCGGGCGAGGTGCCGTGCACCACGCCGAGACCGTGCTGTCCGGGCCCCCGGTGGCCGGCCCCGGCGCACCCCCGCCGCCGGCTCCCGGCATGCCCGGGGCCCCGGGCGCTCCCGGCATGCACCCCGGCGCGCCGCAGCCGATGGCGCCGGGTGCCCCGCAACCGATGGCGCCCGGTGCCCCGCAGCCGATGCCGCCCGGTGCGATGGCGCCGGGAGCGGTGCCGCCGGGAGCCATGCCGCCGCCCGGGCAGCCCGTGCCCGGTCAGCAGCCCCCGGCCTACGGCTACCCGCAGCCGGGGCAGCCGACGGTCGGCCCGGGCTATCAGGCGGTGCTGCGCTACCGCGCGCAGGACGGTTCCGAGCAGCAGCTGATCCGGCGTTCGGCGCCGGGCACCCCGCACCCGGAGTGGCAGATCTTCCACGAGCTGCGTGGCATGAACGTGCCGCCGGACAAGGTGCTGGAGCTGCACACGGAGCTGGAGTCGTGCGCGCTGCCCGGCGCCTACTGCGCGCGGATGATCCGGGAGCAGTGGCCGCAGGCGCGGATCACGAGCATCGCGCCGTACGGCACCGACCACGCGAGCCGGCAGCAGGGCATGCAGCAGCTGCTGGCGCACCAGGGCGAGCTGCACCAGGTGGCGGACGGTCCCGCGCGGCCGGCGCCGGTGCGGGTGCCGGTGCCGCAGGTCCCGCCGGCGCAGCCGATCCCGCCGGAGGGCATCGCGCAGGAGCTGGCGGCGGCGTTCGGGCCGGGCGTGTTCCGGTTCGAGCAGGCGGCGGTGTCCCGGCAGGGCGTGCCGCCGGTCGTGGCGCACACGCTGGTGGTGGCGGGGCTGCCGCTGGACATGGGTCCGTTCTTCTGGGCGCAGGCCCAGCCGGGCCGTCCGGTGCCGACGCTGGCCGAGCTGGCGCAGGAGCGCGGGGTGCAGCCCGCCTCGGACGCGGGCTCGTACCTCGTGATGGGCACCGACTTCGGCAAGGCGATCTGTGTGCAGTACGGCACCGCCAACATCGTCGCCGTCCCCGTCGAGGCGGGGCCGGGCGGTGCGCCCGTACCGCCGCAGTTCGTGAACACCGGTCTGCCGGAGTTCGCGCGCTGCCTGGCCCTGCTGGGCCGGATGTGGCGGCTGCGGTTCGGTCTGAACCAGGAGCAGGCGGGCCGCTGGACCGTCGACTTCCAGGGGCAGCTCGCCTCGCTCGACCCGGCGGCGCTGGGCTCGCCGGAGAGCTGGTGGTCGGTGCTGCTGGAGCAGATGTGGGACGGGCTGCTGTAGCCCGCCTTCGGCAGCCACGCGTCAGGTGACCGGTCTTGGGGCCGGGTCCGGTCGGTCGACCGGACCCGGCCCTCTGCGTATGCCGTGCCGGGCCGGGCACGACGGCCCGAATCCGCTGCCGGGAGGGCGGAAAACACATCGACCGTGACTTCTGGCGGAGTGTCGCGTTATGAACCGTTACGTCTGATCCATCAAGATGTGCGCGAAATAATCATTTCGTGCGTGTCGGGCGGAGAGGGGTTCCCACGGTGAGCAGCGCATCGGAGATGCCGCACGGTTTCGAGACCGTCCGAGGGCGCGGCTACCGCCCCGAGCAGGTCGACGCCTACGCGGAAGCGCTCGCGCGGGACCGTGACGCCGCGTGGGAACGCGCGGCGCGGCTGACCGTCCTCGCCAAGGACATGGAGGCGGAGGTGGAACAGCTGCGCGAGACGGTCGCGCAGCTGGCTCCGCAGACGTACGAGACGCTCGGCGAGCGCGCCCAGCGCTTGTTCCAGCTCGTGGTGGAGGAAGCCACGCTCGTACGGGAGTCCGTGCGGCGCGCGACGCAGGAAGAGGTCGCGCAGGCGGAAGCGCGTGCGCTGAGCGTGCGCCAGGCGGCACAGGAGTACGCGGACGCGCTCTGCGCGGAGGCGGAAGAACGCTCCCGGCAGCGGCTCCTCGCGGCCGGCGCCGAGGCCGACGATCTGCGGATCGGTGCGCGCCGGGAGGTGAAGGAGGGACGCGCCGAGGCCCTCGCGGCACTGCGCGAGGTGCGGGATCGGACTTCGGCCATGCTCGGCGAGTTGGCCAAGGAACACGCCGAGCGCTGGGCCGAGGCCAAGCGCGAGGTGGTCGGGCGGGCCGAGGCGTTCGACGCGGAGCAGGCCGAGCGCCTGGCCCGGGCCGAGGCCGAGCTCGCCGAGGCGAAGCGCTCCGTCGAGCAGGCGGAGGAGTGGTCGCGGCGGTGTCAGCACGCGGCACGCGCGCGTGCCGGCGAGATTCTCACCGAGGCCCGTATGCAGGAGGGCCGGATCGCGAGCGACACGCAGCGGGTGCTGCGCGAACACGGTGAGCAGTGGGACGAGGTGCGGGCGCACATGGACCACGTGCGCAAGAGCCTGACGGCACTGACGGGGCGCGCACCGGCCGAATAGAGCCGTCGGCGCGCGGGGCGGGCGCGAAGGAGCACGGCGCCCACCCGCGCACCGGCGGTACGCGTCCCGCCCGCTCAATTCCCCCTGCGTACCGCCCCCGCCAGGATCCACCCCTCCACCGCCTCGTACTGGCGGCGCTGTTCCTCCGCCTTGCGCCGGCCGGAGACCACCGTGCCCAGCCAGCCGAAGGCGAAGCCCGCCGGGATCGAGACGATGCCGGTCGTGGTGAACGGGAACCAGTTGAAGTCGGCGTCGGGGAAGGCCGCGACGGGCGAGCCGGAGACCAGGTTCGTGCCCGGCATCAGCAGCAGCACGGTGAGCGAGCCGCCGATCAGGGTGCAGATCAGGCCCGTACGGGTGTAACGGCGCCAGAAGAGGCCGTAGACCAGGGCGGGGGCGAGGGCGGAGGCACCGAGGCAGAACGAGAGGGTGACCAGGGGCTGCAGGCTGCGGTGCTGGACCAGGGTCGCCAGGAGGATCGCCGGAACGCAGATCGTCAGGGCCGAGAGCCGGGCCAGGCTCATCTCGCGGCGGGCCGTCATGTCCCGCGCGTAGGCCGCGAACACGTCGTGGGCCAGGGAGTTGGCGCAGGCGAGGATCATCCCGGCGACGGACGCCAGCAGGGTCAGGAAGATGGCCGTGGTGACCGTGGTGAACAGGAACGTTTCGCCGGTCGACACGTCCGGTCCGAACGCGGCGCGGGACCCCAGCAGGTAGGCGGTGTTGCCCTGCGGGTCGGCCGCGGCGATCGCCGCACGGCCGATCAACGCCGTCGCGCCGAACCCGACGACCGTGATGACCAGCACGAACAGGGCCACGCTCGACACCGCCCAGGACAGTGAGCGGCGCACCTGGCGGGCGCTGGAGGCGGTGTACATACGCATGGTGACGTGCGGCAGGCAGGCGCCGCCCAGGACGATCGTCAGCTCGGACGTGATCATGTCCAGGCGGGGGCTGGCCCCGCCCGCGAACTGCAGGCCCGAGTGCAGGAAGGCGTCGCCGGCCCCGCTCTGCCGCGCCGCCGCGTCGAACAGGGCGCCCGGGTCCCAGGCGAAGTGGCGCAGGATCAGGACGGCGACCAGGGCGCCCGAGCCGAGCAGCATGACGATCTTCAGGATCTGGATGAGGGCGGTGCCCTTCATGCCGCCGATCGCGGCGTAGCTGATCATCAGCGCGCCCAGCCCGATCACACAGCCCGTCTTCAGGGACTCGCTGGAGAAGCCGAGGATGAACGCCATCAGCTGACCGGCGCCGGCGAGTTGCACCAGCATCAGCGGCAGCAGCGCGGCGATGGTCACCGCGCACGTCGCGATGCGGACGCCGCGACCGGGCAGGCGGCGGGCCAGCGCGTCGCCCATGGTGAACCGGCCCGCGTTGCGCAGGGGTTCGGCCAGCAGGAACATCAGCAGCATCAGCGACAGGGCCGTACTCAGGGCGAGCACGATGCCGTCGTAGCCGCACAGCGCGATGACGCCGCCGGTGCCGAGGACGGAGGCCGCCGAGATGTAGTCGCCCGCGATGGCGAGGCCGTTGCGCATGGGGGACAGGGAGCCGTAGCCGGTGTAGAACTCGTCGAGGTCGTCGCGGTCGGGGCCGGTCATGACGCACAGCAGCAGGGTGATGGTGGCGACGGCCGAGAACGCGACCAGGGACATGGCCTGCGCCGAGCCGCTGAAGCCGGTGAACCCGCTCATCGCGCGGCCCCCCGCCTGGCGTCCACGTCCGCCTGCTTGCGGATGCGGTCCGCGAGCGGGTCGACATGGCGGCGCGCGGTGTACTCGTACAGCGCGATCGCCAGCCAGGTGACGGGCAGTTGGAGGAGGGCGAGGAGGAGGCCCGCGGGGATGCCGTCGGCGAGCGGGCTCGTCATGAAGTCGGGCGCGAACGCCGACAGCACGAGGAACAGGGTGAAGTAGCCGAGCGCGGTGAGCGTGGCGGTGCGCCGCTGCCAGCGGTAGGCGCC
>NZ_JADDRL010000095.1 GCF_021538895.1 Streptomyces olivochromogenes | reverse complement strand
AACGCCGTTCAGCACGTCGTCCATGGAGTGGCAGATCACCGAGCGGGCGGACTCGCCGTGCCCGATCTTGGAGCGGACGGCGTCGACCACGAGCTTGAACTGGTCCCGGTCCTCGCCCTTGTGGATCGCCTCCACGTTGGCGCCGATCAGCTCGACGCCGTACTTGTCGAGGACACCGTTCTCGTGCAGCGAGATCGCGGTGTTGAGGGCCGTCTGGCCGCCCAGGGTGGGCAGCAGCGCGTCGGGCCGCTCCTTGGCGATGATCTTCTCGACGAAGTCGGGGGTGATCGGCTCGACGTAGGTGGCGTCGGCGATCTCCGGGTCGGTCATGATCGTCGCCGGGTTGGAGTTCACGAGGACGACGCGCAGGCCCTCGGACTTCAGCACCCGGCACGCCTGGGTACCGGAGTAGTCGAACTCGGCGGCCTGGCCGATGACGATCGGGCCGGAGCCGATGACCAGGACGGACTGGATATCGGTGCGCTTAGGCACGCTGGCCCTCCATCAGGGATACGAAGCGGTCGAACAGGTAGGCGGCGTCGTGCGGGCCCGCTGCCGCTTCGGGGTGGTACTGGACGCTGAAGGCCGGCTGGTCGAGGAGCTGGAGGCCCTCCACCACGTTGTCATTGAGGCAGACGTGGGAGACCTCGACGCGGCCGAACGGTGTGTCGGACACCTTGTCGAGCGGGGCGTCGACGGCGAAGCCGTGGTTGTGCGCGGTGACCTCGACCTTGCCCGTCGTACGGTCCTGCACCGGCTGGTTGATGCCACGGTGGCCGTACTTCAGCTTGTAGGTCCCGAAGCCGAGGGCGCGGCCGAGGATCTGGTTGCCGAAGCAGATGCCGAACAGCGGCGTGCCCCGCTCCAGGACGGCCCGCATGACGGAGACCGGTCCGTCCGCGGTGGCCGGGTCGCCGGGGCCGTTGGAGAAGAACACCCCGTCGGGGTTGACGGCGTAGACGTCCTCGGCGGTGGCCGTGGCCGGGAGCACGTGCACCTCGATGCCGCGCTCGGCCATGCGCTGCGGGGTCATGCCCTTGATGCCGAGGTCGACGGCGGCGACGGTGTACTTCTTCTCGCCGAGCGCGGGGACGACGTAGGTCTCCTTGGTGGCGACCTCGGCGGAGAGGTCGGCGCCCTCCATCTCGGGGGCCTGGCGGACCTCGGCGAGCATGGTGCCCTCGTCGGGCAGGGCATTGCCGGAGAAGATGCCGACGCGCATGGCGCCGCGCTCGCGCAGGTGCCGCGTCAGGGCGCGGGTGTCGATGCCGCTGATGCCGACGACGCCCTGGTGGCGCAGTTCCTCGTCCAGCGAGCGCCTGGCGCGCCAGTTGGAGGGCACGCGCGCGGGGTCGCGCACGACGTAGCCGGCCACCCAGATCCGCTGGGACTCGGGGTCCTCGTCGTTGACGCCGGTGTTGCCGACGTGCGGGGCGGTCATCACGACGACCTGGCGGTGGTACGACGGGTCGGTGAGGGTCTCCTGGTAGCCGGTCATGCCGGTGGAGAACACGGCCTCGCCGAAGGTCACCCCCACGGCCCCGTAGGCGCGGCCACGGAAGATCCGGCCGTCCTCCAGGACGAGTACGGCGGGAACCTTCTCGGCTCCCCGGGTGGAGGTCGTCATCGTTCGGCGCCTTCCGTGGTGGTTGTCTTGATCATGGAGTTGAGGACGTCGACCCATTCGTTGTGCTCGGCCGCGCGGTCCGAGCGGAAGCCGGAGTCGATCAGCTTGTCGCCGTGTGCCCAGGTCACCACGAGCAGGCCGCCCTCGGTGAGGACCTTGCCCGCGATGCCCTTGTCGAGCCGGGCCTCGCGCAGCGCGGCGGCGGGGACGAAGAAGTCGGCCGCTCCGGGGCGTACGACGTCGAGGCCCGCGTCCGTCAGGGTGAGCTCGGCCCGGCTGCGGGTGCCCAGACCGTGGGCGACGATGCGGTCCAGCCACTGCCCGGCGGTGGTGGAGCCGTGGTAGCGGCCGCTCATGCTCAGTCTCGCCGGACCGGTCTCTTCCGGCATTCCAGGCAGCGGCGGCTTGCCGCCTCCCTTGAGGGTGGTGGTGGGCGACGGGCGGGCGGGCAGCTCCGGGATGTCGCCCTGGAGCGTGCCGCGCCACTTCCAGCCCTCGCGCATCAGCCAGTAGACGAGCACGACGAAGAGGGCGAGTCCGACGAGCCAGCCGATCCGGGCGGCCCAGTCGGTGACCTCGGCCGACTTCTGCTCGGCGGCGAGATCGGCGGCCAGTTGGGTCAGGTGCGGAGGTGTCACGTGAGCTTCCCGTCGACGAGCGTGGCCTTGCCCCGCAGCCACGTGTGGGTGACACGGCCCGGCAGCTCGCGCCCCTGGTAGGGGGTGTTGCGGCTGCGCGAGGCGAAGCCCGCGGGGTCCACCTGGCCACGGTATTCCGTGTCGACGAGGGTGAGGTTGGCGGGCTCACCTGCCGAGACGGGACGGCCGTGCCCGGTGGCCTGTCCGATGTGCGCGGGCCTGAAGGACATGCGGTCGGCGACGCCGGCCCAGTCCAGCAGGCCCGTGTCGACCATCGTCTCCTGGACCACTGACAGCGCGGTCTCCAGGCCGACCATGCCCATGGCGGCCGCGGCCCACTCGCAGTCCTTGTCCTCGTGCGGGTGCGGGGCGTGGTCGGTGGCGACGATGTCGATCGTGCCGTCGGCGAGCGCCTCGCGCAGGGCCAGCACGTCGCGCTCGGTGCGCAGCGGCGGGTTGACCTTGTACACGGGGTTGTACGTGCGCACCATCTCGTCCGTGAGGAGCAGGTGGTGCGGGGTCACCTCGGCGGTGACGTCGATGCCGCGGGACTTGGCCCAGCGGACGATCTCGACGGAGCCGGCGGTCGACAGGTGGCAGATGTGGACGCGGGAGTCCACGTGCTCGGCGAGCAGGACGTCCCGGGCGATGATCGACTCCTCGGCCACCGCCGGCCAGCCGCCCAGACCGAGCTCGGCGGAGACGATGCCCTCGTTCATCTGGGCGCCCTCGGTCAGCCGCGGCTCCTGCGCGTGCTGGGCGACGACGCCGCCGAAGGCCTTCACGTACTCCAGGGCGCGGCGCATGATCACGGCGTCGTCGACGCACTTGCCGTCGTCGGAGAAGACGGTGACGCCCGCGGCGGACTCGTGCATGGCGCCCAGCTCGGCGAGCTTCTTGCCCTCCAGGCCGACGGTGACGGCGCCGATGGGCTGCACGTCGCAGTAGCCGTGCTCCTGGCCGAGCCGGTAGACCTGTTCGACGACGCCGGCGGTGTCGGCGACCGGGAAGGTGTTGGCCATGGCGAAGACGGCGGTGTAGCCGCCGGAGGCGGCCGCGCGGGTGCCGGTCAGGACGGTCTCGGAGTCCTCGCGGCCGGGCTCGCGCAGGTGGGTGTGCAGGTCGACCAGGCCCGGCAGCAGCACTTTGCCGTCGGCCTCGACGACCTGGGCGCCCTCGGCGGACAGCCCGGTGCCCACCTCGGCGATGGTCTCGCCGTCGATCAGCACGTCCTGCGGCTCGCCGCCGAGCACCTTCGCACCACGGATCAGGATCTTGCTCATGGGTGTTACTTCTCCTCGGTACGGGTGTGGGTGACGGCGGGCTCGTTGCCACCGAGCAGGAGGTAGAGAACGGCCATCCGGATGGAGACTCCGTTCGCGACCTGCTCGATGGCGGTGCAGCGGTCCGAGTCGGCGACCTCGGCGGTGATCTCCATGCCGCGGACCATCGGGCCGGGGTGCATCACGATGGAGCCCTCGGGCATCCGGGCCATGCGGTCGCCGTCGAGGCCGTAGCGCCGCGAGTACTCGCGCTCGGTCGGGAAGAAGGCGGCGTTCATGCGCTCGCGCTGGACGCGCAGCATCATCACCGCGTCGGACTTGGGCAGCGTGGCGTCGAGGTCGTAGGACACCTCGCAGGGCCAGGTCTCGATGCCGACCGGCAGCAGGGTGGGCGGGGCGACCAGGGTGACCTCGGCGCCGAGGGTGTGCAGCAGGTCGACGTTGGAGCGGGCGACGCGGCTGTGCAGGATGTCCCCGACGATCGTGATGTGCTTGCCGGCGAGGTCCCGGCCGAGGCCGGCGTCGCGGCCGACGAGCCGGCGGCGCATGGTGAACGCGTCGAGCAGGGCCTGGGTCGGGTGCTGGTGGGTGCCGTCGCCGGCATTGATGACGGCGGCGTCGATCCAGCCGGAGTTGGCCAGGCGGTAGGGGGCACCGGAGGCGCCGTGCCGGATGACCACGGCGTCGACGCCCATGGCCTCCAGGGTCTGGGCGGTGTCCTTCAGGGACTCGCCCTTGGACACCGACGACCCCTTGGCGGTGAAGTTGATGACGTCCGCGGACAGGCGCTTCTCGGCGGCCTCGAACGAGATCCGGGTGCGCGTGGAGTCCTCGAAGAAGAGGTTGACGATCGTGCGGCCGCGCAGGGTCGGCAGCTTCTTGATCGGCCGGTCGGCGACCCGGGCCATCTCCTCGGCGGTGTCGAGGATCAGGACGGCGTCGTCGCGGGTGAGATCGGCGGCCGAGATGAGATGACGCTGCATCTGTCAGGCTCCGTAAGGCAGTTCAGTATCGGGAGATTCCGGGCAGGCGGGGGCGCGATGAGCGGGGGTACGGCCCTTGGGGGCCGTACGCCGGTGTGCTACTTGCGCCGCTCGCCCGGGGCGGCCGGCTTGACGCCGAGCAGCACGGTGTCGCGACCGTCCTCCTCGGCGAGCTGGACCTTGACCGTCTCCCGCAGCGACGTGGGGAGGTTCTTGCCGACGTAGTCGGCACGGATGGGCAGTTCGCGGTGGCCGCGGTCGACGAGGACCGCGAGCTGGACCGCGCGCGGGCGCCCGATGTCGTTCAGCGCGTCGAGGGCGGCGCGGATGGTGCGGCCGGAGAAGAGCACGTCGTCGACGAGGACGACCAGGCGGCCGTCGATGCCGTCACCGGGGATCTCGGTGCGGGCCAGCGCACGCGGCGGGTGCATGCGCAGGTCGTCGCGGTACATGGTGATGTCGAGGGAGCCGACCGGCATCTTGCGGTCGGTGATCTCCTCCAGCTTCACGGCGAGCCGCTGGGCGAGGAAGACGCCCCGGGTCGGAATGCCGAGCAGCACCACGTCGTCGGCGCCCTTGGCGCGCTCGACGATCTCGTGGGCGATGCGGGTCAACACCCGCGCGATGTCGGGCCCTTCGAGAACGGGCCGGGCATCGGACGCTTGTGCGTTCGCTTGCGTGTCCATAAGAAACGGACCTCCTTCTCCGCCTCACGGGACGGACCTTAAAGGACGTCGGAATTGCGCCATCCACGCTACCAGGTCGCCACGACGCCGCTGATCACCCCCTTGGCGTAATCGGCCGCCGCCACCACGGAAGAGTCGGTGCGGACCATTCGGCTTGACGCAGCAGAGTAACGCTGCGTAACCTCACAGTGAGTTACCAGCCGCGCGGCGCGGAAACGCAGCCCGCCGCGTCGACACAGTGTCCGGGGAGCCATATGTCCAGCGAATACGCCAAACAGCTCGGGGCAAAGCTCCGGGCCATCCGCACCCAGCAGGGCCTTTCCCTCCACGGTGTCGAGGAGAAGTCCCAGGGACGCTGGAAGGCGGTCGTGGTCGGTTCGTACGAGCGCGGCGACCGCGCCGTGACCGTACAGCGTCTTGCGGAATTGGCCGATTTTTATGGTGTCCCCGTGCAGGAGTTGCTGCCGGGCACCACGCCCGGCGGTGCCGCCGAGCCCCCGCCGAAGCTGGTCCTGGACCTGGAGCGGCTGGCCACCGTGCCGGCCGAGAAGGCGGGCCCGCTCCAGCGCTATGCCGCGACGATCCAGTCCCAGCGCGGTGACTACAACGGCAAGGTGCTGTCGATCCGCCAGGACGACCTGCGCACACTCGCCGTCATCTACGACCAGTCGCCCTCGGTCCTGACCGAGCAGCTGATCAGCTGGGGTGTCCTGGACGCGGACGCGCGCCGCGCCGTGGCCACCCACGAGGAGAGCTGACCCGCTCAGCGCTTCAGCAGAAACGTGCCGCCGGGGTGGCCGGAACTTGACGGTTCCGGCCGCCCCGGCGGCGTTCTGAGCGCCTCACAGGGCTCGGAGGTACAACTACGCCGGAGGGCCCGCAGCAGTCGCGCTGCGGGCCCTCCGGCGTAGTTGCGTCGCGTGGTGCGCCGCTGTTCCCCGTTACGTCTCTTCGCGGCGCAGCGACGGCTTGAGCTCCTTCAGCCGGCCGAGCAGGCCGTTGATGAACGAGGGCGACTCGTCCGTGGAGAACTCCTTCGCCAGCTGCACCATCTCGTCCAGGACCACGGCGTCCGGGGTCTCGTCGACCCAGATCAGCTCGTGGGCGCCCAGGCGCAGGATGTTGCGGTCGACCACCGGCATCCGGTCGAGCGTCCAGCCGACCGAGTACTGGGCGATCAGCTCGTCGATGCGCCGCGCGTGCTGCGCGTAGCCCTCGACCAGCTGCATCGTGTACTCGCTGACCGGCGGCTGCCGGTCGTCGCTCCGCGAGAGCCGGATCCAGTCCGCGAGGACCGTCAGGACGTCGGCCCCGCGCTGGTCGCCCTCGAAGAGGATCTGGAAGGCACGCTTGCGGGCCGTGTTGCGGGCAGCCACGGTTAGCTGTTCACCCGGCCGAGGTAGTCGCTGCTGCGGGTGTCGACCTTGATCTTCTCACCGGTGGTGATGAAGAGCGGGACCTGGATCTGGTGGCCGGTCTCCAGGGTGGCGGGCTTGGTGCCACCGGTGGAGCGGTCGCCCTGGACGCCAGGCTCGGTCTCGGCGATGACCAGCTCGACAGCGGCCGGGAGCTCGACGAAGAGCACCTCGCCCTCGTGCTGCGCGACGACGGCCGTGAAACCCTCGATCAGGAAGTTCGCGGCGTCACCGACGGCCTTCGGGTCGATGTGCAGCTGGTCGTACGTCTCCATGTCCATGAAGACGAAGTACTCGCCGTCCTTGTACGAGAACTGCATGTCGCGCTTGTCGACGGTGGCCGTCTCGACCTTGACGCCGGCGTTGAAGGTCTTGTCGACCACCTTGCCGGACAGCACGTTCTTGAGCTTGGTGCGCACGAAGGCCGGGCCCTTGCCGGGCTTGACGTGCTGGAACTCGACGACGGACCAGAGCTGGCCGCCTTCGAGCTTGAGCACCATGCCGTTCTTGAGGTCGTTCGTGGAAGCCACGGTTGCGGAATCTCCTGGACTGACGTACGACCCCGGGGCATGCGCACAGCGCGAGGCTAGAGCGCGAGCAGCTCCTTGGTCGTGATGGTGAGTAGCTCGGGTCCGCCGTCCGCCTCGGGGCGTACGACGAGCGTGTCATCGATCCGGACGCCGCCCCGGCCCGGGAGGTGGACCCCGGGTTCGACGGTGACCGGCACGCAAGCGTCCAGTTTACCCATTGCCGAGGGGGACAATTGCGGGTCCTCGTCGATTTCGAGTCCGACACCATGTCCCGTGAGCGGCGGGAGGCCCTCGCCGTACCCCGCGCAGTCCAGAACCTGACGCGCCGCGCGGTCCACCTCGCGGTAGGCGGCGCCCGGCGCGAGGGCCTCGCGACCGGCGCGCTGGGCGGCGAAGACCAGGTCGTACAGCTCGATCTGCCAGTCGGCGGGGGACGTACCGATGACGAAGGTACGGCCGATCTCACAGCGGTAGCCGCGGTAGGTGGCCCCCAGGCAGACGGAGAGGAAGTCGCCCTCCTCGACGCGGCGGTCGGTGGGGCGGTGGCAGCGGCGGCCGGCGTTCGGGCCGGTGGCCACGGAGGTGGGGAAGCCGGGGCCGTCGGCGCCGTGATCGACCAGGCGCCGTTCCAGCTCCAGGGCGAGATGCCGTTCCGTCCGGCCGACCAGGATGGATTCCAGCAGTTCGCCGAGGGCCTGGTCGGCGATCTCCGCCCCGATCCTGAGGCAGGAGATCTCCTCCTCGTCCTTGACCACCCTCAGCTGCTCGACGGCTCCGCCGAGGTCGGCCAGCTGAAGGCTCGGGGCGACGGACGTCAGCGCCCGGTGCCGCGCGACGGTGAGGTGGTGCTCCTCCACGGCGAGGCCGTCGGCGCCCTGGCTCCCGGCGAGATCGCCGGCGGCGACGGCGGGGTCGCCCCCGCCGGACAGGATGTGCAGCCGGAGGTTCTCGTCCGGGCGCCCCTCGGAGGGGCGGTCTTCGGGCGGGGCGGCGCACACCAGCAGGTCCTCGCTCTTGCCCAGCAGGAGGACGGCTCCCTGCGGGGCCGCGCCCGCGAGGTAGCGCACATTGGCGGGGCGGGAGACCAGCGCGGATGGGCTGCCGCCCGCGTTGCAGCGTTCCCTCAGGCGGGCTCGGCGGGCCGCGTACACCTCGGACATGACACGAGCGTAGGAGCGGTGGGCGGATTGTGCCGGTTGGGAGGTGCGGTCGGGGGACGGGGTGGTCCCGACCGTTGTGCGCCGGGTGCCCGTGACCTACCAGTTCGGGGGGCTCGCTATGGCCCTGGCCAGGACTTCGTCCAGGACGCGGGCCGTGCTGGGGACGTCCAGCTGGGAGTTGTCGATGATCGGGAGGCCCGAGCCGTACCAGCCGGCCATGCGGCCGTGGATACGGGCGACCTCCTCGTCGGTGAGGCGGCGGTTGCCCCTGCGTTCCGCGTTGCGCTCCAGGACGATGTCCAGGCCGGGGAGCAGAACGACGGGCAGGAGGCCGGGGCCCACGTGGCGCTTCCAGCCGCCGAGGCCGACCACCGGGCGGTCCGGGAAGACGGCGTCGTCGAGGATGCACGAGATGCCGTTGGCGAGGAAGTTCCGCGCGGCGAAGCCGCAGGTACGGCGGGCGAGACGATACTGCGCCTCGGAGTGGTCGTTCCACCCGGACTGGGGGTCGGCGAAGCCGGAGCGGACCCATTCGCGCACGTCGTCGAGGCTGATGTGGGCGGTGGGGACCCGGCGGTGGTCGGCCCAGTACTTGGCGACGCTGGTCTTTCCCGCGCCGGCCGGGCCGATCAGCAGCACGGCCAGGGTCGTGCTCGTCGGATCGGGAACCGTGGCCGGGGCGGGCGGGGGGCTGGGCATGCCCACCGGGCCGCCGGGCGGCAGCGGGACATGGCCGGTGGTCTCGGGCGTGGGCGGGACGTGGGCGTGCTGCGACGCGGGCGGGATCGGTCCCGAGGGGACCGCGGCCCCGCTGTAGCCGGGAGCCGGTGGCGGCGGGGGCACGGGTGCGGGACCCTGCGGGGCTCCCGGGTGGTGCGGACCCGGGTGGTGTGCGGTCGGCGCCCAGCCGGCCGCCGCTCCCTGCCCCGGCTGGTGGGGCGGCGGCAGCGGAGACCCCACTGCGTGCTGCATCCGGTGCCACTCCGTCTCGTGCTACAGGCAATTGGTGCTGGCAGCGGGGTGCGTACGCACCCCGCTCGCTACCGAACGGTACCGTCCCCGGCCGTCGTTTGGTGAAACGGCCAAGGGCGGCCCGAAGTGCCCGCGCCACGCGACGAAACCGGGCGGAAGGACCGCGCGCGGACCTACTGGCCGACCTCGCCGTACGCGGCGAGGAGCACGGCCGGGTCCGGTCCCTCCAGGACGGTGGGCTTGGCGAGCCCGTCCAGGACGATGAAGCGCAGCAGGTCGCCGCGGGACTTCTTGTCGACCTTCATCGTCTCCAGCAGCTTGGGCCACTGGTCGTAGCGGTAGTGCAGCGGCAGCCCGACCGACTCCAGGATGGTGCGGTGGCGGTCGGCCGTCGCGTCGTCCAGCCGGCCCGCCAGGCGGCCGAGTTCGGCGGCGAAGTGCATGCCGACCGAGACCGCCGCGCCGTGCCGCCACTTGTAGCGCTCGTTCTTCTCGATCGCGTGGCCCAGCGTGTGGCCGTAGTTGAGGATCTCCCGCAGACCGGATTCCTTCAGGTCCGAGGAGACGACCTCCGCCTTGACCCGGATCGAGCGCTCGATGAGCTCGGCCGTGTGCGGGCCCGCGGGCGTCCGGGCCGCCTCCGGGTCGGACTCGATGAGCTCCAGGATCGCCGGGTCGGCGATGAAACCGGCCTTGATGATCTCCGCCAGGCCCGAGACGTAGTCGTTGACGGGCAGCGACTCCAGCGCGGCCAGGTCGCACAGCACGCCCGCCGGGGGGTGAAAGGCGCCCACGAGGTTCTTGCCCTCGGCCGTGTTGATGCCGGTCTTGCCGCCGACCGCCGCGTCCACCATGGCCAGCACGGTGGTCGGGATCGCGATCCAGCGGACCCCGCGCAGCCAGGTCGCCGCCACGAACCCGGCCAGGTCGGTGGTCGCGCCGCCGCCGACGCCGACGATGACGTCGCTGCGGGTGAAGCCGGACTGGCCGAGCGCCTTCCAGCAGTAGGCGGCGACCTCGACGGTCTTGGCCTCCTCCGCGTTGGGCACCTGGATGGCGACGGCCTCGTAGCCCTGCCCGGCCAGGTCGTCGCGGAGCGCGTCACCGGTCTCGGCGAGGGCCTCCGGGTGGATCACCGCCACCCGCCTGACCCGGTCACCGATCAATCCGCCCAGTTCGCCCAGGAGTTGACGGCCGATCAGGACCTCGTACGGCTCACTGCCCGCCGTACCGCCGACCTGGATCCGCGTCACTGCCTCGCTCATGCTTCCTTCAACTCCAGTGCGTCCAGCGCTGCTCGGGTGACCTCTTCGGGGGTACGGCCGTCGGTGGGTACGACGGCCGTGGCGACCTCCTCGTACAGGTGCCGCCGCGCCTCCATCAGCTCGCGCCACTGCTTGCGCGGGTTGACGGCGAGCAGCGGCCGGGCCGCGTTCAGGCCGGTGCGCCTGACGGCCTCCTCGACGTCCATGGAGAGGTACACCACGCGCTGCCCGGCGAGCAGCGCGCGGGTGTCTGCGTCGAGGATCGCGCCGCCGCCGAGCGCGAGGACGCCCTCGTGCTCGGCGAGCGCTTGGCGCACGGCCTGCTTCTCCAGCGCGCGGAAAGCGGGTTCGCCGTCCTCCACGAAGATGTCGGCGATGGCGCGGCCCTCGGCGGCCACGATGTCCTCGTCGGTGTCGCGGTAGCCGACGCCGAGCCGTTCGGCGAGCAGCTCGCCGATCGTGGACTTGCCGACGCCCATCGGGCCGATCAGGACGACCACAGGCACGGCGCTCACCGGATCGCGAGGTTGTCGAGGTAGGAGCGCACGTTGCGGCGGGTCTCGGGGACGCTGTCGCCGCCGAACTTCTCCGCGACCGCGTCCGCGAGGACAAGGGCGACCATCGCCTCGGCGACGATGCCGGCGGCCGGCACGGCGGAGACGTCGGAGCGCTGGTGGTGGGCCTGGGTGGCCTCGCCGGTGGACACGTCCACGGTCTTCAGGGCGCGCGGCACGGTCGCGATCGGCTTCATCGCGGCCCGCACCCGCAGCAGCTCACCCGTGGACAGGCCGCCCTCGGTGCCGCCGGAGCGGCCGGAGACGCGCCGGATGCCCTCGGGGGTGTTCACGATCTCGTCGTGCGCCTTGGAGCCGGGCACCCGGGCCAGCTCGAAGCCGTCGCCGATCTCGACGCCCTTGATCGCCTGGATGCCCATCAGGGCACCGGCCAGCCGGGCGTCCAGCTTGCGGTCCCAGTGCACGTGCGAACCGAGGCCGACCGGAACGCCGTAGGCCAGGACCTCGACCACACCGCCGAGCGTGTCGCCGTCCTTGTGGGCCTGGTCGACCTCCGCGACCATCGCCTTCGAGACGTCCGCGTCGAGGCAGCGCAGCGGGTCGGCGTCCAGCTTCTCGACGTCGGCCGGGGTGGGGTACACGCCCTGCGGGGCCTTCACGGAGCACAGCTCGACGACGTGCGAGACGATCTCGATGCCGGCCGTCTCCTTGAGGTACGACCGGGCGACGGCGCCGAGCGCCACACGGGCGGCGGTCTCGCGCGCGGAGGCGCGCTCCAGGATCGGCCGGGCCTCGTCGAAGCCGTACTTCTGCATGCCGGCGAGGTCGGCGTGGCCGGGACGCGGGCGGGTCAGGGGGGCGTTGCGGGCCAGCCCGTCGAGGATCTCGCGGTCCACCGGGTCGGCCGCCATGACCTGCTCCCACTTGGGCCACTCGGTGTTGCCGACCATGATCGCGACCGGGGAGCCGAGGGTGAGGCCGTGGCGGACGCCGCCGAGGAAGGTGACCTCGTCGCGCTCGAACTTCATCCGCGCACCGCGTCCATAGCCGAGCCGCCGCCGCGCGAGGTGGTCGGCGACCATCTCCGTGGTGATCGGCACGCCGGCGGGAAGGCCCTCCAGCGTCGCGACAAGTGCGGGACCGTGGGACTCCCCCGCGGTCAGCCAACGCAGCCTGCTCAACGATGCTCCTCAGTGCTCGCGCCCTGGTACTGCCCTGCGTACGCGCGTCCTCGCGTACGGCGACGGCCCGACCGGGTGCGCGGCCCCGGTCCGGCACCTCCGATCCTCCCACGTCCGGGGGCCGGACCCGGCCGAAGGTCCAGCAGGCGGACGCGGCGGCGGACGTCAGCGCCCGGCGAGGGCCTTCTCCCCGGCCCTGCGCATGACGTCGAGCGGGGCGGGCGTGTGTCCGGTCATCCGCTCGACCTGAAGGACGGCCTGGTGGACGAGCAGGTCGAGGCCGCTGACGACGGCGCCGCCGAACATGGACCAGCGGGCCGCCAGCTCGGTGGGCCAGGGGTCGTAGAGCACGTCGAAGAGGGTGGCGGGGCGTTCCGGTACGGCGGCGGCGAGGGCGTCGGTGGTGCCCGCGGGCGTGGTGGCGATCACCAGGGGGGCGCGCAGCGCCTGGGCCGCGTCCGCCCAGTCCGCCGTATGGACCTCGACGTCGAGCCGCTCGCCCCACCGCCGCATCTCGGCGGCGCGGGCCTCGCTGCGCACATAGGCGACGACCTCGCCGGTGCAGATCCGGGCGAGGGCGGCCAGCGCCGAGGAGGCGGTGGCGCCGGCGCCGAGGATCGCCGCGGAGTCGACCTGGTCGATGCCGTGCTCACGCAGGGCGGCCACGATGCCCGGGATGTCGGTGTTGTCGCCGACGCGGCGTCCGTCCTCGGTGAAGACCACCGTGTTGACGGCGTCGACCGAGGCGGCCGTCTCGCTGACCTCGTCCACCAGCGGGATGACCGCCCGCTTCAGCGGCATGGTCAGCGACAGTCCCGCCCACTCCGGACCGAGCTCCTCGAAGAAGCCGGGCAGGGCGCCCTCGTCGATCTCGAAGCGGTCGTACGACCAGGCGCTGAGCCCGAGTGCGTCGTAGGCCGCCCGGTGCAGCACCGGGGAGAGGGAGTGGGCGATGGGCGAACCGAGTACGGCGGCCCGGCGGCCGTCGACTACCCGTGATGTCATGGGAACCCGTCCTTGAGCCTCGCGGATCTCCCGTCGGCCACCCGCCCGGCGGGGATCGGGACATCGCCGCTCATCGACCGAAGACCCGCTGGCCGACGGTCTGTGCGGATTATATCGCCCGCGTCGCCACGGACTTCAGTTCTTGTTCCGCGAGGCATTCCACTCGTTGACCAGCTTCTCGTGGTCCGCGAGCGTCTTGGTGAACTTGCTGGTCTTGCCGTCCATGGAGATGAAGTAGTACCAGCCGTCGCCCGTCGGGTCGAGCGCGCCCGCGAGCGCCTCCTCGCCGGGGTTGCTGATGGGGCCGGGCGGCAGGCCCTTGACGTAGTACGTGTTGTACGGGTTGTTGTACTTGCGCAGCTCGGCGATGCTCAGGTCGATCTTGCTCTGGTTCTTCACGTAGTTGTACGTGGAGTCGAACTCCAGCCGCCCGTAGGTCTGCGGGTTGTCGGGCTTGAGGCGGTTGTAGACGACCTCGGCCATCTTGCGGAAGTCGTCGTGGCTCGTGCCCTCGGCCTGCACCAGGCTCGCCACGGTGAGCAGCTGCCAGGGGCTGTCGAGGCCGAGGTCCTTGGCCTTCTTCTCCACGCCCAGTTCCTGGTACTTGGCGGTGGCCTGGGACACCATGTTCTTCAGGACGGCCTCGGGCTTCTGCTCCTTGGTGACCGCGTAGCTGGAGGGGTAGAGGAATCCTTCCAGCGGATCCTTCAGGTTCGCGTGGTTCAGTGCCCACGCGGGCAGGCCGAGGCGCTTGTAGTCCTTCTTCGCGATGCCCGCCGTGGTGCCCTTCGCCACTCCGAGGCGCTTGTCGATCAGGCCGTAGACCGCCGTGTTGCGCAGGCCCTCGGCGATGATCAGGTTGCTGCGGCTCTTCGGGCTGAGCATCAGTTCCACCGCGCTCGCGGCGGACATCTGCTTCTCCAGCGTGTAGACACCGTCCTGGAGCGACTTGCCCTGGGGGTTCGCCTGCAGGGCGGAGACGAACGCGGCCGCGCTCTCGACGACGCCAGCGTCCTTCAGTTTCTGGCCGATCTCCCAGCCGCCGGCGCCCTTCGGAATGGCGACCGTGACCTCTTCGCCGTTTCCGGCGCCCGCGTAGTCCGCCGGAGCGCCGAAACGGTTCTGGTAGAACTTGTAGCCGAAATATCCGACACCGCCCAGGCCGCCGCCGAAGACCAGGACGACCACCATGCAGGCGCAGCCGCTGCGCCGCTTCTTCTTGGCGCCCTTGCCGCCCTTGGCCGCCTTGCCCCGCCCGCGTCGGCCCTTCGGGTCGGCGTCGAATTCGTCGTCATCGTCATCGTCGTCGCCCGAGAAGAAGGCGTGCTCGCCCTGATCGGGTCCGGGATCCCAGTCGGTCTCCGGGTCGGCCTCCGGTTTGGGCTCGGCCTCGGGGCGCCGACGGCCGGGCGGTTGCGGCGGCGGGTAGGCGTCGGGCGTGCCGTAGTAGTCGGGCTGCTCCCCGCCGTAGGCCACGGCCTGCTGGCCGTACGGGTCACCCGGGTCGGCCGCGTAGGGCACGTGCCCGTGGGTGCCGGTCGCGTCCCAGCTGCCCTGGGTGTACTGCGGCTGGCCCTGTGCCGCGTACTGCTGCTGTCCCTGTCCGGCGTACTGCTGTCCTTGCCCGGCGTACTGCTGGCCCTGCTGGTCGTAGTACTGGTACTGCTGCTGGCCGTATCCGGGCTGCTGCCCCTGGTCCCACTCGTTGTGCTGCGGCTGCTGCGGGTACTGCTGCTGCGGCTGGCCGCCGTAGGCAGCTTGCCGGCCCACATGAGCCTGCTGCCCTTCCCATCCGGCGTCCCCGTACAGCGGGTCCTCCGGATGCCACGGTTCGGAGCCTTGGCCCCGGCCATACTCAGTCATCTATCCCCTAGAGCCGCGAGGCGGCGCTCACGCGGCCCGAGGGCCGGCTTCCGTTCCGCCTCTTGCTGCGCGGTGGCAGTTCGAAACACCATCGCATCGCGCGGAACGTTACCGTATCGCGATCAGATGACCACTTCGACGCCCTCGCCGGGTGCTTTACCTGACACCCGTTCGGATTCCAAGGCCTGCTGCAGGATGATGACAGCTGCCGCCTGATCGATGACAGACCGACCCTTCTTGGATTTCACGCCCGAAGCGCGCAGTCCCTGACTGGCCGTCACGGTCGTCATCCGCTCGTCGACGAGTCTCACCGGAATCGGCGCGATCATGCGCGCGAGTTCCTGGGCGAAGCCGCGGACCTTCACCGCGGCCGGGCCCTCGCCCCCCTTGAGTGAGCGAGGGAGGCCGACGACGACCTCGATCGGCTCGTATTCCTCGACGAGTTGCTTCAACCGGCGGTGGGCCGCCGGGATGTCCCGCCCGGGGACGGTCTCCACCGGGGTGGCGAGGATCCCGTCGGGGTCGCACGAGGCGACCCCGATGCGGGCGTCCCCGACGTCGATCGAGAGTCGACGTCCTCTGCGCATGATTCCGAACCGATCCTTACTTGGCGGTCTCGGCGACGAGGCGCTCGACGGCGTCGACGGCGTCACCGACGGCGGCCGGGTTCTGGCCGCCGCCCTGGGCGACGTCCGGCTTGCCGCCACCGCCCCCACCGAGGGTCTTGGCGGCCGCGCGGACCAGGTCGCCGGCCTTGAGACCGCGCTCGCGGGCGGCGTCGTTGGTGGCGATGACCGTGAGCGGCTTGCCGTTGTTGACCGTGAAGAGGGCGACCACGGCGGCCCGGCCGCCCTGGATGCGGCCGCGTACGTCGAGCACCAGCCTGCGCAGGTCGTCCGGGGTGGTGCCGTCCGGGACCTGGCCGGTGACGACGGCCACACCGTGGATGTCCTTGGCGGACTCGACGAGACCGGCGGCGGCCTGCAGCACCTTCTCGGCGCGGAACTTCTCGATCTCCTTCTCGGCGTCCTTCAGCTTGCCGAGCATGGCGGAGACCTTCTCCGGGAGCTCCTCGGCGCGGCCCTTGATCAGCTCCTGGAGCTGGGCGACGACCGTGTGCTCACGGGCGAGGAAGTTGTAGGCGTCGACGCCGACGAGGGCCTCGATACGACGGACACCCGAGCCGATGGACGACTCGCCGAGCAGCTTCACCAGGCCCAGCTGGGAGGTGTTGTGCACGTGCGTGCCGCCGCACAGCTCCTTGGAGAAGTCGCCGATGGTCACGACGCGGACCCGCTCGCCGTACTTCTCGCCGAACTCGGCGATGGCGCCCTGCTTCTTGGCCTCGTCGATGCCCATGATCTCGGCGTGCACGTCGAGATCGCGGGCGAGCACCTCGTTGATCTTCTGCTCGACGTCGGTCATCACGGCCGTCGGAACGGCGGACGGGGAACCGAAGTCGAAGCGGAAGCGGCCGGGCTGGTTCTCCGAACCGGCCTGGGCGGCCGTGGGGCCGAGGGCGTCGCGCAGGGCCTGGTGGGTCAGGTGCGTGGCCGAGTGGGCGCGGGCGATGGCCGTGCGGCGGCGGCCGTCGATCGAGGCGTGGGCCTTGGCGCCGACGGTCACCTCGCCGACCTGGACGACGCCCTTGTGGACGTACACGCCCGGGACCGGCTTCTGGGTGTCGCGGATCTCGATGACCGCACCGGAGTCGACCTTGATCCGGCCGGTGTCACCGATCTGGCCGCCGCCCTCGGCGTAGAACGGGGTGCGGTCGAGGACGATCTCGACCTCGTCGCCCTCGGTGGCGGCCGGGGAGGAGACGCCGTCGACGAGGATGCCGACGACGGTGGTCTCGCCCTCGGTGTCCGCGTAGCCGATGAAGTCGGTGGCACCGGCCTTGTCGGCGATCTCGCGGTAGGCGCCCATGTCGGCGTGGCCGGTCTTCTTGGCCTGGGCGTCGGCCTTGGCGCGCTCCCGCTGCTCCTTCATCAGACGGCGGAAGCCGTCCTCGTCCACGGACAGGCCCTGCTCGGCGGCCATCTCCAGGGTGAGGTCGATCGGGAAGCCCCAGGTGTCGTGGAGCAGGAAGGCCTTGTCGCCGGCCAGGACCGTGCCGCCGGCGGCCTTGGTCTCGGTCACGGCGGTGTCGAGGATGTTGGTGCCGGCCTTCAGCGTCTTGAGGAAGGCGTTCTCCTCGGCGACGGCGACCTTCTCGATGCGCTCGCGGTCGGTGACCAGCTCCGGGTACTGCTGGCCCATCATCCGGATCACGGTCTCGATCAGGTCGAGGACGACCGGGCCGGTGGCGCCGAGCAGGCGCATGTTGCGGATGGCGCGGCGCATGATGCGGCGCAGGACGTAGCCGCGGCCCTCGTTGCCGGGGGTGACGCCGTCGCCGATGAGCATCACGGAGGTGCGCATGTGGTCGGTGACCACGCGCAGCGAGACGTCCGAGGCGTGGGCGTCGCCGTAGGCCACGCCGGTCAGCTCGGTGGCCTTGTTGATCACGGCCATGGAGGTGTCGATCTCGTACATGTTCTGCACGCCCTGCAGAATCATGGCGAGACGCTCCAGGCCGAGGCCCGTGTCGATGTTCTTGCTGGGCAGTTCGCCGAGGATCTCGAAGTTGTCCTTGCTGGTGCCCTCGCCCCGCTCGTACTGCATGAAGACGAGGTTCCAGATCTCCACGTACCGCTCGTCGTTGACGGCGGGGCCGCCCTCGACGCCGAACTCGGGGCCGCGGTCGTAGTTGATCTCGGAGCAGGGGCCGCAGGGGCCGGGGACGCCCATGGACCAGTAGTTGTCCTTCATGCCGAGGCGCTGGATGCGCTCCTTCGGCACGCCGACGACGTCGTGCCAGATGCGCTCGGCCTCGTCGTCGTCCTTGTAGACGGTGATCCAGAGCTTCTCCGGCTCAAGGCCGTAACCACCCTTGTCCTGGGGGCTGGTGAGCAGCTCCCAGGCGTACTTGATGGCGCCTTCCTTGAAGTAGTCGCCGAAGGAGAAGTTGCCGCACATCTGGAAGAACGTGCCGTGGCGGGTGGTCTTGCCGACCTCTTCGATGTCGGGCGTGCGCACGCACTTCTGCACGCTGGTGGCGCGCGGGAAGGGCGGCTTGACCTCACCGAGGAAGTAGGGCTTGAAGGGCACCATGCCGGCCGGGACGAGGAGCAGAGTCGGGTCGTCCGCGATGAGCGACGCCGAAGGAACGACGGTGTGACCGCGCTCCTCGAAGAAGCTCAACCAGCGGCGGCGAATCTCGGCCGACTCCATCAGTGGTCCTCATTCCGGTTGTACGAGTACGTCGTGTTCTCGACGTACTGCGGGTTGCTGCGGTCGTTCTCGATGGCGGTGTACCGCCGGGGCGCGGGGAGTTCGGGGTCCGACTGGATGCCCAGCGCGTCCTCCAGCTCGGCCTCCCGCTGGGCCATGTTGTCGCGGACGTCGAGCGCGAAGCCGACCGCGCGGTCCTTGATCCGGTGACCGGCCTCCAGCGCCTTGTTCGCCGCGCTCGCGGCGAGACTCTCGGGGGTCAGCTGCTTCAGCTTGCGGTTGACCTTGGTGGTGGCCCAGACACCCGCGGCGACACCTGTGGTGAACCAGAACGTACGGCGGAACATCGCTCGGTCTCAGTCCTTCTTCCCTCGGGAGTTCCGCTTGCCCCGGCGCGCGGCGGGTACCGTCCTGCCCACGATCACCGTACGCCTCGGCGCCCCGGCGGGCACGTCCTCCTTGCGGCCGCCCAGGGCCCGGCGCACGCCGTAGCCGAAGGCCGCGACCTTGACCAGCGGTCCGCCGAAGGTGGAGGCGACGGTGGTCGACAGGGCGGAGGCGTTCGACGTGACCTCCTGGACGTCGGACGCGATCGCGTCGACACGGTCGATCTGGGTCTGCGCGGAACGCACGGCCGCGGAGGCGTCCGCGAGCAGCGGGACGGCCTGGTCGGTCACATCCGCGACGAGTTTGGTGGTCGCCTTGAGCGTCTGGGCCAGCCTCGCCAGCGCGACGGCGAGGAAGGAGACCAGGATCGCCCAGAAGACGGCCACCAGGATCCCGGCCACCTCTCCACCGGACACTGTGCGCACCCGCTCCCTGAAACGTGCCTCTACATCGAAAAAGTCGTGCACCGAGCCTATCGCGCCAGGGGTGGCACTCCGTACCCGATTAGCGTCCGGGGGCGGCGGAGTTGACGGAAGCGATTGTACGGAATGAACACGGTTCAGTACGCTCCGTGTCCCATGCGTGGTCCTCAGCCCCCAGGCCCCTCGGCGGACGGCAACCTGCCCCTCGAACTCGACGCGTTCGTGGGCCGCTCGGCCGAACTCGCCGGGCTGGCCCGGTCGCTCGCCGCCGGACGGCTGGTGACGGTGACCGGGGCCGGCGGGGTCGGCAAGTCGCGGCTCGCCGCCCGGGCGGCGGCGCGGGCCACCCCGCGGGACGGCGTGTGGTGGGTGGAGCTGGCGCCGCTGCACGAGCCGGAGTTGGTCGAGTACGCGGTCATGGAGGCGCTGGGCGCCGCGGACCACACCACGCGGCTGCCCCGCGAGGCGCTGGTCGAGCACCTCGCCGATCGTCAACTCCTGCTCGTTCTGGACGGGTTCGAGCATCTGGTGGACGCCTGCGCCGCCCTGGTGGCCGAACTGCTGCGGCGGGCGCCGCGGCTGCGGGTGCTCGCCGTGGGCCGGCGGCCGCTGGCGGTGGCGGGCGAACGGCTGTTCCCGCTGACCCCGCTCGGCCGGGACGAGGCGGTGCGGCTGCTCGTGGACCGGGCGGCCCGGCAGGGTCTGCAGGTCCGGGACTGCGCGGAGGTGCGCGAGCTGTGCCGTCGCCTCGACGGGATCCCGCTGGCGGTCGAGCTGGCCGCGGGACGGCTGCGGGCGCTGTCCCCGGCGCAGCTGCTGGAGCGGTTGGACGACCGGTTCCGGCTGTTGACCGGCGGGGACCGCAACGCCCTGCCCCGGCACCGGACGCTGCGTACCGCCATCGGCTGGAGCCATGAGCTGTGCACGCCCGCGGAGCGGCTGCTGTGGGCGCGGCTGTCGGTGTTCGCCCAGACCTTCGACCTGGACGCCGCCGAGTACGTGTGCAGCGGCGACGGCCTCGACGCCGACGACGTCCTCGACGTCCTGTCCGAGCTGCTCGCGCAGTCGGTGGTGGCGCGCGAGGAGACGCCGGCGGGCGTGCGCTACCGGATGCTGGACACCGTGCGGGCGTACGGCGCCGACTGGCTGGCGGCGATGGGGGACGCGGCCCGGCTGCGCAGACGGCACCGGGACTGGTACATGGGCCTGGCGACCTGGTGCGAGCTGGACTGGTTCTCCCCCCGTCAGGCCGAGGTGGCGGCCCGGGTCGAGGCGGAACTGCCGAATCTGCGCACGGCCCTGGAGCACTGCCTGGCCGATCCCGACGAGGCGCACCTGGGCCAGTACCTGGCGGGCTCGCTGTGGTTCTGCTGGGTCGGCTGCGGACGTCTGTCGGAGGGGCGGCACTGGCTGGAGCGCTGCGTGGAGCTGGAGTCGGACTACGAGCAGTCCCGGCTCAAGGCCCTGTGGGTGCTCGGGTACGTGGCGGTCCTCCAGGGCGACACCGTGGCGGCGCCGGCCGCGCTGCAGGAGTGCCGTGCGCAGGCGGAACGGGTCGGCAATCCGACGGCGGTGGCCTACGCGGAGCACCGCACCGGCTGTCTGGCCCTGGTCACGGACGACATGCCGCGCGCCGAGACGCTGCTGCGCTCGGCGCTGGCCCGCTACCGGGAGATCGGCGAGCTCAACAGCAACGTGCTGATGGGCCAGGTCGAGCTGGCGATGACGCTGGCGTTCCTCGGGGACCTGCCGGAGGCGGTGCGGCTGTGCGAGGACGTGCGGCGGGTGTGCGAGGACCACGGGGAGCGTTGGGCCCGGTCGTACGCGCTGTACGTGCTGGCGTACGCGGCCTGGCGGGCCGGGGATCCGGGGCGGGCGCGGGAGCTGCTCGCGGACTGCCTGGGCCATGCGCACGTGTTCCACGACCTGCTCGGATCAGTCCTGTCGATCGAGCTGCTGGCCCTGGTGACGGCGGCGCAGGGCGACCCGGCCGAGGCGGCGGTCCTGCAAGGGGCGGCGGGCCGGCTGTGGCCTTCGGTGGGTCTGCCCCTGTTCGGCTCGGCCCACTTCAACGCCCCGCACGAGCTGTGCGAGGCGACGGCCCGGCAGGCACTGGGCGACGAGCGGTACGAGGAGTGCGTAAGGGAAGGGGCGCGGCTGGACCGGGAGGCGGCGGTGGACCGGGCGCTGGGGCGGCCGGACGCCGAGCCGCCGGAATGCGAGAACCCGCCGCCTCGCCCGCTCACGAGGGCGGGGAGACAGCGGGCTGAGGTACTGCGCCGGGGCTGGGGTCAGCGGGCGTAGTACTCGACGACGAGCTGCTCGTCGCAGATGACCGGAACTTCCTTGCGGTTCGGCTCGCGGTCCAGGCGGAACGCCAGGGCCTTGAGGTTCACCTGCAGGTAGCGCGGGGTCTCGCCGTCGGGGGCGAAGCCACCCTCGCGGGCGATCTGGAAGAGCGTCTTGTCCTTGGAGCGGTCACGGACCTGGACGACGTCGTCCGGACGCACGCGGTAGGACGGCTTGTCGACCTTCTGGCCGTTGACCTGGATGTGGCCGTGGACGACCATCTGGCGGGCCTGGTAGATCGTGCGGGCGATGCCCGAACGCAGGACCAGCGCGTCGAGACGGCGCTCCAGCTCGACGATCAGGGCCTCACCGGTCTTGCCCTGAACCTTGGACGCACGCTCGTAGGCGCGGACCAGCTGGCGCTCGGAGATGTCGTACTGAGCGCGCAGGCGCTGCTTCTCCAGCAGACGGACCTTGTAGTCCGAGTTCTGCTTGCGGCCGCGGCCGTGCTCACCCGGCGGGTACGGACGGGCCTCGAAGTACTTGACGGCCTTCGGGGTCAGCGCGATGCCGAGGGCACGCGACTTCTTGACCTTGGGGCGGGACTGGTTCGCCATGAACCAAACACCTCGTGTTTCTGTGCGAATACGGCTTCACCAGGGTTAGGGGAGGTCGCATCCGCAGCCTGGGAAACCCGCCGGGTCCGTTGCCGGGCCTGGTGGGCAGCCGCTCCCTGGTCTGGGCACATACGTGCAGCACGCGAGTGGCCCACCGACCTGTCCCGGAACTCCGGGCGGTGGTGGGCTGCCCGCGACACCGTTCGACGGTGCGCGACGCTCCTGGAGATCCTGGCGGACCAGGATTCCGGCTGGATGTCCCGCTCTGGTGGTGCCGGCTCCCCTTGCGGGGGGACGGACACGGGACTCAGCACTTCGGCGAAGTCTACAGGGTGGTCAGGGCCGCTTGCGACCGAGGTGTTTCCTGGTCCATTCCACCGCGTCCGCGTACCGCGCCTCGGCGCCGTGCCGGGTGGGCGTGTAGTACTCGCGCTCCTGGAGGGCGTCCGGCGCGTACTGCTGGGCGGCGATGCCCTCGGGCAGGTCGTGCGGGTACACGTATCCCTGCGCGTGGCCGAGCTTGGCCGCGCCCTGGTAGTGCCCGTCGCGCAGATGCGGCGGGACGGGTCCGGCGAGGCCCCCCCGCACGTCCTCCATGGCGGCGCCGATGGCGGTCGTCGCGGAGTTGGACTTGGGGGCCAGGGCGAGGGCGATGGTGGCGTGGCTGAGGGTGAGGGCGGCCTCGGGGAAGCCGATCATGGCGACGGCCTGGGCGGCGGCGACCGCGATGGGCAGCGCGTTCGGGTCGGCGAGGCCGATGTCCTCGCTGGCGGAGATCATCAGGCGGCGGGCGATGAACCGCGGGTCCTCCCCCGCCTCGACCATGCGGGCCAGGTAGTGCAGGGCGGCGTCCACGTCCGAGCCCCGGATCGACTTGATCAGGGCGCTGGCGACGTCGTAGTGCTGGTCGCCGTCGCGGTCGTACTTCACCGCGGCCCGGTCGACCGTCTCCTCCAGCGTGGTCAGCGCGATCTCGGTCTCGCCCTTGTCCAGCGCGGCCCCGGCGGCGGCCTCCAGGGCGGTCAGGGCGCGGCGGGCGTCGCCGCCGGCGATGCGCAGCAGGTGGTTCTCGGTGTCCTCGGGGAGGCCGACCGCGCCGTCCAGGCCCCGTTCGTCGGTCAGGGCGCGGCGCAGCAGGCCGCGCAGGTCGTCGTCGATGAGGGGTTCGAGGGTGAGGAGGAGGGAGCGGGACAGGAGGGGGGAGATCACCGAGAAGTACGGGTTCTCGGTGGTGGCCGCGATCAGGGTCACCCAGCGGTTCTCGACGGCCGGCAGCAGGGAGTCCTGCTGGGCCTTGCTGAAGCGGTGGATCTCGTCGAGGAAGAGGACGGTCTCCTTGCCGAAGCCGCCGATGGCGCGCCGGGCCCCGTCGATGACGGCCCGGACCTCCTTGACGCCCGCGGTGATCGCGGACAGCTCGACGAAGCGCTTGTTGGTGGCCTTGGAGACGACGTATGCCAGGGTCGTCTTGCCCGTGCCGGGCGGGCCCCAGAGGATCACCGAGGAGGGGCCGGCCGGGCCGCCCGCGCCCTCGCCGACCAGGCGGCGCAGCGGTGAGCCCGGCTTCAGCAGGTGCTGCTGGCCCACCACCTCGTCGAGGGTGCGCGGGCGCATCCGAACCGCCAGGGGGCTGCCGGTCGGGTCCTTCTCCTGGCGTTCTTCTGCTGCGGCGGTGAACAGGTCGGGCTCCACGCCAGAAACCCTAAATCACCGCACTGACAGTCGGGCCCGGGCTGTCAGCCGGTCCAGAAGTCCCACCAGCGGGTCAGGATCAGCATGCCGATGACGCCGATGTGCAGGACCGGCAGGACCCAGGTGAACTCGCCGAAGAAGCTCTTGAGCCAGCGCGGGGCGGTCAGGAAGTCGTTGCGCACGTTGAACGAGGTCACGTACCAGAACATGATGATCGTGGCGACCCAGGCCAGCGAGCACCACAGGCACAGCGCGTTGATCCGGTACAGGGACTGGAACTGCAGCCAGGTGACGAAGCCGACACCGAAGAGCGTGCCGAAGTTGAAGGTCAGCCAGTACCAGCGCGGGAAGCGGGCGCGGGCGAGCAGGCTCATGCCGACGCAGATGACGATGCCGTAGGCGACCAGGCCGAGCATCGGGTTCGGGAAGCCGAAGGCCGCGGCCTGCTTGCTCTCCATGACGCTGCCGCAGGACACGACCGGGTTGAGGCTGCACCCGGGGGTGAAGGTCTTGCCCTGGACCTTGGCTTCGAGCAGCTTGAACTTGTCGATCGTGATGACCCAGGCGGCGAGCAGACCGGCCGCACCGGTGAGCAGCAGGAGGACGGCGAAGGCCCGGCTGCCGCCCTCCGTGCGCGGGGCGCTCGCGGCCCGCTCCGGCTCGGGGTCCGTGGAGACGTCTTTGACTGTCGTCTTGCTCATCACGCCGATTCCGTCACTTGAGAGTTGGACCATCTTCGGGCACGCACATTGTGCCGCACGCACGTGTCTGTCCACCGTTCGGTGGACATAAGGAGGTACGCACGGTCGTCCCGGATCGCTCGGTTCCGGCCGAACCTCTTGTGCATGACAGCACACGCGAACGAACTCGCGGTGCACGTACGGGGGCTGCGCAAGCAGTACGGGGACGTGACCGCGCTGGACGGCATCGATCTCGGCATCCGGCGGGGCGAGGTGTTCGGCCTGCTGGGGCCCAATGGCGCGGGCAAGAGCACGACGGTGGAGATCCTCCAGGGCAACCGGTCCCGGGACGCGGGAGAGGTCACGGTCCTGGGCGCGGATCCGGCGACGGGCACGCGCGCGTGGAGATCCCGGGTGGGAATCGTCTGGCAGGACGAATCGGCGCCCGCGGAGTTGACGGTCCGCGAGACGGTGCGGCACTTCGCCCGCTACTACCCGCGGCCGCGCGACCCGGAGGAGGTCATCGGCCTGGTCGGCCTCGACGCGAAGGCGGACAGCCGGATCAAGGCCCTCTCGGGCGGCCAGCGGCGCCGGCTGGACGTGGCGCTCGGCGTGATCGGCGACCCCGAGCTGCTGCTCCTGGACGAGCCGACGACCGGTTTCGACCCGGCGGCCCGGCGGCAGTTCTGGGACCTGATCCGGCTGCTGGCCGACGAGGGCACGACGATCCTGCTGACCACGCACTACCTGGAGGAGGCGGAGGCGCTCGCGGACCGGCTGGCCGTCGTCGCCCGGGGCAGGATCGTCGCCGAGGGCGGGTCCGTCGAGCTCCGGGAGCGATACGGCACCGGCGCCACCGTCGAGTGGACCGAGGCCGACGGCTCCCCGCGCGCGGAGCACACGGACACCCCGACCCGCACGGTCGCCGGGCTCATGCGCCGCTTCGACGGGGAGATCCCGGGCCTCGTCGTGCGCCGCCCCACCCTGGAGGACGTCTACCTCCGGCTGACCGGGCAGGAGGACGCCCGATGACCACGACCGCCGCACGCCCCCGCACGCAGGCCCCCGCCGGCCGGCTGCCCGGCGCCTGGATCCTCGGCCTGCACCGGGGCGCGCTGGAGATCAAACAGTTCTTCCGGCAGCGCGACCAGGTGGTCTTCACCTTCGCCTTCCCGGTCGTCTTCCTGTTCCTCTTCGCGTCGATCTTCCACGACGACGTGCGCGGCAGCGGCGTCACCGCCTCGCAGCTCTACGTCCCCGCGATGATGGCCTCCGGGATCATGTCGACGAGCTTCCAGTCGCTGGGCATCTCGATCGCCGTGGAGAGGGACGAGAAGGTGCTGCGCCGGCTGCGCGGCACGCCGATGCCGCCGGCGGCCTACTTCCTGGGCAAGATCTGGCTGGTTCTGTTCACCGGAATCCTGGAGACGGCGATCCTGCTGCTGGTCGGCGCCTCCCTGTACGGCGTCGATCTGCCCTCCGACGCGGGCCGGTGGTTCGACTTCGCGTGGATCTTCGTGCTCGGACTGACCGGGTGCGCGCTGCTGGGCATCGCGATCAGCTCCGTGCCCAAGTCCGCGAAGAGCGCGAGCTCCGTCGTCGTCCTGCCCTTCCTGGTCCTCCAGTTCATCTCCGGGGTCTACATCTCCATCGACACCATCCCGGACTGGATGCTGCGCATCGGCGCCCTGTTCCCGCTGAAGTGGCTGTGCCAGGGGCTGCGGGGCGTGTTCCTGCCCGACTCCGCGCGCGTGCTCGAACAGGCCGGGAGCTGGGAGTTCGGGCGCACCGCCCTGGTGCTGGCCGCCTGGTGCGTCGGAGGATTGGCGCTGTGTCTGCTGACCTTCCGCTGGAAGAACCGGCGCGACGCGTGACCGACCTGGGCTCGGCGCGCGACGTGCACGCCTGGGACCGCACGATCCGGCTCTGGGACGCGTACTTCGCCGTCGCCTGGGCGGCCACCGCGGTCCTCGTCCTGACGGCGGCGCATCCCGGATGGCCCGTCCGGGTCGCCGCCGCCGGACTGCTCGTACCGCTGGTGCCCTGGTACGGCGTGGTGGGCCGCCCGCTGCTCGGGGACGAGGACCCGACGGACGGGCGGCGGGCCCTGTGGTACCTCGGCGTGACGCTGGCGCTGTTCCTGGTGGCGGCGGTCCTGGTCGGCGAGACCCGGCTGATGACGTTCGCGCTCGTCCCCCAGTGCTTCATGGCGCTGCGCAGGCGCGGGGCGCTCGTGGCGGTGACCGTGATCAACCTGGTGCCGGTCGTGGGCTGGGCGCTGCTGTGGCGGCCCGACGTCACGAACCTGCTCGGCAACGCGCTCTTCGCGGTGGTCGCCCTGGTCTCCTCGGTGGTGCTGGGCAGCTGGATCCTGCGGATCATCGAGCAGAGCGGGGAGCGGGCCGAGCTGATCGCGGAGCTGGACGCGAGCCGGTTCGAGAACTCGCGGCTGTCGGCCGCGCACGGCGCGCTCGCCGAGCGCGAGCGCATGGCCCGCGAGATCCACGACACCCTCGCCCAGGGCTTCACCAGCCTGCTGATGCTGGTCCAGGCGGTGGAGGCCGAGCTCGACCACGACCTGCCGCGGGCCCGCCGTCATCTGCGGCTGATGGACGAGACGGCCCGGCAGAACCTCGCCGAGGCCCGTGCCCTGGTGGCCGGGGGCGCGCCGGCCGACCTCGACGGCGCGACCCTGCCCGACGCGTTGCGCAGGCTGGCGGCGCGGCACGAAGCCACGCTCGACGTGACCGGTCCGGTCCGGGCGCTGCCCGCCGGACCGGAGGTGGTGGCGCTGCGCGCCTGCCAGGAGGCACTGGCGAACGCCCGCAAGCACGCGGGGAGTTCGGCGGCGGTGGGGATCAGCCTCGCGTACGCCGACGAGGCGCTCACGGTGTCGGTACGGGACGACGGCCCGGGCTTCGACCCGGCGGCCGTCCGCGGCGGTTACGGTCTGGCCGGGCTGCGGGCGCGGGCCGCCGAGGTGGGCGGGGCCGCTTCGGTGCGCAGCGCACCGGGTGACGGCACGCTCGTGACCGTACGCCTGCCCGTGCCCACGAGTGTGAGGAGTGAGACCCCGTGATCCGGATCGTCCTGGCCGACGACCATCCCGTCGTACGTGAGGGCCTGCGCGCGATGCTGAGCGCCGAGCCGGACCTGGAAGTGGTCGCCGACGCGGCGAGCGGTCCGCAGGCGGAGGCGCTGGCGGCCGAACTCCGGCCGGACATCGTGCTGATGGACCTGCGGATGCCGGGCGGGGGCGGCGTCGACTCCATCGTGCGGATGAGCGAGGCCGGGCTGCCCTGCCGGGTGATCGTCCTGACCACGTACGAGACGGACCGGGACATCCTGCGGGCCGTGGAGGCCGGGGCCGCGGGCTATCTGCTGAAGGACCTGGCACGGGGCGAACTGGCGGCGGCCGTCCGCGCCGCCGCGCGCGGGGAGACCGTCCTCGCGCCGTCGGTCGCGGCCCGGCTGGTGGACCAGTTGCGGGCCCGGCCCGAGCGGCCTCGTCTGTCGGAGCGGGAGACAGCGGTGCTGCGGCTGGTGGCCGACGGATGCACCAACGCCGAGATCGGCCGCAGGCTCTTCATCGGGGAGTCCACCGTCAAGACCCATCTTCTGCGCGTCTTCGGGAAGTTGGGGGTGGACGACCGCACGGCGGCGGTGACGAGCGCGCTGCGGTACGGGTTGCTCGACCAGTGAGAAGGGCGCCGGGATGTCCCGGCGCCCTCGCGTCTGCGACCTGGTCCGCCGGACAGGCCCTAGCCGAGCCGCGACTCCAGCTCCGCCACGATCTCGTTCACGCCGATCGCGGCCTGCTCGCCGGACTCCATGTCCTTGAGCTGGACGATGCCCTCGGCGAGGTCCCGCTCGCCGGCCACGATCGTGTAGCGGGCGCCGCTGCGGTTGGCGTTCTTCATGGCGCCCTTGAGGCCCTTGCCGCCGTACGAGAAGTCGGCCGCGACGCCCGCCTTGCGCAGCTCGGTGACCTTGGCGAACAGGACCCGGCGGGCCTCCTCGCCGAGCGGCACCGCGTACACGCTGGTCGCGGACGGGATGTCCAGCTCCACGCCCTCGGCCTCCAGGGCGAGGACCGTGCGGTCGACGCCGAGGGCCCAGCCGACGGACGGCAGCACGGGGCCGCCGATCATCTCGGACAGGCCGTCGTAGCGGCCGCCGCCGCCCACCGCGGACTGCGAGCCCAGGCCGTCGTGCACGAACTCGAAGGTCGTGCGCGTGTAGTAGTCCAGGCCGCGCACCAGCTTCAGGTCGTCCTCGAAGGCCACGCCCGCCGCGCTGAGCAGCTCGCGCACCTCCTCGTGGTACGCCTTGCAGGCGTCGCACAGGTAGTCGCGCAGCAGGGGCGCGCCGGTCAGCTGCTTCTGGACCGCCTCGCGCTTGTCGTCGAGGACGCGCAGCGGGTTGATGTCGACCCGGCGGCGCGTGTCCTCGTCCAGGTCCAGGCCCCGCAGGAACTCCTGGAGCGCGGCCCGGTACACCGGCCGGCACTCCTTGTCGCCCAGGCTGTTGAGCAGGATCCGGAACTGGCGCAGGCCGAGCGAGCGGTAGGCCTGGTCGGCCAGGATGATCAGCTCGGCGTCCAGGAACGGGTCCTCGGCGCCGATCGCCTCGGCGCCGACCTGCGAGAAGTGGCGGTAGCGGCCCTTCTGGGGGCGCTCGTAGCGGTAGTACGAGCCGGAGTACCAGAGCTTGACCGGCAGGTTGCCCGCCTTGTGCAGGTTGGCTTCGAGGGCCGCGCGCAGCACGGACGCGGTGCCCTCGGGGCGCAGGGCCAGCCGGTCGCCGCCCTTGGTCTCGAAGGCGTACATCTCCTTCGTCACGATGTCGGTCGACTCGCCGACCCCGCGCGCGAAGAGCTCGACGCTCTCGAAGCCGGGGGTCTCGATGTAGCCGTAGCCCGAGTTGCGCAGAGGCGCGGCGATCGCCTCGCGGACCGCCAGGTACTTCGCGGAGTCCGGCGGGATCAGGTCGTACGTGCCCTTGGGGGCCTGGAAGGTACTCACGGGAAGTCTCTCGTCACATTCCTCGTCGGGGAGCCTCCGCGGCTCCCGGGCCGGCGGCCACCTGCCGCAGATAGGGATTGGTGGCGCGCTCGCGGCCGATGGTCGTGTGCTCGTTGTGGCCGGGCAGCACCACGGTGGAGTCGTCGAGCGGCAGGCACACGCGGGCCAGCGATTCGAGCATGTCCTCCATGGAGCCACCGGGCAGGTCGGTGCGTCCGATGGAGCCGGCGAACAGCAGGTCGCCCGAGAAGAAGATCGGCGGGACGTCCGCCGCCTCGGGCATACCGAAGGTCACCGACCCCCTGGTATGGCCGGGCGCATGCGCGACGGAGAGTTCCAGACCGGCCAGCTCCAGCTTCGCGCCGTCGGTCAGCTCCTTGACGTCGTCCGGTTCCCCGATGGTCAGCTCGCCCAGCAGCGGCATGCCGATGGACCGGCCGAGCGCCTTCTCGGGGTCGCTCATCATGTACCGGTCCTCGGGGTGGATCCAGGCCGGAACGTCGTGGGCGCCGCACACCGGGACGACCGAGGCCACATGGTCGAGGTGGCCATGGGTGAGGACGACGGCGACGGGCTTGAGCCGATGCTTCTTCAGCGTTTCCTCGACTCCTGGGGCGGCCTGATGGCCCGGGTCGATGATCACGCACTCCTCACCGGCGGCGGGGGCGACGAGATAACAGTTCGTCCCCCAGGCCCCGGCGGGGAACCCGGCAATGAGCACGATCGTCCTTCGTTGTGTCGATACGGGCGGCAACAGCTGCTGTCAGAGCCTACCGGCGCTGCCGTTTACTCAGCGAACCCATATACGGTACGGGGCTAAACGCAGCGGTCGGCTCACCGGACGCGCGCGTACCGGTCGGCACACGACACTCATGAGGAGAGAACCCGGTGGTCACCCAGGAGCAGCGGCGGCGTCAGCTCGCCCGGGAGAAGTTCTTGCGGCAGCAGCAGCGGCGCACCAGCGCGCGGCACAAGGCACGCATGCGCAACTCCGTGATCGCGTCGGTGCTCGGCGTGGTCGTGATCGGCAGCGTCGCGCTGTACACGACCGGGGTGCTGAAGAACGACGACGACAAGAAGGCGAACGCGAGCGCGGACGTCACGCCCAGCGCCTCGCCCAGCAAGGCCCCCGACCCGTGCCAGAAGCCCGACAAGGGTGCGGTGGAGAAGCTGAGCTGGAAGACGGAGCCGGCGCTCACCATCGACAAGTCGGCGAAGTACACGATGAAGCTGGCGACGACCTGCGGTGACATCGGCGTCGACCTCAAGGCCGCGGCCGCGCCGCACACCGCGAACTCGTTCAACTTCCTTGCCGGCAAGGGCTACTTCGACCACACCAAGTGCCACCGGCTCACCACCAACGGCATCTACGTGCTCCAGTGCGGTGACCCGACGGGCACCGGCAGCGGCGGCCCCGGCTACACGATCCCGGACGAGAACCTGAAGGACAGCAGCCTGAAGGGCAACGTCTACCCGGCGGGTACGGTCGCGATGGCGAACACCGGGCAGAAGCACACCGGTGGCAGCCAGTTCTTCCTGGTGTACCAGGACAGCCAGTTGCCGCCCACCTACACACCGTTCGGTACCGTCGACGCGGCGGGCATGAAGGTGCTGAAGAAGATCGCCGCCGCGGGTGAGAACACGGGGGCCGGTGACGGCGCCCCGAACGCGACGGTCGTGATCAACAAGGCGACGGTCGCGAAATCCTGACGCTCAAGTCGGCCAACTGCGGAATTTCGGTCGCGCGGGATGCGGACAGGCAACCCGCCGGTCGCCTATGTTGGCCGTGACGAAACTGTGGACGATGCCCGGGGGCGCTGAAGCCCCTCGCAGGCATCATGTGGAGGAGGCGCTGTGAGCAGCGACCCGTGGGGCCGCGTCGACGAGACGGGGACCGTGTACGTGCGTACGGCCGACGGCGAGCAGGTCGTCGGTTCCTGGCAGGCCGGCTCCCCCGAGGAGGCGTTGGCCTACTTCGAGCGCAAGTACGAGGGCCTGGTTGTCGAGATCGGCCTCCTCGAAAAGCGAGTACAGACCACCGACCTGTCGGCGAAGGACGCCCAGACCGCCATCGACCACCTGCGCGAGCAGGTTGACGCGCATCACGCCGTCGGCGATCTGTCCGCGCTGCGGGGCCGTCTGGACAAGCTGGTGGAGACCGTCGAGGCACGCCGCGAGGAGCGCAAGCAGCAGCGCGCCAAGCAGTCCGACGAGGCGCGACACGCCAAGGAGGACCTGGTCACCGAGGCGGAGCAGCTGGCGCAGTCCGACCAGTGGCGGGCGGCCGGCGAGCGGCTGCGGGCCCTGGTGGACACCTGGAAGGGGCTGCCGCGTCTCGACCGCAAGTCGGACGACGAGCTGTGGCACCGCTTCTCGCACGCCCGCTCGGCGTTCTCCAAGCGTCGCAAGGCCCACTTCGCGCAGCTCGACGCACAGCGCGAGGACGCCCGCAAGACCAAGGAGAAGCTGGTCGCCGAGGCGGAGGCGCTGTCCGACTCGGCGGACTGGGGTCCGACGGCGGCCCGCTATCGCGAGCTGATGTCGGAGTGGAAGGCCGCGGGCCGCGCCCAGCGCGAGCACGAGGACGACCTGTGGAACCGCTTCCGCGGCGCCCAGGACGTCTTCTTCGCCGCCCGCAGCTCGGTGTTCGCCGAGCGGGACGCGGAGCAGTCGGAGAACCTGAAGCTCAAGGAGGAGCTGGCCGAGGAGGCCGAGAAGCTCCTGCCGATCACCGACCTCAAGTCCGCCCGGGCCGCCTTCCGCTCGATCAACGAGCGCTGGGAGGCCATCGGCCACGTGCCGCGCGACGCGCGTCCGAAGGTCGAGGGCCGGATGCACACGGTCGACCGGGCCATCCAGGAGGCCGAGGAGGCCGAGTGGCGCCGGACGAACCCGGAGGCACGCGCGCGTGCCGAGGGTCTGACCGGTCAGCTCCAGGCCGCCGTGGACAAGCTGCGCGGCCAGATCGACCAGGCGCGCGCCCAGAGCAACGCCTCCAAGGCCGAGAAGCTGGAGAAGGAGCTCGAGGGCCGCCAGGCGCTCCTTGACCAGGCGCTGAAGGGTCTGCACGAGTTCGGCGGCTGACACCGCCCCGCTCACGCCGGAGGGCCCCGTACACCCGTACGGGGCCCTCCGGCGTGCCGTGCTACCTCGCGAGCCGGCCGGAGGCCTTGTGTGCCGGCCCTACGACCTGCTGCGCGCCGACGTCACGCGGTACACGTCGTAGACGCCCTCCACGCCCCGGACCGCCTTCAGGACGTGCCCGAGGTGCTTCGGGTCGCCCATCTCGAAGGTGAAGCGGGAGGTGGCCACGCGGTCGCGGGAGGTCTGGACGGCCGCGGACAGGATGTTGACGTGCTGGTCGGACAGGACGCGGGTGACGTCCGACAGGAGCCGGGAGCGGTCCAGGGCCTCGACCTGGATGGCGACCAGGAAGACCGAGGACTGGGTGGGCGCCCACTCGACGTCCAGGATGCGCTCGGGCTCGCGGGACAGTGACTCCACGTTGACACAGTCGCTGCGGTGAACCGATACGCCGCTACCGCGCGTGACGAAACCGATGATCGGGTCGCCGGGTACGGGCGTACAGCAGCGGGCCAGCTTGACCCACACGTCGTCGACGCCCTTGACCACGACGCCCGGGTCGGCGCTGGAGCGGCGCTTGCGGCCGCGGGTGCGCGTCGGCGGTACCGTCTCGTCGATCTCCTCGGTGGCCGCCTCCTCGCCGCCGAGCGCCGAGACCAGCTTCTGCACGATGTTCTGCGCGGAGACGTGGCCCTCGCCGATCGCCGCGTACAGCGCGGAGATGTCCGAGTAGCGCATCTCGTGCGCGAGCGTGACCAGCGAGTCGCCGGTCAGGATGCGCTGGATCGGCAGGTTCTGCTTGCGCATCGCGCGGACGATGGCGTCCTTGCCCTGCTCGATCGCCTCGTCGCGGCGTTCCTTGGAGAACCAGGCCCGGATCTTGTTGCGGGCGCGCGGGGACTTGACGAAGCCGAGCCAGTCGCGGGAGGGGCCCGCACCGGGCGCCTTGGAGGTGAAGACCTCCACCAAGTCGCCGTTGTCCAGGGTGGATTCGAGCGGTACGAGACGCCCGTTGACCCGTGCTCCTATGGTGCGGTGGCCGACCTCGGTGTGGACGGCGTACGCGAAGTCGACCGGGGTGGCCCCGGCCGGGAGCGCTATGACGTCGCCCTTGGGGGTGAAGACGAAGACCTCGTTGCGGGACAGGTCGAAGCGCAGGGACTCCAGGAACTCGCCGGGGTCCTCGGTCTCCTTCTGCCAGTCGAGCAACTGGCGCAGCCACGCCATGTCGTTGAGGTGGTCGTCCTTGCCCTTGCCGGACGACTTGGGCGCGTCCGTACGCACCTTGGAGGCGCCGGCGACGGCCTCCTGCTTGTACTTCCAGTGCGCGGCGATGCCGTACTCGGCGCGGCGGTGCATGTCGAAGGTGCGGATCTGGAGCTCGACGGGCTTGCCATTGGGGCCGATCACCGTCGTGTGCAGCGACTGGTACATGTTGAACTTGGGCATCGCGATGTAGTCCTTGAACCGGCCGGGGACCGGGTTCCATCGCGCGTGCACGGTGCCGAGGGCCGCGTAGCAGTCGCGGACGGTGTCGACCAGTACACGAATCCCCACCAGGTCGTAGATCTCCGCGAAGTCCCGGCCGCGGACGATCATCTTCTGGTAGACGCTGTAGTAGTGCTTCGGGCGGCCGGTGACGGTCGCCTTGATGCGGGCGGCGCGCAGGTCGGCCTGGACCTCGTCGGTCACTATGGCCAGATACTCGTCACGCTTCGGTGCGCGCTCGGCCACCAGCCGTACGATCTCGTCGTACATCTTGGGGTAGAGGATCGCGAACGCGAGGTCCTCCAGCTCCCACTTGATGGTGTTCATGCCGAGGCGGTGGGCGAGCGGCGCGTAGATCTCCAGCGTCTCGCGCGCCTTCTTCTCCTGCTTCTCGCGCTTGAGGTAACGCATGGTGCGCATGTTGTGCAGGCGGTCGGCGAGCTTGATGACCAGGACACGCGGGTCCTTGGCCATGGCGACGACCATCTTGCGCACGGTCTCGGCCTGCGCGGCCTCGCCGAACTTGACCTTGTCCAGCTTGGTCACGCCGTCGACGAGCAGGGCGACGGTGTCGCCGAAGTCCCGGCGGAGCTGGTCGAGGCCGTACTCGGTGTCCTCGACGGTGTCGTGCAGCAGGCCCGCCATCAGCGTGGCCGGGTCCATACCCAGCTCGGCGAGGATGGTGGTGACGGCGAGGGGGTGCGTGATGTACGGGTCGCCGCTCTTGCGCTTCTGGCCGCGGTGCCAGCGCTCGGCGACCTGGTAGGCGCGCTCGATCTGGCGCAGCGTGGCGTTCTCGATCTTCGGGTCGTTGCTGCGCACTATGCGCAGGAGCGGTTCGAGGACCGGGTTGTACGGGTTCGCGCGCTGCACGCCGAGGCGGGCGAGGCGGGCCCGAACGCGGTTGGAGGAGCCGGAGCGGGCGGGCGGGCCGGGGGTGGCACGGACCGCGGCCGGCTGCGCCGGACGCTCGGGCGATGGGGGTCCCCCCGCTTGAGCGGAGTCGAGAGTGGGGGAGGGTTTGGGTCGCGAGGCCTCGGCCGCCTTGTCCGCGGGCGCGGACTGGGCGTGCTCGACCTGCCCGCGGGTGTCGCTCTTCGCGTGGGGCGCGGGCTTGGCCGTGGGCGCCGAGCCGGGCTCGGGCTTGGCGGCCGTCAGTGGCTGGGCCTCGTCTGGCAAGAGGACTCCTCGTGCGCGATCCGGGTCCCCCGGTCAGGCTCCGGAAACCCCATGGTAGCGATCCCTGGCTCCAGGATCGCCTCCAGTCCGATCCGAGGGACGACTACGGGAGAAACAACTGAGGCTACCGCCGGATTCCGTAGGGCCGGACTTGGGGTGTCCTGGGGGTTGCCGCGCGCTTGCGACAGGGG
>NZ_JADDRL010000094.1 GCF_021538895.1 Streptomyces olivochromogenes | reverse complement strand
ACTCCGACTTTATCAGAAGTTCTGAGTCGGAATTTCCACCCGGTCCGGGGACACAGGTGTCCAGCACGTGAAGTACTGGGGTTCCCGATCGGGCGGAGTCGTAAACGTACTGGAGCGGAGCGCCCCGATGCAAATCGAGGGCTCCGCTCCAGGTTCGCGGCCACGAGGGGCCGTACGACCGGGTGTTGGGCCGGTCAGACCTCCACGACGACCGGGAGGATCATCGGCCTGCGCCGATAGGTGTCCGAGACCCACTTGCCCAGGGTCCGGCGGATCAGTTGCTGCAACTGGTGCGGTTCCACGACGCCGTCCTGGGCCGACCGCTCCAGCACTTCGGTGATCTTCGGGACGACGTCCGCGAAGGCCGAGTCCTCGATGCCGGAACCGCGGGCGTGGACGTGCGGGCCGCCCGTGATCTTGCCGGTGGAGGAGTCCACCACCACGAAGACCGAGATGATGCCCTCGTCGCCGAGGATCTTGCGGTCCTTCAGGGCCGGCTCGCCGACATCGCCGACCGAGAGGCCGTCGACGTACACATAGCCGGCCTGGACCTTGCCGGAGATCTTCGCCTTGCCCTCGACGAGGTCGACCACCACGCCGTCCTCGGCGATGACGATGCGGTCGTGCGGAACGCCCGTGAGGGCGCCGAGTTCGGCGTTGGCCCGCAGGTGGCGCCATTCGCCGTGCACCGGCATCAGGTTCTTCGGGCGGCAGATGTTGTAGAAGTACAGTAGCTCGCCCGCGGACGCGTGGCCGGAAACATGCACCTTGGCATTGCCCTTGTGGACGACGTTCGCGCCCCATCGGGTCAGGCCGTTGATGACGCGGTAGACCGCGTTCTCGTTTCCGGGGATGAGGGACGAGGCCAGGATGACCGTGTCGCCGTCGACGATGCGGATCTGGTGGTCGCGGTTGGCCATGCGGGACAGGGCCGCCATCGGCTCGCCCTGAGAGCCCGTACAGACCAGGACCACCTCGCTGTCCGGCAGGTCGTCGAGCGTCTTGACGTCCACCACCAGGCCCGGCGGGACCTTGAGGTAGCCCAGGTCCCGGGCGATGCCCATGTTGCGGACCATCGAGCGGCCGACGAACGCGACCCGGCGGCCGTACTCGTGCGCCGCGTCCAGGATCTGCTGGATGCGGTGGACGTGGCTGGCGAAGCTCGCCACGATGATCCGCTTGCGGGCACTGGCGAAGACCTGGCGCAGGACGTTGGAGATGTCCCGCTCGTGCGGGGTGAAGCCGGGGACCTCGGCGTTCGTGGAGTCGCTGAGGAGGAGGTCGATGCCTTCCTCGCTCAGCCGTGCGAACGCGTGCAGGTCCGTCAGCCGGTTGTCCAGCGGCAGCTGGTCCATCTTGAAGTCGCCCGTGTGGACCACCATGCCGGCGGGCGTGCGGATGGCCACGGCCAGGGCGTCGGGGATGGAGTGGTTGACGGCGACGAACTCGCAGTCGAAGGGGCCGATGCGCTCGCGGTTCCCCTCGGCCACTTCGAGGGTGTAGGGCCGGATGCGGTGCTCCTGGAGCTTCGCCTCGATCAGGGCGAGGGTCAGCTTGGAGCCGATCAGCGGGATGTCCGGCTTCTCGCGGAGCAGGAAGGGGACGCCGCCGATGTGGTCCTCATGGCCGTGGGTCAGGACGATGCCCTCGATGTCGTCGAGGCGGTCCCGGACGGACGAGAAGTCCGGCAGGATCAGGTCGATTCCGGGCTGCTCCTCCTCGGGGAACAGCACTCCGCAGTCGACGATCAGTAGGCGGCCGCCGTACTCGAAGACCGTCATGTTTCGGCCGATCTCGCCGAGACCGCCGAGCGGGGTGACCCTCAGGCCGCCTTCGGGGAGCGGCGGGGGCGGGCCCAGTTCAGGATGCGGATGACTCAAAAGACTCTCCTCACCACACGCGCCACGTACCGGTGGGGCACGTGGCGCGCATGACGTTCGTGCAGAAGCAGTTGTCGTTGTGGGGTGCAGGCACCGGTGTCCTGCCTATTCAGTTGTGAAGTCTGGTGTTAGAGCTGTACCCCGCCGGCGGCAAGATCGATCTTGAGCTGGGCGATCTCCTCGGGCGTGCACTCGACCATGGGCGCGCGCAGCGGCCCGGCGGGCAGACCCTGGAGGGCGAGCGCGGCCTTCGTCGTCATGACGCCCTGGGTGCGGAACATGCCCGTGTAGACGGGGAGCAGCTTCTGGTGGATCTCGGTGGCCTTCTGGACGTCGCCGGAGGTGAAGGCCTCGACCAGGGCCCGCAGGTCCGGCGTGACCAGGTGGCCGACGACCGAGACGAAGCCGACCGCGCCCACGGAGAGCAGCGGCAGGTTGAGCATGTCGTCGCCGGAGTACCAGGCCAGTCCCGACTGGGCGATGGCCCAGCCGGCGCGGCCGAGGTCGCCCTTGGCGTCCTTGTTGGCGACGATTCTCGGGTGCTCGGCGAGGCGGACGAGCGTCTCCGTGTTGATGGGGACGCCGCTGCGGCCCGGGATGTCGTACAGCATGACCGGCAGTCCGGCGGCGTCGGCGACGGCCGTGAAGTGCCGGTACAGGCCCTCCTGCGGGGGCTTGTTGTAGTACGGCGTGACGACCAGGAGGCCGTGTGCGCCCACCCGCTCGGCGTCGCGCGCCAGCTCGATGCTGTGGTGGGTGTCGTTGGTTCCGACGCCGGCCACGATGTGGGCCCGGTCGCCGACGGCTTCCAGTACGGCCCGTACGAGGTCCGATTTCTCCGCGTCGCTGGTGGTGGGCGACTCGCCGGTGGTGCCGTTGATGATCAGGCCGTCGTTGCCTGCGTCCACCAGGTGGGTGGCGAGCCGCTGCGCGCCGTCGAGGTCAAGTGCGCCGTCCGCCGTGAAGGGCGTGACCATGGCGGTGAGGACCCGCCCGAAGGGGGTCTGCGGAGTGGAGGTCGGAGCCATGGGTAACACGCTACTCGCTGCTCAATGCGTGGTCTGCCCTTGGGGTGCCGGGAAAGTCAGGACAAATATGGAGCCCGGCACTGCCTGCTCGGGGGTTCAAGCAGTGCCGGGTCCGTTTGATCAGGCTAGATGAACTTCCACAAATGCCGCAATACGGACACTTCACGAGGCTGACCCGTACATGCGTGCCCGACCGCGAAACCGGTGCGCATTACGGGGCGACGCGGCCGTTGGCGTTGAAGGCGGCGTACGTCAGCGGCATGAGCTCGGCCCACGCGGCCTCCATCTTCTCGCCCACCATCTCGATCTCCCGCTGCGGGAAGGACGGCACCTTGGCGAGCTCGTGCTGGGTGCGCAGGCCGAGGAAGTGCATCAGCGAGCGGGCGTTGCAGGTGGCGTACATCGAGGAGAACAGGCCCACCGGGAGGACCGCACGGGCCACCTCGCGGGCGACGCCGGCGGCGAGCATCTCCTGGTACGCCTCGTACGCGTGGACGTACGAGTCCTCCATGACGCGGCCGACCAGCTCCTGCTGGGCCTGGGTGCCCTCGACGAAGACGTACTTGCCCGGGCGGCCCTCCTGGACCAGCTTGCGGGACTCGTCCGGGACGTAGAAGACCGGCTGGAGCTCGCGGTAGCGGCCGCTCTCCTCGTTGTACGACCAGCCCACGCGGTGCCGCATGAACTCGCGGAAGACGAAGATCGGGGCGCTGATGAAGAACGTCATCGAGTTGTGCTCGAAGGGGCTGCCGTGCCGGTCCCGCATCAGGTAGTTGATCAGGCCCTTGGAACGCTCCGGGTCCTTGTTCAGCTCGTCCAGCGACTGCTCGCCGACGGTCGAGACGCGGGCGGCGAACAGCACGTCGGCGTCCGACGCGGTGTGCTTGACCAGCTCGACGGTGACGTCGCTGCGGAAGCTCGGCTTGAGGTCGTCGGCGGGGGTGTCGGTCACGGCTCGGAGGGTCCTTCCATCACTTCTCTCGGGCGGCGCCCACTCTACGGCGCGGCTCTGACATCAGGGCGTTCGGTACCGGGACCCGACAGATTCGTCGAACTTCGGAAAACTTCTGTGAATTCGGGGCAAGCGGGCACCTTTTGTGACTCTCGCTCGTCTGTAGTGGTGACACCCACCCACTCGTTCGACCCCCGAAGGGAGACGCGCCCCGATGTTCCGTCGGCGCGAGCCCGTTCCGTTCGCCTTCGTCTCCGAAGCCGACAGGTTCCGCAGCAATGTCACTCCCCCACCCCGTCAGCGGTCGTCCGTCGGACAGATCGCCGGCCGCTGGCTGCTGGGGCTCACCATCGTCGCCGGGCTCGTGGGCTCCCTGGTCCTCGGGATGCCGGCCCTGTCCACGCCCTCCGCGACGCAGACCCAGCAGTCACAGGCGTCCCAGGGGCACTGACCCTTCCGGACCCCCATGGGTGGTGAGCGCGGACCCGGCCGGATAGCCTCACCGGGCACAGCCCATGCATGGAATGAGTGAGGACCAGCCGTGCCCCTGCCCTTCCTGACGGCCGACCGCACGTTCGAAGCAACCGACGACACGGCCCTGCCGCACGACGACCGTTCGCGCTGGCGCCGCCCCTACCGGCCCGGTCCCTGGCGAGTGGGCGGGGCCGCGCTGTGCCTGCTGCTCGCCTCGTTCGTGCTGTTCGCGGCGGTGCTGATCGCCCTGACCGGCTCGCCGTCTTCCGCCGGCGTCGTCTTCGGGCTCGCGCTGGCCGTGATCGCCAGTGCGCTGCGGCTGCTGCGCATGGGCGTGTGGGTGAGCACTCGCGGGCTGCGTCAGGTGAGCTTCCTCGTCACGCGTACGGTCACCTGGAACCGGGTGACCGCGGTGCGCACGGTGCAGCAGCCGGTGCGCTGGGTGGGGCTGCCGCGCACGGTGCAGGGGCAGGCGCTGATCGTCGCGCGCAAGGACCGCGCGGCCCAGGAGACCCCGCCGCTGATGACCACGCACGGTCTCGACTTCGTGGGGCGCGCCTCGGCCTTCGACCGGGCCTCGGACGCCGTGGAGGCGTGGGCGGCGGAGTGCGCGCGGCGCTGACGCCGCAGACGAACGGGAAGGGGCCGGTCCGCGGCGATGCGGGCCGGCCCCCTTCGTCGTCACTCCGGAGGCCTTCCGCACGGGCGTGCGCGGCCTTCACGCGGGCAGGTGTGCCGCTCTCTCGCGCACGCGTGCGTGCGGCCTACTCATAGGCCCGCGTGCGGCCCTTCCCTCGGGCATACGGCCGGGCGTGCGGCCGGTCGTGCGGCTCAGGCCTGGACGGGCTTGCCGTCGTGCAGGGCGATCGCCCGCTGCATCGCCTTGCGGGCGCGCGGGGTGTCGCGGGCGTCGTGGTAGGCGACGGCGAGGCGGAACCAGCTGCGCCAGTCGTCCGGGGACGCCTCCGTCTCGGCCTTGCGCTTGGCGAAGACCTCGTCGGCCGAGTCGCGGTCGATACGGCCGCCGGGGGTCCGCTTCAGCTCGTCGACGGGCAGTGCGCCCTCGGCGTCGAGTTCGGCGGCCAGCGCGTTGGCCCTGCGGACGAACTGGGTGTTCTTCCACAGGAACCACAGGCCGATGACCGGCAGGATCAGCACCGCCACGCCGAAGGTGACGGTCAGGAGCGTGCCGGACTGGATGAGCATGACGCCGCGGCTGCCGACCAGGACGAAGTAGAAGAGCAGGACGGCGGCCGTGACGGCGTAGGAGAGCTTCGCGCGCATGTCTGGGGTTTCCCGGGTCAGCCGAGGTCCAGGAAGTGCTCCAGGCCGAAGGTCAGGCCCGGGGTCGACACCACGCGTCGCACGCCGAGCAGGATGCCCGGCATGAAGCTGCTGTGGTGCAGGGAGTCGTGACGGATGGTGAGGGTCTCGCCCTCGCCGCCGAGCAGCACCTCCTGGTGGGCGAGCAGCCCGCGCAGGCGTACGGCGTGCACCGGGACCCCGTCGACGTCGGCGCCGCGGGCTCCCTCCAGGGCGGTGACGGTGGCGTCCGGCGCCGGCGCGCTGCCGGCGGCGCGGCGGGCCTCGGCGATGAGCTGGGCGGTGCGCGTGGCGGTCCCGGAGGGGGCGTCGACCTTGTTCGGGTGGTGCAGCTCGACGACCTCGACCGACTCGAAGTACGGCGCAGCGATCTGCGCGAACTTCATGGTGAGGACGGCGCCGATGGAGAAGTTCGGCGCGATGAGCACGCCGGTTTCCGGGGACTGGGCGAGCCAGCCCGTCAGCTGCGCGAGGCGCTCCTCGGTCCAGCCGGTCGTCCCGACGACGGCGTGGATGCCGTGGCGCACGCAGAAGTCGAGGTTGCCCATGACCGAGGCGGGCGTGGTCAGTTCGACCGCGACCTGGGCCCCGGCGTCCGCCAGCGTCTCCAGCTTGTCGCCCCGGCCGAGGGCAGCGACCAGTTCCAGGTCCTCGGCGGCCTGGACGGCCCGTACCGCCTCGGAACCGATCCGGCCCTGGGCACCGAGGACCGCCACGCGCAGCTTGCTCATCTGTTGCTTCCTTACCGGAGGGGTTTAGGCGACGGCGTCGTGCAGCCGCGAGGCCTGCTTGTCCTTGAGCGGGCCGATGACCGACAGCGACGGGCGCTGTCCCAGGATGTCGCGAGCGACGGACCGGACCTCGTCCGGGGTCACCGCGGCTATCCGGGCCAGCATGTCGTCGACGGACATCTGCTCGCCCCAGCACAGCTCGCTCTTGCCGATACGGTTCATCAGCGCGCCCGTGTCCTCAAGACCCAGGACCGTGGAGCCCTGCAGCTGCCCTATGGCGCGGCCGATCTCGTCGTCGGACAGACCGTCCCCGGCGACGTGGTCGAGCTCGTCGCGGCAGATCTTCAGCACGTCGTGCACCTGGCTGGGGCGGCAGCCCGCGTACACGCCGAACAGGCCGCAGTCGGCGAAGCCGGAGGTGTACGAGTACACGCTGTAGGCCAAGCCGCGCTTCTCGCGGACCTCCTGGAACAGGCGGGAGGACATGCCGCCGCCGAGGGCCGTGTTCAGCACGCCGAGCGCCCAGCGGCGGTCGTCCGTGCGGGCGAGGCCGGGCATGCCGAGGACGACGTGGGCCTGCTCCGTCTTGCGGCCCAGCAGCTCGACGCGGCCCGCGGTGCGGATGGTGCGCCGGCCGTCGCGCGGGGCGATGGGCGAGGCGTCCGCGCTCTTGAAGGCGCCCGCCTTCTCGAAGGCCGCGCGGACCTGTCGTACGACCTTGTTGTGGTCGATGTTGCCGGCGCAGGCGACCACGAGGTGCGTCGGGTCGTAGTGCTTCTTGTAGAAGCGGCGGATGCGGTCGGCCGTGAGGGCGTTGACCGTGTCGACGGTGCCGAGGACCGGGCGGCCGAGGGCGTTGTCGCCGAACATGGTGTGCGCGAACAGGTCGTGCACGCAGTCGCCCGGGTCGTCCTCGGTCATCGCGATCTCTTCGAGGATCGCGCCGCGCTCGACGTTGACGTCCTCTTCGAGGATCAGCGAGCCGGTCAGCATGTCGCAGACGACGTCGATGGCGAGCGGCAGGTCGGTGTCGAGCACGCGCGCGTAGTAGCACGTGTACTCCTTCGCCGTGAACGCGTTCATCTCGCCGCCGACCGCGTCGATGGCGGAGGAGATGTCCAGGGCGGACCTGCGGGTGGTCCCCTTGAAGAGCAGGTGCTCCAGGTAGTGCGTGGCGCCGTTCAGGGCGGGCGTCTCGTCGCGGGAGCCGACGTGCGCCCAGATCCCGAAGGTCGCCGAGCGCACGGAGGGCAGCGTCTCGGTGACGATGCGCAGACCACCCGGGAGGGTGGTCTTGCGGACCGTACCGATGCCGCCGGTGCCCTTGACGAGGGTTTGGGTACGGGCGACGGCCCGCGCCTCCGGAGAGGTGCGGGCCGTCGCCTTGGAGCTACGGGACGTCACTGTTCGGCGTCGTCCTTCGTGTCCTCGGAGCCTTCCTCGCCCTCGATCACGGGGATCAGGGAGAGCTTGCCGCGGGAGTCGATCTCGGCGATCTCGACCTGGACCTTCTGGCCCACACCGAGGACGTCCTCGACGTTCTCCACGCGCTTGCCGCCGGCCAGCTTGCGGATCTGCGAGATGTGCAGCAGACCGTCCTTGCCGGGCATCAGGGAGACGAACGCGCCGAAGGTGGTCGTCTTCACGACCGTGCCCAGGTAGCGCTCTCCGACCTCGGGCATCGTCGGGTTGGCGATGCTGTTGATCGTGGCACGGGCGGCCTCGGCGGCCGGGCCGTCGGAGGCGCCGATGTAGATGGTGCCGTCGTCCTCGATCGTGATCTCGGCGCCGGTGTCCTCCTGGATCTGGTTGATCATCTTGCCCTTGGGGCCGATGACCTCACCGATCTTGTCGACCGGGATCTTGACCGTGATGATCCGCGGAGCGTTCGGAGACATCTCGTCCGGACGGTCGATGGCCTCCATCATCACGTCCAGGATGTGCAGGCGGGCGTCACGGGCCTGCTTGAGGGCCGCGGCCAGGACGGAGGCCGGGATGCCGTCCAGCTTGGTGTCGAGCTGGAGGGCGGTCACGAACTCCTTGGTGCCGGCGACCTTGAAGTCCATGTCGCCGAAGGCGTCCTCCGCACCGAGGATGTCGGTGAGGGCGACGTAGTGCGTCTCGCCGTTGATCTCCTGGGAGATCAGGCCCATGGCGATACCGGCGACCGGGGCCTTCAGGGGCACACCGGCGTTCAGCAGCGACATGGTGGAGGCGCAGACCGAGCCCATGGACGTCGAACCGTTGGAACCGAGGGCCTCGGACACCTGACGGATCGCGTAGGGGAACTCCTCGCGCGTCGGCAGCACCGGCACGATGGCGCGCTCGGCGAGGGCGCCGTGGCCGATCTCGCGGCGCTTCGGGGAGCCGACGCGGCCGGTCTCGCCGACGGAGTACGGCGGGAAGTTGTAGTTGTGCATGTAGCGCTTGCGGGTCACCGGGGAAAGGGTGTCCAGCTGCTGCTCCATGCGGAGCATGTTGAGGGTGGTGACGCCCAGGATCTGGGTCTCGCCACGCTCGAACAGGGCCGAACCGTGAACCCGCGGGATGGCCTCGACCTCGGCGGCGAGCGTACGGATGTCCGTCACGCCACGGCCGTCGATGCGCTTCTTCTCGTTGATCACGCGCTCGCGGACCAGCTGCTTGGTGAGCGAGCGGTACGCGGCGGAGATCTCCTTCTCGCGGCCCTCGAACTCCGGCAGGAGCTTCTCGGCAGCGAGCGCCTTGACGCGGTCCAGCTCGGCCTCGCGGTCCTGCTTGCCCGCGATGGTCAGCGCGGAGGTGAGCTCCGGGCGGACGGCGGCGGACAGCGCCTCCAGGATGTCGTCCTGGTAGTCGAGGAAGACCGGGAACTCGCCGGTCGGCTTGGCGGCCTTCGACGCGAGGTCGGCCTGGGCCTTGCAGAGGACCTTGATGAAGGGCTTCGCGGCGTCCAGACCGGCGGCGACGACCTCCTCGGTCGGCGCCTCGGCGCCGCCCTCGACCAGCTGGATGGTCTTGTCGGTGGCCTCGGCCTCGACCATCATGATCGCGACGTCGCCGTCCTCCAGGACGCGGCCGGCGACCACCATGTCGAAGACGGCGTCCTCGAGCTCGGTGTGCGTCGGGAAGGCGACCCACTGGCCGCGGATCAGCGCGACGCGGACGCCGCCGATCGGGCCGGAGAAGGGCAGGCCGGCCAGCTGCGTGGACGCGGACGCGGCGTTGATCGCCACGACGTCGTACAGGTGGTCGGGGTTGAGGGCCATGATCGTCGCGACGACCTGGATCTCGTTGCGCAGGCCCTTCTTGAAGGACGGGCGCAGCGGGCGGTCGATGAGGCGGCAGGTGAGGACGGCGTCCTCGGAGGGCCGGCCCTCACGGCGGAAGAAGCTGCCGGGGATCTTGCCGGCGGCGTACATCCGCTCCTCGACGTCCACCGTGAGCGGGAAGAAGTCGAGCTGGTCCTTGGGGTTCTTGGAGGCGGTGGTGGCCGACAGCACCATGGTGTCGTCGTCCAGGTACGCCACGGCGGAACCGGCGGCCTGCTTGGCCAGGCGGCCCGTCTCGAAGCGGATGGTACGGGTGCCGAAGGCGCCATTGTCGATGACGGCCTCGGCGTAGTGGGTCTCGTTCTCCACTAGCGTTTTCTCCTCGTCTTCGTCCCGTCGCTGCCCGTGTGGCAGGGGGACGGTTGCGGAGAAGCGCGCCGGGCTGTGCGGGCCGGTCTTCGATCGAAGCACCCGGGGCTCGCTTCCCCCCGGGGGCCACTACCGAGGACCGGCGGCGGCGAGGTGCACTTCTCCTGTTCGTTGTCGTGCTGTGTCGTGCGTAATGCGTTGTGCTACCACACTACAAAGCGTGAGTGACACTCCGCACGTTTCCGCACGTACGGCAAAGGGAGCGGCCCCCGATGATCTCGGGAACCGCTCCCTTCACGGCGTGTTACTTGGCGCCCGCCGCACCGCGGCGGATGCCCAGGCGGTCGACCAGCGTACGGAAGCGCTGGATGTCCTTCTTGGCCAGGTACTGCAGCAGCCGGCGGCGCTGACCGACCAGGATCAGCAAACCACGGCGGGAGTGGTGGTCGTGCTTGTGGACCTTGAGGTGCTCCGTCAGGTCGGAGATCCGACGCGACAGCATGGCGACCTGGACCTCGGGGGAGCCGGTGTCGCCCTCCTTGGTACCGAACTCGGTGATGATCTGCTTCTTCGTAGCGGCGTCGAGCGACACGCGTACTCCTCGTAGTCTCTGGGTCGCCACCGAGTGCCCCCGGTCTTTGTCTCGGGGGAGCTTCCGTTACTCGGGAGGCGGGGATCCGCTGAGCGCGGCCTCCAGGGGGTGAGCCCCGGGGGTGCGTACACGAACGGCCGTCACTCAGGGTACCAGTGCGGACAGGGGGCTCCGTCCCCGGCACCGAGCGGCCGGCATACCAGGTGTGGCGTGACGGCGTGCGCTCAACCGTGAAGGACGGGCGGGAGCGTTTCGTGGGCCACTAGTGTGACCCGGTACAGCGTTCGTACGTCGGGAAGGGGTCGCTGCGGCATGGCGGAGACGGCTGAGGAGATCAAGGCGCGCAAGGAGCGCGAGCGGGACGAGCTGTACGCCCTCGACATCTCCGGCGTCGAATGGCACTGCGCGCCGGGTACGGAGGAGCACGAGGAGCGGGTCGAGATCGCGTACCTCCCCGAGGGGGCCGTGGCCATGCGCTCGTCCCTCGACCCCGGCACCGTGCTGCGCTACACCGAAGCCGAGTGGCGGGCCTTCGTCCTGGGGGCGCGGGACGGGGAGTTCGATCTGGAGCCCGCTCCGCCGCACGGCAGCCCAGCCTCCGAGTAACCCCCGGCACCGCGGGGCGCTGCCGGCACCCGGCCCGACGGGGCGGTACGCGCGCGTGCCGCCCTGTTCCGGGTTTTCTGCCCCGCGCGGCTCAGTGCTTCAGTCCCGCGCTGCCCACTCCGATCACGGACAGCACCGAGTCCGTCGGGTACTTGTCGTCCCGGACCAGCTCGCGGCGCGCGAAGAAGACGTGCCCCTTCTCGACCACCATCTCCGTCCGCTCCGGGTCGCTGAGTTCGTACTCGTCGTCCTCCGGGAGCTGGAAGAGGAGGTACGGGGTCTCCTTGTCGGTGCGCGGGTTCCAGCTCACGACGGCGGCCGGGTCGACGGAGCTGCCACTGCGCCGGTAGACGAGGAGTTCGTCGCCGCTCATGCGCAGCGGTACGACCATCTGGGACTCCCGGCCGTCGAACTTCCCCGCCGATTTGCCCTTCTTCAGGTCGAACGCCACGATCCAGTCCGAGGGCTGGTCGTTGGCGATGTTCTCCTTGCTCATGACGAAGGCCTGTGTGCGGCCCACGACCAGGCCGTCGCAGTTGTCGACCACACCGAAGAACGGCGAGAAGTAGTACCGCCGGCCGCACTTGGGGTCGTAGCCGTCCATCGAGATCGTGGCGCGGCGCTTCCCGGAGGCGGGGTCGAGGGTGATCAGGTCGGTCACCTTGCTGTCGCCCGCCTCGACGGCGAGGACCGGTGGGTCGGAGGAGGGCAGGTAGACGCCCTCGACACCGCGGGCGAGCCGGTACGTCCACTGTGTCTTGCCGGTGCGGGTGTTCAGCTTCTCCACCCGGTAGGTGGCGTTGGTGGACTCGCCGCAGGCCACCAGGACGAGCAGCGCGCGGCCGCCGGCGAACCCCTTGTCCTCGCACTGGGACAGGGTCGTGCTGTTCCACAGCCGTCGGCCGCTCTTCATGTCGTACGCCACCGAGCCCCGGCCCCAGGCGACGGCCACGACGCCCTCGGTCAGGGTGAGGTTGGTGTTGGAGACGTAGGCGAAGTCGGCGGCGGGCATCTTCTTCTGCCAGAGCTTCTCGCCGGTGTCGACGTCGAAGAACACCACCTCGTCGCAGACGCCCTCCTTGGCGGAGCCCTTGGCGCGCGCGGGCTGGACGACCACGGCGGTACGGCCGTCGGCGGTGACGTCCCTGCTGGTGGCGCAGATGTGGCCGTCGAGCTTGAGGGTCCACGCCGTCTCGTCGTACTTGGGCTCGATCTTGTAGCCCTCGATACGGTTGGCGACGCCCCGCGCGAGGATCTTGCCGGTGGCCCAGGTGCCGGGCGCGTAACGCGGCTTCGCCTCCGTGTTCTTGGAGAGCTTCTCCTCGTCGTGCTCGACGACGATCCACCCCTCGGGCGAGACGGGGGGCCGCTCAACGGTCGTGCGTATCTCGTCCGGGGCCTGGACGGCCGCCGGTGCCGCCTTGTGCGTGGTTCTGCCGTCCTGGAGATACCACACCGACCCGGCGACCAGGCCGAGGACGACGGCCACCGCGGCGGTCGTCACGCCCAGTACGCGTGTGCGGCGTCTCGTCCGTGTCTTGTCCGCCGCCAGCGCGGACTCGGTGCAGACGGACGGTGGCGGGCCGAAACTCACGCTGACGGATCCTTTCGGTGACGGTGACGTGGATCGAGCGCGGGGAGAAACCTGTGCCCTCGCCGGTTCAGGCCGCGCGTGCACGCCTCTTCGCGAACGTGCAGATGTTGTGTGCGTCCCGTCATGCCGCCATGCGTGTCCGACTCTCCCCGTAACCACAGGCGGGGAGGTGCGCTCCCGCCTGCGATGTCGGACCGGCCACCTACTATGCATGGTGTCGGGGGAGACGACCGAAACGGGTCGGGCACCGGGACCTTCAGGTGGTCTCAACGGGGCCTCCGTTGCGGTGAGTTGGCAGCAAACGGGGGGAGACACCGCGTCATGACATCGGGAACGCGGGTGCGCGCGACGGGCCGCGTCGTGACCGTTTTGTACGCCAATGGTTCGCCAAGAGGCCAACTGTGTACGTCACTTCTGGGCACGGTGTGCGCAGGTGGGCGGATGCTGAGAGGTGGACGGGCCTGCCGGGGCGCGGCTCCTGGTGATTAGGCTGGTACCGGGCGCGATGCCAGAGACCCGTGGAACGGGCGTCGGCGGCCCGGGGGGAGAGCCGGTGGGTCGATTGCTCGGACTGCTTGGACTGCCTCGAACGACTACGGACGACTGAGAACGACACGAACTGGTCGCCCCGGCACGGCTTGAGGGGGCTCGACCACACCAGGAGGAACTGTGAGCAGCGATCGGGACGGGATCCGCGGGGGCTGGGCCACACCCGGCGATGACCAGCCCGACGCGGAGTCCGCCATCGAGACGACCGGCGAGTTCACCATCGACTACGCCCCGCCCGCCTGGTACACGCAGAACGCGTCCGGCGGTTCGGGAGCGTCGGGGGGCTCCGACCAAGGGGCGGGCGCGAGCGGGGCGTCGGGACCGGCGTCCGGTACATCGACTCCGCCTGCCGGCGCGGCTCCTTCGCCCGCCGGTACGTCTCCTTCCGCGTTCCCGGGACCGGGGGTTTCTCCGTTCTCTCCGGGTGCTCCCATTCCGGGCCTGACGCCTCCTCCGCACGCGACGCGGGCGGCCGGGGGCCCGGGGGCTCCGATTCCTGGCACTCCGGCTCCGGGGGCTCCGTTCACGCCGCCTCCGCCCGCGCCGACGCCCGGTGCGCCCTTCACGCCGCCGGCTCCTACGGCCCCCGCGCCGGGGGCGCCTTTCACGCCGCCCGCGCCTCCGGCCGCGGGGCCTGGTGCTCCGTTCGCTCCTCCCGCTCCCCCGGCTGCCGGTCCCGGGGCGCCGTTCACTCCCCCTGCCCCTCAGGCTGCGGGCCCTGGCGCTCCGTTCACGCCGCCCGCGCCGCCGAGCGGGAGCCCCGTCGCGGTGCCAAAGCTGCCGGTGGGGAGCGGGTTCGAACCGCAGGGACCGACGGCGGAGCCCGCGGCGGCCGAGTCCGGTGATACCGCGTCGCCCGCGGCCGTGCCGAACATGCCGATGGGCGGGGCCCAGTCGCCGTGGGCCGCGTCGGCTCCGGCCGCTCCGGCGACCCCGCCGGCTGCCGCCCCCGCTCCGTCCGTGCCTGAGCCCGAGTTCGGGAGCGGGGACCTGGAGAGCGGGGCGACCATGCGGTTCTCCGCGGCCGCCCTGAAGCGGGAGATCGCCGAGGTCGCCGAGCGCACGGCTGCCGCCGAGGGCGAGGCCGCCGGGGCTCCGACTGCCACGAACGCGGCTGCCACGGATGCGGCTGAGGAGAGCGACGGAGCCGATGTGATCGAGCTCCGTAGTGTTTCCACGGCTGTTGACGACACGGATGACGACGACAGCGCCGCCGCCGATGCGAAGGGGGCGGACGAGGTGAGCGAGCTTGAGGACGCCGCTGAGCTGTCGGTGAGTGATGAGGACGCCGAGTCCGGGGAGACGGGGGCGGAGGCCGAGGAGGTCGCGTCGGAGAGCGCGGCGTCGAGCGACGACGCCGGGGACGCGGACGGCGAGCCTTCGGAGGCTGTGCGGGCGGACGCCGTGGTGGTGGACGCCGAATCCGACTCCAGCTATGGCTCCGACACTGTGGAGGCGGAAGCGGAGGCGGAGGCGGAGGCCACGTTCGAGTCCGCCGAGATCGAGCCGGTGGATGGACCGTCGCCCCAGGACGACTCCGTTCGGGTGAACGCCGAGGCTGCGGCTGACGCGGACGCCGAGGACGAGGACGAGGACGAGGTGACGGCGCAGGCCGAGGAGGCCCCCGCGGCCGAGGCCCTGGCGGACGCCACGCACCAGGACGCCGCCCCTGCCGACGTGAAGCCCGAGGACGCGGAGCCCTCCGACGCCGTACCGCAGGACAGCGTGCCCCAGGACGCCGTGCCGGCCGCGCCTGCCGAACCGCAGGACGCGCCGCCCGCCTGGGCGCCCCCGCCGGCGCCGCAGGGCGGGCTGCCGCCGCTGCCGCCGTCGTACCGGCCCGCGGCGCCCGCTCCGGCGGCCCAGTGGCCGGTGCAGCCCGCGCCGCAGGCGCCGGCCCCGATGCCCGCCCAGCCGGAGCCGATGGCCGCACAGGGCCCCGGTGCCGTGCCGGGCCAGCAGCAGCCGTTCCACCCCCAGGCACCGCAACCCGCGCCCGCCGCCTGGAACCAGCCCGGCCAGCCGTACGCCCCGGGCGCCCCGACGGCCCCGCAGCCTCCGGCCCCGCAGGCACCGCCCGCGCCCAACGCGCAGGGCGCCTACGGTTTCCCGCAGCCCGGCGCCCCGGCCCCGGCACCGCAGGGCACTCAGCCCCCGGCACCGCAGCCGACCGACGCCGCCGCTCCCATGCCCAACGCGCAGGGCAGCTACGGCTTCCCGCAGCCCGGCGCTCCGGCTCCCCAGGGCGCGCAGCCTCCGGCTCCCCACACCCCCGGCGCCCAGCCGCCGGTCGGTGCGCCCGCGCCCGCCCCCAACGCGCCCGCCGGTTACGGCTTCCCGCAACCCGGGGCTCCCACGCCGCCGGTGCCGGGTGGTTACGGCTTCCCCCAGGCCGGTGCCGGGGCCCAGGCCGCGCCCGGAGTTCAGGCTCCGCAGGGGCCGGCCGCTCCCCCGGCGCCCGAAGGGGCCCAAGGGCCCGGGCAGCCCGCCGGGTACGGCTTCCCGCAGCCCGGGGCCGCCGCGGGTGCACCCGGTGTGCCCAACCCCCCTGCTCAGCCCGGCGGTTACGGGTTCCCGCAGCCGCCCGCCCAGCAGGGACAGCCGGGGCACCCCGGTCAGCCGCAGCAGGTCCAGCAGCCCGCCCCGGCGCCGCAGGACCCGCAGGGTCCGCACGCGGCCCAGCCTCCGCACGACCCGCAGGCACCGCAGGCACCCCAGGCGCCGCAGCAGCCCGTCGACCCCCGTCTCGGGGCCGCCTGGCCGCAGCCCATACAGCACGACCAGCGGCAGCCCACCAACCCGGGTGCGGCGCCGCTCGGTTACACCGCGGCCGTGGAGTTGTCCTCGGACCGGCTGCTGAACAACAAGAAGCAGAAGGCGAAGAGCGGACGCCCCGCGGCGGCGCCGAGCCGGTTCAAGATCGGCGGCAAGAAGGAGGAGGCCGAGCGGCAGCGCAAGCTCGACCTGATCCGGACGCCGGTGCTGTCCTGCTACCGGATAGCGGTCATCAGCCTCAAGGGCGGTGTCGGCAAGACCACCACGACCACCGCGCTCGGCTCGACCCTCGCCAGCGAGCGGCAGGACAAGATCCTGGCCATCGACGCCAACCCCGACGCGGGCACGCTCGGGCGCCGCGTGCGCCGGGAGACCGGGGCCACCATCCGTGACCTCGTCCAGGCGATCCCGTACCTCAACTCGTACATGGACATCCGGCGGTTCACCTCCCAGGCGCCCTCCGGGCTGGAGATCATCGCCAACGACGTCGACCCGGCCGTGTCCACGACGTTCAACGACGAGGACTACCGGCGCGCGATCGACGTGCTGGGCAGGCAGTACCCGGTCATCCTCACCGACTCCGGTACCGGTCTGCTGTACAGCGCCATGCGCGGTGTGCTCGACCTCGCCGACCAGCTGATCATCATCTCGACGCCGTCCGTGGACGGTGCGAGCAGCGCCAGTACGACGCTGGACTGGCTGTCCGCGCACGGGTACGCCGACCTGGTCTCCCGGTCGATCACCGTCATCAGCGGGGTGCGCGAGACCGGCAAGACGATCAAGGTCGAGGACATCGTGTCCCACTTCGAGACCCGGTGCCGGGGCGTCGTGGTGGTGCCCTTCGACGAGCACCTCGCCGCCGGTGCCGAGGTCGACCTCGACATGATGCGGCCCAAGGTGCGCGAGGCGTACTTCAACCTCGCGGCGATGGTCGCCGAGGACTTCGTACGCCACCAGCAGGCGCACGGTCTGTGGACCAACGACGGCAACCCGCCGCCGGTGGCCGCGCCGCCCATGCCCGGCCAGCCCTTCCCCGGCCAGCCGCCGGCCCAGGGCCAGATGCCGGTCCAAGGCCAGCCGTACCCGCAGGCTCCGGGCCAGCCGTACCCGCAGGCCCCGGACCAGCAGTACCCGCAGCAGCCGGGACAGCCGTATGCCCAGCAGCCGGGACAGCCTTACCCGCCGCAGCAGCCCGGTCAGCCCTATCCGCAACAGCCGGGCCAGCCCTACCAGCAGGCACCCCAGGCTCCGCAAGCCCCCCAGGCTCCCCAGGCCCCGGGCCAGCCGTATCCGCCCCAGCAAGCGCAGCCGCAGCAGGGGCAGCCGTACCCGCCGCAGCCCGGCTACCCCCAGCCCGGCCAGCCGCAGGCACAGAACCCGCAGGCGCAGCCCCCGCAGGCTCCGCCGCAGCAGTAGGGCGCAGGAATGACGAAGGGCGGCCGGTGCCTCACAGCACCGGCCGCCCTTCGGCGTCCTGGGGGGCGTCGTCGCGCCTAGTCCTCCGCCGCGATCAGCTCCCGGCAGCGCTTCACGTCCTCGGCCATCTGCTCCAGCAGGGCCTCCAGCGTCTCGAACTTCGCCTGTCCGCGCACGTACGCCAGGAAGTCGACGGCGACGTGCAGGCCGTACAGGTCGAGGCCGACGCGGTCGATGGCGTACGCCTCCACCGTGCGCTCGGTGCCGTCGAACTGCGGGTTCGTGCCGACGGAGATCGCGGCCGGCATCGCCTCGCCCTCGACGTGCAGATAGCCGGCGTACACGCCGTCGGCCGGGATCGCGGTGTGCGGGAGCGTCTCGACGTTGGCCGTCGGGAAGCCCAGTTCGCGGCCGCGCTGGGCGCCGCGGACGACCACGCCCTCCACGCGGTGCGGGCGGCCCAGGATCTCGCGGGTGCCCTCGACGTCGCCCGCGGCGACCAGGCGCCGGGTGAGGGTCGAGGAGAAGGGCTCGCCGCCGCCCGCCGCGCCGGACACGTACAGGTCGACGACCTCAACCTCGAAGTCGTACACCTCGCCCTGCTCGGCGAGGAACTCCACGGTGCCCGCGGCCTTGTGGCCGAAGCGGAAGTTCGGGCCCTCGACGACCGCCTTGGCGTGCAGCTTGTCGACCAGCACCTTGACCACGAAGTCGGCCGGCGACAGCTTCGAGAACTCCGTGGTGAACGGCAGGATGAGCACCGCGTCCACGCCCAGCTCCGCCATCAGCTCGGCGCGGCGGTGGTGCGCGGCGAGCAGGGGCGGGTGGCTGCCGGGGCGCACGACCTCGCTGGGGTGCGGGTCGAAGGTCACCACGACGGAGGGGATGCCCAGCTCGCGGGCGCGGTCCACAGCATGCTTGATGATCAGCTGGTGGCCGCGGTGGACTCCGTCGTAGGAGCCGATGGTGACGACGCTGCGCCCCCAGTCCTGGGGGATGTCCTCCAAGCCACGCCAGCGCTGCACTGTGACCGCTCCTCGAACCCGTGTCCGTATGTACCGATGCCTGTTACGCAGATCTAAGGGTGCCATGCCAAGTGCCTCGGGCCGTCATCGGCATCGGGGCTGTGACAGGGCGCACGTCTTCAGGCGGGCACGCGTACCCCCGCGAGGTTCCCCAGCATCCGGCGGGTGCTGGGACCCACCACCGCGGCCCACTCGTCCGGTGTGTCGGTGAGCCAGCGGGCCATCAGCGCGGCGAAGCCGGGGACGTGCCGGCCCAGGTCGACCAGGCCGCGGTCGAAGCGGGTCGCGCCGTCCGGGGTGCGCACGAGCAGGAGGCCGGTGCGGTGGACGAGGTCGCGGACGTCGCTGTCGCCGCGATAGGCGGCCGCGTGCAGCAGGGCGTCCAGGACGGCGGGCGCACGCTCGTGGGCGAGCAGGAACTCCAGGAGCTCGCGGCGCAGGGGTCTGGAGGCCGGGGCGCCCGGGGCGGCCAGGACGACCGCGAGGGCGGCGCGCACCCGCTCGGGGCCGCCGTCCAGCAGGCCGGTGACCAGGGGCAGGAGTACGGCGCGGGCGGCGGGGCCGTGGTCGAGGCGCCGGTCGACGTACTCGGCCACCTGCCCGGCGGGCTCCGGCCGCAGCTCCGCGGCCTCGCGGACCAGCGCGGCGACCCGGCGGGCCAGCGCGGGTGTGGTGACGTCGGCGAGTGTGCGCAGCGTGTCGCCCACGTCGGGCCCGGCGCTCAGACGGGTCCGGAAGGCGTCGAGGACCGGGTCGGGGTGGGTGGCCAGGGCCGGGGCGAGCGCGCTCGGCGGGAGCTGCGGGTCGCCGGAGGCGAACCGGCGCAGGGCCTGGGGCAGGTGGCGGGCGCGGGTCTGCGGGTCCTGGACGAGGAGGGCGAGCGCGCCCCCGTGCAGGCTGCAGTCGGCGGGGCGGGAGAGCAGGGCGAGGGCGGCATAGCGCAGCAGCTCGCGGTCCGCCTCGGTACGGACGTGCGGCGCGGCGCGCAGCCCGTACGCCACCGCCGCCACGCGCCGGGCGGGCCGCTCGTCGTGTGCCCACCGGTCGACCGCCCGGCAGACGGCCGACGGCTCGTCCTCGGCGAGCACGGCGAGCAGTTCGTCGGCTCTGCGGTGCCCACAGCCCACGAGCACCTCGGTGAGGTCGTCCAGGGCCCGGTGCCGGTGTGTGTGCAGCAGGGCCTGCGCGGCCGTGGCCACCGTCGCGTGCGGCGTCGCGGGCAACGGCCGTTCGTCGTCGAACCAGCTGATCAGCAGCGGTTGTACGACCCCGGGCTCGGCGGCGAGCAGCCGGGCCACGGCGTCGAGGTACCGGGTGGTGTGAGGGTCCGCCGCACAGGCGCCGGCTTCGAGGGCATCGGCCCCGCAAGGCCCGTCGCCGTCGGCAACGTCGACGTCCCCGTGAGGCACACCGCCGATCCCTTGGAGGGAAACCTCCCGGAATCCACGGCCCTGCTCCTCGCCCGCGCCCTCGCGGTCGGGGCCCGCCTCTCCCCCCTCCGGCAGCGCCTCGTCCGCCAGGACCAGGCGGCGCAGGAGGTCGAGGCGGTCGGGGGCGGGCAGGGGCAGGTCGGCCCAGAAGGAGGGGCCGAACTCGGCGGGTACGGGGCGCTGTTGGCGACGCCAGGCGACGATGCGGTCGGCCAGGAGGTGCAGGACGCCGGTGTACGGGGTCGCGTCGGGGACGCGCAGGAGCGCCTGGGCGAGCAGGCGGGCGGCCCACCAGGAGGTCGTGTCGGCGTCGACGGCGTGGGTCAGTTCCTCCAGTCTGCGGGCGAGTTGGCGGGTGCCGTGCTGGCGGGCGAGCAGGAGCAGCGCCTGGACGACGGGGCCGACGCGATGGTGCGGGACGGGCACGGGGTGGGCGGCCTGCGTGGTGCGCCGGCGGTGGACCAGGGCGTGCAGGGCCTCGTCCAGGTCGAGGTGCATGCCCTCGATCCAGTCGGCGAGTTCCTCGTGGGCGAAGCGGTAGCCGCTGCCGGCCGGGACCAGGAGACCCTCGGTGAGGACGGCGGACGCCCAGCCGGAGCCGCCGCGGATCCGGGCCACGGCCGGTCCCCAGGGGAACACCGCCTCGAAGGCCTCCCGGTCCAGCTCGCCCTGCCCGGGACCCAGGCTGCGCCGGGCCGCCTCGTGAACCTGTCCGGAGACGCGGGCCGCGAGCCGGCGTACGGCCGTGCCGCGCAGCCCGTTCTCGGCGGCGAGCCGGACCGCGACGCGCAGGCACATCAGGTCGAGGTAGGCGGAGAGGACGTCGTGGCGGTCGAGGCCGGTGAGGGCCGGGGCGTCGGGCAGGGCGGCGCGGACCTCCGAGAGGAGGCGGATGGTGAGGGGGTGGCGGGCGTCCCGGTCGGTGAGCGCGTCGTCGGGGACGGAGTAGCGGGAGCGGGCGCGCCGGGCCTCGTCGGGGGTGAGGTCGGTCAGGCGCACGCAGGGCGGCAGGGTGTGCGCGGCAGCGGCGGCGGGCGTGTGCAGCAGCTCCCGCGGGAACTGCGCCCCGGCGCCTTCCCAGTACTCCTCCCGGCAGGCGACCACCAGGCGCGCCCCGGTCTCGCGCAGCCAGGCCGCGGTGCCCGCCGTCCACTCGCTCAGCCGGTGGGCGAGGACGGGTGGCATCTCCTCGGGCCCGTCGAGGAGGAGGAGCAGGGGGCGGCCGGACCGTCCGGCGAGGCGGGCGAGGCGTTCCGGGCCGATGTCGCCGAGGTCGGCGGGCGGACGGGACTGCGACGCCGCGACGATACGGGCCGCCCGTTCCAGGGCGCGGCACGCCGCGTCGGCGACCGAGCCGTCGGTGTCGTTCAGGTCGGCGCCGCGCAGCCACAGCGTGGGGGCCGGTGCGGTACCGCGGCTGCGGCGGGCGACGAGGGACGCGAGTTCCGTCGTACGACCGCTGCCGGGGGCGCCGACGAGGCCGAGCACGGTGGCGTCGCCCTCGGTGAAGGAGGTCAACTCCCGCACCGCGTCGGCGCGTTCGATGGGTTCCACCGGTCCGAGGCCACCGGCGCCGACCCGGCCGACATATCCGGCGAGCGCGCCCGGCGGGCCGTCCTGGCCCACCGAAGTGGCCGTCAGTTCCAGGACGCCGGCCGGGTTGAGGTCGGCGCCGTAGGCGGGCACGGTGGCCGCGTTGCGGGCGAGCAGGTCGGCGAGGGGGCCGGCGAGCGCGCCGACGGCGGGACTCAGGGGTACCGCGAAGCCGACGTCCTGGTGGTCGGACCGCAGCGCGGTGCCGAGGACGCCGACCACGGCGCCGGTCTCCGCGTCGAGCACCGGTCCCCCGGCCGCCCCGCCGCCCAGCCGCAGCGCGTCCCGGCCGTCCGTGCCGATGGCCAGCTCCAGCGCGTCGCCGAGGGGGTGGAAGCGGTCCGTTGCCGTGTACGTCACCCGGGTGGCGCCGAGGACCCGGGCCTCGCGCCAGCGGCCCGCGGCGATCCGCACGTACGTGCCGCTGTCGACGCGGTCCCGCACGGTGACGGGAAGCGGTTCGACGCCGAGGCCCTCGGTGCGGACGAGGGCGAGGTCCAGGGCGGGCAGCGGGGTGATGGCGTCGGCGGCCACCACGCAGGTCCGCTCGCCAGCGGTGTGCAGGACCAGCCGGGGCAGGCCGTCGACGGCCTCGTGGCTGGTGATCACCGTGCCGTGGTGGTCCGCCACGAAGCCGACGCCGCGCGGGCGGCCGGCCAGGTCGCGGATCCGCACCAGGGCCTCGTCCGGCGCATGGTCCGTTCGATTCGCGCCGTCGACGGGACTCGTCCCGCTCGGACGGTCCGCCGCCCGGCGCCCGCCCCCCGTCCGCGGGCCCCGCACCGCCATGGTCGAACCTCCCCGCCCGTACCTCCCGTGCCCTGCCTTCAGACGGTAGGCGCGGAATGATCAGCGGGACAGATCAGGCGACGAAAGCGCCCCCTTCCGCTCCCCTGGTTCACTCCGAGCGCCTGCCCAGTCGGGTGAATAGGCGGGGGCGGCTGGATACACCCTAGGGGTGGGGGAACCGAGGGGGGACCGTGGAGCGGCGGGCAGTGGAAACACCCCGTGGTTCGCCGCTCCACGGGCGAAGGCGTCAGCCGAAGACGGCCAGGCTCTTCGCCTTGCCCTTGTGTTCCTCCACGAGCGCGAGGAAGCGGCCCTCGGGATCGAAGACGGCGACGGGGCCGGTGCCCGCGTACTGGTCGGGCATGTCCAGGCGCACGCCGTTGGTGAGCAACTTGGCGCGCCTGGTGTCCACGTCCCAGCGCGGGAACGCGGCCGCGGCCGCCTCCGCGATCGGCATCACGCTCAGCTCCTGCTGGAGCTGGTCGAGGGTGCGCGCCGAGTCGAGCTTGTACGGCCCGACGCGCGTGCGGCGCAGCGCGGTGAGGTGGCCGCCGACGCCCAGATCGGCGCCCAGGTCCCGGGCCAGGGCCCGGATGTAGGTGCCGGAGGAGCAGACCACCGAGACGACCAGGTCGAGCACCGGGGTGCCGTCCTCGGCGACCGCGTCCCGGACGTCGTGCACCGCGAAGGACGAGACGGTGACGGGCCGCGCGGGGATCTCGAAGTCCTCGCCCTCGCGCGCCCGCTTGTACGACCGCACTCCGTCGATCTTGATGGCGCTGACCTTGGACGGCACCTGCATGATGTCGCCGGTCAGCTTGGCGATGCCGGCGTCGACCGCGTCGCGGGCGATCCCGGACGCGTCGGTGGAGGAGGTGATGTCCCCCTCGGCGTCGTCCGTGACCGTGTTCTGCCCGAGGCGGATGGTCCCCAGGTACTCCTTCTCGGTCAGCGCGAGGTGTCCGAGAAGCTTCGTCGCCTTCTCGACACCGAGGACGAGCACGCCCGTCGCCATGGGGTCGAGGGTGCCGGCGTGCCCGACCCGGCGGGTCCGGGCGATGCCGCGCATCTTGGCGACGACGTCGTGCGAAGTGAAGCCCGACGGCTTGTCGACGATGACAAGGCCGTCGGGCGGGGTGGGCTTGCTGGTCATTCGGCGGCGTCGTCCGTCTCGTCGGAGTCCTCGTCCGCACCCGGCTTCTTGTACGGGTCGGCGTCACCGGCGTACACGGCACCCGCGGACACCTCGCGGACCTTGGCGTCGGACTGGCGCGCCTTGTCGAGGAGGTCCTCGATGGTCCGGGCGGTGTCCGGGAGGGCGTCCGCGACGAAGGTGAGGGTCGGCGTGAACTTCACACCGGCCGCGCGGCCGACCTCGGAGCGCAGGATGCCCTTGGCGCTCTCCAGTCCGGCGGCGGCGGCCTGCCGCTCCTCGTCGTCGCCGTACACCGTGTAGAAGACGGTCGCCTCCCGCAGGTCCCCGGTGACCCGGGTGTCCGTGATGGTGACGTGTGAGCCGAGCCGCGGGTCCTTGATCCCGCGCTGCAGCTTCTGGGCCACCACCTCTCGGATGAGGTCCGCCAGCCTTTTCGCCCGCGCGTTGTCGGCCACTGGTCCGTCTCCCGTTCTTTCTTCTTCTACGTTCTGCGTTCTAGTCGTCGTCGCCGTGGAGGCGCCGTCGGACGGACAGCAGCTCCACCTCGGGGCGGCCGGCGACCAGCCGTTCGCACCGGTCGAGTATGTCGGTGAGATGCCCCGCGTCGCCCGAGACCACCGCCAGGCCGATGCCGGCCCTGCGATGAAGGTCCATGTGGTCGACCTCGGCCGCGCTGACCGCGTACTTCCGCTGGAGTTCGGCGACGATCGGGCGGACGACGGAGCGCTTCTCCTTCAGCGACCGCACGTCGCCGAGGAGGAGGTCGAAGGACAGAGTCCCCACGTACATGTGTGTATCCGGTTAACCCGCCGGTACGGGATCGATGGCCCTGCCATCGGAATCGGCAGGGACATCAAGAACGGTACCGCGAACCCGCTGGGGGCTCGACGGAGTTTCCGCTCGGCAAACGGCGCGCTGGCCGACGGAACCGAAGTCCCGTCGGCCAGCGCGAACCGGAGGCTGTTACACCCGCGGCTTCTCCCGCATCTCGTACGTCGCGATGACGTCGTCCACCTTGATGTCGTTGAAGTTTCCGAGGTTGATACCACCCTCGTAGCCTTCGCGGATCTCGGTGACGTCGTCCTTGAAGCGGCGCAGGCCCTCGATGTTGAGGTTCTCCGCGATGACCTTGCCGTCGCGGACGAGGCGGGCCTTCGTGTTGCGCTTGACCTCGCCCGAGCGGATGAGGACACCGGCGATGTTGCCCAGCTTGGACGACTTGAAGACCTCGCGGATCTCCGCCGTACCGAGCTCGACCTCTTCGTACTCCGGCTTGAGCATGCCCTTGAGGGCCGCCTCGATCTCCTCGATCGCCTGGTAGATGACCGAGTAGTACCGGACGTCCACGCCCTCGCGCTCGGCCATCTGCGCCGCGCGGCCGGCCGCGCGGACGTTGAAGCCGATCACGATGGCGTCGGAGCCCATCGCCAGGTCGATGTCGGACTCCGTGACCGCACCGACGCCGCGGTGCAGGACGCGGATGTCGACCTCTTCGCCGACGTCCAGCTGGAGCAGGGAGGACTCCAGGGCCTCGACCGAACCAGAAGCGTCACCCTTGATGATCAGGTTCAGCTGCTGGACCTCGCCGGCCTTCAGCACCTTGTCCAGGTCCTCCAGCGACACGCGGCGCGTGCGCTTGGCGAACGCGGCGTTGCGCTCACGGGCGGCACGCTTCTCGGCGATCTGACGGGCCGTACGGTCCTCGTCGACCACCAGGAAGTTGTCGCCCGCACCCGGGACGTTGGTCAGGCCCAGGACCTGGACCGGCGTCGACGGGCCCGCCTCGGCGACGTTGTTGCCGTTGTCGTCGAGCATGGCGCGGACTCGGCCGTAGGCGTCGCCCACGACCATCGTGTCGCCGACCCGCAGCGTTCCTCGCTGGACGAGGACCGTCGCCACGGCACCACGGCCGCGGTCGAGACGGGACTCGATCGAGATGCCCTGCGCGTCCTGGTGCGGGTTGGCCCGCAGGTCGAGCGAGGCGTCCGCGGTGAGGACGACGGCCTCCAGGAGGCTGTCGATGTGCAGACCCTGCTTGGCGGAGATGTCGACGAACATCGTGTCGCCGCCGTACTCCTCGGCCACCAGGCCGTACTCGGTCAGCTGACCGCGCACCTTGGTCGGGTCGGCGCCCTCGACGTCGATCTTGTTGACCGCGACGACGATCGGCACGTCGGCCGCCTTCGCGTGGTTGAGCGCCTCGACCGTCTGCGGCATGACGCCGTCGTTGGCCGCGACGACCAGGATCGCGATGTCGGTCGACTTCGCACCACGGGCACGCATGGCGGTGAACGCCTCGTGACCCGGGGTGTCGATGAAGGTGATCTTGCGCTCTTCGTCGTTGACCTCGGTCGAGACCTGGTAGGCACCGATGTGCTGGGTGATGCCGCCGGCCTCGCCCGCGATGACGTTCGTCTTGCGGATGGCGTCGAGCAGTCGGGTCTTACCGTGGTCGACGTGACCCATGACGGTGACGACCGGCGGACGGACCACCAGGTCCTCCTCGTCGCCCTCGTCCTCGCCGAACTCGATGTCGAAGGACTCGAGCAGCTCGCGGTCCTCCTCCTCGGGGCTGACGATCTGAACCTCGTAGTTCATCTCGCCGGCGAGGAGCTGCAGGGTCTCGTCGGAGACGGACTGCGTCGCGGTGACCATCTCGCCGAGGTTCATCATGACCGCGACGAGCGACGCCGGGTTGGCGTTGATCTTCTCCGCGAAGTCGGTGAGCGACGCACCGCGGGAGAGACGGATGGTCTCGCCACCGCCGCGCGGCAGCATCACGCCGCCGACGCTCGGGGCCTGCATGGCCTCGTACTCCTGGCGCCTCTGCCGCTTCGACTTGCGACCGCGACGCGCGGGGCCACCGGGACGACCGAAGGCGCCCTGTGTGCCACCGCGGCCACCGGGACCGCCGGGGCGGCCACCGAAGCCGGGACGGCCACCGCCGCCGGCGCCACCGGGACCACCGGGGCGACCGGCGAAGCCGCCACCGCCGCCGGCGCCACCGGGACCACCGGGGCGACCGGCGAAGCCGCCACCGCCACCGCCACCGGGACGACCGGCGAAGCCGCCGCCGCCCGGACGACCGCCACCGCCACCGCCACCGGGACGACCGCCACCGCCACCGGGACCACGGCCGCCGGGGCCACCGCCACCGGGACGCGGGCCGGCAGCCGGACGCTGCGGCATCATGCCGGGGTTCGGACGCGGACCCGCGGAACCGCCGCCGGGACGCGGACCGCCCTGCGGACGGGGCATGCCGGACGGGCTCGGACGGGCACCGCCGGGAGCCTGGGGACGGGGACCGCCACCCTGGCCGCCGGGAGCCTGCGGACGCGGGCCGGCACCGGGAGCTCCGGGGCCACCGGGACGCGGGCCGCCCTGCGGACGGGGCGCCTGCGGGCGCGCCATGCCGGTGGAGCCACCGGACGTGAAGGGGTTGTTACCCGGACGCGGACCGGCCGGACGGGCGCCCGGACGCGGGGCCTGGCCACCGGGACGGGGCGCACCCTGACCCGGACGGCCACCCTGACGCTGGTCGCGGTCGGCACCTGCCGGACGGCCACCGGGCTTGGGAGCACCCGGACGGGCACCCGGACGCGGGGCCTGGGCGGCCGGCGCCTGCGGGGGCGCGGCGGCGGCCGGCGGAGCGGTGAACTCCGGGACGGCCGGTGCCGGACGCGGCGCGGGCTTCGGACCCGGACGCGGGCCCGGGGCCGGCGACGAGGCCGCCGGAGCGGCGGGGGTCACCGGAGCCGGAGCCGGAGCCACCGGCTGCGGGGCCGTCGGAGGCTTGGGGGCGGCCGGCTTCGGTGCAGCCGGACGCGCCGCCTGCACCGGAGAGGGCGCGGCGGGCTTGGGGGCAGCCTTACGGGGGGCGGGCTTCGCGGACTTGCCGCTGCCGCCCTCGAAGGCGTCAGTCAGTTTGCGTACTACGGGCGCCTCAATCGTGGAGGACGCCGAACGGACGAATTCACCGAGTTCCTGGAGCTTGGCCATGACGACCTTGCTCTCAACCCCGAACTCCTTGGCGAGTTCGTATACCCGGACCTTAGCCACTTCGCTCCTTTTAGGTCCGGGTGCGTCCGGACCGTTGCTACTTCATGGGCGTACTCATCGCGTGCTCATCGAGTGCTCATCGCAATCTCGACCTACTTCCAACTCGCGGGGTACCAGAGCCGCGCGGACGTTCCGTGCGACGCTTCTTACGGTGTTGCCTGCTCGGCAACTGTCGTCTGCTCGACGTACTGGCGCAACGCCTTTGTGTCGAGCGCTCCGGGGGCGCGCAGCGCCCTCGTGAACGCCCGGCGGCGTACCGCCTGGTCGAGACAGACCAAGACAGGGTGCACATAGGCACCCCGGCCGGGCAGCGTACCGCGAAGATCGGGGACGCAGGCGTCCTCGATCGCCACGATGCGCAGCAGCTGTGTCTTGGCCGACCGCTCCCGGCACCCCACACAGGTGCGTTCAGGGCATGCTCGGGCGTCGATCCGGCCAGACACAGCTAAGTCTACCTCCCCGCGGGGACCTCACCCTTTTGGGTAAGGACTCGAACAGTTGCCGCGTTGTAACTGACGAGATCTGAGCCACTACAGGCTGAGATCTATTCCTCCGACTGCTCGGTGTCGGGACGGATGTCGATGCGCCATCCGGTGAGCCGGGCCGCGAGCCGGGCGTTCTGCCCTTCCTTGCCGATCGCCAGCGACAGCTGGTAGTCGGGCACGGTCACCCGGGCGGACCGGGAGGCCATGTCCACGACCTCCACCTTGGAGACCCGGGCGGGCGACAGCGCGTTCGCCACCATCTCGGCCGGGTCGTCCGACCAGTCGACGATGTCGATCTTCTCGCCGTTGAGCTCGCCCATCACGTTGCGCACCCGGCCGCCCATGGGGCCGATGCAGGCACCCTTGGCGTTCAGGCCCGATCGGGTGGATCGGACGGCGATCTTGGTGCGGTGACCGGCCTCGCGGGCGATGGCGGCGATCTCGACGGAACCGTCGGCGATCTCCGGCACCTCCAGGGCGAACAGCTTCTTCACCAGATTGGGGTGCGTGCGCGAAAGAGTGACGGAGGGACCGCGGACGCCCTTCGCCACCCGGACGACGTACGAGCGCAGGCGCATGCCGTGCTGGTAGGACTCCCCCGGCACCTGCTCCTGCACCGGCAGGATGGCCTCCAGCTTGCCGATGTCGACGAGCACGTTCTTGGGGTCGCGGCCCTGCTGGACCACACCGGTGACGATGTCGCCCTCACGGCCGGCGTACTCGCCGAGCGTCGCGTCGTCCTCGGCGTCGCGCAGCCGCTGCAGGATCACCTGCTTGGCGGTGGTGGCGGCGATACGGCCGAAGCCGGACGGGGTGTCGTCGAACTCCCGGGGCTCCTGGCCCTCTTCGAGGTCCTCGGGGTCCTCCTTCGCCCACACGGTCACATGTCCGGTCTCCCGGTTGAGCTCCACGCGCGCGTGCCGGCGGCTTCCCTCGGTGCGGTGATAGGCGATGAGGAGGGCCGACTCGATCGCCTCGACCAGCAGGTCGAAGGAGATCTCCTTCTCCCGTACCAAGCCCCGCAGGGCGCTCATGTCGATGTCCACGGCTACGCCTCCTCTTCCTTCTTGTTGTCCTTGCGGCTGAATTCGACCTGGACGCGCGCCCGGGCGATGTCCGGGAAGGCGAGTCTGCGTGAGGTGGCCTTGCGGCCCTTGACCCCGGGGACCTCCACGTCGAGACCCTCGTCGTCGACGTCCAGGATCCGGGCGACCAGTTCGTCGCCCTCGGCCAGCTGGAACTTGACCAGCCGGTCGACGGCGCGCACATAGTGCCGGTGCTCCGTCAGGAGGCGCTCCGCGCCCGGGGTGCCGACCTCCAGGTCGTACGCGCCCTCGCCCATCGCGTTCGTCTCGTCGAGCTTCGCCGAGAGCGCGCGGCTCACATCGGCGATCTGGTCCAGGTCCGCACCGGAGTCGGAGTCGACGACGACGCGCAGCACCCGCTTGCGTCCGACGGAGTCCACGGCGATCTCTTCGAGATCGAGGCCCTGTGAGGTGACGAGCGGTTCCAGAAGTTCTCGCAGCCTCTCGCTCTGGGTGGTGCTCATCCGGGTGACTCCTCGGCCGCGTGTGCTGTTGTGGGATGGGTCGCGTGTCTGGTCAAAGGGTATCCGGTCGCGGGGAGTGTTGCCGTCCACCTGTGCATGGGCGGTGCCGGTGAGTGGTGCAGGGCTGCCGCGCGGGTACCGTGATCACGGGCGCGCCCGCCCCTTTCTTCGTACGAGTTCCCCGAGGACGTCTGCCGTGCCGTTCCCCTCGCCGTCGCGCACCCCCTCGGGCGTGCGCAGAAGGAGCCTGTTCGCCTCGGCGGCCTCGGCCGCCCTGCTCGCGGGCTGTGCCGCCGAACCCCGTCCCGACGCCGGTCGCAGCGGCCCGTCGGCCGTCGACCGGGCACGCGCGCGTGCGGCCCGGGACAGCCGGGGGCTGCTGGAGCAGTACGACGCGGTGATCGCCGCGCACCCGGCGCTCGCGGAGCGGCTCGCGCCGTTGCGCGCGACGGTCGCGGCGCACGCGGCGGCGTTCGAGGACGGCTCGCCCACCCCGTCGGCCACCTCGCGGACGGCGTCTGCCGCGTCTTCCGGGGCGTCCGCGACGGCCTCCGCGACGGCGTCCGCCTCGCCCGCCGTCCCCACGCGGGAGAAGGACGCCCTCGCCGGCCTCGCGGCGGCCGAGCGCGCCCTCGCCGACCGGCGCGCCAAGGCCCTCCCGGACCTGCCGGGCGAGCCGGCGCGGCTGCTGGCGTCGGTGGCGGCGGCCGGGGCGGCGCACGCGTATCTGCTGACGGAGCGTGGCGCATGAGCGGAACGCGGGAGCGGGAGGGCGCGGCTCTCCGGGTGCGGAAGGAGACCGCCGAATGAGCGACGAGGCCAAGGCAGCCGAACTGAAGGCGCTGCAGGCGGCGCTGGCCGCCGAACACGCGGCCGTGTACGGGTACGGGGTCGTCGGCGGACGGATCAGCCAGGCGCGCCGGGTGGCGGCGCGGTCCGCGTACGACGGGCACCGGGCGCAGCGGGACGCGCTGACCCGCGAGGTCCGCGACCTGGGCGGCACGCCGGTCGCCGCGAGTGCCGGCTACGCGCTGCCGTTCCCGGTGCAGGACGCGGCCGCGGCGGTCCGGCTCGCCGCCGAGCTGGAGAACCGCGTGGCCGGGGTGTACTCCGACCTGGTGCGGGCGGCCATGGGCGCGCGGCGGGTCGCCGCCGCCGCGTCGCTGCGGCAGGCCGCGGTGCTGGCGGCACGCTGGAGCGGGGAGAGCGTAGCCTTCCCTGGTCTGGCCGAGCGGACCGGCGAGGCGGCCGGTGCGACCGGTGCGACGGGCACAGCCCCGGCCTCCGGTACGGCTCCGGCCTCGCCCTCGGCGACACCGACGGCCTGACCCCGTGGCGTGACAGGCGGCGTGAGCGCGGTACGCGACTCCGCGGCACACAAGGCCCGTAACGCCGGAAGGCCCGTACAGCCGGAAGGCCCATACAACCGGCCCGTTCAGCAGGAAGGAAACGACTCGCGCATGGCTTTCGAACCGCCGCAGCGCCTGATCAGGGCACTCGGTGAGACGGCACCCAAGGGTGACGACTGGTTGGAGAAGCTGCCCGAGGCGGTGCGGCAGGCCGTCGCGCTGCGCGAGTTGACCGTGGAGCGGGTGCAGGTGCCGGGCGGGCGCAGCAGCCTGGTCGTGCTGGTGCGGCGGGCCGACGGGACCCCGGCCGTGCTGAAGCTGGCCCCGCCGCGGGCCCGGCCGGAGAGCGAGCGGGCCGCGCTCACGCGCTGGGACGGCCTGGGCGCCGTACAACTGCTGGAGTCCGTCGCCCCGACCGAGGGCGTCCTGCTGCTCGAACGGCTGCACCCGGACGTGTCCGTGCGCTCGTTGCCGGAGGCGAAGGCGCTGCTGGAGGCCGCGGGGACGCTGCGGCGGCTGTGGGTGGAGCCGCCCGCCGACGACACCGCCCACCGCTTCGAGACCGTCGCCGAGCGGACCGGGCGGCAGGCGGCGGCGATGCGGGCCGGCGCCGAGACCGACCCCGAGGCGGCACCGCTGGTGGACGCGGCGCTCGCGGCCCGCGAGGAACTCCTGGCCGCGCCGCCCGAGCACCGGCTGCTGCACGGCACGTTCCGGCAGAGCAAGGTGCTCGCCGGGGAGCGGACGCCCTGGCTGGCGGTGGGTCCGGACCCGGTGGTCGGTGAGTGCGCCTTCGACCTGGCGCGGCTGGTGCGCGACCGGGTGGAGGACCTGATCGCCTCGCCGTCGGGTGCCTCGACCACCCGGCGGCGGGTGAAGCGCCTGGCCGAGTCCCTGGACGTGGACCAGGAACGGCTGCGCGGCTGGACCCTGTTCCGGGCGGTGGAGTCCGGCGTACGGGCCCGCCGCGTCGGCCGCGAACGGGACGCGGAACTGCTGCTGGAGTTCGCGAGCTGGCTCTGAGGCCTGTCCGTCGAACAGGACAGGACAGGACACGAGCCAGGACAGGACGGGCCTGGGCCGGAGTCACGGCCGAGGGCCGTCGCTCGTCAGGACGGCGAAGACCGTTCCCCTCGCGCCGGCGCTGTCTCGCGTCGTGCGGTCGGGGAACGGCCCGGGGTTCACGCCGTCATGAGGGGGTCACGCCGTCAGGCGGGCGATCGCCTCGTCCACGGTCAGCTCCTCGCGCTCACCGGTCTTGCGGTCCTTGAGCTCCAGGACGCCCTCGGCGGAGCGGCGGCCGGCCACCAGGATCTGCGGTACGCCGATGAGCTCGGCGTCGGTGAACTTCACGCCCGGGGAGACGCCGGCCCGGTCGTCGACCAGGACGCGCAGCCCGGCGGCGCGCAGCTTCTCGGAGACGTCGAGGGCCAGTTCGGTCTGGAGGGCCTTGCCCGCGGCGACGACGTGCACATCGGCCGGGGCGACCTCGCGGGGCCACACCAGGCCCTTGTCGTCGGCGGTCTGCTCGGCGAGGGCGGCGACCGCGCGCGAGACGCCGATGCCGTAGGAGCCCATGGTGACGCGGACCGGCTTGCCCTGCTGGCCGAGCACGTCGAGCTTGAGGGCGTCGGCGTACTTGCGGCCCAGCTGGAAGATGTGGCCGATCTCGATGGCGCGGTCCAGCTTCAGGCCGGTGCCGCACTTCGGGCACGGGTCGCCCTCCTGGACCACCACGACGTCGACGTACTGGTCGACCTCGAAGTCACGGCCCGCGACGACGTTCTTCGCGTGCATGCCCTCCTTGTTGGCACCGGTGATCCAGGAGGTGCCGGGGGCCACGCGCGGGTCGGCGATGTACGTGACCTTCTCCAGGCCCTGCGGTCCGACGTAGCCGCGGACCAGGTCGGGGCGGGCGGCGAAGTCGATCTCGGTGACCAGCTCGACGGTGGCCGGGGCGAAGTGCGCCTCGACCTTGTCCATGTCGACCTCGCGGTCGCCGGGCACGCCCACGGCGACGATCTCGCCGTCGACCTTGACGAGGAGGTTCTTCAGGGTGACGGAGGCCGGGACGCCGAGGTGGGCGGCGAGGGTCTCGATGGTCGGGGTGTCCGGGGTCGGGATCTCCTCGGCCGCGGGCACGCCGGCGGCGTCCACCGGCTTCAGCTCGTAGGTGATCGCCTCGGTGTTCGCCGCGAAGTCGCAGTTCGGGCAGTCCGCGAAGGTGTCCTCGCCGGCCTCGGCCGGGGCGAGGAACTCCTCGGACTTGGAGCCGCCCATGGCGCCGGCGGTGGCGGCGCAGATGCGGTAGTCGAGGCCGAGACGCTCGAAGATGCGCTGGTATGCCTCACGGTGCAGGGCGTAGGAGGCGCCGAGGCCCTCGTCGTCCAGGTCGAAGGAGTACGAGTCCTTCATCTGGAACTCGCGGCCGCGCAGGATTCCGGCACGGGGGCGGGCCTCGTCACGGAACTTGGTCTGGATCTGGTAGAGGATCACGGGCAGGTCCTTGTAGGACGTGCACTGGTCCTTGACCAGGAGGGTGAAGATCTCCTCGTGGGTGGGGCCGAGGAGGTAGTCGCCGCCCCTGCGGTCCTTGAGCCGGAACAGCTCCTGGCCGTACTCGTCCCAGCGGCCGGTCGCCTCGTACGGCTCGCGCGGCAGAAGGGCGGGGAGCAGCACCTCCTGGGCGCCGATGGCGTCCATCTCCTCGCGGACGATCCGCTCCACGTTGGAGAAGACCTTCTTGCCGAGGGGCAGCCAGCTCCAGATGCCGGCCGCGGTGCGGCGGACGTAACCGGCGCGGACGAGGAGCTTGTGGCTGAGGACCTCGGCGTCCGCCGGGTCGTCGCGCAACGTCTTGGCCATCAACTGGGACATGCGCTGGACCGGTGCGTTCGCCATGGTTCTCGTACTCCTGCCGGGAAAGGTTGATGGCTAGGAGGTTAGCCGGGCTCGCTGCGCCGGTGGAAATCGGTTAAAGCATGTCCCGGCGGCGGCGCAGCGGGAGCGGGGCGCCCATGACGGCGTACGGCTTGGGGGCGCTGGGGAACAGGACCTGGCGGGCCAGGTCCTGGTAGCCCAGGGAGTGGTACAGGCCGCGGGCGGGGCTGTCGGTGTCGATCGCGGAGAGGATCGAGCGGGGTTCGGACGCGCTGTCGGTGCTGATCGTGATCAGGGCGCGGCCGATGCCGCGGTTCTGGTAGCGCGGGTGGACGTGCAGCTCGGTGATGACGAAGGAGTCGTCGAGCCACTCGTCGTGTCCCTGGGCGCGCAGGTACGGCTCGACGACGGTGGACCACCAGTGGGTGCGGTCGTTGGGCATGCCGTAGACGAATCCGGCCAGGCTGCCGTCGTGGGTGGTGGCGCCGAGGGCGCGGGCGCCCGGGTAGGTCATGTGCCGCAGCACGATCTGGCGGCGCACGGCGACCTCGTCGGCGCCGAGCCCGAAGGCGACGGCCTGCACCGCGAGGGCCTCGTCGACCCGCGCCGACAGGTCGAGGGGGCCGATCACGATGTCGTCGGGTTGGCGGTGGCCATGACCGTGACCGGGAAAGCGCAGCATGCGGGGAGACTACAGGGCTGGCCCAGGGCTCAGAACAGAGCTGCGAGGCGCGGCTGGAACAGCGCGCTCGTCCGCGCCGGCACGGCGGTCGGGAACGGCGCGCTCGTGCGAACCCACCGGGATTCCTAGAACAGCACGCTCATGAAGGCGCCGACCTCGCGGAAGCCGACGCGGTGGTACGTCCTGCGCGCCGCCGTGTTGAAGTCGTTGACGTACAGGCTCACCATCGGGGCGACATCGGCCAGCGCGTAGCGCAGCACCGCCGCCATCGCGGGCGCCGCGAGCCCCCTGCCCCGGTACTCGGGTGCCACCCACACGCCCTGGATCTGGCAGGCCTGGGCCGTCGCCGCGCCGATCTCCGCCTTGAAGACGACCTTGCCGTTCTCGTCGATTCGGGCGAAGGAACGGCCCGAGCCGACGAGTTCGGCGACGCGGGCCTGGTAGAGCAGTCCGCCGTCACCGGCGAGCGGCGAGACGCCCACCTCCTCGGTGAACATCGCCACGCACGCCGGCATGATCGTCTCCATCTCGTCCTTGCGGATGCGACGGACGTAGGGATCCGGGGCGATGTCGGCGGGCATGCGGTCGGTGACCATGAGCGGCTGCTGGGCGCGGACCTCGCGGGCCGGACCCCAGTGCGGTTCCAGTAGGCGCCACAGCACGGAGGTGGGCTCGGCGGGGCCGACGATGGAGGAGCAGCGGCGGCCGGCCCTGCGCGCACGGTCCGCGAAGGCCCGTACGGCTCGGGGGGTGGCGCAGATGGGGACGAGGTTGGCGCCCGCGTAGCACAGGGACGTCAGCATGCCGTCCTCGTACCAGCCCCACATCTCGCCGCCGAGCCGCCACGGGTCGAGGCCCGCGACCTGGATCCGGGACGTCACGAACGCATTCACGACGGGCTCGCGGTCGAGGACCGCGAGCGCCGCGTCCAGGTCGCTCGGTTCGAGCACCCGTGAGGTGGTCTGGGTCAACACGTGCGGGGCCTCACCCTGAGGTTCTGCTGATCTCCGCACTATAGCTGCGCTGCTTTGGCGGTGCGCTTTTGAGCTCGGGGGGCTGTGGTTCGTCGGCGAGTGCCGCTCCGTTGTGGCTTGTCGCGCAGTTCCCCGCGCCCCTTTGGGGCGCGGCCCCACCGGGCGCTACTCAGCCCGCCACCGAGATGGACGGTTCGCCGGAGGCCACGCCCTCCGCCTCCATCTTCTCGGCGAGCTTCATGGCCTCCTCGATGAGGGTCTCCACGATCTTGGACTCGGGGACGGTCTTGATGACCTCGCCCTTGACGAAGATCTGGCCCTTGCCGTTGCCGGAGGCGACGCCGAGGTCGGCCTCGCGGGCCTCGCCGGGGCCGTTCACCACACAGCCCATGACGGCGACGCGGAGCGGGACCTCCATGCCGGTGAGGCCGGCGGTGACCTCCTCGGCCAGCTTGTAGACGTCGACCTGGGCGCGGCCGCAGGACGGGCAGGAGACGATCTCCAGGCCGCGCTGCTTGAGGTTCAGGGACTCCAGGATCTGGTTGCCGACCTTGACCTCCTCGACGGGAGGGGCGGACAGGGACACGCGGATGGTGTCGCCGATGCCCTGGGAGAGGAGCGCGCCGAAGGCGACGGCCGACTTGATCGTGCCCTGGAAGGCCGGG
>NZ_JADDRL010000093.1 GCF_021538895.1 Streptomyces olivochromogenes | reverse complement strand
CCGACCAGGGAGTGGTAGCCGCCCGCGCAGTCCGTGGCCGACGGGAGGGCGGCCGTGCCCGGTACCGGGAGGAAGCCGATCTCGCCCGTGCCGCCGGAGGCCCCGCGGCGCAGGGTGCCGTCCAGGACCACGGCCGCACCCGGGCTGTGGCCGAGCCACAGGAGCACGAAGGTCTCCCGGTCCCGGGCGGCGCCCTCCCGCTGCTCGGCCAGGGCGGCGAGGTTGGTCTCGTTCTCGACGCTGACCCGGGCCTCGGGCAGACGCTCCTGGAGCGCGGCCGCCAGGCGCCGGTGCCAGGCGGGCAGGCCCGCCGAGTCACGGAGTTCGCCCGTCGCGGGGTCGATCAGGCCCGGCGCACCGATGCCGACGGTGTGCAGCCGGTCGGCCCCGGCCTCCTTCGCCGCCCGCTCCACCAGCGCCACCGCCTGCTCCACCGCGGGCCCCGTCCCGGCGTCCCCGCCGATCGGCGCGGCGGCCTCGGCCAGCACCCGGCCGAGCAGGTCGGACACGAGCACCGAGACGCTCTCGGTCCGCACGTCGAGCGCGGCCAGATGCGCCCGGTCCGCGACGATGCCGTACAGCCGCGCATTCGGGCCGCGACGCTGTTCGCCGGACTCCCCGACCACGGTGATCAGACCGGACGCCGTGAGGCGTTCGACGAGGTCGGCGACCGTCGGCCGGGACAGTCCGGTCAGCTGCTTCAGCTGCCCCGCCGTCAGCGGGCCCTCCTGCTGCAACAGCCGCAGGGCGAGCCGGTCGTTGATGGCCCGGGCGGTGCTCGGTGATGCGGGCATGACGGGCATCCTCCCAGATCGGCGCTCCCCGGACCGGCCCGTGACTCTCTATCTATCAGGAAGGGTCCCTGATAGTTTACGGCGGGCCGATGAGGCGTACTGGCGCACGACGGATCACACTCACCCGGGGAGGGGCTGGAAGATGAGTGACGTGTTCGACGAACGAGACCCGCAGCACGACGTGCGGCGCGCCCGGTACGCCGTGGCGGCCGTGTTCGCCGTGCACGGCGCCGTCACCGGCTCGTTCGCCACCCGCGTGCCGTGGATCCAGGAGCACGCCGGGCTCGGCGCGGGGCAGCTCGGCATCGCGCTGGCCTTCACGGCGTTCGGCGCCTCCTGCTCGATGCCGCTGGCCGGCCGGATCAGCCACCGCTTCGGCAGCCGTACGGCCCTGCGCGGGCTGATGGCGCTGTGGACCCTGTCCCTGGTGCTGCCGTCCTACGCGCCGAACCTGTACACCCTGTGCCTGGCGATGTTCACCTACGGCGCGAGCGCGGGCATGGCCGACGTGGCCATGAACGCGCTGGGCGTGGAGGTCGAGCGGCTGCTCGGTCGGTCGATCATGTCGGGACTGCACGGCATGTGGAGCGCGGGCGCCCTGATCGGCTCGGCCGCCGGCACGCTCGCCGCCCACCTCGGCTCGGACGCCCGCCTGCACTTCGCGCTGGCGGCCGCCGTCCTCACCGTGCTCGGGGTGCTGGCCGCGGGCCAGGTGCTGGACCTTCAGCCGGCCGAGGACGAGGAGCCCCCGCCGAGGTTCGCGCTGCCGCCGAGGTCGGCGCTGCTGATCGGCGCGGTCGGCTTCTGCGCGGTGTTCGCCGAGGGCGCGAGCCTCGACTGGTCGGCGGTGTTCCTGCGCGACCGGCTGGACAGCTCCGCGGGGCTGGCGGCGGCGTCGACGACCGGTTTCATGCTGACCATGGCGGTGGCCCGGATCGCCGGGGACGCGGTGGTGAACCGGTTCGGCGCGGTGCGCACGGTCCGGGCGGGCGGGGTGCTGTCCGCCTTCGGCGGGCTGCTGATCGTGGTCGCGAGCCATCCGGCGGTGGCCATGACCGGGTTCGCGCTGCTGGGTCTCGGCATCGCGGTGGTCGTACCGCTGTGCTTCGCGGCGGCCGGGCGCAGTGGTCCGAACCCCAGTCAGGCCATAGCGGGCGTCGCGACGATCACCTACACCTCGGGGCTGGTGGCGCCCAGCCTGATCGGCGGGGTGGCCCAGGCGACGAACCTGGTGGTGTCGTTCGGGCTGGTCACCGTGCTGGCGTTCGGGCTCGCGGTGCTGGCGGGGGTGCTGCGCACCGGCGAGGCGGGCGACCGCCGCGAGGTCAGTCGGCGGGCCGCAGCAGTTCCCGACCCGCGGCGCTGAAGGCCTCGGTCCACGGCGTGGGACGCAGGGTCGTCGCGTCCAGCCGGACCAGCACCCGGGTGCCGTGCGCGTAGGTCATCGCGCCGTCCGCCGAGCAGAACCGGAAGCCGTACGTCAGGCCGGTGGTGCCGAGCCGTTCCAGCCACAGGTGGACGGCGTAGGCGCCCGGCCGGGTCACCGGCGCCTCGTAGCCGATGCGCAGTTCCTTGACCGCGTTGCAGGCGTCGCCGGCGGCCACCCAGTCGCCCTCGAAGCGGAACCCGTGGGCGTTCCACAGGTCGGTCCAGGCGCGCTCGACCATCAGCGGGTACCGGGCGTTGTGCAGCAGGCCGAGCGCGTCGAGGTCGTCGAAGTGGACGGTGACGGGGATCAGCCGGCCGTAGGAGACGGCTGGAGCTATGGGGGCTTCGGCGGTCACGGGCAGGGCTCCTGGGCGGTGCGGTGGGGCGGCTGGGCGACCCCTGGGGGAGGGTGAGGACGCCCCTGGGGAGGGCGGGACGACCCCATCCTAAGCGAGCGCTCAGGAACCCCGGCCGGGAAGGTCCCTGGTCAGCCCGCTATCGAGTCCAGCTGCTCGGCGGCGGGCCGCAGCGCCCACAGATCGCCGCCGGGCGGCGCCTCCAGCTTCGGGACGGCCCCCCGCGCCGCCGCGTCCCCGGCGTCCGCCGCCGCGTGCACGACGTCGCTCGCCGCGTACCGGTAGAACTCCAGCTCGGGATGCGGCCAGGCGGCGGCGCCGGTCGCGGCGGGCAGCACATAGTCCACCGCCTTGGACAGGCTCTGCCCGTCCGGTCCCCGATACGCCCACAGGTCCACGCCGACGTGCCGGCCGATGGCCGCGAGCCGGGTGTAGGCGACCAGGTCGAAGGTCGAGTAGTGCCAGCTCCTGGTGCGCGCCAGCTCCTGCGGCTGGCTGCCGTCGCCGGCGATCTGCGGGTCGATGCGCCGGGCCCGCGCGTCCAGGACCGTGCGCCGGGCGAGGTCCTTGTCGCCGACGGCGTACGCGAGGGCGGCGAGCTGCATGTCGTAGAAGGTGCCGTGGTTGTTGCCGGCCGCGCCCTCCTGGCGGCCGAAGTCGCTGCCGCGCAGCCAGCCGAGGAAGTCGGCGTTCCAGCGCTCCATGCCCGAGCGGTCGGCGGACGTCCAGCCCGGGGCGCCGGTGGCGAGGACGGCGAGGGCGTCGACGACGCTGGTGTACGACTGCGAGAAGTCGATGATGCCGATGGCCCGGCCGTCGTACTTGCACGGGATGAACTGGGCGTGGTTCAGGTTCGCGTTCACCTTGGTGGCCGGGTCGAGGAACCAGGTGCGCAGGATCTGCCCGGCCTTGCGCGCGTACTGCGCCTTCCCCGTGTAGTACCAGGCGAGCGAGAGGTCGTACGTCGAGTCGAAGACCTTCTCCACGTCCTGGCGGTCGGTGCCGCTGTCGACCTCGGGATTGCGCTGTCCGTCGCGCTGGACGTACGGGCAGCCCCACGGGTTGTCGGCGGTCGGGGTCGTGGTGGGCCACCAGTAGGGGGCCTGGCTCAGGTAGTCGTGGACGTCGCCACCGGGCGCCGGCTTGGGCTTGTCGACGACCGTCCAGGGGCCCCGGTCCAGCCAGGTGTCGGCGCGGGCGGTCAAGTCGCGCAGCGCGCGGCGCAGTTGATGGTCTCCTTGGTCGAGGCGGACCTTCGCCCGCTGCAGCGCCGCGCCGTCGAGGACGGCCGTCTTCGGCACCTTGGGAGCCGCCTGCGCCGAGGGGACGAGGACGGCGCCGAAGGCCAGCACGGCGGCCAGCAGGACGGTCGCTCGGGATCTTCCACTCATCCAGCACTCCGATCAGAAATGTGAACGCAGTTCATGAGTAGGACCGTGCGAGCGTAGAACCGCCAGGTACCCCTGACAATGGTGCGGACCATCTTCACGTACAGAGAAAGCGAAGCCCCACCATGGATCTCGGCGTGCGCTGGAAGCTGCACGGCGATGGGCGCACGCCCGCGCCCGGAGCGGTGGTACGCCCGAACGAGCGGCTTTCCTGGCCCCGGACCGTGGGACTGGGCGCCCAGCACGTGGTGGCCATGTTCGGGGCCTCCTTCGTGGCCCCCGTCCTGATGGGTCTCGACCCGAACCTCGCGATCATGATGTCGGGCGTGGCCACCGTGATCTTCCTGCTCGCGACCCGTGGCCGGGTGCCGAGCTATCTGGGCTGCTCGCTCTCCTTCGTCGGCGTGGCCGCGGTGATCCGGGCGCAGGGCGGCACCAGCGCCACCGTGACCGGCGCGGTCTTCGTGGTCGGCGTCGCGCTGTTCCTGGTGGGTCTCGCGGTGCGGCGCTTCGGGGCGCACATCATCCACGCGACGATGCCGCCGATCGTCACCGGCGCGGTGGTCATGCTGATCGGCTTCAACCTGGCTCCGGTGACCGCGTCCACCTACTGGCCGCAGGACCAGTGGACGGCCCTGCTGGTGATGCTGTTCACCGGTCTGGCGGTCGTCTGTCTGCGTGGTTTCTGGTCCCGCGTGGCGATCTTCCTGGGCCTGGTCTTCGGGTACGCCATCTCCTGGGGCTTCGACCTGATCTTCGGGAAGATCCACTCGGCGGACGCGAGCGGCAAGGTCACCCACCACTGGCGGCTCGACCTCTCCGGCGTCGGCAAGGCCGACTGGATCGGGCTGCCGTCCTTCCACGGCCCGTCCTTCCAGTGGTCGGCGATCCTCGTCGCGCTCCCGGTCGTGATCGCCCTGGTCGCCGAGAACGCCGGACACGTCAAGGCGGTCGGCGAGATGACCGGCGACCGCCTTGACGACCAGCTCGGCACGGCGATCTCGGCCGACGGCGTGGCGTCGATGGTGTCCACCGCGGTGGGCGGCCCGCCCAACACCACGTACTCCGAGAACATCGGCGTGATGGCCGCGACCCGCGTCTACTCGACCGCCGCCTACTGGGCCGCCGCCGGCTTCGCGCTGCTCTTCGGCGTCTGCCCCAAGTTCGGCGCCGTCGTCGCCGCGATCCCGGGCGGTGTCCTCGGCGGCATCACCGTCATCCTGTACGGCATGATCGGCCTGCTCGGCGCGCAGATCTGGACCAACGCCCGGGTCGACCTGCGCAACCCGCTGAACCTCGTGCCGGCGGCCGCGGGCATCATCATCGGCATCGGCAACGTCACCATGAAGTTCGGCGCCGACTTCTCGCTCAGCGGCATCGCCCTGGGCACCCTGGTCGTCATCACCGGCTACCACACCCTGCGCGCCCTGGCCCCCGCCCACCTCAAGGTCCAGGAGGAACCCCTCCTGGACGAGGGGACGTCGTCGTACGACGAGGAGGCCGAGGGCGCCGGATCCTAGGCAAGCGGCAAGCGGCAAGCAGCAAGCAGCAGGCGGCAGGCGGCCGTCAGCGGGCGAGTTCGTAGGCGTAGGACGGGGTGAACGTGCCGGGGGCGCCCTTGCAGCCGTCCGACTCGCCCGGGAGCTTCACCCACAGGTAGGCGTCGATGCGGGCCTCGCCGGTGTGGAGGGTCGGGGCGCGGCCGATCCTGCGGCCGGCCGGGTCGCACCACCGGCCGTCGGGAGGGGCGCCGTTGCCGTTGCGGCTGGTGTCGATCACCGCGCCGAGGCCCGGCGGGCCGCCGAGGGCGTCGAGGACCTCGCGGTCGTAGGCGATCTCGTCGGACGTGGTGTGGAAGTTGGAGACGTTGCTGAAGACGCCGTCGGAGGAGTCCGGCGAGGCGGCGCCCGCCTCGCGCAGCAGGTCCGCCTGCTGCGCGGCGGGGTTCCAGCCGGAGTGGCCCGCGTCGTAGTAGACCCGCGCCCTGGGGTCGGCGGCCTTCAGGACCCGGCCCGCGCGGGCCAGCGAGGCGAACCGCTCGGCGCGGTCGGCGGCCGGGAGGCAGTCCGACTGGGCGATCGAGTCCGGCTCCAGGACGACGACGACCTCGCCGGAGCCCAGCCCCTGGGCGAAGGCGTCGATCCACGCGTCGTACGCGCCGAGATCGGGCGCGCCGCCCTGCGAGGCGCCGCCGCAGTCGCGGTACGGGATCGCGTACGCGACCAGCACCGGCACCCGGCCCTGCGCGGCCGCCCCCGAGGCCACCGCGCGCACCCGCGCGGCGATGGTGTCCGGGGTGTGGTCGGCGAACCAGACCGCCGCCGGCCGGTCGGCGATGCGGGACCCGATGAGCGCGGCGCGCGGGTCGTCGGGGTGCGAGCGGACCCAGTCGAGGACCTGGGAGTCGGGATGGCGGTACAGGAGCGTGGTCACGGGGGCGGTCCGCTGCTTCCTCTCGGTGCGGGTCGGGGCGGCGGTGGGGCTCCGCGTCCGTGCCGGTGAGGGCGACGGGGTCGCGGAGACGGACGCCTTGGTCGTCACGGGCGCGGACGGTACGGCGGGCAGCGGCACCGGGCTCGGCGAGCGCGTGACCGCGGGCCCGGCCTCGTCGGAGCCGCGTCCGCCGTCGAGGGCCGAGAGCATCCCGGTCGCGGTGCCGACGGCGACCACGACCGAGGCCGCCACGGCCATGGCATGTCGCCGCACGGCGCGCCTGCACTCGGCCCTGCGTGCCGCCAGGCGCCGGGCCCGTAAGCCTGACACGCTGCTGTTCCCCCTCCCGCGCGACGGGGGCGTTCCCCCGTTCCGGGGAAGCGTCGGGCCCGTCGGCACGCCGGTCAGCCTAGGGCTGGGACCCTTCCCCCATGGCGCAGTTGGAACACTTCTCCCCGTCCGTCGACACGGTCGTCGCCCGGATGCGCGCCCTCGACGAGTCCCTGCCCGCGGGGGACGGGGTCGCGGTGTTCAACCGCGTCTACCTGGCCGTCACCGAGGAGGTCGAACGGCGGCTGGACGCCGGGCAGTTCCCGGACTCCCGGGCCGCGACCGCCCTGGACGTACGGTTCGCGCAGCGGTATCTCGACGCTGTCGACGCGGTGGCGGACGACCGCCGTCCGCCGGCCTGCTGGCGGCCGCTGTTCCAGCTGCGCCGCCATCCCGGCGTACGTCCGCTGCAGTTCGCGCTCGCGGGCATCAACGCGCACATCGGCCACGACCTGGCGCTCGCCGTCGTGGACGCCTGCCGTACGCTCCGCTGCGAACCCGCCGAGCTGGAGGACGAGTTCGACCGCGTGGGCGAACTCCTCGTATCGCTGGAGGAGCGCATCCGCGAGGATCTGATGCCCGGACCCGACCTGTTGCAGATCGCCGACCCGCTCACCCATCTGCTCGGCTCGTGGAGCCTGGAGCGCGCCCGGGACGCCACCTGGTCGGCCGCGCGGGCGCTGTGGGCGCTGCGCCGGTTCGAGGACGTCGCCGAGGAGTTCACCGAGCGCCTGGACGCGGCCGTGGGGTTCGCGGGACGCATGCTTCTCACGCCACTGCCGTACTGATCCGGCCACCGGGCGCGCCCTGCCCCGTAACTCCCTTGAGATAGCTGTACGTTGAACGACAGGCACCCGACCTCGAAGGAGCACCGGTATGGCCACCAGGCTCGGCCTGAGTCTTCCCCAGATGCGCCAGTACGCCATCGGCAAGGACGTGCCCGACGTGGCACGCGCCGCCGAACGGATCGGCTACGACAGTCTGTGGGTCTTCGAACGGGCGCTGTTCCCCGAGCCGGCCACGCAGGGGCTGTACGGCGTCGAGGGACTCCCCTGGCCCGACTCGTACCGCGGCGTGGCCGAGCCGCTGGTCACGCTGACGCTGGCCGCCGCGGTGACCGAGCGGGTCCGGCTGGGTTCGAGCGTGCTGGTGGCGCCGCTGCACCAGCCGTTCCAGCTGGCCAAGTCCCTGGCCACGCTGGACGCGGCGAGCGGCGGCCGGGTGATCGCCGGCTTCGGTACGGGCTGGTCGCTGGACGAGTACGCGGCCGCGGGCATCCGGCCGATCGCGGAGCGCGGCAAGGTGCTCGACGAGATCGTGGAGGTCTGCCGCGCGGTGTGGGGCCCCGACCCGGTGCGCTACGACGGCCGCCTCACCAAGATCGAGTCGGCCGTGGTCGGACCCAAGCCCGCCCGGCCGATCCCCATCCTGCTGGCGGCGAGCAACAAGAAGGCGCTGACCCGGCTCGTCGACCACGCCGACGGCTGGCTTCCGGTGGGCATGGGCGTCGAGCAGCTCGCCGCCCAGTGGGCCGCGCTGCAGGACCTGGCCGCCGAACGCGGGCGCAAGGAGCCGATCCAGTCGGTCCTGCGGGTCAACGCCACGTACTCGGCCAAGCGGTACGAGGGTGACGGCCGTCAGCCGTTCCAGGGCGACGCGGATCAGATCGTGGAGGACCTGGTCGCGCACGCGGCCGTCGGTCTGGAGGAGATCTTCCTGGATCTCCAGGGCACCCCGCAGGACGCCCAGGAGCTCAAGGACGTCGCCGCCGAGGTGTACGAGAAGGCGCGGGCGGCGGGAGTCTGACCCGCCGGCCGCGCCGTCGTCGCACGTTCGCGATCAGTCCTCGGGCAGTTCCACCGGCGCGATCTCGTCGTAGACGTCGCCGGGCCCGGGGTTGGTCGCGTCGGTCTCGCCACCGAAGTGGTGCATGACGCCCCAGACCGCGTTCAGCGCGGTCTGGATCGCGCCCTCGGCCCAGCCGGCCGTCCAGGAGATGTCGTCACCGGCGAGGAAGATGCCCCGCTTGTCCTCGGGCAGCCGGTCCTGCATGAAGTGCGTGAACAGGCGGCGCTGGTAGCGGTAGTGGCCGGGCAGGTTGGCCTTGAACGCGCCCATGAAGTAGGGCTCGTTCTCCCAGGAGACCGTCACCGGGTTGCCGATGATGTGCTTCCGGATGTCGACCTTCGGGTAGATCTCGCCGAGCGACTTCAGCATGACCTCCATCCGCTCGTTCGCGGACAGCGGCAGCCACTTCAGGCTGTCGTCGCACCAGGTGTAGGAGAGGCAGATGACGGCGGGCTTGTCCGGGCCGTCGTCCAGCAGGTAGGTGCCGCGGGTCATGCGGTCGGTGAGCGTCATCGACATGACGTCCCGGCCCGTCTCCTCGTCCTTGTCCAGCCAGAACGGCCGGTCCACCGGGACGAAGAGCTTGCTGGACTCCATGTAGTGGGTCCGCTCGATGGCCGTCCAGTGGTCGATCGGGAAGAGCGAGTCGTCGCAGGCGATCTTGGACAGCAGCATCCAGGACTGGGCGGTGAAGACGGCCGCCTTGAAGGTGCGGATGTCGCCGTTGGCGTCGGTCACCGTGATCTGGTTGCCCGCGGTGCGGTGCAGCCGGGTGACGGCCGGGCGGGGCTCGCCGTTCTCGTGCAGGGACTTCAGGGAGGTCCCGTGGGCCCAGTGCACGATCTTCTGCGGCTCGCGCTCCCACAGGCGCTCCGGCAGCTGCTGGGAGCCGCCGACGATGCCGCGGTGGTAGTCGTCGGCCTCGGTGTAGACGACGCGCAGGATCTCCAGGATGGAGTTCGGGAAGTCGGTGTCCCAGCCGCCGGTGCCGAAGCCGACCTGGCCGAAGATCTCGCGGTGCCGGAAGGACTTGAAGGCCTCGGAGTCGCAGAGGAAGCCGTAGAAGGTCTGGTTGTCGAGCTTCTCGACGAGCTTCGCCCAGATCTCGCGGATGCGCGGCACGTCGCGCTCGCGCATGGCGCGGTTCATGTCGGAGAAGTCGGCGCCCTCGTCCAGGCACTTGTTCCAGGCCTCGGCGACGTCACGGTAGACCTGCGGCAGGTCGTCGATCGTCTCGGCGTAGTGCGACTCGCCCTTGAGGTCCACGACGGTGGACGGGGTGGCCTCGGCCAGCGGGTTCGGGAAGGGCCTGGTCTCCAGGCCCACCATGTCGATGTAGTGCTGCAGAGCGGTGGAGGACGGCGGGAAGCGCATCGCGCCCAGCTCGCAGTTGAGCGACTCGTCGCAGCCCTCGAAGCCGACGGTGCGCAGCCGGCCACCGAGCTGGTCGGCCTCGTAGACGACGGGCTTGAAGCCCATCTTCATCAGCTCGTAGGCGGCCACGATGCCGGACAGGCCGCCGCCGATGATCGCGACCTCGGCGCCGTGCTCGGTCGCGGGGATCTGGCCGAGGCCCGCCGGGTGGGCGAGGAAGTCGTCGTACGCGTACGGGAAGTCCGGGCCGAACATGGTGATCGGCGGCTGCTGCTCGTCGGCGTGCTGGACGGCGTTGGGCACCGTGGACGTCATGGGGTACGGACTCCTTGCGCGGGAAGAACTCGGGGGAAGTTCCAGGGGGAGGTTCGGGGGGATCGGGAGGTTCAGACGAGCGACCCGTAGAGGCCGGGGCGGCGGTCCTGCAGATACGGGTTCGCCTCGCGGGAGGCGGCCAGGAAGGCCGGGTCGACGTCGGCGAGGACGAGCTCTTCACCGCGGCCGGCCCGGGTGCGGGCGACTCCGTCGGGACCGGCGAGGACGGACAGTCCGACGAACTCGAACTCGCCCTCCGGACCGACCCGGTTGACGTACGCCACGTACATCTGGTTCTCCCAGGCCCGCACCGGGACGAGGGACTCGGCGACGAACTGGAACGGATGCATCTGGGCCGTCGGGACGACGAGGAGGTCGGTGCCGGCCAGCGCGTGGGCGCGGACGTTCTCCGGGAACTCGACGTCGTAGCAGATCATCAGGCCGACGGTCAGGCCGTTCAGCTCGGCCTGGACGACCGGCTGGTCGCCCGGGGTGAAGTGGTCGCGCTCGAAGCAGCCGAAGAGGTGGGTCTTGCGGTAGTTCGCGAGGCGGGTGCCGTCCGCGGAGATCAGCTGGACGGAGTTGTACACCGTGTCGCCGTCGCGCTCCGGGTAGCCGTAGGCGACGGCCAGGCCGTGCCGGGAGGCGAGCTCGGCGATCGCGTCGGCCGAGTCGCCGTCGGCGGTCTCGGCCAGGCGGCCGATGTCGTCGCCGATCGCGTACCCGGTGAGGAACATCTCCGGCGTGGAGATCAGCGCTGCGCCCGCGGCGGCGGCGCGGCCCGCGGCCTCGTCGAGGACCTTGAGGTTCTCGACGGTGGAGCCGGGGCGGCCGGAGCTCTGGAGCAGGGCGGTGCGCATGCGTGTTCCTCACCGGTACGGAGGGGTTTGGGGGCCAGTTAGAAGGTACGGTCGGCGGCCTCGGCCGGACAAGAAGGAGCCGTTGCGCGCCGGTGAGCGGTTCGTTGCGTGCACCACGGGCCGGACGGCGATTCGTTGCGCGCCGCGCGGCGGACCCCCGGTCATCCCTGAGGCGCAGGTCACAGGCGGTTCGGCCCGCCGGGCGGCGGAGGCCGGGTGACGTCCGCGGCGCGATGTGCCGGGGGCCGGGCGCCGGGAGAGTGATGACCGTCCAGATCATGCGTCCGACCTGTGGAAAGGACCGTCATGCACAGCCGTACCAAGATCGCCGCCATGGCCTGCGCCCTGCTGATCACCGCCGGGGCGGCGGGATCGGCCGTGGCCTCGGGCCAGGGCGGGCACGCGCAACGGGAGGCCGCGGCGCTCACCGGCACCGCGAAGCTGTACCGCTCGGCCGGGGACGACATCACGTTCTCCTTCGACGCGCACCTCGCCGCCGCGCACCACGACAACCCCCTCAAGGCCACCGGCACCTTCGAGTGGAGCCACTACCTGCACGGCAAGGGGGCGTGGGCCAGGGCCCGGGTGGACTGCCTGGTCACGGGCGGGAAGGTGGCCGTCGTGTCCGGGGTGATCACGGCCTCGGACCTGCCCGGGGCCAAGGGCAAGCGGGTCGGCATCACGGTCCACGACCTCGGCCGGCACGACCGGCTGGGCTACAGCTGGGCCTCGGTCGGCAGCCCGGTGGACACCCCGGACCTGCCCAAGTGCGTGGGGTCGGCACCGTTCGAGAAGGTGAAGCGGGGCACGGGCGACTACACGGTCGTGCCGTGGGAGCCGAAGCTCTAGGGCAGGCCCCAGGGCTCCCGGAGCGGCTCACAGCTCGCGGAGCCGCTCCACGATCTCCCGCAGCAGTTCCGGGTCGGCGGACGGGCCGGTGGCCGAAACCCGGCGGGGCTCGTCGATGCGGACGAGACCGGCCTCGGCCAGGTCGCCGAGCAGCACGCGGACGACCGTGAGCGGGAGGTCGGCGTCGGCGGCCAGCTCGACGACCGGGCGGGCGCCCCGGCGGACCAGGTCGAGGAGGGCGGCGCCGGCGTGTTCGACACCCGGCTGTACCGCGTCGGCCTCCAGGGCGGTGACCCGCGACATCAGGTCGATGGTGTGGCGGTCCGAGGGACGGGTGCGGCCCCGGGTGACGGTGTACGGGCGCACCATCGACCCGGTCTCGTCCTCGTACCAGTGGTCGTCGGACACAGCCGGGTCAGTCGGCCGTGCGGGCGGCGGCGTCCAGGTGGCGGCCGAGGCGGCGGACGAGCAGCGCCATCTCGTGGGCGAGCTGTCCGACGTCGGTCTGCACCTCGCTGAGCACGGCCAGACGGCTGCCGTCGCCCGCCGGGGTGACGAAGAGGTACGCGTCCTCCAGCATCACCATCGTCTGGCGCACCTCCCCCGCGTCGAACCGCTCCCCCGCCGAGCGGGCCAGGCTGTGGAAGCCGGAGCAGACGGCGGCGAGGTGCTCGATGTCCCGCCGGCGCATGCCGTCCGAGCAGCTCAGCGGGAGTCCGTCCGCGGTGAGCAGTACGGCGTGGCGGACGTGGTCGGTCCGGGCCACGAGGTCGTCGAGCAGCCAGCCGAGCCCGGTGCCGGGCGCGTCCGCGGGCGTGGTGCCGGCCGGGGCCGGTGCCTCGTGCTCAGGGGTCTGGTCGTCACCGCGCATCGTCGGCATCCGTCCCTTCGTCGATGTCGGTTCGCTCCTCGGCGCCGGGGCGCCGGCCCTGGGCGGGCAGTCCCTTGCGGCCGCGGTCCAGGCCGCGCTGGAAGGCGCCGAAGATCGCCCGCATCTCCTCGGCGTCGACCTCCCGCTCGGGGGTCGCGTCGCGGGGCGGCGGGTCGCCGCGCAGGGGTTCGGCGAGCGAGGCCTGCCGCACCCGGGTGGGCAGCGAGGGAGCGGCCGGGCCGGGGGCGTGCTCGGCGTCGGGGTCGGTGTCCCGGCCACCTTGCTCCGCACCGGCCGGCCGGCCACCGTGCTCCACGCTCTCCGGCCGACGGCCGAGCTCAGCGTCCTGCGCCCGGTCGGCGAGCTCCATGTCCTGCGCCCGGTCGGAGAACCCGGCGTCCTCCGCCCGGTCGGCGAGCTCCGTGCGCTCTGCCCTGCGGGCGAGCTCCACGACCTCCGCCCGGCCGCCGTGCTCGACTCCGTCCGTCCGGTCCTCGGAAGCCGTCGGACCCTGGGTGTGCGGTCGCTCCTCCGGGGCGAGGGCGGTCGCGCCGCGGCGTGACGGCAGCGCGCGCGGCGGGGTGCCGGCCCCCGGGACCGGCGCCTGAGGCTCGTGTTTCCGTCGCTCCAGCAGGTCCTCCCGCCGCACCGGCACGTTCTCGCGCCGCTCCGGCTCACCTTCCCGCCGCTGCGGCACGTACTCCCGCGGCTCCGGCTCACCTTCCCGCCGGCCCCGCTCGTCGTCCCGCCGCACCGGCTCCGCCAGAACCGCCGGGGGCAGCAGGACCACCGCCGTCGTCCCGCCGTACGCCGAATCGCGCAGCGTGACCTTGATGCCGTGCCGGGCGGCGAGGCGGCCGACGACGTACAGGCCGAGGCGTTCGTGGCGGGTGGGGTCGAAGCCGTCGGGGTCGGTGAGGGTGCGTTGGGCCTCTTCGAGCTGCTCGGGGTCGAGGCCGAGGCCGCGGTCGTCGATCTCCAGGACGAAACCGCCCGACACCCGGCCGGTGCGCAGGGTGACCTGGGTGTGCGGCGGCGAGAACACCGTGGCGTTCTCCAGCAGCTCTGCGAACAGGTGCACGACGTCGGCCACCGCGTCCGCGGCGACACCCACCTCGGGCATCGGCGGGACCACGACACGCGCGTAGTCCTCGATCTCGCCGACCGCCGAGGACACCACGTCGGCGACCGGCACCGGGCGGCGCCACCTGCGGCCGGGCGCGGAGCCCGAGAGGATGATCAGGCTCTCGGCATGGCGGCGCATGCGGGTGGTCAGATGGTCGATCCGGAACAGCTCGCGCAGGATCTCCGGATCCTCGGTGCGCCGCTCCAGCGTGTCGACGAGCTTCAACTGGCGGTGCACGAGGGCCTGGTTGCGGCGCGCGATGTTGAGCAGCACCGCGAACAGCCCGCGGCGCAGCGTCGCCTGCTTGACGGCGGCCTCGACGGCGGCGAGGCGCGCGCTGTTGAAGGACCGGCCGACCTGCCCGATCTCGTCGGACCGGACGTCGTCGGCGGCCAGCGGCGGCGCCTCGGCGGCCGCGTCCACGTCCTCGCCCGCGCTCAACCGCCGCATCACGTCCGGCAGCTGGCGGGTGCTCAGCAGGTCCGCCGAGTCCCGCAGCGTCTCCAGGCGTCGCGAGATGCGCCGGGCACCGCGCACCGCGAGCCACAGCGACACCGCGACGGCGGCCAGTCCGACCACGCCGACGACCGATGCCTTGGTCAGCTCCCGGTAGGCGAACGCCCGCCCGCGCGTCGCCGAGTTCTCGGCCGAGCGGGTGCACAACTGCATGTAGCGCTTGACGGCCCGGTCGGAGGTGGTCCGCCAGGTGTCGGCGGCGACGGCCTCACCGGCACGGCCGGCGCCCGCCCGGAGCAACGCGTCCTCGCCCCGCTCCAGCGAGCGGTGCAGGTCCCCACGCTGGAACTCCTCGAACAGGGAGCGGGAGTCGGAGGGCAGGTCCGGCACGTACGTCCGCTCGAAGACCCGCCGGTCCTCGATCGTGGCCGTGAGGCTGTCGTACTGCCGGTCGGTCAGGGTTCCGGCGGCGCGGGCCCCGGCGACCAGGGCGTCCTCGCGGGAGACGAACTCCCGCACCCGGACCAGCTCGACGACGACCTGCGCCTCCCGCGCCAGCTGCCCGGCCTGCAGGGCGGTGAGCGTGGACTGGACGTCGAAGCCCGGTTCGACGAGCTTGCTGTACTCGTCGACGGCCCGGTCCCAGGAGATGCGCCGGGACAGCACCCGCTCGCGCAGCTTCTCCAGCCCGTCGGTGGCGTGGACCGCGCCGTCGAGGACGCTGCGCTGCCGGTCGGTGAGCCGACCGCGGTCCCCGTCCCGGATCGCGTCCCGCATGGCGCTCACCACCCGGTCGGTGCGGCGCTGCTGGGCCAAGAGGTCGCCCGCGGCGGCCGTGTCCTGGCCGGCGCCCAGGTAGGCGGCCGACAGCCGCCGCTCGATCTGGATCTGGCCGATGGCCGTGTCGACGGGGGTGCCGAAGTCCTCGTACACCCCCTGCAGCCGGATCAGCGCGCGGAGTTCGCCGGTGACCGACACCATGGCGAAGCTCCACAGCGCCATCAGGGCGACGGACGGGGCGAGTGCGAGTGCCACGATGCGGGCGCGAACGGTGGTGGGGCGGCCGACGGGCCAGCGCATAAGTACCTGCCGGGTTACCAGTCAGTAGAGAGCCCGGCACAAGCTACGGGATCACTCGATCGACGGCAATGAGTTACCTGAGGTAATTCTGGTCAGGTGGGCGAGCCGGACGAGAACCGCCGCAGCAGCGGCGAGAGGACGAGAACGGACTTGGTCCGCTCCACGAACGGCTCGCCCGCGATGCGCTCCAGCACCCGCTCGAAGTGCCGCATGTCGGAGGCGAAGACCTGCACGACCGCGTCCGCCTCACCGGTGACGGTGGAGGCGGCCACGACCTCCTGATAGCGCTCCAGTCCCCGCTGGATGGTCTCCGGGGAGGTGTTGCGCCGGCAGTAGATCTCGACGAACCCCTCGGTCTCCCAGCCGAGCGCCGCCGGGTCCACCCGTACGGTGAAGCCGGTGATGGCTCCGGTGGCGCGCAGCCGGTCCACGCGCCGCTTCACGGCGGGCGCGGACAGACCGACCAGTTGCCCGATGTCCGCGTAGGAGCGGCGGGCGTCCTCGGCGAGGGCGTGCACGATGCGTTCGTCGAGATCGTTCAGCACTGTGGGTTGATCACTTCTCGGATGGTGCGGGTGTTGCGAGTCGGGAACGGCGGTAGCCGTATACGAAGTAGAACACGAGCCCGACCGCCATCCAGACACCGAAGACGACCCAGGTGTCCCTCTTCAGGCTCCCCATCATCCAGATGCAGAAGAGGAAACCGAGGGCGGGCAGCACCGGCGACAGCGGCACCCGGAAGGTGCGCGGCATCTGCGGGCGGGTCCGACGCAGCACCACGACGGCCACGTTGACCAGCGCGAAGGCGAACAGGGTGCCGATGCTGGTGGCGTCGGCGAGGTCGCCCAGCGGGACGGCGGCGGCCAGGACACCGCAGAACAGCGAGACGATCACGGTGTTGGCTCGGGGCGTGCCGCTCTTCGGGTGGACCTTGGCGAACACCTTGGGCACCAGGCCGTCGCGGGCCATCGCGAAGAGGATGCGGGTCTGGCCGTAGAGCACGGTCAGGACGACACTCGCGATGGCGATGACGGCACAGAAGGCCAGCAGGGTGCCCCAGAAGCTCTGTCCGGTGACCTCCGTCATGATCTGGGCGAGCGCGGCGTGGGCGTCGGAGAACTGCCGCCACGGCTTGGCGCCGACGGCGACGGCCGCGACCAGCACGTACAGGGCCGTCACGATGACGAGGGACAGCATGATGGCGCGCGGCAGGTCCCGCTGGGCGTTCTTCGCCTCCTCGCCCGCGGTGGAGGCGGCGTCGAAGCCGATGTACGAGAAGAACAGCGTGGCGCCGGCCGCGCTGACGCCCGCCATGCCGAGCGGCATGAAGTTCGCGTAGTTGCCGGACTTGAAGCCCATGAAGCCGATGGCGCAGAACAGCACGAGCGCGGCGATCTTCACGCACACCATGACGGTGTTGGCCCGCGCGGACTCCTTGGCGCCGCCGAGCAGGAACACCATCGCCAGCAGGACGACGATCAGGGCGGGCAGGTTGATGATGCCGCCGTCGATCTCGCCGGGTGCGGCGGACAGGGAGGCCGGGATGGTGACGCCGATCGTGCCGTCGAGCAACTCGTTGAGGTACTCGCCCCAGCCGACGGCCACGGCGGCGACCGACACGCCGTACTCCAGGAGCAGACACCAGCCGCAGACCCAGGCGATCAGTTCGCCCATCGTTGCGTATGCGTACGAGTACGAGGAGCCGGAGACCGGGATGGTGCCCGCCAGCTCTGCGTAGGACAGGGCCGAGAACAGCGCGGTGAGACCGGCGATCACGAAGGAGAGGGTGACGGCCGGGCCGGCCTTGGGCACGGCCTGGCCGAGGACGACGAAGATGCCGGTGCCGAGGGTGGCGCCGATGCTGATCATCGTCAGCTGCCAGAGCCCGAGGGACCGCCTGAGCGCACCCCCCTCACCCTGCCCGCCTTCCGCGACCAGCCGTTCCACGGGCTTGCGGCGCATGAGGCGCGCGGCGACGCCCGGGGACGAGGGGGTGGTGTCTGTGGGGTTGTGCGGGGGTGCGCCTTGATCGAGCACGCGCGGGCTCCTTATCGCTGCCGGTCAGGGTGGCAGGGAACGACGGCACCCTGCGAAGGCAGGAACCCACCGAGCGGGGTCCCCGCCACGCCACGTACAGCGCAGCACCCTATGAGCCAGGCCTTCACTGGCGTAATGCAGCAACCTTGCGCATACCCGCAAGATCATTGCGTTCATTCGGGCCGCGTGCCCATTCGTTGCGTCCGGGCTTCGAACCGTCGCGCGCGGCCATCCGCGAGGCCCCGCAAGGCAGTTCGGCGAGGAGAAAACACCGACGACCCCCGCTGCTCCCGAGTAACGGGACAACAGGGGCCGCAGGGAAGGATGTTGACTAGCTCCAGCTGGCGTGCAGGGGCTGGCCCTCGGCGTAGCCGGCGGCGCTCTGGATGCCGACGATGGCCTTCTCGGTGAACTCCTCCAGGGAGCCGGCACCGGCGTAGGTGCAGGAGGAACGGACACCCGCGATGATCGAGTCGATCAGGTCCTCGACGCCCGGGCGGGTCGGGTCGAGGAACATGCGGGAGGTGGAGATGCCCTCCTCGAACAGGGCCTTGCGGGCGCGGTCGTAGGCCGACTCGTCGGAGGTGCGGTTGCGCACCGCGCGCGCCGACGCCATGCCGAAGGACTCCTTGTAGGCGCGGCCGTCGGCGTCGTGCTGGAGGTCGCCCGGCGACTCGTACGTCCCGGCGAACCACGAGCCGACCATCACGTTGGACGCGCCGGCCGCGAGGGCCATCGCCACGTCGCGCGGGTGCCGGACACCGCCGTCGGCCCACACGTGCTTGCCGTACTTCTTCGCCTCGGCGGCGCACTCCAGGACCGCCGAGAACTGCGGCCGGCCGACGCCGGTCATCATGCGCGTGGTGCACATGGCGCCCGGTCCGACACCGACCTTGATGATGTCCGCGCCCGCGTCGATCAGGTCCTTGACGCCCTCGGCGGAGACGATGTTGCCCGCGACGATCGGCACCTGCGGGTCGAGGGCGCGGACCACCTTGACCGCGGCGATCATCGACTCCTGGTGGCCGTGCGCGGTGTCGATGACGAGCGTGTCGACGCCCGCGTCGAGCAACTGCTTGGCCTTGCCCGCCACATCGCCGTTGATGCCGACGGCGGCGGCGATGCGCAGCCTGCCGTCGGCGTCGGTGGCCGGGGAGTACAGCGTGGCGCGCAGGGCGCCCTTGCGGGTGAGGATGCCGACGAGCTTGCCCTCGGCGTCCACGGCGGGCGCGTAACGCCGGTTGGCCGTGTCGAGGGTGTGGAAGGCCTCGCGCGGGTCGATGTCCGCGTCGATCAGCAGCAGGTCGCGGGACATGACCTCGCCGAGCTGCGTGAAGCGGTCGACCCCGGTCAGGTCCCGGTCGGTCACGACGCCCACCGGGCGGCCGTCCTCGTCGACCACCACACCGGCGTTGTGCGCCCGCTTGGGCAGCAGCGCCAGCGCGTCGGCCACGGTCTGGTGCGGGGCCAGCACGATCGGCGTGTCGAGGACCAGGTGGCGGCTCTTCACCCAGGAGATGACGTCGGTGATGACGTCGATCGGGATGTCCTGCGGAATCACCACCAGGCCGCCGCGCCGCGCCACGGTCTCGGCCATCCGCCGGCCCGCGATCGCGGTCATGTTGGCGACGACCAGCGGGATCGTGGTGCCCGTGCCGTCCGGCGAGCTGAGGTCCACGCCCTGACGCGAGCCGACCGCGGAGCGGCTCGGCACCATGAAGACGTCGTCGTACGTCAGGTCGTACGCGGGCTGGATGTCATTGAGGAAACGCACGTGCCGCACATCCCGGTCGTTCAGAGGTGACCCCCGGACAGGTCAGCCGGGGGAGAAGCACGTACTTCATTGTCCCATGACGGTCGGAATGTGATGCCCGGTCGAAACCTCCAGGCACCTGACCTGTGCGTTTGGAGGATCCGCCGAAGAGGGGGCGGTCAGCCGAGCGCGAGCGCCACGGTGAGCCGGGCCTCCTTGCGGGACGCCTCGGCGAACACGTCCTGGGCCACGTCCCACTCCTCGGGCCGGGCGCCCGCGTACTGGCGCCAGCCGGTGACGACGACGAGCAGTCCGCGCTCGGCGGCCTCCGGTGGCCATACGGAGGGGTCGGCGAGGCTGTCGGCGAGGGCGTCCCAGTTGCGCCCGAACCAGTCGGGCAGGTCGAGGGCCCGCGCGACGCGGTCCATCAGGGCCGCCTTGTCCACCGCCCCGTCGAGGTCCAGCGTCACCACACGCGGACTCGTCATCTCAGTACCACCCCGAACGACTCGTAGTGATCGAACTCTTGGTGATCGAACTCGCGGGGATCAAACAGGGGACGGCCGCGTCAGCGTGGAGCGCTGTCACGGCCGTCCTCTCGGGTCCCGCTGCCGGGCCGGTCAGACTCCGTCCGGGTCCGCCCGGTTCAGGGCGGGCCTCGGCGTGGGCCCGGCGGTCATCAGGTAGTCCGCGGCGGACGTGTCCGTCACCAGGCTGGTGACGAGCCCGGAGCGCAGCACCGCGTCGATCGCGGACGCCTTGCGCTGCCCGCCCGCGATCGCGACGACCTCGGGGATACGGCGGAGCTGGTCGGCCTTGACCGTGATGCACCGCTCCCCCAGGTCCCGGCCGACCCGGCGGCCCTCGGAGTCGAAGAGGTGCGCGGACATCTCGGCGGCGACCCCGAGCGAGGCGTAGTGCGCCCGCTCCTCGTCGCTGAGCATGTCGTGCACCGTCGAGATCCCCGGCTCCCAGGAGCCGATGGACACGCAGGCGACCGTGACCTTGTCGAAGTACTCAAACGCCCGCGCGATCCCCGTCTGGTTGCGCAGCGCGGACGCGGTGGCCGCGTCCGGCAGCAGCATCGGCGCGTAGATGGGGTGCGCGTCGCCGCCGGACACCTGCGCGGCGCGGCGCACGGCCTCGACCGAACCGCGCTCGGCGGTCCCGGCGTCGTACACACCCGTCAGCTGCACCACCGTGCAGGGCGGCAGCCGGTCCAGGGCCGCCGCCATGTGGATCGTGGACCGGCCCCAGGCCAGGCCCAGGACGTCCCCCTCATTGACGAGTTCGCCGAGCAGGTCGGCGGCCACCTCACCGAGGTTCTCGGGGTCGGGCGTCTCCTCGGCCTCGGCCGGGGACTCGACCACGACGGCATGCCTGAGCCCGTAGCGGGCGCGGAGCGCGTCGGAGCGCTCGGCGTCCAGCTCGGCGGGGACGCGGATCTCGATGCGCACGAGATCCCGTTCGAGGGCGGTTTCCAGGACCCGGGCCACCTTGAAGCGGCTGACGCCGAACTCCTCCGCGATCTGGATCTTGGACTTCCCCTCGAGGTAGAAGCGGCGGGCCATGGCCGCCGCCTGCACCAGCTCAGCGGGACCCATCCGCATGGCTGACCGGCCCGCCGACATACCCGACACGGCGATCTCCTCACTGCTGTTCACACTCTGGATTCGCCGTTCATCCTTGCAGATTCGGCGCGCTTGATCTGCCCTGATGGGCGCCGTTCACGTACCTGTGGCTCAGTGGTCGCATGCCCACGACGCCTTGGCGGTGGCCGTTTCCGCCTGGGCGCGCAGCGCGCGTACCGCTTCTGCCGGGTCGTTCGCCCCGTACACCGCCGAGCCGGCGACGAAGACATCCGCCCCGGCGTCCGCGCAGCGCTCGATCGTCGAGGCGGAGACTCCCCCGTCGACCTGCAGCCAGAGCTGCAGTCCGTGCTTGTCGATCAGCTCGCGGGTGCGGCGGATCTTGGGAAGCATGATGTCGAGGAACGCCTGACCGCCGAAGCCCGGCTCGACCGTCATGATCAGCAGCATGTCGAGTTCGGGGAGCAGGTCCTCGTACGGCTCGATGGGCGTCGCGGGCTTGAGCGCCATGGAGGCGCGGGCGCCCTTGGCGCGGATCTCGCGGGCCAGCCGCACGGGCGCGGCGGCCGCCTCGACGTGGAAGGTGACGGACGAGGCACCCGCTTCGACGTACTGGGGAGCCCAGCGATCGGCGTCCTCGATCATCAGGTGGCAGTCCAGCGGTGTGTCGGTCGCCCGCGCGAGGGACTCCACGATCGGCACGCCGAGCGTGAGGTTCGGGACGAAATGGTTGTCCATCACGTCGACATGGAGCCAGTCGGCTCCTTCGACCGCCTTCGCCTCGTCCGCGAGGCGGGCGAAGTCGGCGGACAGGATGCTGGGGTTGATCTGCACGGCCATGACCCAAGCCTGCCATGTCCGGGCACAGATGTTCGCGCTGGTCCATATCCAGGACGTTCATCGTATGTGACGACCGTCGCCGTCGTGCCATGCTGAGCCACCGGCCGGGTACGCCCCAGGGGGGTCGTCATGAGGCAGCTCGACACAGGGAAACGCACCGCGATCCGGCTCGTGTGCGGGCGCCGTTCGAAGTGGCTGGTCGTGCTCCTGTGGCTGGTCGTGCTGGTGATCGCGACGCCGTTCGGGACGAAACTGAACGACGCGCAGGACAACGACGCCCAGTCCTGGCTGCCCGGCACCGCCGAGTCCACCCAGGTCCTGAACCTCTCCGAGAAGTTCCGCCCCGAGCAGATCCCCGCGGTCGTCGTCTACGCACGCGCGCGTGGCCTCACGGAGGCGGACCGGCGGCAGATCGCCGAGGACGTCCGGCGGCTGTCGTCCCTGCGCGACCACGGCATCCGCGGCGCGGAGATCCGTGGGCCCGTCTTCGACCGGCCGACCGCGCCGCGGGCCGCCCAGATCCTCGTGCCGGTCACCATGGACGCCGCGGGCTGGCAGCAGATCGGGCCCGCGGTCGACTCCGTCCGCGCCGAGGTGGGCGAGGGCGGCCACGGCCTCGCCGTGCACATCACCGGACCAGGCGGCACCTCGGCCGACTTCTCCAAGGCCTTCGAGGGCATCGACTCCACGCTGCTGTTCTCCGCGATGGCGGTCGTGGTCGTCATGCTGCTGCTCACCTATCGCAGCCCCACCCTGCTGTTCGTCCCGCTGTTCGGCGTGGTCGTGGCCCTGTTCACCGCGCAGGCGCTGATCTACCTGCTGGCCCGGCACGCAGGCCTGACCGTCAACGGCCAGAGCGCCGGCATCCTGACGGTGCTGGTCTTCGGCGCGGGCACGGACTACGCCCTGCTGCTGGTCGCCCGCTACCGGGAGGAGCTGCGCCGGCACGAGGACCGGCACGAGGCGATGGCGCTGGCCCTGCACCGGGCGGGACCCGCGGTCCTCGCCTCGGGCGCGACCGTCGTCCTGAGCATGCTGGTGCTGCTCGTCGCGGAGATGAACTCGACGCGCGGCCTCGGCCCGGTGGCGGCGATCGGCGTCACCGTCGCGCTCGGGGTCATGCTGACCCTCTTCCCGGCGCTACTGCTGGTCTTCGGCCGGTGGATCTTCTGGCCGGCGATCCCGCACTTCGGGTCGGCGGACCCGACCGAGCGCGGGGTGTGGGCCCGGCTGGGCCGGCGCATCGCCCGCCGTCCCCGCCTGGTCTGGAGCGTCACGGCGGGGGGGCTCGCGGTGCTGTCCCTCGGCCTGTTCCAGCTGCGGGCCGACGGCATCGCCAACGCCGACGCGTTCACCGGCAGGCCGGACTCGATCGTCGGCCAGGAGGTGTCCGCGCGCTACTTCCCGGCGGGCACCGGCGACCCCCTGGTGATCGTCGCCGACCGGGCCCACGGCGCACAGGTGGGCCGGGTGGTCGCCGCGGACCGGGGCGTCGTCCCGACCGGCATCGGGGTCCCGGCCGGGACCGCGCCCGAGTACCGGGGCAGGGTGCTGTTCGAGGCGACGATGCGCGATCCGGCCGACAGCGCCGCCGCGAAGGCGACCGTGCGGCGGGTCCGCGCCGCGGTGCACGCCGTGCCGGACGCCGACGCGCGGGTCGGCGGCGGCACGGCGGCGCTGCTGGACATGGAGGACGCCCAGGCGCACGACAACTACCTGGTGATCCCGCTGGTCCTGGCCGTCGTGCTGCTGGTGCTGGGCCTCCTGCTGCGCGCCCTGGTGGCACCGCTGCTGCTGATCGGGACCGTAATGCTGTCCCTGGCCTGCGCGCTCGGCCTGAGCACCCTCGCCTTCCGGCACCTGTTCGACTACGCGGGCGAGGACGTGGCCTTCCCGCTGTTCGTCTTCGTCTTCCTGGTGGCCCTCGGCATCGACTACAACATCTTCCTGACCACGCGCGTGCGCGAGGAGGCCGCCCGGGAGGGCACCGGCGCCTCAGTGGTGACCGCCCTGGCCGCGACCGGCGCGGTGATCACCTCCGCGGGCCTGGTCCTGGCGGGCACCTTCGCGGCCCTCGGCACGCTCCCCATGGTCGGCTTCGCGGAGATCGGCTTCGCGGTCGCCCTCGGCGTCCTGCTGGACACCTTCGTCGTCCGCTCGGTGCTGGTCACCTCGCTCTTCCTCGACGTGGGAAGGACGGTGTGGTGGCCCAACCGCCTGGCCCGCCGGGACGGCACCGACCACGGCGGGGCCGCGGCGCCCTCCGGCCCGACGGTCAGCCGGTCCGCCGGATGAGCGCCAGGTACATCGCGTCGGTCCCGTGCAGATGCGGCCACAGCTGTACGTCGGGCCCCTCACCGAGGGCCGGTACGCCGGGCAACAGCGGCCGGGCGTCGAGGAGTTCGGCGCCCGGGTGCTGCTTGAGCACGTCCTCGACGACGGCCCGGGTCTCCGCGAGGTGCGGCGAGCAGGTGGCGTAGCCGACGACACCGCCGACCCGCACGGCGTCGAGGGCGCCGCGCAGCAGGGCGCGCTGGAGCGGCGCGAAGTTCTCCAGGTCCTCGGGGCGGCGGCGCCACCTGGCCTCCGGCCGCCTGCGCAGGGCGCCGAGCCCGGTGCAGGGCACGTCCATCAGCACCCGGTCGAAGGTGCCGGGCCGCCACGGCGGGCGGGTGCCGTCGGCGGCGATGACCTGGTACGGCCCCGGGTTGCCGGCCAGCGCCTTGGCCACCAGACCGGCCCGGTGCGGCTGCTTCTCGGAGGCGAGCAGGAAGGCCCCGCGCTCGGCGGCGAGGGCGCCCAGCAGCGCGGCCTTGCCGCCCGGGCCGGCGCATCCGTCGAGCCACTTCTCGTCGGGCCCCTCCAGGGGCGCGGACGCGAGCGCGAGCGCGACCAGCTGGCTGCCCTCGTCCTGCACCCCGGCCCGGCCGTCCCGCACGGCCTCGACGGCACCGGGCTCCCCGCCCTCGGTGAGCCGCACGGCGTACGGCGACCAGCGCCCCGGCACGGCGGCGTCCTCGCGCAGCAGCTCGTCGGTCGTGGACCGCCCCGGCCGGGCGACGAGGGTGACCTCCGGCCGCTCGTTGTCCGCTTCGAGCAGGTCCTCGATGCCGGCCCGCCCACCGCCGAGGGAATCCCACAGCGCGGAGACGACCCAGCGGGGGTGCGAGTGCACGACGGCGAGGTGGTCCTCGGGGTCCTCGTCGTAGGGCGGCGCCACCTGCTCCAGCCAGCCGTCGAGATCGTGCTGCGCGACCTTCCGCAGCACGGCGTTGACGAACTTGGCGCGGCCGTCGCCGAGGACCACCCGGGCGAGCTCCACGGAGGCGGACACGGCGGCGTGCGTCGGGATGCGCGTGCCGAGCAGCTGGTGCGCGCCGAGGCTGATCACGTCGAGCACCGGCGGGTCGACCTCCCGCAGCGGGCGGTCGACACAGGCGGCGATGACGGCGTCGTACGTCCCCTGGCGGCGCAGCGTCCCGTACACCAGCTCGGTGGCGAGGGCGGCGTCCCGGGCGTCGAACTTCTCGGGGCCCTCCTTCTCCCGCGCCCTGCGCAGCAGCGGCGGCAGGACGAGGTTGGCGTACGCGTCCCGCTCGTCCACGGCACGCAGCGCCTCGAAGGCGAGGATGCGGACGGGGTCCTTCTGCGGACGACGGTAGGGCTTGGCGGGCCTGCGCGGCCGCCGGGACTGCTCACTCACGAAAAAGGTGCTCCGGATATGGGAGGGGTGCGAATCCCAGCGTACGTCGCCAGACCGTGACCGAACCCCGGCGGGATACGGCTCCGCCCTCACCCGGGCGCAGTGCGGTCCGGGCACGCCCCGAGGAGCCTCAGCCGCCGAGCCTCTCGTCCCCGCCGATGCGCACGCCGCGCGCCCAGTCGGCCGCCTTCATCGGCTTCTTGCCCTGGGCCTGCACCCACAGCAGTTCCACGGCGTACGAACCGGTGCCCACGTGGACGCTGTGCTTGCCGACGACGAGCTGCCCGGGGGCGAGGTCCGTCCGCTCCGGCACCGGCGTGACGTGGATGAGCTTGAGCCGCTCGCCGCGGAAGGTGGTCCAGGCGCCGGGGGCGGGGGTGCAGCCGCGCACCACCCGGTCCACGCGCAGCGCGGGCGTGGCCCAGTCGACCTGGGCGTCCTCGACGGTGATCTTCGGCGCGAGGGAGATGCCCTCGGTCGGCTGCGGTACGGCCTTCAGCGTGCCGTCCTGGATGCCGTCCATGGTCGCGGCGAGCAGACCGGCGCCCGCGAAGGCGAGCCGGGTGAGCAGATCGCCGCTGGTGTCGGTGGGCCGGATCTCCTCGGTCACCGTCCCGTACACCGGCCCGGAGTCCAGCCCCTCCTCGATGAGGAAGGTGGCGGCACCCGTGATCTCGTCCCCCGCCATGAGGGAGTGCTGCACGGGCGCGGCGCCGCGCCAGGCGGGCAGCAACGAGAAGTGCAGGTTGACCCAGCCGTGGGCGGGGATGTCGAGGGCGACCTTGGGCAGCAGGGCGCCGTAGGCGACGACGGGGCAGCAGTCCGGGGCGATCTCCTTGAGGCGCTCCAGGAACTCGGGGTCCCTCGGCTTGAGGGGCTTGAGCACCTCGATCCCGGCCTCCTCCGCCCGCTCGGCCACGGGAGACGCGACCAGCCTGCGCCCACGCCCGGCCGGTGCGTCGGGCCGCGTGACGACGGCGGCCACCTCGTGCCGGCCGGAGGCGATGAGAGCGTCCAGAGCGGGAACGGCGACCTCGGGGGTACCGGCGAAGACAAGCTTCATGGGTGGGTTGGGGCCTCTCGGGCGGGGTCGGACGGGCAGCTCACCAGTCTATGACCACCGCGTCGGGAGCGAACCGCCGACCGCGCGCACGCGAAGCCGCTCACTCGGGCGAACGGTACGGGTGGTGCGTGGGTGAGAGGACGGCGTACGCATATGCCCGTACGCCCCCACACCGTGACCAGCGGAGCGCAAACGCGTTGGTCAAGAAAGAGTTGACCACAAAGGGCCGCATTCGGCGGCCCAATTCCTTTCAACGCCGGTTCGAGAGGCTTGTTCATGGCCGACCACGCAACCCACGACGCCCAGGCCCGGGCCAGCCTGCACTTGCTGGTGCGGGACATCGAGCGGGTCCGCCGCCAGGTGGACGCCTTGCGCACGCTCACCGCCCAGTTGGGCAACGTCTACCGCCCGCGCCGCTCCGGCCCGTCCACGGGCTTCGTCGTCTACGGACGTGCCCCCGCCCCGACAGTGCGTCTCGCCCAGGAACTCCGGGACAGCGTCGAGACCCTGGTCACGGCCGCCGTGGACTTCGACCGCTCGCTCGGCTTCTCGTGGGACGCGGTGGGCTCCGCGCTCGGGGTCACCAAGCAGGCGGTGCACCGCCGTTACGGCGCCCGCCGCGCCGCGGCCCAGGCGGCCGCCGAGGCCGAGCGCGCGACCGAGCCGTCGGGCACCCGCACGCTCAGCGTGAACACCGGAATGCCCGCGGTGCCGACGGTCCCGGCGGCCCGCTCCATGCCGACCCAGCCCACCGCCGGCAGCCCGACGCTCCGCGACGAGGCCAGGACGACGGCGTTCCCCGGCCCGCGCAACGGCTGACACCCCCTCACTCTGCCCTCCTGGCCAGCGCCCAGGAGGGCAACCGCATGTGCGGCGGCGCGCAGGACCGCGGCTGAGGCCGCGTGCGGGGCCCGAACCCCACCGTCACCCGATGTCCGGCGGATCGATCCGCACGCGCACCGCCTCTCCGCTCCCCCGCGCCATCCGCGCGGCCTGCGCCGACTTCAGCGCGGACGCGAGCGCGGCGCCGCTGCCGGGTGGTACCCGTACGAGCGCGCGGTCCCAGGACTCCCCGGGTGGCGGCGCCCCGGTCCGCCGCGGCCGCCCGGGGAGGGTGGCCGGCACCGGCACGGGCCCCAACACCTCGGCGTCCGGCGGCAGTTCGACGGCCCCCAGGAACTCCGCCACGGCCTCGGGCGGCCCCCCCACGGACGCCATCCGCGACACCGGCGGAAAACCCAGCTCGGCCCGCTCCGCCAGCTCCCGCACGGCATGCCCGACGGGGTCCCAGCGCACCAGCGCCTGCACCGGCCGCAGCGTCGGCTCCGCGACGACGACCACGGTCCCGTGCTCCTCCTGCGGCCGTACGAGCGCCGCCGCCCCGATCCACCGGCGCAGCGCGTCCTCGCCGGCCCGCAGGTCGGGGCGGCCCAGCATGGCCCAGCCGTCCAGGAGCAGCGCGGCCGCGTAGCCGCCCTCGGCGACCGGCTCGGCCCCCGGTGTGCTCACGACCAGCGCGGGCGTCCCGGGCACGGTGTCCAGGACGTGCTCGCGCCCGGAGGTCCGTACCGGTACGGCGGGAAAGGCCCGGCCCAGTTCCTCGGCGGTCCGCCGGGCTCCGACGATCTGCGCCCGCAGCCGGAAGCCACCGCACTCCTGACAGTGCCAGGCGCCCTCCTCGCGCCCGCACCAGCCGCACCGCAGCTCCCCGGCGTCCTGCGCCGCCAAGGGCCCGGAGCAGTGCCGGCAGCGCGCGGGTGCCCGGCACTGGGCGCAGGCCAGGCGTGGCGCGTACCCCCGCCGGGGCACCTGGACGAGGACCGGCCCGTGCCGCAGGCCGTCCCGGACCGCCTGCCAGGCGAGCGAGGGCAGCCGGGCGGCCCGCGCGGCCTCGTCGCGTGCGAGGTCGCCGTCGCCCACGGTCCGGACGAGCGGCGCGGTGCGTCGCACCTGCTCCCGGCCCGCCACCAGGGGCCGCGCCCAGCCGCTCTCCACGAGCTGCGCCGCCTCCACGGTGCAGCTCCAACTCCCCAGCAGGAAGGCACACTTGTCCAGGGCGGCGCGCAGCAGCAGGACGTCCCGGGCATGCGGCTGCGGGGCGTGCTGCTCGCTGTGGCTGTCGTCCCCGTCGTCCCAGAGGGCGACGAGTCCGAGGTCGCGCACGGGCGCGAACATGGCGGCCCGCGTCCCGACGACGGCCCGTACGGAACCGCGGCTCACGGCGAGCCACTGCCGGTACCGCTTCTCGGGTCCGGCGTCGGCGGTGAGCAGCGCGTGCCGCCCCTCGCCGAGCAGCGCGGTCAGCGCGGCGTCGACCCGGGCGGCCGCTCGGCCGTCGGGGACGACGACGAGCGCGCCGCGCCCCGAGGCGAGCGTCGCGGCGACGGCCCGCGCGAGTTCCTCGCTCCACCGGGGCCCGGGCAGCGCGTTCCACACGGCGCGCGGCGCGCCGCCTGCGGCGAGCGACTCGATGAAGGCGCCCCCGTGCTCGTACCGGGCCCACGACCCGGCGTCGGGCACGGGTGGCAGTGGCAGGGGCGGCGGCGACGGCCGCTGTTCGGCACGCGCGTTGCGCGGCGGCACGGCCAGTTGCAGCACGTCGGCGAGGCTGCCCGCGTACCGGTCGGCGACGGCTCGGGCGAGGCCGAGCAGCTCCTCGCTCAGTACGGGCTCGGGGGACACCACCTGGGCCAGCGCGGCCAGCGGTCCCGAGTAGTCGGACTCGTCGCGCCGCTCGACGAGGAAGCCGTCGATGAGGCCCCCGCCCTCGCGGCGTCCGTCCCGCACGCGGTGCCGGCCGGCGCCGAACCGCACCCGCACCCGCACCCCGGGCTGTGCCTGTTCGTCCAGTTCCTCGGGAACGGCGTAGTCGAAATACCGGTCGAGATGCAGCACACCCTTGTCGACGAGGACCCGGGCGACGGGCCGCTCCTTGGCGAGCGCGGCGCCCCGCCAAGTCCGGGGCTTGGCGCGCGGCACCTTGGCCGTGCGCACGCTCTCCCGGATGAGCGCGAGCTGCTCCGGCGGCGCACCTTCCGCGCCGCCGTCCCCCTGCCCGTTCTCGCTGCTCACGCTTGCATTCTTACCAAATGCCACTGACAACGGGCACGGAGACCGACGCACGCCCGAGATCACCCCGGCCACGGCTCGCCCTGGGGCACTTTCTTCTGCCTTTGGCCACTCGGCCACACCAGTCGCTCGGCGACCGGCGGCAGGATTCGAACCTGCGTGGGATCCACCCGGAAGAAGTATCCGCGACCATCGCACCGGGCGGCGTCGGTGACCTCACCGTACGAACCGACACGCCTCGGCCGCCAATGGATTAGTCGGCGCGACACGCCGAGGCCCGGCCCCCCGAAGGGAGACCGGGCCTCGGCGAGAGCCGGCGGAGCCGCGCGCGGGACCTACAGACCCACGGCGTCGCGCAGCGCGTCCACGCGGTCCGTGCGCTCCCACGTGAAGTCGTCGAGCTCACGGCCGAAGTGACCGTACGCGGCGGTCTGGGCGTAGATCGGGCGGAGCAGGTCGAGGTCGCGGATGATGGCGGCCGGACGCAGGTCGAAGACCTCGTCGATCGCCTTCTCGATCTTCTCCGGCTCGACCTTGTGGGTGCCGAAGGTCTCGACGAAGAGACCGACCGGCTCGGCCTTGCCGATGGCGTAGGCGACCTGGACCTCGCAGCGGGAGGCCAGGCCCGCGGCGACGACGTTCTTGGCGACCCAGCGCATCGCGTACGCGGCGGAGCGGTCGACCTTGGACGGGTCCTTGCCGGAGAAGGCGCCACCACCGTGGCGGGCCATGCCGCCGTAGGTGTCGATGATGATCTTGCGGCCGGTGAGGCCGGCGTCGCCCATCGGGCCGCCGATCTCGAAGCGGCCGGTCGGGTTGACCAGCAGGCGGTAGCCCTCGGTGTCCAGCTTGATGCCCTCGTCGAGGAGCGCCTTCAGCTCCGGCTCGACGACGAACTCACGGATGTCGGGGGCGAGCAGCGACTCCAGGTCGATGTCGCTCGCGTGCTGCGAGGAGACGACGACCGTGTCGAGGCGGACGGCCTTGTCGCCGTCGTACTCGATGGTGACCTGCGTCTTGCCGTCGGGGCGCAGGTAGGGGATGGTGCCGTTCTTGCGGACCTCGGACAGCCGCTTCGACAGGCGGTGCGCCAGGAAGATCGGCAGCGGCATCAGGGTCGGCGTCTCGTCGGACGCGTAGCCGAACATCAGACCCTGGTCGCCCGCGCCCTGGCGGTCCAGCTCGTCCTCGTCGCCCTCGACCCGGGACTCGTACGCCGTGTCCACGCCCTGCGCGATGTCCGGGGACTGCGCGCCGATCGACACCGAGACGCCGCAGGAGGCGCCGTCGAAGCCCTTCTTCGAGGAGTCGTACCCGATCTCCAGGATCTTGTTGCGGACCAGGGTGGCGATGTCCGCGTAGGCCTTGGTCGTGACCTCGCCGGCCACGTGCACCAGGCCGGTGGTGATCAGCGTCTCGACGGCGACCCGGGAGGTCGGGTCCTCGCGCAGAAGCGCGTCGAGAATGGTGTCGCTGATCTGGTCAGCGATCTTGTCGGGGTGACCTTCGGTCACGGACTCCGAAGTGAACAGGCGACGGGACACAACGCTCCCTGGGGTTGCAGCGGCTGCTGGCTGATCATTGTCGGACGACACTGGGGGCTGCGCCCGGCGTCGTCCGACAACAGTTTATCGGTCGCACTCGGCCGCCGGCCCACCCGTCTCGCCTCTCGGGAGCGCTGTGACCTGCGGCACGGGCATTCTGCCCAATGCCGAGCGGCATTGGCCAGAGCCGCCACGCGACAATGTCATGTTCGAAACGTCCGGTAAACGGCTGAAACACTTCAGCCGAAGCGGCGTACCACGAGGTCCCAGACGATCTCGGCGAGTGCTTCTTTCGGGCCGTGCGGTACGGGCGTCTCCGTGCCCTCGGCGCCCAGCACGACCGCCTCGTTCTCCTCGGAACCGAAGGTCTTGCGCTCCCCCACCTCGTTCACCACGAGGAGATCGCACCCCTTGCGCGCCAGCTTCGCCCGGCCGTTGGCGAGGACGTCGTCCGTCTCGGCTGCAAATCCGACAATCACCTGTCCGGGGTGCGCCCGGTCGGCCGAGACCTCGGCGAGAATGTCCGGATTCCGGACCAGGACGATGGGCTCCGGCTCCTGGTCGTCCTTCTTCTTGATCTTGCCGGCGGCGTAGGCGGCCGGGCGGAAGTCGGCGACGGCGGCGGCCATGACCACGGCGTCGGCGTCCGCGGCCGCCTTCAGCACGGCCTCACGCAGCTGTACGGCGGTCCCGACCTGGACGACGTCCACGCCCGCCGGGTCCGGCAGACCGGTGTTCGCCGCGACGAGGGTCACCCGGGCGCCCCGCGCCGCGGCCGTGCGGGCCAGGGCATAGCCCTGCTTGCCGGAGGAGCGGTTGCCGAGGAAGCGGACCGGGTCGAGGGGCTCGCGGGTGCCGCCGGCGCTGACGACGACGTGGCGCCCCTTGAGGTCGGGCTCGGTGACGCCCCGGGCGAGCACCCGGCGGCAGACCTCGAAGATCTCGGCGGGCTCGGGGAGCCGGCCCTTGCCGGTGTCGACGCCGGTGAGCCGGCCGACCGCCGGTTCGACGACGACCGCGCCACGGCGGCGCAGCGTCGCCACGTTCTCCTGGGTGGCCGGGTGCTCCCACATCTCCGTGTGCATGGCCGGGGCGAAGACGACCGGGCAGCGCGCGGTGAGGAGCGTGTTGGTCAGCAGGTCGTCGGCGAGGCCGTGGGCGGCCTTGGCGAGCATGTCCGCCGTCGCCGGGGCCACGACCACCAGGTCGGCGTGCTGGCCGATGCGGACGTGCGGCACCTCGTGGACGTCGTCCCAGACCTCGGTGGAGACGGGGTTGCCGGAGAGGGCGGACCAGGTGGCGGCGCCCACGAAGTGCAGTGCGGACGCGGTCGGCACCACACGGACGTCGTGACCGGACTCCGTCAGCCTCCGCAGCAGCTCACAGGCCTTGTACGCGGCGATGCCGCCGCTGACCCCCAGAACGACCCTCGGCTTGTCCACCGTCTCTCCCCGGACTCGGAAACGTACGACTCACTGCCGCCGACTCAATGCTGCCTCACGGCGCGGGGACGACTCCCGCACCCCCGAGCAGACCACAGGCCCGGCAGTCGCGCTGCCGGGCCTGTGGATAAGTCAATCTCAGTACGAAAGTACTACTACGCCGGGCCCTCAATGGCCTCGGACGTCAGCAGACCCGCGTTGATCTCGCGCAGGGCGATCGAGAGCGGCTTCTCGTGGACGTGGGTGTCGACGAGCGGACCGACGTACTCGAGGAGGCCCTCGCCGAGCTGCGAGTAGTACGCGTTGATCTGGCGGGCCCGCTTGGCCGCGTAGATCACGAGGCTGTACTTCGAGTCCGTCGCCTCGAGAAGCTCGTCGATCGGCGGGTTGATGATGCCCTCGGGCGCGGTGATGGAAGAGGACACGCTCTACCTTCCGATGGATGGGAAAAGTCAGTCAGTGTGATCGGGCACGATCACACAACGTCCATCAAGGCTAGCAGCTCGCGCGCCACGTCCTTGACGGAGGTGTTGACCAAGGTCACGTCGAACTCGGGCTCGGCCGCCAGCTCGATCTTGGCCGCGTCCAGGCGGCGCTCGATCACCTCGGGCGGTTCGGTGCCCCGCCCCGTGAGCCTGCGCACGAGCTCCTCCCAGGAGGGAGGAGCCAGGAACACGAGCTGGGCCTCCGCCATGGACTCGCGGACCTGCCGGGCGCCCTGGAGGTCGATCTCCAGGAGGACGGGCACACCCGCCTCCAGGTGCTCCAGCACGGCCGCACGCGGCGTGCCGTAACGGTTGCCGGCGAATTCGGCCCATTCCAGCAGCTCGCCGTTGGCGATCAGCTTGTCCATCTCCTCGTCGGTGACGAAGAAGTAGTGGACACCGTGCTTCTCGCCGGGGCGGGGCTTGCGGGTGGTCGCCGACACCGAGAGCCAGACCTCGGAGTGTTCCTTGCGCATATGGGCGACGACCGTGCTCTTGCCGACCCCGGAGGGGCCGGAGAGCACGGTCAGCCGCGGACGTTCACTCATGCAGCGATTATTCCAGCAATCCCGGGATGCCCGGGACGCCAGTCCCGGACTGCCCAGTACTCAGGAACCGGTGCTGCCGAACTCGCGCTCCAGGGAGGCGATCTGGTTCGAGCCGAGGCCACGCACGCGGCGGCTCTCGGAGATACCGAGTCGCTCCATGATCTGCTTGGCGCGGACCTTGCCCACGCCCGGCAGGGATTCGAGCAGGGCGGAGACCTTCATCTTGCCGATGACGTCGTTCTCCTGGCCCTGCTTGATGACCTCGTGAAGAGAGGCGCCGGAGTGCTTGAGTCGATTCTTGACCTCGGCCCGCTCCCGGCGAGCCGCGGCGGCCTTTTCGAGCGCGGCTGCGCGCTGTTCAGGGGTAAGGGGCGGAAGAGCCACGCCTACGTCACCTCGGATGTCGAACTGTCGGATACGGACCGGTGAGGAACCTAGTCGCCCCACACCTGGGGAGCTACGAGCAACACGCTGCCCGTTCTCCCCCACTGCCTTGAGGGGCGCGGGAGGTGCCCCCACTGCTCGGAGACTAGCGGGCAAGTCCGCCAGAGTCAGCGAGAACAGCGGAAAAGTCCTGGTCAGCCTCCGTCAGGCCGGACATTTCAGACATATTGCCCCGGATTTGAGGATGTATTCAGACTCAAGCCGCCCCGGCGAGGACTCATCGGAGGTCTCAGGCGGCCGCCACGGCCGTCCGGATCTCCTCCGCGAACCGCTCCGCCGCGGTGCGCAGCGCGCCGACATCGGGACCGTGACGCAGAACACCCCGGCTGACGTTCGGAACGACATTGCGGACGGCCGCGCCGAAGACCCCGGGAAGATCGGCCGGGGTGGCCCCCTGGGCGCCGATGCCGGGCGCAAGGAGCGGACCGTTGATGTCCAGGTCGTACGACGACAGGTCACCGAGCGTGGCGCCGACGACCGCGCCGAAGGACCCGAGGGGCTCCTCCCCCGCGTTCTCGGCCGCCAGGTGGGCCAGCATCGTCGCCCCGACGTCCCGCCCGCCGGCCCGCACGGCGTGCTGTACCTCGCCGCCCTCCGGGTTCGAGGTCAGCGCCAGCACGAACAGGCCCGTGCCGCTCTCCCTGGCCAGCGCGACGGCCGGGCTCAGCGAGCCGTAGCCGAGGTACGGCGAGACGGTCAGGGCGTCCGAGAACAGCGGGGCGTCCTTGTGCAGGAAGGCCTCGGCGTAGGCGGCCATGGTCGAGCCGATGTCGCCACGCTTGGCGTCCATGACGATCAGCGCACCGGCCGCCCGCGCCTCGGCGACGGACTTCTCCAGCACGGCGACCCCGCGCGAGCCGAAACGCTCGAAGAAGGCGCTCTGCGGCTTCAGCACGGCGACCCGGTCGGCCATCGCCTCGACGACCGTGCGGCTGAACCGCTCCAGACCGCTCACGTCGTCGTTCAGACCCCACTCGGCGAGCAGGGACGCGTGCGGGTCGATGCCGACGCACAGCGGGCCGCGTTCGTCCATGGCGCGGCGGAGTCGGGCGCCGAAGGGTTCGAGAGCGCTCATGCGGTCGTTCCAGCCTTCCGGGTGTCGGCGCCGATCGCGTCGGCGAGGGTGGCGTACGGGCTCGTGCGCAGCCGTGCGGCGAGGCCCTTGTGGATCGCGCGGCCCCAGAAGGGCCCCTCGTAGATGAAGGCGCTGTAGCCCTGCACCAGCGTGGCGCCCGCCAGGATCCGCTGCCAGGCGTCCTCGGCGTTCTCGACGCCGCCGACGCCCACCAGGGTGATCCGGTCGCCCACGCGCGCGTACAGGCGGCGCAGGACCTCCAGGGAGCGCGCCTTCAGCGGGGCGCCGGACAGTCCGCCGGTCTCCTTGACCAGAGACGGTTGGGATTTCAAACCGAGACCGTCGCGCGCGATGGTGGTGTTGGTCGCGATGATTCCGTCCAGGCCGAGCTCGACGGCCAGGTCGGCGACGGCGTCGACGTCCTCGTCGGCGAGGTCGGGGGCGATCTTCACCAGCAGCGGGACCTGGCGGTGGGACACCGCGCGGTCGGCGGCCTCGCGGACCGCGCTCAGCAGCGGGCGCAGCGCCTCGGTCGCCTGCAGGTTGCGCAGCCCCGGCGTGTTCGGGGAGGAGACGTTGACGACCAGGTAGTCGGCGTACGGCGCCAGGCGCTCGGTCGACTTCACGTAGTCGCGGACGGCATCCGCCTCCGGGACCACCTTGGTCTTGCCGATGTTGACGCCCACGACGGTCCGGAAGACCGGCTCACGGGTCGCGAGGCGGGCGGCGACGGCGAGCGAGCCGTCGTTGTTGAAGCCCATGCGGTTGATCAGCGCCCGGTCCGGGACCAGGCGGAACAGCCGCTTCTTCGGGTTGCCGGGCTGCGGCTCGCCCGTCACCGTGCCGATCTCGACGTGGTCGAAGCCCAGCATGGACATCCCGTCGATGGCGACGGCGTTCTTGTCGAAGCCGGCGGCGAGGCCGAAGGGGCCGTGCATCCGCAGTCCGAACGCCTCCGTCCGCAGCTCCTTGTAGCGGGGCGCGAGGGCGGCGGCGACGAAGGTCCGCAGCACCGGGATGCGAGCGGCGAGGCGGATCCACCGGAAGGCCAGGTGGTGGGCCTGCTCCGGGTCCATCCGCTTGAAGACCAGACGGAAGAAAAGCTTGTACATGTAGGTGTCCTCATGAAGAGGGGGACACCGTTTCCGATGTCCCCCTCAGGGCTGCTAGTCGCGGGCCGCGGTCAGGTGTTCCGCGTGTTCCTGGAGCGAACGCACTCCCACGTCGCCGTGGTTGAGGGCGTCGATGCCCTGGACCGCGGCGGCGAGCGCCTGCACCGTCGTCAGGCAGGGCACGGACCGCGCCACGGCAGCCGTACGGATCTCGTAGCCGTCGAGGCGGCCGCCGGTGCCGTACGGCGTGTTGACGATGAGGTCGACCTCGCCGTCGTGGATGAGCTGGACGATGGTCCGCTCCCCGTTCGGGCCGACGCCCTCGGACTGCTTGCGCACGATCGTGGCGTGGATGCCGTTGCGCTTGAGGACCTCGGCGGTGCCCGAGGTGGCCAGCAGCTCGAAGCCGTGCGCGACCAGTTCCCGCGCCGGGAAGATCATCGACCGCTTGTCCCGGTTGGCCACCGAGATGAACGCCCGCCCCTTC
>NZ_JADDRL010000092.1 GCF_021538895.1 Streptomyces olivochromogenes | reverse complement strand
CGTATCCCGCGGCCCGCCCGTCCGGCCCGTGCACGTGAGTCCCGCCCCGCACCCTCCGTCGGGTAACGTCCACCTCCGAATGCCGAGGTCAACGCGATGGACCGCGAGGGACAAGGAGAAGGAAGCCGTGGCCGGCCGAGCAGACGAGGGCCCGTACACCGAGACGCCGTACGGTGCGGGCGCGACCTGGGCCGAGGAACTCCTCGACCACCTGCGTCCCGCCGGGCGCGACCTGCGCCGGGTCGTCGCCTGGCTCGCGCACGCCGTGCGGGGAACGGCCTGCCTCCAGGACGGCGACGGCGCCGTGCTCGCCGGGGAGCCGATGACCCTCGACGCCGCGCTCGTCGCGGACCTCGTCGCCGGCCGCATCTCCTCCGCCGCGCTGGAGGACCGGGGCCGCCAGGTCCGCCTGGTCGCGTTGCGGCACCCCGTCCCGCACCCGGCGGCGACCTGCGTCCTGGCCGTCGCCCGCGCGACCCCGTTCGACCGGCGCGCCGCCGAGATCGTGACCCGCACCGCCTCAGTCCTCGAACTGCTCCTGCGCGACCGCGAGCTGACGGCCGCCGGCCGCCGGCTCCGCCGCGCCACCTCCGACCTGCGCCTGGCGATCCTGCAACTGCTGATGGTGCAGGACACGGTCTCCGCCCGGCGGGTCGCCGCGGGCCTGTGGCCCGGGCTCCTGGACACCGACACGGCCAGCGTGTATGTCGTCGAGGTCTGCGCCGAGGAACGCGACCGCCTGGCCGAGGAGTGCCTGGAGGCGACCGGCGGTCAGGCCCTGGTCGTGCGGTGCCCCGCGATGGACGGGCACGTGATCGTCGTCAGCCCGGCGGCCGCGGCGGGGGAGCGGCTGCGCGGGCTCGTCGAGGGGCGCCCCGGCACGTTCCTCGGCGGCAGCGTCCGGCAGAGCCTCGCCCAGACCGCCGGCGCCTACGGCCAGGCCATCAGCGCCCTGGCCGTCGCCCGCTTCCGCCCCGACCACGCGGCCGTCTACGCCGAACGGACCCACCCGGAGCGGCTCATGGACCCGGCCGCGCTGCACACCTGGTCCGCCGATGTCCTGCGCCCCCTCGACACCCTGCCGCACCACACGCGGGCCGAACTCCTCGCCACCACCCGGCTGGGCCTGGAGTTCACCGCTGTGAGCGCGGCCAAGGTCCTCGGCGTCAGCCGCAACACCGTCCGCGCCCGCATGGACCGCGTCGAAGGCCTGCTGCACACCGACTTCTCCGACCTCACCGTCCGCGCCGCCGCCCACCTCGCCCTGAACACCCAGGCCGGCTGCGTGGAGGTGGTCCCCGAGCGCACGGCGACCGGGTCGGCCCCCCTCCGGCTCGGCGACCTGCTCGCCGGCACCCCGATCCGCACCTGGGCGCACGATCTCCTCGGCCGCCTCACCCGGGACGGCCGGGACCTGCGCGGCACCCTGCGCGCCTGGATCGCCGCCGGCGGCAACGCCGAACGTGCGGCCCAGGACCTCGGCGTCCACGCCCAGACCGTGCGCGAGCACGTCCGCAGCGCCGAACCGGTCCTGGAACGCCAGCTGCTGGCCGCCGGCAGCGATCTCTACGAGGTGGTCCTCGCCCATCTGGCCGTCGGCGACCTCGCGGAACCCGCCCTCTGCCGAACATAACCGGGCCAACCGGACTCACCTGTGCACGGGTGAGTGCCCCACGCGGCCCGTCGGGCATCGGCGCGATACCCAACGGCCCGGCTCACACGTAACTTCGACCCTCGCGGGGGCACGACCGGAACGGGGGACCGGTCGGGCCCCCCACCGCACGTCAGCCCCGCAGCAGGACCGGCACCTCCTGCCAGCCGTGGGCGATGAACGAGGGAACCTGCCGCAACTCGTCGTCCGCCACGGCCAGCCGCAGCTCCGGGAAGCGCTCGAAGAGCGCGGGCAGCGCGGTCAGCGCCTCCAGCCGGGCGAGCGGCGCCCCGATGCAGCGGTGCACCCCGATACCGAACGCCATGTGGTCGTCCGCCCCGCGCGCCGCGTCGAAGTCACCCGCCTGCGGCCCGTAGTGCTCCGGGTCCAGCCCCGCGGCGGCGTACGTCGTGATGATCGCGTCCCCGGCCGGGATGGTGACGTCCCCGACCGACAGGTCGCTCACCGCGAAGCGCAGCGGCAGCGCGGCGATCGAGGGGTGCACCCGCAGCGTCTCGTCGATCACCGCGTCCCAAGGGACCGCGCCGGAGCGCACGGCCGCCAGCTGCGCGGGGTCGCGCAGCAGCGCGACGACCGCGTTGCCGATGAGGTTGACCGTGGTCTCGAAGCCCGCGCCTATGACCAGCAGCAGCGTGTGCAGCAGCTCCTCGTCGCTCAGCCGGTCGCCGTCCTCGTCGCGCACCCGGATCAGCTCCGTGGCCATGTCGTCGCCCGGGTGCTCGACCTTGTACGCGATCAGCGCGCCCAGCACCGCCCCGATCCGCTCCTGCACGAACGCGGCCTGCTCCGGGCTCGGGTCGGTGGTGTCCATGATGGATGCGATGAGCCGCGCGGTGTCCTCCCGCATCTCCTCGGGCACGCCGAACAGATCGCAGATCAGCGTCATCGGCAGCGGGTGCGCGAGCCCCTGCCGGAGGTCGACCGGGCGCCCGTCGGCACCGGCCGTCTCCAGCGCGTCGAGCAGCTCCGTGGTGATCGCCTCGACGCGCGGGCGCAGCGCGTCGGTGCGCCGGCTGGTGAAGCTGGGGGCCACCAGCTTGCGCAGCCGCGTGTGGTGGGGGCCGTAGGTGGAGAGCATGTTGACCACGCCCACCCAGCCCAGGATCCAGGCCCAGGACGGGTTGTCGCCGATCTCCGGGAACAGCCGCCAGTGCAGCCGGGGATCCTTGCTGACCTGCGGATCGAGGATCAGTTCCTTCAGGACCTCGTAACGGGTGGGCGCCCACGCGGGGATGCCGCCGGGCAGCTCGACGGGCACGATCGGGCCGAGGGCGCGCAACCGGGCGCTCTCGGCGGGGATGTCGGCGCCGAACGGGTCGAGCGCGATGCGGTCGGTGACGGTCACGACAACTCTCCTGGCTGGTCGGGGGAGCGGGGGCTGAACCGTACGGGCAGGGACGTCAGCGAACGGTGGAACGGGCCGGGCCGCCAGCTGAGGCGCTCGCGGGACACGACGGGGTCGAGGTCCGGCAGCCACTGGGTGAGCTGCTCGATCGCCTCGGTCACCAGGAGCAGGGTCTGCTGCCGGACCGGGCAGGCGTGCGGGCCGGCGCCCCAGGACAGGTGCGAGGCGTCCGCCGGGTGCCTGCCCTCGGCAGGCTCCCGCTCGGCGAACAGCCCGACCGCCCCGAACGAGACCACCACCGGCACCGCCGCCCTGACCCACACCCCGTGGAAGGACACCGGCCGACGGGCGTAGTAGATGCCGTAGTTGGCCAGCGGAGTCTCGTGGTGCAGCACCTCCAGCACGGCGTCCGTCACCGGCCGGGCACCGCTGGTGAGGGTCGAGTAGTAGGCCGGGTTGCCGAGGATCCTGGACAGCGCGTTGGACAGCAGGTTCGCGGTCGGCTCGTAGCCGGCGCCGAGCGTGAGGAACACCTGCCAGGTGACCTCCTCGGGGGTCAGCCCGGCGGGATGGTCGAGCAGCCGGCTCGGCAGGTCGTCGCCGCGCCGCTCCGCCTTGGCGGCGATGAGCCGCAGGACGTACTCGGTGTACTCCGCCTCGCCCTCGGCGGACTGGGCGCCGCCCTCCATCATCTTGCCGAGGCCCTCGTTCAGCCGGTCGCCCTGGCTGTCCGGCAGCCCGAACAGGTTGTTGAAGATCAGCGCCATCAGCGGGCGCGTGAACTCGGTCACCAGGTCCGCCTCGCCCCGGGGACCGAAGCGGTTCACCAGCAGCCGTACCGCCCGGTGCACCCGCGCCCGCAGATCGTGCGGCTCCACCAGGTCGAAGACGTCGATGAGCGTGGTGCGGTAGCGGACATGTGCGCCGCCGTCGGAGAACAGCGCGTTGGGCCGCCAGCGCATCATGGCGAGCACCGGCGAGTCGTCGGGGACCGTGGCCTCCCACGCGCGCGGGTCGTGCGAGAAGGTCTCCGCGTCGCGCAGCACGTCCAGGGCGGCCCGCCGGTCCGTGACGACGTACGCCGGCACACCCGGCGCGAGTTCCGCCCAGCCCACCGGGCCCTGGGCGCGCAGGGCGGCGTAGTAGCCGTGCGGATCGCGTGCGAAGCCCTCCTCCCACAGCCGCACGGGCGCCGAGACGGTGAAGGACTGCCGGTCGGTTGGCTGGGTGGTCACCGGTTCTCCGCTGGGTGGTCGTCGATCAGATGCTGGACCAGGGCGAGCAGCGCGTCGATCGAGGAGTGCGGGTCCCGGGCGTCGCACACCACCATCGGCGTGGCCGGCTCCAGGTCCAGGGCCGCGCGCAGCTGCTCGTCCGTGTAATGGCTCGGGGCGTCGGGGAAGGCGTTGAACGCGACCGCGTACGGCAGCCCGGTCTCCTCGACCAGGCCGAGCACGTCGAAGGACGCGTCGATACGGCGGCTGTCGACCAGCACGAGCGCGCCGAGCGCCCCGTAGGCGATGTCGTCCCACAGCGGCCGGAACCGCTCCTGGCCGGGCGTGCCGAACAGATAGAGCACGACCCCGCCCGGCAGGCTGATCCGGCCGAAGTCGATGGCGACGGTCGTCGTCGCCTTGTCCCGCACCCCGTCGAGGTCGTCCACCTGCGCGGAGGCCTGAGTGAGGTGCTCCTCGGTGTGCAGGGCCCGGATCTCCGACACGGAGTCGATCAGGGTCGTCTTGCCGACTCCGAAGGGGCCCGTGACCAGGATCTTGACCAGGTGACGGGCGGAGTCGGGCAGATGTATGCCGCCAGTGGCGCGCAGGTCACTGGTGCTTGAGGGCGCGGAGGCCATCGGCCACTCTCTTCAGCAGGTCGGGGTCGAACCGTTCGGCGGGCGGGATCGGCGGGCGGGCCAGGACCAGGTTCCGGTCGACGAGCTCGGCGGCCAGCACGCGTACGGCGGAGACCGGCAGCTTCAGCAGGGCCGCGGCCTCCAGCACCGTCAGCGACCCGCCCTCCAGGAGGTCCAGGAGGGCGAGTTGGGCGGCGGGCAGCCCCGCGGGCACGGGGCGGCCGTCGGCGCTGAGCACCGACAGCCGCTCCAGCTGCGGACGGCTGGGCCGGGTCACACCGCCGGTGGACAGATACGCGGGAACCAGGGGACGGCCGCCACGGCGGCCGGTCATGCCGGCGCGCCGCCGTCGGCGACTCTGGGCGCGGCCGCCATCGCCTTCTGGCCCAGTCGGGCCACCTGCGAGTGGACCCGGTGCGCCAGCAGGTCGAGGCGCACCTCGGGGTCGCCGTACGCGGCGACACAGGTGCCGTGGTCGGTCGGCACGATCAGCACGTACCCGTGGTCCGACTCGATGACGACCTGCCGCACCTCGGCCCGGTCCCGGTCCGCGAACGCGGCCGCGGCGGTACGGCAGGCGCCCTGCACGGTGCTGGTGATGGCGGCCACCCGCTCGGCCGAGGGCTGCGAGAGCCCGTCGGTGTAGCCGGTGACGAGTCCGTCCCGGGTGAGCAGGACGGCGGCGACGACGTGCGGTACTTGCAGGATCGGTTCGAGCACCCACGCCGTGTCGCCCGCATCGCGGCTGGTCATCGAGCCGCTCCCCCTTCGTGTTCGGTGTGTTCGGTGTTGCCGGCCCGCGGTCCGCGCACCGGTTCGGACTCGCTGTCGGCCGTGTCCGCGGCCCTGGGGTCGCGTGCCGCCGCAGTGCCGTACTGCAGGGCGGCGAGCGCGGCGGCGGCGTCCTCCGGCCGGCGCGCCGGCCGGTTCGGCTCGGGCGCGGCCGGAGCGGCGGCCCGGCCGCGGCGCCGCCGCTGCGGCAGACCGCTCGCGTCGCCCGGCACCTGGTGCCCGGACGCCGGACCGGGGCCGTCGTGCTCGCTGCCGTATCCGTGCGCCATGTCCCGGGCGGGCGCGGCGGCCGACGCGTTGTGGGCGGCGGCGCTCAGGTCCGGTACGGCAGCGGTGGCGTCGTGGGCGGCGTCGGTCCTGTCCGGCACAGCCGCGGTCGCGTCGGGCACGGCCGGCGTCACGTCCGGTGCGGCCGTCGGCGGGCCCGTGCGGGTCGAGCGCGGGGCGCTGGCCGCCGGTGGCCGTTCGGCCGGGTTCACGTGGCTGATCAGGTGGCTCGCCACCCGCAGCACCGCGCGCACGCCGCCGTACGGCGAGGGCGAGGACACGTCGACCCCCAGGTCGAACTGCCGGGTCAGCTGGCCGATCGCGGCCAGCCCCATCCGCGGCGGGTCACCGAGGTCGGTCAGCAGGATCGGGTCGCTGCCGGCCACCAGCCGCTGGGCGCGGGCCCGTTCGTCCTGGTTCATGCCCACGCCCGCGTCGTCGACGGTGACGCAGACGCCGTGGTGGACGTGCTCCAGGTTGACCATGACGTCCGTGTCCGGCGCGGAGTGCCGCAGCGCGTTGTCCAGCAGCTCGGCGACGATGATGGCCACCGGCTCGACGGCGTGCGAGACCAGCGCGGTGCCCGGCTCCAGGTGGTTGTGGACCCTGACCCGGTGGTAGCCCGCGAGCCGGGCCTGACCGCCCGTCACCGCGTCCACCACGTGGGACTCCTCGCGGGCGAGACCCACCCAGGCCCCGCACACCACCGCGGCCACCTGGGCCCGGCGCAGCGACTGCTCGTTCTCGTGGTCCAGCGCGAACAGCGTCTGGGCCAACTCCGGGTCGTCGTAGCGCTGTTCGAGACCGCGCAGCGCGTCCTGCAGCCGGTAGAGGGCCGCCTGGATCTCCCGGGTGGCCCCGCGCAGGCCCGCCCGCGCCGCCGCGTCGATCCGGGTGCGCTGGGCGGTCAGTTCGCCGCGCAGGGCGGTCAGTGCGTGTTCGAGCGCGATCCCCGCGGGCGTGCCGGCGGTCTCCGGGCGCACCGGGCCGGGGACCACGACGTGGGGATGGGTCAGTTGCCGTGCGGCTGCCGTGACGCGCCGGGCGGCGAGATGCTCGATCTCGGTGGTGAAGGCGCCCTGGGCGCTTTTGAGTTGACCGCGAAGAGTCGTCAACTCTTCATCGAGCACGGTCCGTTGACGCCGGGACCGGATCAGACCGCCGCCGAGTATGAGTGCGGACAACGTACCGGCGGCGAGACCGCCGGCGACCAGGTCCGGTAGTTCGATCATCGAAACGGTTTCCCAAGGGGGTCGGGCGGGGGTGGGCAGGGCTGGGCAGAGGGGAGTCCATGGCCCTCGCAGGAGGCGCTCGCAGCACAGTACACACCGTCATCGATCGATCTCGCACGGTTGAGGGAGAGTTCTCTTCGAATCGGCCCGGAGTCTGTTCACTTCTGTGTGGACTGTCTGAATTGCCATGTGCACGCGGCCGGGTGGCGGCGCGCACCCCGCTTTCGGGTGACGCTGCTGCCTGTCGGCTGCGGGGCGGGCCCCGGTTGACGGACCATCTCAGTCGGGCCGGGCACAAGTGTCCGGCGCGTCGTCCGCCGGGAGTACGCCGTGCACATCCTGCTCGTCGCCAGCGCCTTCAACAGCCTCACCCAGCGCGTCCACGCCGAACTGCGCGACCGTGGCCACACCGTGGCGCTGGAGCTCGCCCTGCCCGGCCGCGACCTGGAGGAGGCCGTCCGGCGGCACGACCCCGGCCTCGTCGTCGCGCCGATGCTGAGGACGGCGATCCCCCGGGAGGTGTGGGCCACGTGGCCCTGCTTCGTCGTGCACCCCGGCCCGGTCGGGGACCGGGGGCCGTCCGCGCTCGACTGGGCCGTCCAGGAGGGCGCCGAGCACTGGGGCGTGACGGTTCTGCAGGCGGTGGAGGAGATGGACGCGGGCGACGTGTGGGCGTCCGTCGCCTGCCCGGTCCCGCCGGTGTCCAAGAGCGACCTGTACCGGGGCGAGATCGCCGACGCCGCGCTGGCGGCCGTCCTGCTCGCCGTCGACCGCTTCGCCGGCGGGTCCCACACCCCGCGGCGGCAGGACGCGGCGCGCACCCGCCCGTACCTCCACCAAGGTGTGCGGCGGATCGACTGGACCGCGGACAGCACGGAGACCGTCGTCCGCAAACTCCGCGCCGCGGACTCGCAGCCCGGCGTCCTCGACACCCTCTACGGCACCGAGTGGTACCTGCACGGCGGCCACCCCGAGCCCGGCCTGCACGGTGCCCCGGGCGCCGTACTGGCCACCCGCACCGGGGCGGTGTGCCGCGCCACGAAGGACGGCGCCGTGTGGATCCCGGAACTGAGGCGCCGGCGCGGCCCCGGGCAGCCGCCCACGTTCAAACTGCCCGCGGTGACGGCGCTCGGCGACCGGCTGCCGCCCGTGCCGGAGTTCGCCGCGCCCGCGAGTCCCGACGCGCAGACCTGGGCGGACATCCGCTACCGGGAGGAGGGCGCCGTCGGCATCCTCTCCTTCGCCTTCCCCGGCGGCGCCATGAGCACCGACCGGTGCCGGCGCCTGCTAGCCGCCTACCGCACGGCATGCGCCCGCCCCACCGGCGTGCTGGTCCTCGGCGGACAGCGGGACTTCTTCTCCAACGGCATCCACCTCGGCGTCATCGAGGCCGCCGCCGACCCCGCCGCGGAGTCCTGGGCCAATATCAACGCCCTCGACGACCTGGTCGAGGCGGTCCTGACGACCACGGACCGGCTGGTGGTCGCCGCCCTCGGCGGCAACGCCGCGGCCGGCGGCGTGATGCTCGCCCTGGCGGCCGACGAGGTGTGGTGCCGCACCGGCGCGGTGCTGAACCCGCACTACCGGCTGATGGGCCTGTACGGCTCGGAGTACTGGACGTACACCCTGCCCCGGCGGGTGGGCGAGGCCACCGCCGACCGGCTCATGCGCGAGGCCCTGCCGATGAGCGCCGTGAGCGCCGCCGGCCTGGGGCTCGTCGACCGGGTGGTCGAGTGCGGCCCCGGGGACTTCGCCGCCGAGGTGGGCGGCCTCGCGGCCCGGCTGGCCGCGCTGCCGGGAACGCCGTCCCGGATCGCGGCGAAGAAGGCGCGGCTGGACCGCCAGGAGAGCGTCGAGCCGCTGTCCGCCTTCCGGGAGCGGGAGCTGGCCCGGATGCGCCGGACCTTCGACGATCCCGACGCCCCCTATCACGCGCTGCGCCGTGCCTTCGTCCGCAAGGAGCGGCCCCCGGGTACGCCGCCCGCATCCGGCTACCGCGCCGGGCCACCGGACGGCCACCGGGCCTGACCCGTCCGGGGCCCGTGTCACTGGATCGGCCCGCGATGGCGTCACATTCCGGCCGGACGCCTGATAGCAAGAAAGCTGGCAGTCGAAAAGGTTCGAAAAGGCTGAATAGACCCAAAAGCATCGAAAGATGTTGAAGAAACGTTGAAACAGGCCTGCCAAGCGCCTTCGTCCCATACCTCCCCGAGGAGGCGGTCCCATGAAAGCGGCGACACCCGACACGGCGGCCACGCCGGGCACCAGCGGTGCGGCCGACGGCGAGACTCCGACGATCCACATCCTCTGGATCAACGCCGGGCTCAGCTGCGACGGCGACTCGGTCGCGCTGACGGCCGCGATGCAGCCGAGCATCGAGCAGATCGCGCTCGGTGAACTGCCCGGCCTGCCGAAGATCGCCGTGCACTGGCCCCTCATCGACTTCGAGTGCGGACCGGTTCAGGGCGCCGACACTTTCATCGAGTGGTTCTTCAAGGCCGAGCGCGGCGAGCTCGACCCCTTCGTGCTGGTCGTCGAGGGATCCATCCCCAACGAGAAGATCAAGCGCGAGGGCTACTGGTGCGGCTTCGGTGACAACCCGGAGACGGGCCAGCCCATCACCACCAGCGAGTGGATCGACCGCCTCGCGCCCAAGGCCCTGGCCGTCGTCTGCGCCGGTACGTGCGCCACGTACGGCGGCATCCACGCGATGGAGGGCAACCCGACCGGTGCCATGGGCGTGCCCGACTACCTCGGCTGGGACTGGAAGTCCAAGGCCGAGATCCCCATCGTGTGCGTCCCCGGCTGTCCGGTCCAGCCCGACAACTTCGCCGAGACGCTCACCTATCTGCTCTACCAGGCGGCCGGTTCGGCCCCGATGATCCCGCTGGACGACAAGCTCCGCCCGGCCTGGCTGTTCGGCAGCACCGTGCACGAGGGCTGCGACCGCGCCGGCTACTACGAGCAGGGCGAGTTCGCCGAGTCGTACGACTCGCCCGCCTGCCTCGTCAAACTCGGCTGCTGGGGCCCGGTCGTCAAGTGCAACGTGCCCAAGCGGGGCTGGATGAACGGCATCGGCGGCTGCCCGAACGTCGGCGGCATCTGCATCGCCTGCACCATGCCCGGCTTCCCCGACAAGTTCATGCCCTTCATGGACCAGCCCCCCGGCGCGACGCTCTCCACCAAGGCCAGCGGCGCCTACGGCACGGTGATCCGCCGACTGCGCTCCCTCACGCTGCACACCGTGGACAAGGAGCCGAAGTGGCGCCACAAGGGCCGCAAGCTCACCACGGGCTACCACAAACCCTGGTGAGCCCGCACTCTGCCTGACCCCCCACCCCGCCCGTCCCCCCTCGCCAGCAGAAGGGCACCACACAGATCATGACCCCCACGAGCAAGCGGGCCGGCGACGGCAGCGGCCTGATGGAGATGTCCTGGGATCCGATCACCCGGATCGTGGGCAGCCTCGGTATCCACACGAAGATCGACTTCAAGCAGAAGCGGGTCGCCGAGTGCTACAGCACCTCGTCGGTCTTCCGCGGCTACAGCGTCTTCATGCGCGGCAAGGACCCGCGCGACGCCCACTTCATCACCAGCCGGATCTGCGGGATCTGCGGCGACAACCACGCCACGTGCTCCGTGTACGCGCAGAACATGGCCTACGGGGTGAAGCCGCCGCACCTGGGCGAGTGGGTCATCAACCTCGGCGAGGCCGCCGAGTACATGTTCGACCACAACATCTTCCAGGAGAACCTGGTCGGGGTCGACTACTGCGAGAAGATGGTCAAGGAGACCAACCCCGGCGTCCTCGAGCTCGCCGAGCGCACCGAGGCGCCGCACGCCGCCGAGCACGGCTACCGGACCATCGCCGACATCATGCGGTCCCTCAACCCCCTTGAGGGCGAGTTCTACCGCGAGGCGCTCCAGGTCAGCCGCTACACCCGGGAGATGTTCTGCCTGATGGAGGGGCGCCACGTGCACCCCTCCACGCTCTACCCGGGCGGCGTCGGCACCGTGGCCTCGGTCCAGCTGTTCACGGACTACCTCAGCCGGCTGATGAAGTACGTGGAGTTCATGAAGCGGGTCGTCCCGCTCCACGACGACCTGTTCGACTTCTTCTACGAGGCGCTGCCCGGCTACGAGGAAGTGGGCCGGCGCCGCATCATGCTCGGCTGCTGGGGAGCGCTCAACGACCCCGAGTACTGCGACTTCACCTACGCCAACATGACGGACTGGGGCCGGCGCATGTTCGTCACCCCCGGCATCGTCGTCGACAACAAGCTGGTCACCACCGACCTCACCGAGATCAACCTCGGCATCCGCATCCTGCTGGGCAGCTCCTACTACGAGGACTGGGAGGGCCGGGAGCAGTTCGTCACCCACGACCCGCTCGGCAACCCGGTCGACCCGCGCCACCCGTGGAACCAGCACACCATCCCGGCCCCGCAGAAGCGGGACTTCGACGCCAAGTACAGCTGGGTCATGTCGCCGCGCTGGTTCGACGGCAAGGACCACCTCGCCCTGGACACCGGCGGCGGCCCCCTCGCCCGCCTGTGGACCACCGCCCTCGCCGGGCTCGTCGACGTCGGCGGGGTGAAGGCCACCGGCCACAGCGTGCTGATCAACCTGCCCCGCACGATGACCAAGCCCGAGACCACGTTCGAGTGGAAGATCCCGAAGTGGAGCAACGCCCTCGAACGCAACCGGGCGCGCAGCTACTTCCAGGCGTACACGGCCGCGCTCGCCCTGCACTTCGCGGAGCAGGGTTTGCAGGAGGTCCGCGCCGGACGCACCCAGACCTGGGAGAAGTTCGAGGTCCCGGACGAGAGCATCGGCGTCGGATTCACCGAGGCGGTCCGCGGCGTCCTCTCCCACCACATGGTGATCCGCGACGGCAAGATCGCCAACTACCACCCCTACCCGCCCACACCCTGGAACGCCAGCGTCCGGGACTCCTTCGGCACACCCGGCCCGTACGAGGACGCGGTGCAGAACACCCCGATCTTCGAGGAGAACCCGCCGGAGAACTTCAAGGGCATCGACATCATGCGCGCGGTGCGCAGCTTCGACCCCTGCCTGCCCTGCGGTGTCCACATGTACGTCGGCGACGGCCGGACCGTACAGAAGATGCACGTGCCCACCGGCCTGAGCGGGCTGGGCGGATGAGCGGGACGACGACCGCCGCCCGGCGGCCGGTGAACGCGGAACAGGCCGGCCGCCGGATCGAGGAGGTCCTCGACCGGCTGGCCGCCGCGGGCGACCCCGCCGTGGCCGAGGCGGCGGAGGAACTGGTGCGCTGCCTCATGGACTTCTACGGCGCCGGGCTCGCCCGGGTCCTCGAACTGCTGCCCCCGGACGGCCCCGGGGCGGCCCTGCTCGGCGACGAACTCGTCGCCGGCCTGCTGGTGCTGCACGAACTGCACCCCGAGGACCGCGCGACCCGCATCGGCCGTGCCCTGGCCAGCGTCCGCGACCAGAACCTGAAGGTCGAGGAGTTCGACGAGCCCAGCGGCACGCTCCGGCTGCGCGCGGCGGGCGGCTCGGGCTGCGGCTGCGCCGCCACCGCGGACGCGATGCGGCAGGCCGCCGAGGACGCGCTCACCTGTTTCGTGCCCGAGGTCACGGCGGTCGAGGTGCGGGCCGGTGCCAAGGAGCCCGCGCTGCTCCAGATCGGCACCCGGCCCGGGGCCGGCGGATGAACGCGCCCCCGGCCCCGGTGTCCGGCGTGGCTGCCCTCCGACCGAACGAAGCGCCCCGAACCGGTGGCGGCCTGCGCCGGTTCCTGACCGAGCGTCCGCCCCGCCCCGAGCGGTGCGGACTGTGCGCGGCGGTGGTGGACGAGGCCCGCCACCGCCACCTCGTGGACATCGAGCGGCGGTCACTGGTGTGCGCCTGCACCGCCTGCTTCCTGCTCATGGATCAGCCGGGCGCCGACAGGGGCCGCTTCCGGGCGGTCCCGGGCCGGTACCTCACCGACCCGGACCACCGCCTCGCCGACGCCGCCTGGGACGCGCTGCGCATCCCGGTCGGTGTCGCGTTCTTCTTCCGCAACACCGTGCTCGACCGGCTGGTGGCCCTCTACCCGAGCCCCGCCGGTGCCACCGAGAGCGAGCTCGAACCCGAGGCGTGGGCCTCGGTCCTCGACGCCACCGGACTCGCCGCACTGCTGTGCCCGGACGTCGAGGCACTCCTGCTGCGCCGCACCGCCGCCGGGATCTCCTGCCACCTCGTACCGATCGACATCTGCTACGAACTGGTCGGCCGCATGCGCCAGTTGTGGCAGGGCTTCGACGGCGGCGCCGAGGCCCGCGCCGCCCTGGACGCGTTCTTCGCCCGGGTCGAGAGCCTCGCCCGGCCCGTCGGCGGGGGAGACCGGCCGTGACCGACCTCTCCTTCACCTGCACCGGGGTACGCGCCGACCGGTACGCGGCCGGACCCACCCTGGTGTTCCGGCTGCGCATCACCGCGCCCGGCGACGAACCCGTGCACGCCCTCGCGCTGCGCTGCCAGATCCGTATCGAGCCCGCCCGGCGCGGCTACGACGGCGCCGAGGCGGACGGGCTCCTCGACCTCTTCGGCGAGCGCTCCCGCTGGGGCAGCACCCTCCAGCCCGTGCAGTTCGCGCAGGTCTCCCTCATGGTCACCGGCTTCACCGGGGAGACCGAGGCGGACCTGGTCGTGCCGTGCACCTACGACATGGACATCGCCGCGACCCGCTACCTCGACGCCCTCGGCGGCGGCGAGGTGCCGCTGCTGATGCTCTTCTCCGGTACGGCCTTCACCGGGGCCGGCGGCTTCCGCGTCGCACCCGTCCCCTGGGACCGGGAGGCGCAGTTCCGGATGCCGGTCGCCACCTGGCGCGAGATGGTCGACCAGCACTTCCCCGGCTGCGGCTGGATCAGACTGCCCCGCGCCACCATGGACGCCCTGCTGGCGTACCGCTCCCGCCGGGCGCTGCCCTCCTGGGAGGCCACCGTCCACGACCTGCTCGGGAACGCGCCGGGCGCGTCCCTCACCGGCGCCACCACGACAGGAGGAACCGCTCCGTGAGCGTGACCGCGTTCGCGCCGGAGACCGAGGCGCGCCTCGCCCTCGCCCGGCAGGTCGCCGACGCCGTCCTCTTCGAGGGCTACGTGCTCTACCCCTACCGCGCCTCCGCGGCCAAGAACCGGCTGCGCTGGCAGTTCGGCGTACTGGTCCCGCCGGCCTGGGGCGCCGAGTGCGAGGAGCACGCCTTCCAGCACACCGAGTGCCTCATGGAACCGAGGGCGGGCGCGGCCCTGGCCGTCGAACTGCGTTTCCTGCGCGCCCGCCGCCGCACGGTCCAGCGGGCCCTGCCGGACGGCCGGTTCGAGACGGTGCCCGAACTCCGGCTGGAGGACCGGGTACTGGTCCCCTGGGACGAAGGCGTCGAGGAACGCGTCGAGGCGGTCGTCCCGGTGGACGAACTCCTCGCCGGCGACGTTACGATCCCCTTCGGCCGGCCCGCGGGCGAGGAGACCGAACCCGTCCTCGACGAGGGCGGCCGCGAGATCGGCCGTACGATCCGCCGCTACGAGGAACTGGACGGCCTCCTGCGCCTGTCGGCGCGCGAACTCGACGGCCCCTACCGGGTGATGCGGCTGACCGCCGTCGCCGAGAACACCAGCACCTGGCTCCCGCCGGCCGGCCGTGCGGCCGACCGGGACGCGGCACTCCCGCGCTCCTTGATGGCCGCCCACCTCCTCATGGCGCTGAGCAAGGGCGCGTTCCTGTCCATGACGGATCCGCCCGAGTGGGCCAGGGCCGCGATCGGCTCCTGCCGCAACCTGCACACCTGGCCGGTGCTCGCGGCCGAACCCGGCCGCGCGGACGTGATGCTGTCCTCACCGATCATCCTGGAGGACCATCCGGCCATCGCCCCCGAGAGCCCCGGCGTCCTGTACGACGCCACCGAGATCGACGAGATCCTCGCCCTGCGCACCGCCGCCCTCACCGACGAGGAGAAGCGCGAGGCACGGGGCACCGACGAGCGTGCCGCCGCCGCCATCGACCTGGCGGACTCGCTGCCGCCGGACGTGTGGGAGCGCCTGCACGGCGCGGTGCGCGGCCTGCGCGAGGTGACCGGGCCCCCGGCCATGGCCGACGCGCCCGGCCCTCGGCCGCCGGACACCCCGTGGTGGGATCCGGCCGCCGACGCCGGCTTCGACCCGCAGCGCGACCAAGTCGTGGTCGACGGCCGGTCGGTGGGCGCCGGCAGCAGGGTCGTCCTCAACCCCGGCCTGCGCCGCACCGACGCCCAGGACCTGTTCCTGCGCGGGCGCACCGCGACGGTCGAGGCCGTCCTGCACGACGTGGACGGCGCAGTGCACCTGGCCGTGACGGTGGACGGCGACCCGGGCGCCGACCTCCGCCGCGAACAGGGCCGTTACCTGTACTTCCAGCCCGACGAACTGATCCTGGCACAGGAGGACGCATGAGCCGCCCCACACCCCGGGGCACCGTCCTCGTCGCGGGCATCGGGAACATCTTCCTCGGCGACGACGGCTTCGGCGTCGAGACGGTCCGCGCGCTCGCCGGGCGGCCGCTGCCGGACCACGTGGAGGTCGCGGACATCGGCGTACGGGGCGTCCACCTCGCATACCAACTCCTCGACGGGTACGACACGTTGATCCTCGTGGACGCCACCGCCCGCGGCGAGGCCCCCGGCACCCTCTACGTGATCGAGCACGAGGACGTCGGCGCGCACGAGCCGGGGCACGCCCCGCTCGACGGCCACCGGATGACCCCCGACGCCGTACTGGCCCTGCTGGGCACCCTCTGTGCCGGAACCGGCGGCCGGCCACCGCACCGCACGCTCGTCGTGGGCTGCGAACCGGCCTGCGTCGAGGAGCGGATGGGCCTGAGCGCCCCCGTGTCCGATGCCGTACCGCAGGCCGTCCGGCTGATCGAGGAACTGCTGGACACACCCCCCGAGTCCGTCCGGCGGCCGCTGGCCGGCGAAGCCGCGAAATGAGGAGAGACAGGATGAAGAAGAACGTCGCGCTCGGAGTACTGGCCGCGGCCGTGGCCGCACTGGTTGTGCAGTCGCTGCCCGACCTCAAGCGCTATGTGCACATCGCCAGGATGTGAGGCGCGGCCCGGACCCCGCGTTGCGGCGAACGGCGTACCCGCCCGGACCGTCACGGCGTGCCGGTCCACCGGTCCTTGAGGACGCGCCTCTAATGGGATCCGGTGACCGGCGCGCGTACGTCCCGCGCCAGGACGGAGACCGATGCACGAGATGTCCATCGCACTGGCGGTGATCGGACAGGTGGAGGAAGCGGCCCGGCGGGCCGGTGACGTCACCGCGGTGCATACGGTGTGCCTGGAGGTGGGCGAACTCGCCGGAGTCGTCCCCGATTCCCTCTCCTTCTGCTTCGAACTCGCCTGCGCCGGGACCGTGTTGGAAGGCGCCGAACTCGTCGCCGACACGGTGCCGGGCCGGGCGCGCTGCGCTCCGTGCGCACACGAATGGGCCGTCGGCATGCCGCCCTCGCTGAGCTGCCCGAACTGCGGCGGCGGGACCACCGACCTGCTGTCGGGCCGCGAACTGCGCATCACCAGCGTGCGGTGGGAGGACGGCGGGACGCCCGCACCCACCCGCGAACCGATCGTCGAGGAGCGCTGAACCATGTGCCGTGTGGTCGACCTGCAGCAGGCCGTCCTCGCCCGGAACGACGAGACCGCGCACGCCCTGCGTGCCTCACTCGCGGCCCGCGGCACCACCGTCGTCAACCTGCTGTCCAGCCCCGGCAGCGGCAAGACCGCGCTGCTGGAACACGAGTTGGCGCTGGCCCGCGAGCGGGGTGTGCCGGTCGCGGCGCTCACCGCGGACCTCGCCACCGAGAACGACGCGGACCGGCTGGCGCGTTCGGGAGTCCCGGTCAAGCAGGTCCTCACCGACGGGCTGTGCCATCTGGAGGCCGGGATGCTCGCCCGCCACCTGGAGGGCTGGCTGCCCGATCCGACCCGGCTGCTGTTCGTGGAGAACGTCGGCAACCTCGTGTGCCCGGCCTCCTACGACCTGGGGGAGACCCTGCGGGTCGTCCTGGCCTCCGTGACGGAGGGCGAGGACAAGCCGCTGAAGTACCCCACCGCCTTCGGACTCGCCCACGTGGTGGTGGTCACCAAGACCGACATCGCGGAGGCGGTCGCATTCGACGAGGCCGCGTTCCGCGCCAACGTGGAACGGGTCAACCCCGGAGTGGACGTACTGCTGACCTCGGTCCGCGCGCGGCAGGGGCTCGGCATCCTGCTGGACCGCGCCCTGGCGGCAGCGGAGGGCGCCCCGCCGCACAGCCCCGTGATGGCACGTCAGGCCGTCCACGGCCATGAGCACGGGCACGGTCACGGGCTCGGCCATGAGGACGGCCACGGCCACGGGCACGGCCACGAACCCCACCACACCCCGCTCCCGTCCCGCTCGTGAGCGTCCTGCCCCCGCCGAGCGCCGTCGACAGCCGGATCCTCCTGCGCCGCCGGGTCACCGTACGGGGCGTGGTGCAGGGGGTCGGCTTCCGGCCGTACGTCCACACCCTCGCCACCTCGCTGCGGCTGTCCGGGCACGTGACCAACACCCCGGAGGGTGTCGTCGCGGAGGTGGAGGGCGCGCCCGAGGCGGTCGTCCGGTTCTGCGCGCGGATCGCCCCCGACGCGCCGCCCCTGGCCCGCGTGGACGCCGTCGACCATCAGGACGTACCCGCCGTCGGCGGCACCGGGTTCACCATCCTGGCCTCCCGCACGGCCGGCCCCGCCCGCACCCTGGTCCCCCCGGACACGGCGACCTGCGCCGACTGTCTGCGCGAGCTGGCCGACCCCACCGACCGGCGCCACCGCCACCCGTTCGTCAACTGTACGCACTGCGGGCCCCGGTTCACGATCGTCTCCGGCCTGCCCTACGACCGGGCGCAGACCACGATGGCCGGCTTCCCGATGTGCCCCGACTGCGCCCTGGAGTACGCCGACCCCGCCGACCGGCGTTTCCACGCCCAGCCGGTCGCCTGCCCGGCCTGCGGTCCGCGCCTGCGCCTGTTCGTGCCCGGTCCGCAGGCCGGTGACCCGGCCTCCCCGGTCGCGACCGCGGACCCCGTCCCGGTGGCCCGTACGCTGCTGGCGAGCGGCGCGATCCTCGCGATCAAGGGGCTCGGCGGCTACCACCTGGCCTGTGACGCCACGGACGAGGGCGCGGTCGCTCGGCTGCGGCTGCGCAAGTCCCGGGGCGACAAGCCGTTCGCGGTGATGGCCCGCGGCCTCGACGACGTCGAGCCGCTCGTTCGGCTCACCGCGCAGGAGCGCGGTCTGCTGACCGGCCCGGCCCGCCCCATCGTCCTGCTGCGTCGGCGCACGCGCGTCGCGGGCGTGGTCGCGAGGCCCGCGGACGCGGTCGCCCCGGGCAGCCCCGACCTCGGCGTCCTGCTGCCGTACACCCCGCTCCACCACCTCCTGTTCGGCCTGCCGGGCGATACCGAGGGACCGCGGCTGCTCGTCATGACGAGCGGCAACACCTCCGGCGAACCGATCGTCACCGACGACGCGGAGGCGCGGGAGCGGCTGGCCCATCTGGCCGACGGCTGGCTGACTCACGACCGCCCGATCCAGGTGCCGTGCGACGACTCGGTGGTGCGGGTGTGCGACGGAAAGCCGCTGATCGTACGCCGGGCCCGCGGCTACGCGCCCCTGCCCCTCGACCTCCCTCTCCCGGTGCGCCCGTCCCTCGCGGTCGGCGGCGACCTGAAGAACGTCCTCGGCCTCGGGGAGGGGCGCCGGGCCTGGCTGTCGGCCCACATCGGCGACATGGACGACCTGGCCACCCAGCGGGCCTTCGAACGCGCCGTGGGACAACTGGGGTCGATCACCCCGGTCCGTCCCCGGCTGCTGGCGGCGGACCGGCACCCCGGCTACCGCTCCGCCCAGTGGGCCGTCCACAACGCCCGGGGCCGCCCGGTGATCCGGGTCCAGCACCACCACGCCCATGTCGCCTCCGCGATGGCCGAACACGGCCTGGACGGCAGCCGGCCGGTGCTCGGCGTCGCCTTCGACGGCACGGGCTACGGCGACGACAAGGCGGTGTGGGGCGGGGAGTTCCTGCTCGCCGACTACGACGGCTACACCCGCCTCGCCCACCTGGCCTACGTACCGCTGCCAGGCGGCGACGCCGCGGTGCGCCGCCCCTACCGCATGGCCCTCGCCCACCTGCGGGCGGCCGGGATCGACTGGTCCGGCGACCTGGCCTGCGTGACCGCCTGCCCGCGCGAGGAACTCCCTGTACTGGCGAAGCAGTTGGAACGCGATCTCAACTGCGTGCCCACCTCCAGCATGGGCCGGCTGTTCGACGCCGTCTCCTCCCTGGCCGGTGTGTGCCACCGGGCGGGTTACGAGGCACAGGCCGCCGTCGAACTGGAGGCGGCCGCCCTCAGGGCGCCGTCCGAGGACACCGCCGCCTACTCCTTCGGCCTCCTGGAGGCCGCGCGGCCGGGCGACGGCCCGCTGCGCGCCGACCCGGCACCCGTCCTGGCGGCGATCGTGGCCGACCTGCGCGCGGGCGCGGATCGGGAGGTGGTCGCGGCCCGTTTCCACCGGGCCGTCGTCGACCTCGTGCACCGCGTGTGCCGGCGGGCGCGGGAGACGCACGAAGTGGACACGGTCGCCCTGACCGGCGGCGTGTTCGTCAACTCCCTTCTCTCCTCGGCCTGCGCCGCGGCCCTGGACGCGGCCGGCTTCACCGTGCTGCGCCACCACCTGGTCCCGCCGGGCGACGGCGGTCTGGCCCTCGGTCAGCTCATGGTGGCCGCCCGCGCCGGGGACCCGCACGGGAGCCCCTGATCGACGTACCCAGCTCGACGCAGCACCCCCACAGCGAGGAGAAGGCCCATGTGCCTGGCGGTACCCGGCAGAGTGCTGGACATCCAGGAACGCGACGGCACCCGGTTGGCCACCGTCGACTTCGGCGGTGTGGTCAAGGAGGTGTGCCTGGAGTACCTGCCCGACCTCCAGGTCGGCGAGTACGCCATCGTGCACGTCGGGTTCGCGCTGCAGCGGCTCGACGAGGAATCGGCACGGCACACGCTTGAACTCTTCTCCGAACTCGGCATGTTGCAGGAGGAGTTCGGCGACCCCTGGGAGGCGGCCGCGGGCGGGGGCCTGCCGCCCGTCGGTGAGGAGGCGCGGAAGTGAAGTACATCGACGAGTTCCAGGACCCGGAGCTGGCCCGCCGGCTCCTCGACGAGATCCACGCGACGGTGACCAGGCCCTGGGCGCTGATGGAGGTCTGCGGCGGGCAGACGCACTCCATCATCCGCCACGGCATCGACCAACTCCTGCCCGAACAGATCGAGTTGATCCACGGTCCGGGCTGTCCGGTGTGCGTGACGCCCTTGGAGGTCATCGACAAGGCCCTGGAGATCGCCTCCCGGCCCGAGGTGATCTTCTGCTCGTTCGGCGACATGCTGCGCGTGCCGGGCACCGGACGGGACCTGTTCCAGGTGCGCGGCGAGGGCGGCGACGTACGGGTCGTGTACTCGCCGCTGGACGCCCTGCGGGTCGCCCGGGAGAACCCGGACCGCCAGGTGGTGTTCTTCGGCATCGGCTTCGAGACGACCGCCCCGCCCAATGCCATGACGGTCCATCAGGCGCGCCGGCACGGCATCCGCAACTTCAGCATGCTGGTCTCGCACGTGCGCGTGCCCCCGGCCATCGAGGCGATCATGCGCTCCCCGGACTGCCGGGTGCAGGGCTTTTTGGCCGCCGGGCACGTGTGCACGGTGATGGGCGTGGACGAGTACCCGGCTCTGGCGGGACGCCATCGCGTGCCGATCGTGGTGACCGGCTTCGAACCGCTGGACATCCTGGAGGGCGTGCGCCGGACCGTGGCCCAGCTGGAGCGCGGCGAGTACGGCGTCGAGAACGCCTACCCGCGTGCCGTCCGCGCCGAGGGGAACCTTGCTGCCCGGGCCATGCTGGAGGACGTCTTCGAGGTCACCGACCGCGCCTGGCGGGGCATCGGCGTGATCCCGGACAGCGGGTGGCGACTGTCCGCCAAGTACCGGGAGTACGACGCGGAGGCGCGCTTCTCCGTCGGCGACATCCGCACCAGCGAACCGGCCGAGTGCCGCAGCGGCGAGGTCCTCCAGGGCCTGCTCAAGCCGAACGAGTGCGAGGCGTTCGGCACCCGCTGCACCCCCCGTACCCCGCTCGGAGCCACCATGGTCTCCAGCGAGGGCGCCTGCGCCGCCTACTACCTCTACCGGCGTCTGGAGACCACCCCCGCTCCCCGGGAGGCGAGCCCCGTTGCCTGAGACCACCACCGACACCCTGGACCCGGCCGCCTGGACCTGCCCGGCCCCGCTGCGCGACCAGCCCCGGATCGTCATGGGCCACGGCGGGGGCGGCACGCTCTCCGCCGAATTGGTCCAGCACGTCTTCGCGCCCGCCTTCGGGGGTGAGACGCTCGCCCAGTTCGGTGACTCCGCCGCGCTCACGCTCGGCGGTGCCCGGCTGGCCTTCTCCACCGACTCCTTCGTGGTGCGGCCGCTGTTCTTCCCCGGCGGCAGCATCGGCGACCTCGCCGTGAACGGCACCGTCAACGACCTCGCCATGAGCGGCGCCCGGGCGGCCTACCTCTCCTGCGGATTCATCCTGGAGGAGGGCGTGGAGCTGGAGACCGTGTCCCGGGTCGCCGAGGCGCTCGGCGCGGCCGCGCGGGCCGCGGGTGTGGAGGTGGCGACGGGCGACACCAAGGTGGTGGAGTCCGGCCGCGGCGACGGCATCTACCTCAACACCGCGGGCATCGGCCTGATCCCGGAGGGCGTCGACCTGCGCCCGCAGCGCGTCGTACCCGGCGACGTCGTGATCGTCAGCGGGCCGGTCGGGGTGCACGGGGTGGCCATCATGAGCGTGCGCGAGGGCCTGGAGTTCGGGGTCGAGATCGAGAGCGACTGCGCCGCCCTCGGCGGCCTCGTCGAGGCCATGCTCGCGGTCACACCGGATCTCCACGTGCTGCGCGACCCCACCCGGGGCGGCCTCGCGGCCTCGCTCAACGAGATCGCGGCCGCGTCCGGCGCCGGTGTCGTCCTCACCGAGCGGGACGTCCCGGTACCGCCGGCCGTGGCCAATGCCTGCGCGGTGCTCGGCCTCGACCCCTTCTACGTCGCCAACGAGGGCAAGCTGGTGGCCTTCGTGCCGCGCGAGCACGCCGACGCCGTACTGGCGGCGATGCGGGCGCATCCACTGGGCGCGCAGGCCGTGATCATCGGTGAGGCGGTCGAGGCGCACCCCGGGATGGTGGTGGCCCGCACCGGCCTGGGCGGCACCCGGGTGGTCGACATGCCGCTGGGGGAGCAGCTGCCGAGGATCTGCTGAACCGCGGGGGCGCCCGCCGTCCGGACGCTGCCGGACCGGCGGGTGCCCCCGACGCTACTTCTCGGACATCGGGGTGAGCACCGTCAGGGTGCCGTTGGCCTGGCGCAGCGCCTGTTCCAGGGTGCCGGGCACGTGCAGCGAGCCGGTGCCGTCGGGCGGGATCAGCCACTCCAGGGCCCGGGCGGAGCGGTACGGCGGCGGCACGGCCACCCACGATCCCTTGCTCGCGTAGCGCAGCCCCGCCCCGACCCACTGCCCGGACGGATCGGGTGGCAGGAAGAAGCCGACTCTGTGCGCGGCGGTGTCCACCAGCGTGGGTCCGGGCACCGGCAGCGTCGGCCGCCACAGCAGGTCCAGCGTGAGCAGGCCGAGCCGGTCGGGAACGCTGAGCACGTCCCAGAAGCGACCCGCCTCAAGCAGCGCGATGCCCTCCCCGTGGTCCCACTGCCACTTGCACGCCCGAGGGTTTGCCGCGGCCGCGGCGAGCCATTCGACGCCCTGCATCCACATCGTGTTCGTCATCCCCTGCTCCGGGTGATCACCGCTCGCCTGCCACGGCCGCAGGGAGCATCCGCACCGGGCACTTGGTGCGACTGCACGCCAACCCGGCATATGCATGCTGGTAGATATTTCTACCTGGCGGAAGGGGTGGCGCGGCCTGGCGTTTCAGTCCGGTCGTTCGAGCCCCGAGCGCGAGTGCGCCAAGGGGGCGCCGGTCGCCGCATCCACTCGACGAAGCGGAACGCTTGAATCGATCGTGATCACGATCGATTCGTTCGTCGAGTCTTGCAGTACCCGCTGTTTCGGCCGTACGCTCCGAATGTTCCGTTGCCGTCGCCACTGGGGTACTCCATGCACCGCACCCGCCTGCACCAGCTCCTGGCCCGCGAGAGCGCCGAGGCCGAGCGTCGCAACCCGCGCTCGAAAGAGGCCTACGGCCGCGCCGACCACCTCTTCGGCCGGGTGCCGATGACCTGGATGAACAAGACCGCCGGCGCGTTCCCCCGCTACCTCGCCACCGCCCGCGGCGCCCGCGTCACCGACATCGACGGGCACGAGTACGTCGACTTCTGCCTCGGTGACACCGGGGCCATGGCCGGTCACTCGCCCGCCGTGGTGGCGGAGGCGGTGCACCGCAGGTTCGCCGAGCTGGGCGGGGCCACCGCGATGCTCCCCACCGAGGACGCCGAGTGGGTCGGCGCGGAGCTGACCCGCCGCTTCGGGCTCGCGCGCTGGAGCTTCTCGCTGACCGCGACCGACGCCAACCGCTGGGCGATCCGCCTCGCCCGGGCCGTCACCGGCCGTTCCAAGATCCTCGTGAACAGCTACAGCTACCACGGCAGCGTCGACGAGTCGCTGATCGTCGTCGGCCCGGACGGCCATGGCACCGCCCGCCCCGGAAACGTCGGCGCCCCCTGTGACGTCACGCTGACCAGCCGGGTCGCCGAGTTCAACGACCTGGCACAGCTGGAGCGCGAGCTGGCCCACGGCGACGTGGCCGCCGTCCTGATGGAACCCGCGCTCACCAACATCGGCATCGTCCTGCCCGAACCCGGATACCTGGCCGGCGTGCGGGAGCTGACCCGGCAGTACGGCACGCTGCTGATCAACGACGAGACGCACACCTTCTCCGCCGGGCCGGGCGGCTGCACCGCCGCCTGGGACCTGGAGCCCGACCTGCTGACCATCGGCAAGGCCATCGGCGGCGGCATCCCGGCCGGCGCCTACGGCCTGGCCGCCGACCTCGCCGAGCGGCTGCTCGCCCGCGACGACCTGGACCTGGTGGACATGGGCGGAGTCGGCGGCACCCTGGCGGGCAACGCGCTCTCCGTCGCGGCGATGCGGGCCACCCTGGAGCACGTGCTCACCGACGAGGCCTTCGCCCACATGGCCAAGCTGTCCGAGCGCTTCGAGGCCGGCGTCCGCGCGGGCATCGCGGCACACGCGCTGCCCTGGTCGGTCAGCCGCCTCGGCGCCCGCACCGAGTACCGCTTCGCCGACCCGGCACCGCGCACCGGCACCGAGTCCGAGGCGGCCGGCGACACCGAGCTGGAGGACTTCCTCCACCTGTATCTCGCGAACCGGGGCATCCTGCTGACCCCGTTCCACAACATGGCGCTCATGTGCCCCGACACGACCGAGGCGGACGTGGACACCCACACGGCCCTGTTCGCCGCCGCCCTGGCCGAGCTGACCGGCTGAGACCCGCCGATAGGGTGACCCCTAGGCCCTGTCGTCAAACTCCCGTCTGCCCCGCGACGCCATGCACGCTCCCCCAAGCTCTTCGAGCAGGGGGGACCCCCACTCGCCGCACCGGGCCCCGACCCCAGTACGTCCAGTACGAGGGCCGAGGCCCGGCACTCCCCCAGCCTTCGGCCGGGGGGACCCCCAGAGCACGCTCCCCCAAGCTCTCGGCTCCGCTCGAGCAGGGGGGACCCCCATGACGCCGCGAGGCCCGCCCTTCGGGCGGACGACGCGAGTTTGACGACAGGACCTAGCCGGCCGGAAGGGAAGTACGAGGACCGTGGACGAGATCGACCGGGCCATCCTGCGTGAACTGCAGACCGACGGGCGCGTCGCGTACGCCGATCTCGGTCCGAAGGTCGGTCTGTCCGCGTCGGCGGCCCGGCAGCGGCTCCAGCGGCTGCTGGACACCAAGGCCGTCCAGGTCGTCGGCGTCACCGACCCGATGGCGATGGGCGGACAGGCCATGGCGCTGCTCGGCATCGGCGTGGACGGCGATCCGCGCGCCGTCGCCGACGCGCTCGCCGACCGCCCGGAGGTCGTCTACTCGGTGCTCACCTCGGGCGGCTTCGACCTGTTCGCCGAGGTGGTCACCCCCGGCCCGAAGGACCTGCTGGACTTCGTCAACGACGTGGTGCGGCAGATCGAGGGCGTACGCGAGGTGCAGTCGTTCCCGTACTTCGCCATCCACACCCACCGGTTCCTGTGGGACGTGGGCTGAGCTACGGCGTGCGGGTCGGTGACGTGGTGAGGACGAGCATGGTGGCGTCGTCGCTGACGTCGCCGCCGCAGTGCCGCAGCAGATCCTCCCAGATCAGGACGGTCAGCTCGGCCGGGTCCGCGGTGGAGAACTCGGTCAGCCGCCGCGTCAGCGGATAGAAGGCGCCGGAGGCGTCCCGGCCCTCCCACACGCCGTCGGAGGCCAGGAACAGCCGGTCGCCGGGCTCCAGCGCCACCGAGACCTCCTTGGGGCGGTCGATCCCGGCGATGCCGAGCCCGAGCGGGGTGCCGGCCGAGACCGTGATCTCGCGGGCCTGCCCGTCGTGCAGCAGCACGGGAGCCGGATGGCCGCTCGCCACGATCCGCACCGTGCGGGCGTCGGCGGAGAACTCCAGCACCACGGCCGTGGCGAACAGCTCGGCGTGCGGCCGGCCCGCCGAGTCGACCGTCAGCCTCCGGTCCATGCGGCCCGCGACCCCCTCCAGGTCCGGCTGGTCCAGCACCGCCTCCCGGAAGGCACCCAGCAGCGACACCACCGTCGAGACGGCCGCCAGTCCGTGCCCCTGCACGTCGCCCATCACCGCCCGGACGCCGTACGGCCCCTCCCGCACGTCGAAGAAGTCCCCGCCGACCAGCGTCCCGTGCTGGGCGGTCCGGTAGAGCCCTGAGCAGCCGATCGGCCCGACCCGTGCCGGAAGCTTCGGCACCACGGCCCGCTGCACGGCCTCGGCGACCGTCCGCTCCGTGTTCAGCTGGGCGTCCCGGTGACTGCGGACGTAGGAGACGAACACGCTCAGTACGGCGACGAAGGCGATGGTCAGCAGATCCGTGTCGCCGGGGCGGTTCAGGTGCGTGGCGGGGATGTGCAGCACCGCGATGACCAGCACGCCGAGCAGCGCGGTGGCCACGGGGCCGTACGACAGCACGGCCAGCGGCGGGATCGCGCCCAGCAGGAACCCGATGTCCACCTGGCTGGGACTGATCAGCGTGGCCGTGGTGACGCCCGCCAGCAGGACGATGGGCAGCGCGCGCACCCACCACGGCGGTGGTGCGCCACGCAGCCAGCCGCGTTCCTCCGGGTACCTGCGCGACCTGCGGTCGCGCGCCGAACTCACATCCCTACGCTACGCCCGGACCCCGCGTCCGTGGTCAGTCGATCTTCCGCCGCCGCGAGGATCTCGGTGACGCGGAGGCCGAACGCCGCGTCGCAGGAGTGCGGGCGGCGCGTGCGGGCGGCCGTCAGGAGGGCGTCGGCCGCCCGGGCGAGGGCCGGGACCGCTCCCTCGGAGCTGCCCGGCAACAGGGTCACCCCGGCCTCTCCCCGGAGTTCGACGGCGGCCCCCGCCGCGGCGGGCGGGGCGGTGAGGCTCAGCGTCACGGAGCTCGACGCGTCGGTGACGTGGTCGAGGACCAGATGGACGGTGTCCCCGGGACCGTGGGCCGCCGCCGTCACGCCCCGGACGTCCCCGAGGACCGGCAGCAGGACGGACAGGGCGTGCGGGCCCACGTCCCACAGCGCTCCCTTCGCCCTGCGCCAGGGCGAGGCGGCGAAGGGGCTGTCGCCGGTGAAGACGGCGCCGAGCCACTCGGCCCGCGCGGTGAACCAGCCCGCCGTGGCGGCCTGCTCGGCGATCCAGGCCTGCGGCTCCGCCTGGAAGCGTGTGGTGAAGAACACCACCGAGGCCACCCCGGCCCGGTCGGTCGCGTCGACCACGGCCCGGGCGTCGGCCGCGCTCAGGGCGAGCGGTTTGTCCAGCAGCAGATGACAGCCCGCGCGGGCCGCGCGCACCGCGAGGTCCGCCTGGACGGACGGAGGCAGCGCCACGGCCACCGCGTCGACCTCGTCGAGCAGGGCGTCCACGTCGTCGTACGCCCGCGTGCCGTACCGCTCCGCCAGGGCCGCGGCGGCGTCCGGCCGGCGGCCCCACACCCCCGCGAAGCGCAGGTCGCCGTGCTTGCTCAGCGCGGGGGCGTACGCAGCCTGCGCCCACGGCCCCGTGCCGAGCAGCCCGATGCGCATGCCGCCGTCCTCCGTGATGGTCGTCAAGAAGTCGCCCTCCTGGCGCCGTTGACGTACGTCCTACCCGGTTCGGCGCCGTGCGCCAGCCACTCGGCTATGGAATGCGCGATCGGCTGCTCGGTGTCCATCTCGACGAAGCCGAACTGACCCGACTGGTTGCACTCCAGGAACCACCAGATCCCGTCGCCGTCCTCCGCGAAGTCGAAGGCGCCGTAGGCGAGTTCCGCTTCCTTCAGATAGGTGAGCACGGCGGCCCCGACGCGCGGGGGCACGTCCACGGGTGCCCAGGTGGAGGTGGACGGGGCGAAACGGACGTCCACGTCGTTCGGATCGGCGTCCGGGGCGACCGCCTTGCGCGCGGCCAGCAACCGGTCGCCCACGGCGGTCAGGCGGATGTCGGCCCGCTTGGCGACCCGCCGCTGCAGCAGCGTCGGGCCGAAGGCGACGGCCGCGAAGTCGGTGTCCGGCGCCACCCGGCTGGTCGGCACCGCCCGCGGCGGCTCCTGCGGATGCGCGCCGGACACCGGCTTGACCACCAGGTCCGGGAAGCGTTCCGCGAACTCCCGGGCGGCCTGCGGGAACGTCGTGATCAACGTCGCCGGCACGGGCAGCCCGCTGCGCTGGGCCAGCCGCAGCTGCCAGGGCTTGTGGCGGGCCCGGCGGGCGGCGTCGGGGTGGTTCATCCAGCGCGCGTCGGTGCCGCGCAGCATGCCGTACAGCGCCTGGGAGGACTCCTCCGTCAGCCAGGTGGTCGGCTGGGCGGCCCGGGCGGCCGCGACTCCGGGTCTGCGCACCCAGATGGAGCGCAGTCCGTTCACGCTCACCAGGCGGCCCCCGACGGACACATGTCCGCGGTAGACGCCCTGGATGTACTCGCCCGAGAGGGCGACCCCGCTGGTGAGGTCGGCGGGGTCGAGCCGGACGACGGGCGCGCCGGTCTCGTGGAGCCGGAGGACCACCATGTCCGCCGTCACGTCCTCGTCGGAGGTCAGGATGAGCACGGTCATCGTCGGTGCCCGCGATCAGTCGTCGAAGTGCGTCTTGGAACCCGCCGTGGAGGTCGTGGTCCCCAGCGCTCGGAGCGTTGCGTGATCGGTGGCTGCGATCCGGCCATCGGGGAACACGTTCAACTGCAGTCCGGAGTCGTACGCGTACGGACTGATGACTTCCAACTGCACAGCGGGGCGTGCGTAGTTGAGCGTGAACGGCTGCATGGTCTCTCCCTGTTCAAAGCTTTCATCTACTTATACGAATCGAACGGGTGGTTGGTTTCCTTACTCTGAGTAATCCCGGCGGGAATTAAGCCTGGTTTAAGGAATAAACGAAACGTTGTTCCGTTGTTCGGCTGGGATAGCATGCCCGCATGGCACATGACGCCCCGGTCGACGTTCACGCCGACGCCCGCCACCGGCTGTCCGCGCTGGCGCCGTCGTCCGCCGACGGGACCGCTCCGGCGCACCTCCTCGCACGGGACGCGGCGCTGCTCGGGCGGCTGCTGGCGGCCGCCGCTCGCGACCCGCGGGGCGACGGCGAACCGGCGGCGGACGTGACCGTGGACGACGTCGGCGCCGCCCTCAGCCTTTTCGAGGAACTGCGGCACCAACTGGACCGCCTGGAGAGCCAGGTGGTGATGGAGGCCCGGCGGCGCGGTATGGACTGGCGGCAGATCGCCGGGCACCAGGGCCTGAATTCCTCCCAGGCGGCCTCGCAGCGCCACCAGCGGTTGACGACCCGGCTCGAAGAGATCCGCCAGGGCGTCCGGTAGAAAGACGGATGTGGAAATGACCGACCAGCCCGACGAGCTGTTCGCGGCCGTCGACTCGCTGCTCGCCGCCGTCGACGGCGGCACCGTGCTGCCCGCCCCCGCCGAGCGGGTACGGCTGCGCGAGGCCGCCGGGCTGACCCAGGCCGCCGTGGCCCAGGCCCTCGGCGTACGCGTGCCCAGCATCCAGGCCTGGGAGGCGGGCCGCGCCGAGCCGAAGGGCGAACGGCTGGAGGCCTACCGCAGGCTTCTCGACGGCCTCGCCCATCGCTACCCGGGAGCGCCCGCCGCTTCGGTGGCCCAGGACCAGGGGCAGGGGCAGAAGCAGGAGAGGGAGCAGCGGCCCGCTGCGGAGCAAGTCCCGGGTGCGGGCGGTGGCCGACCCGCTGTGGCACGGAAGAGCGCGCCCAACTCGCCCCGGACCGCGTCCACATCGTCACGGGGCGTAACCGGTGCGACCCGCCCCCCGGCCAAGTCCCCCCGCGCCGCTGCCGCCTCCGCGCAGGGCGACGCCGTCGACCCCCGCTTCGCCCACGGCCCGCTCGCCGTCGTCGACGCCGTCGACGGAGAGGTCAGCGCCTACTGCGTCGGCGGCCTGGTGCTCGACGTCCCGGCCAAGTCGCTTCCGGCGCTGGTGGAGTGGACGCTGGCGGAGGCGAGGCTGGGGCAGGCCCGTCTGCACCGGTCGGGCAAGGACGCCGACCCGCTCGTCGTGCTGACCGCGGCGGCGTGCGAACGGTACGGGCTGCCCGCCTCGCTCAGCGACGAGGAGCGCCTGGCGGGCCGTATCCCGGACTCCCACAAGGTGGTCCGGCAGTTGAAGAAGGCCGACTGGCAGCTCACCAAGCGCGGCTTCGGCCCCTGGGCGCGGATCTACCGGCCCGCGCAGGGCGCCCAGCGCAACTGCGTCCAGCTCTGCCTGCCGTCCTGGCACGCCCTCGACGCCCGGCACTGGGGCGACGCCGCCGCGCTGCTGCCCGTCGAACTCGCCCGCGTTCTCGGCACGTACGCCACCCGCGTCCTCACCCCGCGCGGCTCCACCGCCGTCACCGGCCTGGAGCTGATGACCGCGCTGCACCCGCCGACCCGCGCCGTCCAGGACGACAACGGCCAGTGGGTGTCAGCGCCGAACCCGGGCGCCCTGACCCGGGCGGTCGACTGCGCCCCGTGCGAGGCGCCCGACGGCCACCCGCTCCTCGCCCACCTGCCGCGCTTCCACCAGCGCACCCCGGACGAGGTGCTGCGCGAGGAGGCCTACGACTGGGCCCGGCCGCTGTCCGACGAGGAGTGCATGCGGCCGTACCTCGTCGGCGTCGACGTCAACATGGCCTTCGCGGCGGCCGCCAACCGCACGGTGGTCGGCCTCGGCGCGCCGGTGCACCGGAACAACCCCGCCTTCGATCCGGCGCTGCCCGGCTCCTGGCTGGTCGACCTGTCCCACGTCCAGCTGGATCCGCGCCTGCCGAGCCCGTTCACCCCGGACGGCGACGCGCCGCTCGGCCCGGCCTGGTACGCGACGCCGACCGTGGCGTACGCGCAGGAACTCGGCTACGAGGTCGCCCCGTTGGAGGCGTACGTCCGCCCCGAGCACGGCCCGTACCTGGACGCCTGGTACACCCGCCTGCGAGACGCGTACATCGCCACCATGGCCGACCTCGGGGTCACCACCGGCATGAGCCCCGCCGACTTCCTGGCCGCGATGGACGGACACAAGGACCAGGATCCGCAGCTGGCGGTCGTCCTCGCGGCGATCAAGGCCACCGTCAAGGGCGGCATCGGCAAGCTGCGTGAGCGGGCCCGCACCGGCTGGCGTCCGGGGGAGCGCTGGCCGGCGCTGGAGCGGCCGACCTGGCGGCCCGACATCCGCGCCGCCGTCATCTCCAAGGCGCGGGTCAACATGCACCGCAAGATGCACGCCACGGCCCGGGCGACCGGCCAGTACCCGGTGGCGGTCCTCTCCGATTGCGCGGTGTACGCCTCCGACGGCCCGAGCCCCCTCGACTTCCTGCCCTACCGCGACGGCAAGCCGCTGCCCGGCGGCTTCCGGATCGGCGTGAGCCCCGGCATGGTCAAGCACGAGGGCACGCAGAGCGTGCTGTGGGCGGAGGGCCTGCGCGAGGAACACGGGGACCACCTCAACCTGGCCCGCTACATCAAATCCGGCCAGATGGGCACCCCGGACGAGGGGGAGTAGCGCCCGGTCAGGTCGCGAGGGCCCGTCGGGCGACCGCGAGGGCCTGCTCCGCGTACCCGCGGCCGAAGAGCACCGCGTGCACCAGCAACGGGAACAGCTGGTGCGTGCCGACGCGTTCCTCCCAGCCGTCGGCCAGGGGCGCCGCCGCCCGGTAGCCGTCGAGTACGCGGTCGAGGTGGGGGCAGCCGAAGAGGTGGAGCATCGCCAGGTCGGTCTCCCGGTGTCCGCCGTGCGCGGCCGGGTCGATGAGCCAGACCTGGCCGTCGGCGCCCCACAGCACATTGCCGTTCCACAGGTCGCCGTGCAGCCGGGCGGGCGGTTCGGCGGGGCCCGCCAGCTCCGGCAACCGCTCGCAGACGCGCTCCACGACGGCCGCCTCGCCGGGGCGCACCGTGCCGTTGTCGACCGCGCCGCGCAGATACGGCAGCACGCGGTGCTCGGCGTACCAGCGTGGCCAGTCGGTGCCGGGGACGTCACGCATGGGGGCGAGGCCGATGTACGCCTCCTCGGGGCCGCCGGGCGGCGGGGCGCCGAAGGCCGGCGCCCCGGCGCCGTGCAGGGCGGCCAGTGCGTGGCCGAAACGGATCGCCGTCTCGGCGTCGGCGCGTCCGGTGGGAACGCGCTCGATCACCAACCATCGCTCGTCGTGGCCGTACACCTGAGGCACCCGGACCGCCCCGGCGGCGTCCAGCCAGCGCAGTCCGGCCGCCTCGGCCCGGACGGCGCCGGGGGTGTCGCCGCGTTTGGCGATCACCACCGGCCCGTCGTCGAGCGTCACCTCGGTGAGGCTCCCGGACAACGCCCGGTCGCCCATGACCGGGCGACCGGTGAGCCGGGACACCGCGGTGCCCGGCTCCTCGCCTGATGCGTCGCCGCGCTTGACCACGGCGACCAGCGTACGGCCGGCCGGGGCTCAGGCGCCCCAGGTGCCCTGGTCCGAGGCGCAGTTCCAGCCGGTGCCCTTCAGCGTGAACTTCACCTTGTAGGTGTGGGTGTTCAGCAGGTGCGTCGGCACCTTCATGCCGAGGCTGGCCTTCTTCTTCAGCGACAGCGTGTACACCGACACGACCTTGGTCGTGTTCTTGGTGATCTTGCCGCCGGTGGGCTTGGCCGTGCCGAAGCGGATGTTCTTCACGTCGGTGACCGTGAAGGTGACCTTCGAGAAGCTCTTGGTCGTGCTCTTGTTCTTGATCCCGAAGTAGAGACCGCCGTTGGTGACCCATCCGTGCGAGTCGACGTAGAAGCGGCTCGGGTAGACGAGGCTGATCGGACAGTTGGAGCTCGTCGGCGCCGACGTCTGCGCGGACGCTACTGAGGCGAGGCCCAGCTGGGCGGCGGTGACGAGCCCGGCCGTGGCCAGGACCGTCGCGGACGTACGCATGCGATTCATCGTGGTGTTTCCTCCCCCTGCGGCCCGAACGGGCCATCGGACGTCACAATCTCACCTCCGGCATCCCGAAGGCTTCTGAATTACAGGGCACTTCGACCATTGCTACGACGAATTTCAGCCAAACCCGATCAGTTACGACTTGTGTTGGTCCCGTACGGCTAGCGTGAGGGCGCCGCGTCGCCACACCCGGGGCACAGGGCCCTGTCGGGACTAGCGCGCGGCGGAGGGTAACCCCCTTGACCACAGCATCCGTGCTGATGGCCGACGTCTTCGAGGTTCAGCCCTACACGTCCCACTGCGAGGTCATCTTCGGCGAGGGCGCACATGCCGTGATCGGTGTGTCCCCGGGCAACAGCTACTTCTCCGCCCGACGCCTGCACACCCTCGCCCGCTGGGGACTGGACCACTTCGACAGGGTCGACTTCGTCTACACCGACCTGTACGTGGCCGAGATGTACGAGGCATCCGGCTATGCCCCCGACGAGGCGCGCCGCAAGGCGGTGAAGAACCTGCGCGGCGTCCGCGCGAAGGTCCGCGACGCGGTCTCTCGGGCGGACCCGGAGGGGATCCGGCTGCGCTGGCACCCCATGTCCGGTTTTCGCGCCAACTCCTCCTACCGGGAGATCCACGCGCACCTGAAGGACCGGCTGGCATCGGACGGCGACTTCCGGGCCGTCTGCGAGGAACTGGTGAGCCGCTTCCTGTCCTCCCGGGGCGAGGCCACGACGCAGCGGCAGCGCTCCGTGTGCCTGGAGTACGTGTGCGCCGAGGCCCCGCTGTTCCTCGACACCCCCGCGATCCTGGAGGTGCCGTCCTCGCTCAACTGCTACCACCAACTACTGCCGATGGCCGAGCTGTTGTACGCGCGGGGCGCGGGCCTGCGCGCCTCCCGCAACCAGGGCCACGCGATCGTCACCCCCGCCGCCATGGAAGGAGCCGCGGCATGACCGCCGCCACCGACACCCGGACCGAGGGCCCCGGGCCGCTCGACTTTCCCTTCTCCTGGGACGGCACCCGCGTCCCCGCTGAGGTCGAGGAACTGCGCTTCACGGCTCCGGTGCGGCGGGTCCGCACCATCGCCGGGGACGAGGCCTGGCTGGTGTCGTCGTACGAGCTGTGCCGACAGGTGCTGCGGGACGACCGGTTCTCCCTCAAGGACACCTCCGCGCCGGGCGTGCCGCGGCAGTACGCCCTCACCATCCCGCCCGAGGTCGTGAACAACATGGGCAACATCACCGGCGCCGGCCTGCGCCGGGCGGTGATGAAGGCGCTGAACCCCAAGGCGCCGGGGCTGGCCCAGTGGCTGCGCGAGGAGGCCCACCGCCTGGTCGACGCGCTCGTGGCGGCCGGGCCGACGGCGGATCTGCGCGGGGCGTTCTGCGAGCCGTACTCGACGGGCATGCACTGCCGCATCCTCGGCATACCCCAGTCCGAGGCACCCGCGTTCCTGCGCAGTCTCGACATCGCCTTCATGAACGCGCCGTGCCCCGTCACCGGGGCGCGCGTCAACTGGGACCGGGACATCGCCCGCATGGCGGCGCTGCTCGACGACCCCGCGACCGGCGGGCTGATGGGCGAACTCGCCGCCGTGCGCGGCGATGTCGAGTACGCCCACCTCACGGACGAGATGCTGGCCACGGTCGGCGTCACCATGTTCGGGGCCGGGACCATCTCCACCTCGGGCTTCCTCGCCATGGCCCTCGTCCACCTGCTCACCCACCCCGAGACGTGCGACCTGCTCAGGGACCGCCCGGACCTGATCGGCCCGGGGGTGGAGGAACTGCTGCGGGTGAACCTCTCGATCGGGGACGCCCTGCCGCGCCTGGCCCTCGCCGACGTCAGGCTGGGCGACGTGGAGGTCAGGAAGGGCGAACTGGTCCTGGTCCTGGTCGAGGGCGCGAACTTCGATCCGGAGAAGTTCCCGGACCCGCACCGCTTCGACGTCCACCGCGACAACACCGCCGACCACCTCTCCTTCGGCGGCGGCGCCCACTACTGCCCCGCGACCGCGCTGGGCCGCGTGCACGCCCAGATCGCCCTGGAGGTCCTGCTCGACCGCCTCCCGGACCTCGCCCTCGCGGTACCGGCCGGGCAACTGGTGTGGCGCACCGGGTTCATGAAGCGCGTTCCCGAGCGGTTGCCGGTGATCTGGTAGCCGACGCTCCGGGCGTCCCCGTCCCGCACCGGGCGGGGCCGCCGGGGTACGGCAGCCGGTCAGCGCCCCGCTGTGCGGGCCAGGCCGACCGGATTGCCCGACGGCAGCAGGCCGGATTCCCGGACCGTTCGGGCCAGGGGTTCGAGCAGGTCGGCGAGCCGTTCGGTGGCGTCCGTGCCGAGGGCGGTCCAGGGCTGTTCGGCGGCCTGGTCGGTGCGCGCCTCGACGGCCCGGCGTCCGGCGGCTCCGGTGGGTGTGAGGGCGCCGTCCTCGTCCAGCCAGCCGAGTTCGCGCAGGGCGTCCTCGGCCGCCTGCCACGCCGATTCGTCCCACCGGCGGGTCTCCCGCAGCAGCCGCGCGTCCCCCTCGTCGGCGGCCGCCTTCAGCACCATCGCCTCGACCGGTCCGATGCCGAGGCTCACCAGGACGGCGAAGTGTCCGTCGCCCCGGTGCTCCCGCAGGGTGGTCAGGGCCTGCCAGAGCCGCACATGCGGCCGCTCGGGGCGGTCGAGGGCCTGGTTCGCGGCGGCCAGCACCCGGCCCGCCGTGTTGGCGGCCGTCGCCGCCTCCCATGCCAGATCGGCGGCCTCGGCCAGCTCCGGCGAGGCGATGACGTCCGCCCCGAACAGGCGGGTCGTCGCGGCGTCCATGGCCTGCTCCCGCGCGACGAGGGCCTCGGCCCAAGTGGTGTACCGCCAGGCGTCGGGCAGGGCCCGAGCCACGCGCGCGGGGTGGAAGACGTAGAAGGAACTGGTGACGACGGAGGCGGGTACGGCGCCGAGCGGGGCCGCGCGCAGCGCGAAGTACCCCATCCAGAAGCCGCGCATCCCCAGCCCGTCCGCGGCCTCGCGCGCCTCCGGGGCGAAGTAGATCAGGTCGTGCACCGGTTCGTACCGTTCCCACATGACCCGCGCGGCCTTGTCGCCCACGGCTTCCTCCCGCTCCCTCGGCATGCACTGTCCCGTGCGCGCGATCACGATCGGCGCCCGGGAACAGCGTGCTTCATGACGACTGTCATAACAAGAGCGGGCGGGGTGTTGATCGTGTCGAGGAGGTTCAGCGGCCGCGCGCCGGAAGGGGGTGTCGCCCAGGGGTTATCGAGCCGTGGCCCGTACGTGGCCGACGGCGTTGCCGACGGCTTCGGTGAACCACAACGCGTGGTCCGGGCCCGTCGTGATCTGGAACGGGACCCGGTCGGCGCCGGTCGGCACCGGGAACTCGGTGATCCGGTCGGCGGCCCGCTCGCCGGGCGCCAGGCGGCCGATCCGGCCTGCCTGTTCGGCGAACCAGATCCGGCCGTCGGGCCCCAGGGCGATCCCGTCCGGACCGCTGTCGGGATGCGGCAGCGGGAAGCGGGTGAGGTGGCCGGAGGCGCTGATGCGGTTCACGGAGTTCGACCCGGACGCGGTGAACCACATGCCTCCGGGCCCGGCGACGATGTCCCTCGGGCAGTCGTCGTCCCCGGGCAGCGCGAACTCGGTGATCCGGCCGGACGCGGTGATCCGGCCGATCCTCCCGCTGGTCAACTCCGTGAACCACAGGGCGCCGTCCGCTCCGGCGGCGATGGTGTACGGATGGCTGTCGGGCGTGGGAACCACGAACTCGCCGATGACCCCTCGGGTGCTGATCCGGCCGATCCTGTTGGCGTTCTGCTCGGTGAACCACAGCGCGTCGTCCGGCCCGCGCGTGATGCCGAGCGGCACGCTGTCGGCCCGGGGCAACGGGAACTCGGCGACGGCACCGGAGGCGGTGATCCGCCCGATGCGGGCCGCGCCCGGCTCGGTGAACCACAGGGCGTCGTCCGGTCCCAGGACGAGATCGAAGGGCGCACCGTCCGCGCTCGGGGTGGCGTGGTCGGTGACGGTCCCGGCGGTCGTGATCCGCCCGATCCGGTTGGTCCCCGACTCGGCGAACCACAGCGCCCCGTCCGGGCCCGTGGTGATCCCGGCGGGGAAGCCGTCGGGGGTCGTGGTGATCGGATACTCCGTCATGTCGGCCACGTCCGTCACGACCGTCACGCCCGTCACTTCGGCCCGGGCGGGCGCCGCGACGGTCGCCACGCCGATCAGTGTGCCGAGGACG
>NZ_JADDRL010000091.1 GCF_021538895.1 Streptomyces olivochromogenes | reverse complement strand
GCCGCAGGCGCATCGCCGACCACCGGTACGGCAGCCGCACGCCGAGCCGGCCCACCAGCACCGGCAGGAGCCGCGCCGCGTCCAGGGACCGGAACACGACGCCGCGCCGCCCGTGCTCGTCCACCGAGTACAGGCGCACGTTCGTCTCGCAGAAGGTGCCCAGATACGGCAGTCCCGGCCCCGGCCCCAGGCCGACGCCCCGCATCAGGAACGGGACCAGTCCGACGTACGTGACCCCGTCCAGGGTGTCGGGGCGGGTACCGGGCGGAAGCAGACCGGCCACCCGCTCCGGCTCCACCGGCCAGTGCAGGAAGGTGAGTTCGTGCCAGCCCTGGACGAGCGTCGGGCGTCGCACGGGCCGTGGAGTGGTCAGGGTGACCGGCTCGATCTCCATGGCCCAGAGTCTTAGCACGGACGTACGAGTGCTCAGTCGTCGGGGGAGCCCTGGATCATGGCCAGGGTCAGCACGTTGCCGCCGATGCCCCAGCCGCCGTCCGTGACCTCCTCGACGAGGACCAGGGTGGTGGCGCGGGCCCGCTCGCCGTAGATCTCGACGTACAGCTCGGTGGTGCGCTCGACGATCCGCTCCTTCTGCTTCTCGTCGAGACTTCCCGCGGGGACCTTGAAGTTGGCGAACGGCATGGTGGTTCTCCTTCTGGAACAGGTGATGACAGGGGAGACGGGCTTACAGGGAACTGGCGGCGGTGAGCAGGTCGTCCAGTCCGGCGCGGCGGAAGAACTCGGCGCGGACGCGGTCGGCGACCGCGGAGACGACCTCGCTGCCGTCGCGGGCGGGGTCGACATGGGTGCGCAGCGGCCGGGTGCCGGCGGGCCGGGCCACCAGTCGTACGACGGCCTCGGCGACCTGCGCGGCGTCGGCGTCCGGCGGGACGAGCGCCGCCAGTCTCCGGTCGAGGCCGGCCAGCAGGGGGCCGTAGCGCTCGTCGTAGGCGGCGGCCCGCTCGGTGTCGGCGGGCGCGCCGGCGTGCAGGAAATGGTGGGTGCCGGAGGTGAAGGCGCCCGGCACGACGATCGCGGTGTCGATGCCGAACCGGAGCACCTCGGCGGCGTAACTGACCGCCAGGGCGTCCATCGCGGCCTTCGCGGCGAAGTACGGTCCCAGGAACGGCGGGCAGCCGCCGCGGGTGCTGGAACTGCCGATCCACACCAACAGGCCCTCGCCCCGCGCCCGCAGCCGGGGCAGCGCGGCGCGGTTGACCCGCTGGGCGCCCAGGACGTTGACGTCGTACAGCTGGGCCAGTTGCTCGGGGGTGAAGGCCTCGGCGGGGCCGGTGACCATGTGCCCCGCGTTGTGGACGACCACGTCCAGCCGGCCTTCGGCCGCCATGATCCGGGCGACGGCACGGTCGGCGGACTCCTGGTCGGTGACGTCGAGTTCGACGGCGTGCAGGCGCACGGTGTGGTCGGTGGCGAAGCGGCTCAGCTCGGCCACCGCGGGCGCGTTGCGGGTGGCCGTCTGCCGGATGCCCGCGTAGACCGTGTGCCCGGCGCGGGCGAGCGCGCGGACGGTCAGCGCGCCGAAGCCGCTGGAGGCGCCGGTCACCAGGATGGTTCTCGGGGTGTCGGATGGCATGGAATCCTCAGCATGTACGGGATGTACGGGATGTAGGGGATGTGCGGAACGTACGGCGGGGGCCGTGCCGGTTCCGGGGAGCACCGCGGCCGTCAGACGATGCCGCCGTTGGCGCGGACGACCTGGCCGTTGACCCAGTGACCGGCCGGTGAGGCGAGGAAGGCCACCAACTCGGCGATGTCGGCGGGCTCGCCGAGGCGCTCCAGCGGCGGCTGGGCGGCCAGCCGGGCGATCGTCGCCTCGTCCTTGCCGTCGAGGAACAGGTCGGTGGCGGTGGGGCCGGGGGCCACGGCGTTGACGGTGACGTCCCGTCCGCGCAGCTCGCGCGCGAGGATCATGGTGAGTGCCTCGACCGCGCCTTTGCTCGCGCTGTAGGCGCCGTACGTGGGCGGGGCCAGACCCACCACGGACGTGGAGAACGCGACGAACGCTCCGCCCCGCCTGATCCTGCGGGCGGCCTGCTGGGCGACCACGAAGGAGCCGCGGATGTTGGTGCGGTGCATCGCGTCGAGCTGTGCCAGGTCCAGTTCGGCGATCGGGGCCAGATACATGCGGCCGGCCGCGTGCACGACCACGTCGACCCCGCCGAACTCGGACTCGGCCGTCGCGAACAGCGCGGCCACCTGCTCCTCGTCGGCCACGTCCGCCTGCACGGCGACGGCCCGGCCGCCGGCCGCGGTGACCTCCTTGACGGCGGCGTCGGCGAGGTGGCGGTTGCCGGCGTACCCGACCACGACGGCGAAACCGTCGGCGGCCAGCCGGCTCACCGTCTCGCGGCCGATGCCGCGCGAGCCGCCGGTGACGATCGCGACCCGGGGCCGGTCGGTGCCGGGGACCGAGGCCGCGGACCGGGTGGCGGACTCCTGAACCGTGGACTCCTGAGATGTGGACTCGTGAGGGGAGGATTCCTGGGTGGACATGCGGACTCCTGCGGAAAGTGCCGTACGGGCGCCACGACGGATCGGCCGGGGCGGCGGGCGGACGCCTCGGCGTCCTGCCCGCCCCTCCACCCTGGGCCGTGGTTCCCGCGGGAACCACGGCTGCCTTCACCCTGGGGTTGCCGACCCCTGGTTCGGGCCGCCGGCACGAGTGACCATGGTGGGGTGAACCATTCGGAGCTCGCCGCCTTCCTGAAGACCCGCCGCGACCGGGTCCGCCCGGCCGACGTCGGCCTGCCCGTCGGCCCCCGCCGCCGGGTGCCCGGACTGCGGCGCGAGGAGGTCGCCCAGCTGGCGGGCCTGTCCGCGGACTACTACACCGAGCTGGAACGCGGTCGCGGCGCCCAGCCCTCGGCCCAGGTGCTGGCCGCCCTCGCCCGCGCGCTGCGGCTGAACGGCGACGAACGCGACCACCTCTTCCGGCTCGCCGACCGCCCGCTGCCCCCCGCGTCGTACGGCCCGTCCGCGCACGCCCAGCCGGCCCTGCTCGGCCTGCTGGACCGGCTCACCACCACGCCCGCCCAGGTCATCTCCGACCTGCACGAGACACTGGCCCAGAATCCGCTCGCCGTGGCGCTCCTCGGTCCGCGCCGTGCGGTCAAGGGACCCGCGGCGAGCTTCGTGTACCGCTGGTTCACCGAACCCGACGCCCGGAAGCTGTACCCGCTCAAGGACCACCCCCATCACTCCCGGGTCTTCGTCGCCGACCTCCAGGCGGTCGCCGCGCGGCGCGGCCAGGACCCGGAGGTGACCCGCATGGTGGCCGCGCTGCGCCGGCACAGCGAGGAGTTCGCGGCCCTGTGGGAGACCCGCGACGTCGCCGTACGCCGCGCCGACCACAAGCGGATCGTCCATCCCGCCCTGGGCGTCATCGAGGTGGACTGCCACAGCCTGCTCAGCGAGGACGGCCGGCAGCGCCTCCTGTGGTTCTCCGCGCCCCCCGGCACCGAGGGCGCCGCCCAACTGGAGCTCCTCTCGGTGATCGGCACCCAGGACATGACCACCGACGTGGACGAGCTCGGCCGCCGCCGAGGCTGAACGGGGACCCGCAACTCGCCCTCGTCGCAGGCCTGTTCGACCGGTGGTAGTAGCTTGAGCGCCATGAATGGGGACGGAGAAGCGCGAGTCTTTCCGAATCGGTGGGCCGACGCGGCGGGCCCGGGTGGTGCGGAGCCGAGCAAGGACCTGTGCCAGTGCTTCGAGCGGCACCGCGGGGCACCGCAGCCGAGCGTGCGCTTTCACGCCGAGCGGCAGGACACGACGGCACCGGGCTGGCTGCACCTCCTGGAGCTGATCGAGGAGGCGGCGGCCGACGGTCGCGAGGAGTTCAGGCCGCTGGCCGAACTCCCCGCGCACGAGCGGCGCCGGATCATCACGCTGCCGGCGAGCATCGCCAAGCTCAAGGCGGTGCGGCACCTGGTCCTGTACGGCAGCAACCTGGTCCGCATCCCGCCGGAGATCGGCGCGATGCAGAGCCTGGAGGAGTTCACCCCGTACACATCGAGCCGACTGCACTGGTTCCCGTACGAACTGACCCGCTGCCCGAACCTGCGGCGCAGCACGGTCAGCACCCGCTGGCTCTACGGCAACTTCAAGCTGCGCCCCCAGTTCCCCCCGCTCGGGGCGCCGACCCCCCGGACGGCGGACCTCGACCTCGGTGACCTCGACCCGGGGACCTGGGGCGTCGAGGCGGTCCACGCCTGCAGCGTCTGCGCCGGACCCGTGCCCGCATCCGGCGTTCACCAGGTCTGGATCTCGCTGACCGTCGCCACCGACGTACTGCCGCTCCTGGTCAACGCCTGCTCGCAAGGCTGTGTCGACGCACTGCCCGAGCCGCCCGCCCACTACGTCCCCACTCCGCACCGGGGCGGCCCTTCCGTCGCCCAGCCCCCCGCCGGACGTAGGTGAACGGGGGCCCGGCTAGCCCGATCGCGGCGTCGTAGTTGCGGCCGTCGCGCGGAGGCTGCTTGCTGGAGGCGGGGTCGCCGGACAGGAAGTGAGCCGGGCATGCGGACAACGGGGCCGGGGCAGAGGCCGGCAGCGGGGCCGGGGCAGAAGGCGCTGGAGACCCCGCGGGCCGCCGGGCTGGCGGGGATCGTGTTCGGGCTGCTGCTCGCGGCGGCCATCGTGCTGATGCGGCTGGGCATTCCGCAGGGCGCCGACGCGGTCACCGCCCAGGGCTTCGAGGACTCGACGCGGCGCGGGGTGGTTCAGGCGGCCCTGAGGCTCGTGCCGTTCGCGGGCATCTTCTTCCTGTGGTTCGTCGGCGCCGTACGGGCCCATGTCGGGGAGGCCGAGGACAAGTTCCTCGCCACCGTCCTCCTCGGCAGCGGGTTGGTCTTCACCGCCACGATGTTCGGGGCCGCGGCGGCGGCCTGGGGCGTGCTCGCCGTCGCCTACCCGCCCGGGAGCTCCCCGGCGCTCGCCGCCTGGAACTTCGGCCGTCACTTCGCGTACACCCTGATGATCGGGTACGCGATGCGGATGGCGGCGGTCTTCACCTGCTCGATGTCGGTGATCGGGCACCGCCTCGGCGTCCTGCCGCGCTGGCTCACCCTGCTGGGCTTCCTGACCGCCGTGATCCTGCTCTTCGTCGCGCCGAGCGTCCCGTGGTCCGAGCTGGTGTTCCCGGCCTGGACGCTGGTGTTGGGCACACACATCTTCGTGGAGAACGGGCGGAACCGGTCGAGGGCCGCGGCGGCGGGGTGAACCCCGGCGCACGCGGGCGGGCCCGCGTCGGTTCCCCCGGACCGTCACTCGACCGGAGCGTCCCGACGAGCGCCGCCCCCGCCCCGGATTCCATGCTGGCAGGTGGGAGATGACCGCCGTCCGGAGGCGCCCGCCCGCCCGGCGGTGTGCTCCGGACCTGGCCGCACAAAGGGCGGAGCGTCGATGAGGCTTGTCGTCGATCTCAACAAATGCCAGGGCTACGCGCAGTGCGCGTTCCTCGCGCCGGACGTCTTCGCCATGCACGGCGAGGAATCGCTCGTCTACGACCCACGGGTCGAGGAGGAGCAGCGGGAGAGACTGGCGCGCGCCGTCGCCGCCTGTCCCGTCCAGGCGATCACCGCCGACGGACTCGACGGCTCCGGAGCCGCGCCCGCCGGCACCGCTCAGGAGCCGTCCGATGGCAGCTGACTACCTGGACCGGCTCAGGCGGGAGGGCCGGATCGTCATCGTGGGCGCGTCCCTGGCGGGCCTGCGCGCCGCCGAGACGCTGCGCGCCGAGGGTTTCACCGGCTCGCTCACCATGGTCGGCGACGAGCCGTACGAACCCTACGACCGGCCGCCGCTGTCGAAGGCGGTCATGCTCGGCAAGGCGTCCGCGCTCCACACCGAGCTGCCCCGGCGCCGCGAGATCGACGCGAAGTGGCGCCTCGGCGTCGCGGCGACCGGTCTCGACATGGCGGCCAGGCGGGTCCGGCTGGCCGACGGGGACGAGGTCGAGTACGACCGACTGCTGATCGCCACCGGCACACGCGCCCGCCCCTGGCCGAGGGAGGCGGAGGCCCGGCTGGACGGCGTCCACCTGCTGCGGACCCGGGACGACGCGGCCGCCCTGTACCGGCGGCTGAAGGCCGGGCCGCGCCGGGTGTTCATCATCGGCGCCGGCTTCTCCGGCTGTGAACTCGCCTCGGCCTGCCGGGAGATGGGCATCGCCGTCACGGTGGCGGAACGCGCCGGCGCCCCCCTGGTGGGCGCGCTCGGCGGGGTCGTGGGCGCGGTGTCCGCGGACATGCACACCGAGAACGGGGTGGACCTGCGCACCGGCGTCATGGTCACCGCGCTGGAGGGCGACTCGGTGGGCCGGGTGCGCGCCGCCCACCTCTCCGACGAGAGTGTCGTCGAGACGGACCTCGTGGTGGTCTCGCTCGGCTCGATGCGCAACACCGAGTGGCTGAACGGGTCCGGGCTCGGCGCGGGCCCCCGGGGCATCGCCTGTGACGCGGGCTGCCGGGCCTTCGACTTCCGGGGCATCGTCACCGACGACATCTTCGTCGCGGGCGACGTGGCCCGGTCCCCGCACGCGCTGTTCGGCTACCAGTTCCTGTCCCTCGAACACTGGGGCAACGCCGTCGCGCAGGCCGAGACCGCCGCCCACAACATGATCAGTCCCAGCTCCGAGCGGCGCCCGCACCTGTGGGTGCCCGCCTTCTGGTCGTCACAGTTCGGCGTGAACATCAAGTCGGTCGGTGTCCCGCCGATGGGCGAGCAGATCATGATCACGCAGGGCTCGCTGGCCGAGCGCCGGTTCGTCGGCGTGTACGGCTTCCAGGGCCGGATCATCGCCGCCGTGAGCTTCGACAACACGCGGTGGCTTGAGTTCTACCAGCGGCAGATCGAGCGGGGCGCGCCCTTCCCGGTGGAGTTCCCGACGGTCGACCGCCGCCCGGAGAACCGGCAGCCACTGCCCGCCGACTTCCCGGACCCGTCCCTGCCGACGCACGGCCCGACCGTGACCCTCAGCGGATACTCGCCGGCCGACCGGCAGCTGGTCTTCACCCCGGGCCGGCACTGACGGCTGCCCGGCTCCTCGACACACCACGCCCCAAGGACCGCTCATGACGCAAGCCTCGCTCCTGCGGCAGATCACCGCCTTCGCCAATCGCGCCAACCCGTATCCGCTGTACGAGGAGCTCCGCAAGACACCGGTGCTGCTCGACGAGGAGGGCGGTCCGTACGTCATCAGTTCCTACTGGGACATCGAGAGCCTGCTCCACGACCCGCGGATCAGCTCCGACGCCGCCAACCTCGCCGCCGCGGGCGCCGACACGGCGAACGGGCCGGAACAGACGGGGCTGCCGCCGTCGTTCATCCGGCTCGACCCGCCGGAGCACGACCGGCTGCGGCGGATCGCCAACCAGGCCTTCGGCCCGCCGCACCGGCCGCGCCGCATCGACGGGATGCGCGGCGAACTCCACCGGATCGTCACCGAACTGATCGACGGCTTCGGCGACGCGCGGCAGATCGACCTGGTCGACCAGTTCGCCTACCCCTTCCCGGTGACCGTCATCTGCCGGCTGCTCGGGGTGCCGCGCGAGGACGAGCCGCGCTTTCGCGCCTGGGTCGACCCCATCGTGGCCGGACTGGATCCGGAGACCCAGCAGGGCGTCGATTCCGAGTTCGCCAAGAGCGCGCAGGAAGCGCGGATGCAGCTCGGCATGTACCTGTCCGGGCTGGTCGACCAGCGCGCCAAGGAACCGCGGGACGACCTGCTGTCCGACCTGGTGACCAGTCAGGGCCCGGACGGGGCCATGACGATGATGGAGGTCCTGTCCACCTCGGTGCTGCTGCTCATCGCGGGCCACGAGACGACCGTCAACCTGATCACCAACGGCATGCTCACCCTGCTGCGCCACCCGGACGTCCTGCAGCGGCTGCGCGACGACCCGGGCCTGTCCGTCAAGATCGTGGAGGAACTCCTGCGGTACGAGCCGCCGGTGCAGCTCGTGCCCCAGCGCACCTGCATCGCCGATATCGAACTGCGTGGCGTCACCATCCCGAAGGGCTCGCGGATCTGGCTCGTGCTCGCCGCGGGCAACCGGGACCCGGAGCGCTTCACCGACCCCGACCGGTTCGACCCGGACCGCGAGGACATCCAGCACCTCGGCTTCGGCAGCGGCATCCACAGTTGCTTCGGCGCGCCCCTGGCCCGGCTGGAGGCCCAGATCGCCCTGACCGAACTGGCCCGCAGGCTCGGCAACCCCCGCCTGGACGAGGATCCGCCGCCCTACCGCCAGAACGCGGTCCTGCGCGGCCCGCGACACCTGAACATCAGCTTCGACGAGCTGCGTCCCTAGCCGACCCGGCCGAAACGTACGGCCGCCGGCTCATGGCTCGTCCGAGTTCTTGGGGCGGCGGTGCGGCATCTGTTCCTTGGCGGTCCGCCAGCGTGAGCGGGTCTGTTCGACCACGCCGTCCCACTGGCGGCGGATCTCGCGCTCGGAAGGGCGCTCGCCCCGGCTGATCCGGACGAGTTCGTCCCGTACCTCCCGGCCGAGTGCCGCCGAGCCGACGAGGAGCAGCATGGCGCCGAAGAGGGCCGAGATCATCGCGAAGACGGCGCCGACCGAGCCGTAGCGCGCGGCGTAGGTGTTGAACAGATGCGGCAGGTAGACGGACGCGCCCACCGAGTAGAGCCCCGCGAGCACGGACGCCGTGACGCCGAACGGCAGCAGGCCCGCCCAGGTGATCCGCCCGGCGGACAGGAGCCGGCCGGTCCACACGAGGAACGCGCCGGTCACCGGCACCTCGCAGATGACGGCCACCAGTCCCAGCCGGTGGGCGCCCAGAAACGCGTTCAGCCACCCGGAGACCACCAGGTAGACACCCAGCGTGAGGATCCACCCCAGGCCGTTGCGCGTGTTGCGCACGCTCAGCGGCTTCAGTTCCCACGTCTGCTCGAACAGCCGTTGACTGGCACGGGCGAAGCTCAGCGCGGAGATGGTCAGGAACACGACCCCGAAGTAGCCCGTGCTCGCGTCGCTGTTGCCGGTGGGGCCGAAGAGGGACGTGACCGATTCGGCGCCCGCTCCGGTCAGGCCGTAATGGTTGATGATCCGCTTGGCGATGTCCTCCTCCCCGAAGGCGTCCAGGACGGAGCCCATGACGATCGCGAGCGGGATCAGCGCGGTCAGCGCGCTGGAGGCCAGAGCCATCGAGCGGTCGAAGCCCACGATCTTCTGGAACCGGCTGACGACACGCAACGCGAAGTCCGGACGCAGCCAGAACGTCAGCGTTCTGATGACGCGTTCGCGGTGGATCCCGGCCGTCCTGCCCTCCGTGGGGATCGGGGTGGAGATGGGGGCCTGTGTGGCGGCGCCAGCCTAACGGCGGGTGATCGCGACCGGCGGGACCGCTCGCCCGCCGTCACCCGCATGGCCCGTCGGAGCCCGTTGCCCGGTCGTCCCGGCAGGACGTCGGTCATCCGGGACCGAGATGACGGCCGATCACCTCCGCGACCTCGGCGTGCGAGAGGTACTCCACGATGCTGTGGGCCCGGTCGCGGGCGTTGAGGACGGCGAGGTCGGTCGGACCGTCCGCCCAGTCGTCGGCCAGCGGGCAACCGATGGCCACGGCATCGGCCGGGGACCAGGCGTTGAGCCAGTCCGTCACCGCCTCGGGCCGCTTCGGCCCGCCGGAGAGCAGCCGGTTGTAGACGCTGTCCAGTCCGAGCGGGCTGCCTGCCGTGGTGAGGTGGATGGGGCGCACGCCGGGGGACAGCCGGGTGATGAGGTCCATGCCGACGACCGTGCCGAGGCTGTGGCTGACGAGGATCAGCTCTCCCTCGTCCGGCATCGTGTCGAGCACGCAGTCCAGGACCGTGTCACGGGTGCCCGGGTCGTCGAGGTAGGCGGCCACGTCGCGGAAGACCAGGGCGATGGTCCACGCGTCGAGGTCGCTCCGCCCGGCCAGCCAGCTCAGCTGCCGCTGCAGGGTCCCGACCACGTCGCCGAGGCCGATCCGCTCGGCGGCCGGCCGATCGCCCCCGGGGACGGCCTGCGGGATGTCCCACCGGGCGGCGGCCTCGCCGACGATCTCCTCGTACACCGCGCGGGTGGTCGGTGAGACGGGCGCGGCCGCCTCCGCCTCGGCCGTGAGGCTCGTCGCCTCGACGAGCCGGGGGACGGCCTCGTGCGCGGAGAGGGCCTGGGCCAGCCGGTCACCGTAGTAGGGGAACCAGGTGTCGGCGGGGTCCACCGGAGCGAGGCCGGCGCGGACGAGCCCCTGGTTGAGTCCGGCCGCCCATTCGCGGCGGAGCTTCTCGGGGTCCTTGCCCTCCTGGGAGCGGCCGTGCAGGAAGACGAGATGCCGCTTGCCGCCGAACGCGCCGTCCCGGGCCCGCAGTCCCGTGTGCGGGACGGCCGCCTCGGCCGCCGCGAGGGGTCCGGGTGCCGGGGGAGTCACGGCGGCGACCGCGGCGACCGCGGCACCGCCCAGCCCCGACTCCGGCCCCATCTCCGTCAGCAGGTCCCGCTCCCGCTCGGTGAGGGGCAGCGCGGCGAGGTGCCGCAGGATGGAGCTGACGCGGACGCCCTCGTTGGACACCCAGTCGATGGCGTCGTCCCCGTCGCCGGGCTGCCACACCTGACCGTCCCGGCGCAGGACTTGACCCCGCTCGTCGGTCTTCGGCACCCCGCTGTGGTGGAGGGCGACGACCTCCCACTGGTCGTTGAAGACCGGGGAGCCCGAATTCCCGGGCTCGGTGTCCGTCTTGTACTGCAGGAAGTCGTCGAGCCGCACCTGGAGCATGTTGTCGCGGACGGCGATCTCCTTCAGGCGCCCCATCGGATGCCCGATGACGTTGACCGGCTCACCGATGACCAGCTTGCCCGGCTGGACGCTCAGCCGGTTCCAGCCGAACGTCTGGCCCGGCGGCCCGGTGCCCGGACCGGCGGCGACCAGCACCAGGGCGAAGTCCAGCCGCTGGTCCGCCACGAAGAAGCCGTCCGGATCGAGCTCCAGGCGGATCGGCGCCTGCGGGGTGTTGTCGACGGTGACCTGGGCGTCGAACTCCACGAAGCACCGCCCGGCCGCCTCCGCGTCCGTGAGCACGTGATGGTTGGTCATCAGCAGCCCGGGCGAGACCAGGAAGCCGGTTCCGAGCGGGAGTTCGCGGCCGTTCTCCCGGACCGAGATCCGGGCCACGGTACGGGCCGCACGGGCGCCGCGCGGCAGGAAGCTCCACGCCTGCAACTCCTTCGACACCCCGAGGATGCGCTCGTACGCGGCCGGCGCGGCCAGCGGCTCCGCGCGGACGGCCTCCACCACCATGGCGGCGGGCACCGCGTGCCGCTCCAGCAGCCGCGTTGCGCGCGCCGCGAGCGCCTGTTCCGAGTCCGGGAAGGCCACCCCGGCGTCCTGCTGCCGCTCGACGGCTCCCCGCTCGTCGCTGGACTCGCGGTACCGTGCCGCGGCCGCCGCGAGCTGCCGCCGCCGCTCCTCGCTGCACATCTCGGCTCACTTCCCCGCGGCGGAGTGCCAGGGCACGAAGGCGTTGGTCAGCCCGGACAGGGCCGTGCGCAGCTCCGGGTGGTGACGCAGCAGCACGCTCACCATGCTGTTGTCGTCGATCCAGGCCAGTCCGGCCTTGGAGTACACCTCGGGCGTGTAGTACTCGGTGAAGAAGCGGTCGCTGTTCAGCCGGCGCGAGGCCATCAGGATGAAGATGCGGAACGCCGTGTCGCTGAAGGCGAATCCCCGCGGCAGCTTCTCCGCGTACAGCCCGACCATCAGGTCGACCTTCTCGATGTCGCCGTCGTAGAGCCACTGGATCTGCTCGGCCCACGCCCGGTTCTCCGTCAGCTCCAGGAAGTTCTCCGCGGGCTTCAGCCGCAGCAGCCGCCGGAACTCGTTGTAGCGGGGGACGCCCAGCTCCCGGGTGCGCAGGATGTCGGTGGCGGCCAGGTCCTGGAAGTGACCGTCGGGACGCTCGAACTCCTGGAGGAACTTGGGGAAGTTGTGCAGGGTGACCAGCCCGGGGTGGAGCGTGCCGAAGCTGTAGAGCAGGTCGGCCATCTTGTTGGTCTCCAGGAACTTCAGCGCTCCCGGGCCGGAGATGTCGCGCAGGGTGCACTGGCGCAGGGTGCTGTCGTCGGCGACGGCGCGCAGATGCCAGTCGTCGCGGATGAGCGGATGCATCCGGTAGACCGCCACGAACTCCTCCGTGAGGGCGTACGGGACGCCGTAGTGGTCCGTCTCGCCGCCCGGGATCCCGCTGATGACCTCGCTGCCGCTGATCCGGCCGAACAGGTTGTGGACCCGTTCGCCCGCGATGCCCCACCAGTTGGCGCGCAGCGCCTTGACGGTCGTGGGGTGGCTGATCACGGCCGGGGTCCACTCCACCGTGTGGATCTTGGCGAGCAGGGCGGCGTTCACGAGCCGGGCGCGCTGGAACAACTCCTCGTCGTCCCAGGAGGGGTACGCGGCGTGCAGGTGGTCGCAGATCGCGTTGTGCTCCCGGGTGAACAGGTCGTGCATCATGGCGAGGCCCAGCCAGAAGCCGGGAACCTGCGAGGGGTCCTGGGACGGGTCGGAGGGGATGGGGGACTGCTCGTCGTCCCACAGGTGCAGCTTGCCCGCCCGGCCGGTGCGCATCTGGCGCTGCTCGGCCTCGTTCTTGCCGTAGATCTGGGACGCGTCCCACCAGTGCGAGGACACGTTCACACGGGTGTCGGGGGTGCCGGCGGGTGCGTGCGGGTCGCGGGTCGGGTCGTCCGGGAGCCGCATGATCTTCATGGGGTGTTCCGGCCAGGGGTCGTCCTCCAGGAGGGGAACCTCCCAGGGCCGGTCCGCGGGGCTCGTGCCGTGGCTGAACCAGTCGCGGATCATGAACTGGAGCCAGGCGGCGACGAGGGAGTTGACCGATTCGGCGGGGACCAGTTCGTCCCGGGTCAGCAGCTCGCGGCTGACCCGGCGCGGGTTCGGCTCGGACAGGACCTCCCGCGGCCCGGCCGGGACGATCGACTCCAGCGGGATGTTGCGGCCGAAGCGGGTGCCCGCCATGCCCATACGCGGCTCGCCCAGGTCGTTGTGGCTGCCGTCGGCGGTCCGGTTGACCTTGTGGCTCGCGCTCGGGGGCGCGGGCTCGGGCTCGTCGACGGCCGGCAGCCGGCTGGTGTCGTGGAGGTTCTTCTGCCGGAGCCTGACCCGCAGCCCGAGGAGCGTCAGCAGACCCGCGATGACGGGCAGTTTGTCCCAGCCGATGCGGCGGTCGACGTACTCGGCGGCCTCGGTGATGATCCGCCAGGGTAGTGAGGTGCGGTATCCGGCCGGGGAAGTTCCCGCGGCGCGTCGGTTCGTGCTCATCGCGCTCCTCCTTGGGGGGCCTGGTCGTTGCGCGGGGAGGGCGGCGCGGCGGTGCCGTTCAGGCGCGGGCCGCGTCGCCGAGGATCACGTCGCTCGCCTTCTCACTGATCATGTAGATGGGGGCGGCGACGAAGAAGCCGGGAATCCGGGGGAAGACCGAGGCGTCGACGATCCGCAGCCGGTCCACTCCGCGCACCCGGAACCGGCTGTCGACCACGGCCGAGGGGTCGTCCGGGCGTCCCATCCGGCAGGTGCACGAGGCGTGGTGGCCCCAGGCCTCGTCCTGGACGAACCGGCGGATGCCGTCGCGGCCGACGGCCGCGTCGCCGGGCCACAGCTCCTCGCGGATCACCGCACCGGCCCTGCGGTTCATCCCGCGCACGAACTCCACGGCGTCGGCCATCGCTTCGAGGTCCAGACCGTCCTTGTCCGTCCCCTCGGTGAAGTAGTGGAAGGTGACCAGCGGGGTGTCACGCGGGTCGGTGGACCGCAGCAGCACCCGGCCGCCGGTGTTGTGGGTACGGCTCTTGAGGACGGCCCAGGTGAACCGGTCCTTGTGGCGCGTCAGGTCGAGGGAGTAGCCGGGGCGGTACCCCCGGAAGTCGAAGGGGCCGCCGAAGATGAACAGGTCGGGGGCGTCCAGGTCCGGGCGGGACTTGCGGGTGATGCCGAGGACGGCGCCGTTCGTCGTGTACAGGCCCTCGCCGCGCTGCCAGGCGCGGTAGCAGCGGTCCGGTTCGGCCCCCGGCTCGGGCGCGTGGAAGGCGCAGTCCCCGATGACCGGGAACGCGCTGTTCATCCGGCTGACCACGCCGACCTCGTACCGGTCCTGCAGATTCCTGCCCACGCCCTCCAGGCCCACCCGGACCTCGATGCCGTGCCGCCGCAGCTCCTCACGCGGTCCGATGCCCGAGAGCATCAGCAGCTGCGGCGTGTTGAAGGCCCCCGCGGCCAGGATCACCTCGCGGGAGGCGAGCACCCTGCGCAGCACCGGCGGGTCGGTGACCGGCGGGCTTTCGGGGTCGGCCCGGTAGGCGTGCGCCGCGTCCAGGTAGTCGACCCCCGTCGCCGCCCCGCCCTCGTCCAGCACCACGCGGGCCGCGAGCGCGTGCGTACGGACCACCAGCCGGTCAGGGCGGTCGCGCCGCACCTCCTGGACACGCTCGCGTACGGCGCTGCGTCGGCCGTTCGCCGTGGAGATCGGGATCTGCCACAGCCCTTGCGGCGCCTGTGTCTGCGCCCGCCAGTCGTTGGGGTCGACGAAGGCGCCGAACCCTTCCAGCGGGGAGAGCGGCCGGTCGAGGAAGCCGGACAGTGTCTCCTCGGCGGCGGAGAGGATGACCTTGAGCAACTGCGGGTCCTGCACGGCCAGTTGGGGGTCGGCGAGGGAGGTCGGCAGCCAGCCGTCGTATCCGTGCCGGGCGTCGTTGCGGTACCGGGACGCCACGAAGGGCAGCAGTGTCAGCAGTGCGGCGAGCAGCCGGTTGCGGGGCGGCCGCTTGGGCCTGGGCCGGTACGTGCAGCGCTCCAGCCGTTCGAAGTAGCCGCGCATCCGCGCGCTGTGCCAGCTCGCGTCGCCGGTCTCCGCCGCGATGTCGTCCCAGTCGCGGTTGTACGGATAGACGGTGATCAGCGCGTGATGCGCGGTGCAGCCGCCGACCGTCCCGGCGCGCGGATACAGGATGCCCCGGTCCGGTACGAGTTTGCTGTCGCGCAGCTGCTGCCGCTCGTCGGCGTAGTGCCGGACGAAGTAGTTCCAGCACTGGACGGGATCCTCGGAGGCGTCCGCGTGGAAGGCGGGCACGCGGTAGGTGTCGTTCTCCTCGGCGCCGCCCGCGTCGAGCAGCAGGGTGCGCATTCCCGCGGCGGCGAGGTTGGCCGCGAGCGGTCCGCCTCCCGCGCCCGCGCCGACGACGACGTAGTCGAAGCCCGTCTCGGCGGGCGGAGCGGCACCGGAGCCGGTGCTCACGTCCGTTTCCCCTTCGGGCAGTTGCCCGGCTTCCCCTTCGGGCACGGGGTCAGCGCGGCGGTCGAGGTGACGGCCAGGGCGGTGTTGACGGCCGAGATGAAGGTGGTGAGCACGGCGGTGCGCGGCGGGACCTGGCCGTGGATGCCGAGCGACGCGGCCGTGAAGGTGTCGCTGCCGTGGATGAGGATGCCGTCGCTCAGGTCCTGGCGCAGCCGTTCGCCGCTGTGGGTCAGCAGATCCATGCCGAGCAGGACCGTACGGATCCCGAAGAGCCTGAACGCGTAGACGGCCGCCGGACTCGGCGGCTCGCGGTCGGGGTCGAAGCGGCGGATGAGCAGGTCGGGCGCCAGCAGTCCGGCGGCTCCGTTGAAGAGTCTGATGGCGGCGAGTACGTAGACCGAGACAGGGCGGTGGGCGGCACTGACCGTGGTCATGACGTCTCCAGGAGGTGTGGTGATGGTCGTGGTGACGGACCGGCCGCCGAACCTCACGACGGGGGAGAGGAACACCCCGGAAGCACCCTTGAAACACTCCAATTACCACGTTATGGGACGTATCGTTCGCCTGCACCTTGAGGGATGACGTTGCATGGCCACTGAACCTGGTGGGTGATCCAAACGTCTATACGATGGCGGGCGGCAAAGGCAGAGGCGCCGAGTGAACAGCCCCTGCGAGGGGGAGTTCATGGGAGTCGGCGTGGGTGGGCAGGCGTCCGTGGTGGTGTCGCGCGTGGCGTCGTACCTCGGACGCACGCTGCGGCGCGAGTGGCACGGCATCGTCGTGGATCCCGTACGACAGCTCATGCGGCGTGGCCTGTCCGGCCTGTTCCTGGCTTTTCTGGCCGCGTTCGGGGTCATCTTCTTCCACGACATCGCGCAGCATCCGGTCGGCGCGGAGGCCGTGTGGCAGCTCGGCGGCGTCAAGGCCGACCTGCCCCTGTGGCTGGCCCTGCTGCGCACCCCGGTGTCGCTGTACGTTCCGGCGCTCGACCTGCCGGTGTGGGCGGGCATCACCCAGCTGTTCCTCGCCTTCGCCCTGGCCGAACTCACCCTCGGCCGGGCCCGCACGCTGGTCGTCGCCTATGCCACCACGCTGGCCGGCACGCTCACCGTGCGGCTGATGATCGCGCTCGGCCCCGGCTGGTGGGGCCTCGGACTGCCGGCGGAGTGCGGCAAGGTGCTGGACACCGGGCCGTCCGCGGCGGTGGTGGGCCTGTTCACGTACCTCGCCGTGGTCCGGCGCGCCCCCATCGTGTTCATGCTGACCGGCGGGTCGATGGTGTGGGAGTCGATCGCGATACCCAACCTGGCGGGCCGGGAGCACCTGATCGCGGTCGGCGCGGCGATCGTCCTGGGGCTGCTCCACGGACGCCGCCGGCCGCTGGACCTGCCGGTGCCGAGGATCGAGCGGGCGGGCAGGTCCACTTCGCGCCGCGTGCGCCGCTTCTCCCGGGCCTCCGTCCAGCTCTCCCGGGTCCGGTCCGAGGAGAACTAGAGCCTCGGAGTCGGTCACCTCACGGGTCACCGGCCGGTGGGGCGCAGCCGTTCGTCCAGGAAGGACACGACCGTCCGCCACGTCGGGGTCAGGGGACAGGCCGACGTGCCGTGGCCATTGACCGAAGTCTCCTCGTAGGCGCCCTCGCGGGTGTCGGGGTCGCTCAGCATGCCGAGCAGGGTGGCGTGCCCGGCCTTCGGGAAGGTGATCAGCCGGGCGTCGTCCCCCGCGGCGGCCAGCTTGTCGTAGAGCAGGCGGCTCTGGTCGTACGGCACGACGGTGTCGCGTTCGCCGTGGAGGATCAGGAACGGCGGGGTAGGCCGTCGCCCGATGTGGGTGAGGGGGTTCGCCGCGGCGACCAGGTACGCGGGGCACCGCTCGATGGGGCAGCCGAGCAGCCGCGACTCGGGCGAGCCAGGGTCCGCGTGGCAGCCGGTGAGACCGAACTCGGCGTCGAACGCCGCGCAGCCGTCCGGCATGTGCGCGTCCATCCGCAGGAAGTCGGTCGGCGGATAGAACGGCACGGCCGCCTGGACGGCACTGGACGGCCCGGACGTCCCGACGTCCCCCTCCAACGCCGGGACGTCCCCGGTGACGGCGGCCATCGCCGCGGTCCAGCCGCCGGACGAGTCACCCATGATCGCGATCCGGTCCGGGTCGAGGTGGTACCGGGCCGCGTTCCCGCGCAGCCAGCGGACGGCGCCCTTGATGTCGTACAGCTGGGCCGGGAACCGCGCCCGCGAGCTGGAGCGGATCGCCACGCCCGCGACCGCGTACCCGTACGGATTGAGCTGTGCGGCCACCTTGTCGGCGCCCTGGCGTCCGCTGTCCGCCAGCCAGCCCGAGCCGCTGGAGAAGACGACCAGCGGGACCGGCCGGGCGGACCGCGGGACGTAGAGGTCCAGCAGGTGGCCCTGGGTGCCGGGCGGCTCGGCGGGTGCGTAGGCGAGGTCCTTGGTGACGGCCACGCTCGCGAGCGCCGAGCCGGAGACGGGGGAGTCGGCCCCCACGGCCAGGGTGAGCACCAGGGCGGCCGCGGCCACCGCCCACGCCCGCAGGGCGCGTCCCGGGCGCGGGCTCGCCGCACCTGCCCCGGCGTGTCGACGGCGTCCGAACATCGTGCTGACTCCTCTTCGCGCGGGAGGGAAGGGAGTGATGGGCGGGAAGTGAGGGAAGGGGGGAACGGGAGGGGAGAGAGCGGGAACTTCCAGACTAGGCCCGTGCCCGCTCTCCGTCCCGGCGGACGGTGTGGCCGCGGCCTCGGCGTGGAGGCCGAGGCATCGCCGTGAAGTTCGGGTGACATGTCAATGTGATGTTTCCCGCCTTCTGGAGCCACCGGCGCGCCCCTAACGTGGCGGCGTGGCACGGCAGGGGGATGGCCGACACCATGGTGTTCGTCGCCGGCAGGCTGAAGGGATCGAGAATGTTCCGCAAGGTGCTGGTCGCCAACCGTGGCGAGATCGCGATTCGCGCGTTCCGCGCAGGCTATGAGCTGGGCGCGCGCACGGTCGCCGTCTTCCCGTACGAGGACCGCAACTCACTGCACCGGCTGAAGGCCGACGAGGCCTACGAGATCGGGCAGCCGGGGCATCCCGTGCGTGCCTACCTCTCCGTCGAGGAGATCGTGGGCGCGGCGCGCCGGGCGGGCGCGGACGCGGTGTACCCGGGATACGGCTTCCTGTCCGAGAACCCCGAACTCGCGCGCGCCTGCGAGGAGTCGGGCATCACGTTCGTCGGGCCGAGCGCCCAGACCCTGGAGTTGACCGGGAACAAGGCCCGTGCGGTGGCCGCCGCCCGCGCGGCCGGGGTACCCGTGCTCGGCTCCTCGGCCCCCTCCAACGATGTCGACGAACTCGTGCGCGCCGCCGAGGACATCGGCTTCCCGGTGTTCGTGAAGGCGGTCGCCGGCGGCGGCGGTCGCGGTATGCGCCGTGTCGAGGAGCCGGCCGCGCTGCGCGAGTCGATCGAGGCCGCCTCGCGCGAGGCGGCGTCCGCGTTCGGTGACCCGACCGTCTTCCTGGAGAAGGCCGTCGTGGATCCGCGCCACATCGAGGTGCAGATCCTCGCCGACGGACAGGGCGGCGTCATCCACCTCTTCGAGCGTGACTGCTCGCTCCAGCGCCGCCACCAGAAGGTGATCGAGCTGGCGCCCGCGCCCAACCTCGACCCCGATCTGCGCGACCGGATCTGCGCCGACGCGGTGAGGTTCGCCCGGGAGATCGGCTACCGCAACGCGGGCACCGTGGAGTTCCTGCTCGACCGCGACGGCAACCACGTCTTCATCGAGATGAACCCGCGCATCCAGGTCGAGCACACGGTGACCGAGGAGGTCACCGACGTCGACCTGGTCCAGGCCCAGTTGCGCATCGCGTCCGGCGAGACCCTCGCCGACCTCGGGCTGTCCCAGGACACCGTCACCCTGCGCGGGGCGGCCCTGCAGTGCCGTATCACGACCGAGGACCCGGCCAACGGCTTCCGCCCGGACACCGGCCGCATCAGCGCCTACCGCTCGCCCGGCGGTTCCGGCATCCGGCTGGACGGCGGCACCACGCACGCCGGTACGGAGATCAGCGCGCACTTCGACTCGATGCTGGTCAAGCTCACCTGCCGGGGCCGGGACCTGAAGGCCGCGATCGGCCGGGCCCGGCGTGCGGTCGCCGAGTTCCGCATCCGCGGCGTGGCCACGAACATCCCGTTCCTGCAAGCCGTCCTCGACGACCCGGACTTCCAGGCCGGACGGGTCACGACCTCCTTCATCGAGCAGCGGCCGTACCTGCTCACCTCCCGCACCTCCGCCGACCGCGGCACCAAGCTGCTCACCTACCTCGCGGACGTCACGGTGAACAAGCCGCACGGCGAGCGGCCCCTGCTCATCGAGCCGGCCACCAAGCTGCCGCCGCTGCCCGGGGGCGAGCCGGCGCCGGGTTCGCGGCAGCGGCTCGTCGACCTCGGCCCGGAGGGCTTCGCCCGGTGGCTGCGCGAGTCGCCGACCATCGGCGTCACCGACACCACGTTCCGCGACGCCCACCAGTCGCTGCTTGCCACCCGGGTGCGTACCAAGGACCTGCTGGCCGTGGCGCCGGCGGTGGCGCGCACGCTGCCGCAGCTGCTGTCCCTGGAGTGCTGGGGCGGCGCCACCTACGACGTCGCCCTGCGCTTCCTCGCCGAGGACCCGTGGGAGCGGCTGGCCGCCCTGCGCGAGGCCGTGCCCAACATCTGCCTCCAAATGCTGCTGCGCGGCCGCAACACCGTCGGCTACACGCCGTACCCGACCGAGGTGACCGACGCCTTCGTGCAGGAGGCCGCCGCCACCGGCATCGACATCTTCCGGATCTTCGACGCGCTCAACGACGTCGGCCAGATGCGCCCCGCCATCGACGCGGTACGGGAGACCGGCACGGCCGTCGCCGAGGTCGCCCTGTGCTACACCTCCGACCTGTCCGACCCGGGCGAGCGGCTGTACACCCTCGACTACTACCTCCGCCTGGCCGAGCAGATCGTCGAGGCCGGCGCCCACGTCCTGGCCGTCAAGGACATGGCCGGACTGCTGCGCGCCCCGGCCGCGGCCACGCTCGTCGCGGCGCTGCGCCGCGAGTTCGACCTGCCGGTGCACCTGCACACCCACGACACGGCGGGCGGACAGCTCGCCACCTACCTCGCCGCGATCCAGGCGGGCGCGGACGCGGTGGACGGAGCGGTGGCCTCCATGGCGGGCACCACGTCGCAGCCGTCCCTGTCGGCGCTCGTGGCCGCGACCGACCACTCCGAGCGCCCCACCGGCCTCGACCTCCAGGCCGTCGGGGACCTGGAGCCGTACTGGGAGAGCGTCCGCAAGATCTACGCGCCGTTCGAGGCGGGCCTGGCCTCGCCGACCGGACGCGTCTACCACCACGAGATCCCCGGCGGCCAGCTGTCCAACCTGCGCACCCAGGCCGTCGCCCTCGGCCTCGGCGACCGGTTCGAGGACATCGAGGCGATGTACGCGGCCGCCGACCGGATGCTCGGCCGCCTGGTGAAGGTCACCCCGTCCTCCAAGGTCGTGGGCGACCTGGCCCTCCACCTGGTCGGGGCCGGGGTGAACCCCGAGGACTTCGAGGCGGCCCCGAACAAGTACGACATCCCCGACTCCGTCATCGGCTTCCTGCGCGGCGAGCTGGGCACCCCGCCCGGCGGCTGGCCGGAGCCGTTCCGCAGCAAGGCGCTGCAGGGCCGGGCCGAGGCCAAGCCCGTGCAGGAGCTGACCGCCGAGGACCGGGCGGGCCTGGAGAAGTCCCCGCGCCCCACGCTCAACCGGCTGCTGTTCCCCGGCCCGACGCGCGACTTTGACACCCACCGCCAGGCGTTCGGCGACACCAGCGTGCTGGACAGCAAGGACTTCTTCTACGGTCTGCGCCCCGGCAAGGAGTACGCCGTCGACCTCGAACAGGGCGTGCGGCTGCTCATCGAGCTCCAGGCCGTCGGCGAGGCCGACGAGCGCGGCATGCGCACCGTCATGTCCAGCCTGAACGGCCAGCTGAGGCCGATCCAGGTGCGCGACAAGGCGGCGGCCTCGGACGTGCCGGTCACGGAGAAGGCCGACCGCGCCAACCCCGGGCACGTCGCGGCGCCGTTCGCCGGCGTGGTGACGCTCGCGGTGTCCGAGGGCGACGAGGTGAGCGCGGGTGCCACGGTCGCCACCATCGAGGCGATGAAGATGGAGGCGACGATCACGGCCACCAAGGACGGCAAGGTGTCCCGGCTGGCGATCAACCGCATCCAGCAGGTGGAAGGCGGCGACCTGCTGGTCGAGATCGCCTGAGGACTCGGGTCGCCCGACTGCGTCGGGCGCCCGTCGGCGCGGCCGGACCGGCAGGAGCGGTCCGGCCGCGCCGTTCGCCGTGCGCCCGCTCCCGTACGGCCGGGTCATAGTCGCCTCTTTGAGTAATCAACGGGGTGTTAGGTTGAGGTCATGGCTCTGCGCAACGCGGTGATGGCCGCGCTTCTGGAGGGTGAGGCGTCCGGCTACGACCTCGCGAAGGGCTTCGAGGCCTCGGTCGCCAACTTCTGGATGGCCACCCCGCAGCAGATCTACCGCGAGCTGGACCGCATGGCGGGCGAGGGCCTCGTCTCCGCGCGGGTCGTGCAGCAGGAGCGCCGGCCCAACAAGCGGCTCTTCTCCCTCACCGAGGCCGGCCGCGAGGCCGTGCGCGCCTACACCGCCGAGGCCACCAGCAGGCCGATGGCCATCCGCGACGAGCTGATGGTCAAGGTCCAGTGCGTGGACGTCGGCGACCTGGAGGCCGTACGCGCCGGGGTGACCGAACGCGTGGAACGGTCCGCCGCGAAGCTGGCCCGCTTCGAGCGCATGCGGGAACGCCTGCTGGCCGGGCGCACCGAGGAGGAATACCTCGCCACCGCCGAACGCGTCGGCCCCTACCTCACCCTGCAGGGCGGACTGGCCCTGGAGCGGGCCAACGTGCGCTGGGGCGAGACGGTCCTGAAGATCCTGGAACGACGCACCGCGCCACGGACCTGAGAGTGGCTATGATCCTCTCAAGGTAAAAGTAGGGGTTTGTCCGAAAAGGGCTGTTCCTCGCCGGAGTGATCGATGCCCCGCAAGCGCTCAACGGAGGACGGCGACGAGCTGCTGGTCAGACTCCGGTCGCTGACCGCACAGGCGCGCCAGCGCGCGGAGCTCCAGCGCTCCCAGGTCGAGCTGGCCATCGCCCTGCAGCGCGGCATGCTCCCCCGGGACCTTCCCTCCTCCCCCCGCCTCCACCTGGCGGTGCGGTACGCGCCCGCCTGCTACGGGCTCAACGTGGGCGGGGACTGGTACGACGCCTTCACGATGCCGGACGGACGCATCGGGCTGTCCATCGGCGACGTACAGGGGCACAACATCGAGGCCGCGGCCTTCATGGGCCAGGTCAGGGTGGGGCTGCGGGCCCTCGCCACGGTCACGAGCGAGCCGGGCGAGCTCCTCGCCCGCACGAACGACCTGCTGCTCTCCCTGGGCAGCGACCTCTTCGCCACCTGCACCTTCATGCGGCTCGACCCGTCCACGGGCGACCTGGAGAGCGCGCGGGCCGGCCACATCCCCTTCGTGTGGGCCACGGCGGACGGAAAGTCGGGGATCGCCCAGGACGAGGGGGGACCGCCGCTCGGCGTCCGGCAGGGGATGGAGTACCCCGTGACCCGCTACCGCCTCACCACGGGCGGAGTCGTCGTCCTCCTCACGGACGGTGTCGTGGAGGGGCCGTCCATGAACATCGAGGAGGGCCTCGACACGGTCGTACGCCTGGCCGGCATCGCGGCCGTCGCCGGCCTGGAGGCGCATGCGCTCGCCGCCGCCGTGATCAAGGGCGCCGAGCGCGTGGGACACGAGGACGACGCGGCCGTGCTGGTCGTGGGCCACGACGACCCGTACTCCGAGAGCGACGACCCCAACGCCCAGGATCCGCACCCGCCCGGCCTCGAACCGTAGGTCCGGGGGCTTCGGCCAGAGGGCCGGACCCCGGCCGTCTGCCCTCGCCGAGGCGACGCCGTAGGTGTGTGATGACTGTTGTGGAGGCCACCCGGGACGCGCGACGACTGGTCGTCTTCGCCCTGGAGACGGCGGTGGTCACCGCCTGCTACTTCGGGGCGGGGCGGCTCGGCCTGCTGCGCCGGCTCGTCGTCGAGGGCGCCGTGGTCACCCCCATCTGGCCGCCGACCGGCGTCGCGGTGGCCGCCCTCCTCATCCTCGGCCCGCGCGCCTGGCCGGGCATCGCGCTCGGCGCCTTCTTCATCATCGCGTCCATCAGTACGCCGGGCCCCGACACCCCCGTACTCGTCCTCGGGAACACCCTCGCGCCGCTGTGCGCGTATCTCCTGCTGAGCCGGGTCGGCTTCCGCACCGACCTCAGCCGCTTGCGCGACGGCCTCGCGCTCGTGTTCCTCGGCGCGCTGACCGCCATGCTCATCAGCGCGAGCATCGGGGTCGGCACCCTCGTCGCCGCCGGCAAGCTCGCCATGGACGGCTTCTGGCTCGTCTGGCCGGCGTGGTGGGTGGGCGACGCGATGGGCGTCCTCATCGTGGCCCCCGTCCTGCTGCTGGTGTACGGGGCCCGCTGGCCTCCCCGGCTTTCACGGTGGAAGGAGGCCACGGCTCTGGCGATCGTCGCCGCCGTCGTCGTACCGGTGGCCGTGTTCGACCCCGTCAGCCTGCTGTTCCTCGTCTACCCGCTCATCATCTGGGCGGCCCTGCGCTTCCAGCTCGCCGGAAGCATGCTGTGCGCCCTGTTCACGTCCGTGGTGGCCACCTTCGCGGCGACGGACGGGCTCGGCGCGTTCGCGAGGCTGGCGCCCGTGGAAGTGATGATGAAGCTCCAGGCCTTCAACGGGACGATGGCGCTGACCGCGCTGCTCCTGTCGTCCGTGATCACCGAGCAGCGCAACACCAGGACGTCCGTGGAAGAGGCCTGCCAGGAGCTGGCCGAGGTCCTCGAACACCTCACCGCGGCCGACGCGCCGCCCCTGCGGGCCCCGGCGGACACCGAGAAGACCGAGAAGACCGAGAAGACCGAGAAGACCGAGAAGGGGGAGCGGCGCGGCGCGCGGTGAACCGTCGCGGAGCGCGGTGAAAGGGAGAGAGTGCTGCGAGAGTGCTGCCGCCCCTCACACCGCCGGCACGACGATCTCCCGCTTGAGGATCTTGCCGCTGGGACCCGTCGGGAGCGCGTCGACGACCCACACCGCGCGCGGGTACTTGTACGCCGCGACCCGCTCCTTGACGAACTGCCGCAGGTCCTCCGGCGTGGCCCGCGCGTCCTTCCGGAGCACCACCGCGGCGCCGACCTCCTCGCCGAGCTGCTCGTGGGGCACGCCGAGCACGGCCGCGAGGGCGACGGCCGGGTGCTCGTGCAGGACCTCCTCGATCTCGCGCGGGTAGACGTTGTAGCCACCGCGGATGATCATGTCCTTCTTGCGGTCGACGATGTAGAGGTAGCCGTCCTCGTCCCGCCGGGCCAGGTCGCCGGAGCGCAGCCAACCGTCGGGGAGGACGGCCGCGGTCTCCTCGGGCCGGTTCCAGTAGCCCTTCATCACGTTCGGGCCGCGCACGGCCAGTTCGCCGACCTCGCCTGGGGCCACGTCCTGGCCCTTCTCGTCCAGCAGCCGGACCTCCACGTCCTGGATCGGCGTGCCGACGGAGCCCGGCTTGCGCGGCCGGTCGGGGTGGTTGAAGGAGACCACCGGGCTGGTCTCGGACATGCCGAAGCCCTCCAGCACCATGCAGCCGAAACGCCGCTCGAAACCGTGCAGCACCTCCACCGGCAGCGAGGCGCCGCCGGAGACGCACATCCGCAGCGTCGAGACGTCGGCCTCGGCCGGATGCTGCAACAGCGCCGCATACATCGTCGGCACCCCCTCGAACACCGTGGCGCCGTCCCGGGCGATCGCCTCCAGCACGGCCTGCGGGTCGAAACGCGGGATCAGGGTGAGCGAGGCGCCGCTGTGCAGGGCCACGCTCATGGTGCAGATCTGGCCGAAGATGTGGAACAGCGGCAGACAGCCGACGACCACGTCCTCGGAGGTCATGCGCTGCACGTGCACCGTGCTGACCTCGGTGTTGTGCCGCAGCCCGGCGTGGGTGAGCGAGGCGCCCTTCGGCCGCCCGGTGGTGCCCGAGGTGTAGAGCAGTACGGCCACGTCCTCGTCGGCCGTAGCCGCCACGTCGGAGACCGGCTCGTGACCGGACAGCAGCGCGGCGAAGGACGCGGACTCGACGGCGACATGGCGCACGCCGGCCGCCGCCGCTCCCTGGGCGCCCTCACCGGGCGCCGCGTGCCACTCGAACAGCAGCACCGCCCCGGAGTCGCTCAGGTGGTACTCGGTCTCCCGCGCCTTCAGCAGCGGGTTCATCGGCACGACGATCGCACCGGCCCGCAGCGCGCCGTAGTACAGGACGACGAACTCAGGGACGTTCGGCAGCATCAGGGCCACCCGGTCGCCCGGCCGTACGCCCTCCGCGCGCAGGAACGCGGCGGCGCGCGCGGTGCGCTCGTCCAGCTCGCCGTACGTCGTGATGTGCGTGCCCAGCCGCAGCGCGGGACGCTCGGGCTGCCGTGCCGCCGTCCGCACCAAGAACTCCGCCAGATTGGCCATGACCCGCCTCCACGAACGTCACCGTCGAAATCCGCTGTTCACGTGGACGACATGGTGCTGCCGTAACGCGCGGCGACCTATGGGAGGGACGACAGCGTCCTCCTCCCCGGCTTGTCCCTGGGAACAAAATCCGGTCGTTACACTGCGGCAATGGACTTCTCGGGCGTCGCCGCGGCGATCCACGAACGGCTTCCGGAACTGGGCGAACGCCTGGCCGAGCGCATTCGTGCGGACGTCGACGCCTACCGGGACGAATCGCTCATCCCGAGCGACTCCCTGCGCCGCTCCTGCACGGCCAACGCCGACCTCGTCCTCAGGCACTTCCACCGGGCCGGCGACCCGGACCCCGGACCGGCCCGCGACACCGGGCGGCTGCGGGCCCAGCACGGCATGCCGCTCGCCGACACCCTGCACGCCTACCGGATCGGCTTCGAGTTCCTGTGGTCGGAGATCCTCAAGGAGGCGCACACCCATCCGGAGGTCTCGGACGCCGAGTTGGTGGCCCGGTCCGCCGAGATCTGGTCACTGTTCGGCCTGTACGCCGAGGCGGTCGCGGAGGCCCATCGGGAGACCAGCGCGGAACTGACCCTGCAACGCGAGGCCCGCCGCTCCGCGTTGGTGGAGGCGCTCTTCACCGGAGTCATCGCCGACCGCACCACCCTGTGGGAGGCCGCCCGCGAGCTGGGCCTGCCCGAGCGGGGCCCGTACGCGGTCGTCGCCGCCGAGTCCACGGCCCCCGGCACGGAACCGCTGGCCGGCATCGAGAGCGCCCTGCGCCAGGCTCAACTGCCGTCCGCCTGGCGGCTGTTGCCCGACCAGCAGATCGGCCTGGTGGCCCTGACCACACCGACCGCGGAGAGCACCGGCCTACGCGTCCTGCGCCGCGCGAACGCCCGCGTGGGCATCAGCCCGGGCTTCGACTCGCTGCGCGACACCCCCCAGGCGCTGCGCTTCGCCCGGCTCGCCCTCGCCAGCCTCCCGGGTACGGGGCCGGGAGTGGCGCGGTTCGACGACAACCCCCTCGCGATGCTGGTCGCCGCCGCCCCCGCGGAGGCCGCCCACCTGGTGACGGTCACCCTCAAGCCCGTCATCGATCTCCCCGCGCCGGAACGCGCCCGCCTCCTGGAAACGCTGGAGCACTGGTTCGCCGCGGCCGGCTCCGCCGCCGACGCGGCCCGCAGCCTCTTCGTCCACCCCAACACCGTCCGCTACCGCCTGCGCCGCGTCGAGGAACTGACCGGCCGTGCCCTCGCCGACCCGAGGACGGCGGCGGACCTCGGCGCCGCCCTCCTCGCGGTCCGCGGCGCCGCCGTCGGCCCCGCCCCACACGGTCCGGCGGACGGCCACGCTCACCTCTCGGCGCGGGAGCCGGCCTGCCAGGACCCGCGCGGGCGAGGCACGTGAGCGCACGGGCGGCGGCGCCGAGCGAGGCGCATGACCTCGCCGCCGTACGCCGGCCGGCCTGCCGCCCGCTGCCGGCCGGCTTCCCGGCCGACCCCGTGGCTCACTCGCGCACCGGGGCCCGGTAGGGGAAAGATGAGACGTCGAGCGATGGATCAACCGATGCGGAGGAGCGGACCCATGCCGCACGAGCGAGCGGGCAAGCCGGCCGGTCCCGAGGACCTTGTCGACGTGGCCCGGCTGGTCACGGCGTACTACGCACTGCACCCCGACCCCGCCGAACCGGGCCAGCGGGTGGCCTTCGGCACCTCAGGACACCGCGGTTCGTCCTTGGCGACCGCCTTCAACGAGGACCACATCGCCGCCACCAGCCAGGCCATCTGCGAGTACCGCGACGGCCAGGGCACCGACGGCCCCCTCTTCCTGGGCGCCGACACCCACGCGCTGTCGGAGCCCGCGCGGGTCACGGCGCTGGAGGTGTTCGCGGCCAACGACGTGACCGTGCTGATCGACAGCGCGGACGGCTACACCCCCACCCCGGCGGTCTCGCACGCCATCCTCACCCACAACCGCGGCCGCACCACCGGCCTCGCGGACGGCGTCGTGGTCACCCCCTCGCACAACCCGCCCGCCGACGGCGGCTTCAAGTACAACCCGCCGAGCGGCGGACCCGCCGCCTCCGACGCGACCTCCTGGATCCAGGACCGGGCCAACCAGATCATCGCCGGGGCCTTGAAGGACGTACGGCGGATCCCCTACGCCCGTGCGCTGGCCGCCGCCACGACCGGCCGGTACGACTTCCTGGACACCTACGTCGCCGACCTGCCGAGCGTGCTGGACCTCGACGCGGTCCGGGCGGCCGGGGTGCGCATCGGCGCCGACCCGCTGGGCGGGGCGTCCGTCGCCTACTGGGGCCGGATCGCCGAACGGCACGGGATCGACCTGACGGTGGTCAACCCGCACACCGACCCCACCTGGCGGTTCATGACGCTGGACTGGGACGGGCAGATCCGCATGGACTGCTCGTCGCCGTACGCGATGGCCTCCCTCATCGAGCAGCGCGACCGCTACCGCATCGCCACGGGCAACGACGCCGACGCCGACCGGCATGGCATCGTCACCCCGGACGCGGGTCTGATGAACCCCAACCACTACCTGGCCGTCGCCATCTCCTACCTCTACCGGCACCGCGAGCAGTGGCCCGCCGGCACGGGGATCGGCAAGACGCTGGTCTCGTCCTCGATGATCGACCGGGTCGCCGCCGACCTGGGCCGGGAACTCGTCGAAGTGCCGGTCGGCTTCAAGTGGTTCGTGGACGGACTGCTCGGCGGGACGCTCGGCTTCGGCGGCGAGGAGTCGGCCGGTGCGTCGTTCCTGCGCCGGGACGGCTCCGTGTGGACGACGGACAAGGACGGCATCCTCCTGGCACTGCTGGCCTCCGAGATCACGGCCGTCACCGACCGGACGCCGTCGGAGCACTACGCCGAACTGACCGCCCGCTTCGGCGAACCCGCCTACGCGCGCATCGACGCCCCCGCGTCCCGCGAGGAGAAGGCCCTGCTGGCGAAGCTCTCCCCGGCACAGGTCACCGCCGAGACCCTGGCCGGGGAACCGGTCACCGCCGTGCTCACCGAGGCCCCCGGCAACGGCGCCGCCATCGGCGGCATCAAGGTGACCACCGCCAACGCCTGGTTCGCGGCCCGCCCCTCGGGCACCGAGGACGTCTACAAGGTCTACGCCGAGTCCTTCCTCGGCCCGGACCACCTCGCCCAGGTGCAGGAGGAGGCCAAGGCGGTGGTCCTGTCGGCACTCGGCGGCTGAGGGATTCACTCGACGGCGACCGGGAGGTTTACCCCGCGCGGATCCGGTGAGCAGCGTGCGGAGAGCAAGGTGCCGCCGCCGCGCGGGTCGTACGTCGAGTCAGAGGTGTTCTGGTCTGTCCGCTGCCCAGGAGCAAGGAACCGCCCACCGCACGCCGCCGTCCGGCGGCGCCGCACAGCAGTCCGTCCCGCGGCCGGCACAGCCGCGGGACGCGTTCTTCGACAACGCCAAGTACCTGGCCATCGTGCTGGTGGCGGTGGGACACGCGTGGGAGCCGCTGCGCGAGGGCAGCCGGGCGGCGACCGCCCTGTACCTGCTCGTCTACGCCTTCCACATGCCGGCGTTCATCGTCGTCTCCGGCTATTTCTCGCGCGGTTTCGACGCGAGCCCCGCACGGATCACCAGACTCCTGACCGGTGTCGTCGTCCCCTACGTCGTCTTCGAGGTGGCGTACACCCTCTTCACCCGCTGGACGGACCAGGTCCCGGACCGCCCCGTCAGCCTGCTGGACCCGCTGTATCTGACCTGGTTCCTCGCGGCGCTGTTCGTCTGGCGGCTGACCACCCCCCTGTGGCTGCGGCTGCGCCGGCCGTTGCCGCTCGCCCTGGTCGTGGCGATGCTCGCGACCGTCTCGCCGTCCATCGGCAACGACCTCGACCTGCAGCGTGTGCTGCAGTTCCTGCCGTACTTCGTGCTGGGCCTGTGCCTGCGGCCCGAGCACATCCGCCTGGTGCGCCGCCGGGCGGTGCGCGTCGCGGCCGTGCCGGTGTTCGCCGGTGCGCTCGCCGTGGCCTACTGGGCGGCGCCGCGCATGTCGGCCGACTGGTTCCTGCACCGGGACAGCGCCCAGGAGTTGGGCCAGTCCGCCTGGTACGGGCCCGTGATGACGCTCGCCCTGTTCGGCTGCTCGCTGGTGCTGGTGGCCTGCTTCCTGTCCTGGGTGCCCGGACGCCGGATGTGGTGCACCCCACTGGGCGCGGGCACGCTCTACGGCTATCTGCTGCACGGCTTCGTCGCCCAGGGCGCCAAGGCCTGGGGCTGGTACGACCCCGCCTGGGTCCACGGCCCGCTCGGCGAGATCACGGTCACACTCGTCGCCGCCGCGGTCGTGACCGCACTGTGCACACCACCGGTACGGCGTGTGTTCCACTGCGTCGTCGAACCGAGCTCGACCTGGGCCTTCAAGCGCGTACCCCGGCCCGCCTGACGACCCCGGCCGTCCACGGCCGGGCGGCCGCCCGGAAACCGGAGCCGCCCCCGGGCCCGGGAGCGCGGGCGCGAGGGCGGGTGGGGAAGCCGTGCGGCTTCGGGTGATGTCAGACGGTGCCGCTCTGGGCGATCTTGACCGTGGCGCTGGTCTTGCCGCTCTGGCTGCCGTAGCCCTCGATCTTGTCGACGATGTCCTGGCCCTCGACGACCTCGCCGAACACCACGTGCTTGCCGTCCAGCCAGTTCGTCACGATCGTGGTGACGAAGAACTGCGAGCCGTTGGTGTTCGGGCCCGCGTTCGCCATGCTCAGCAGGTAGGGGCGGTCGTGCTTGAGCTTGAAGTTCTCGTCGGCGAACTTCTCGCCGTAGATGCTCTTGCCGCCCGTGCCGTTGCCCTTGGTGAAGTCGCCACCCTGGAGCATGAACTGGGGGATGACCCGGTGGAACGTCGAACCGGCGTAACCGAAGCCGTGCTGGCCGGTCGCCAGCTCACGGAAGTTCTTCGCGGTGTCGGGCACCACGTCGTCGAACAGCTGGAAGACGATCCGGCCGGCCGGCTCGTCGTTGATGGTGATGTCGAAGTAAACATTGTTGCTCATGGGGATCAACCTATCGCTAAGCGATGCCTTCGGCCTGTTCGGGTGGGTTCGGCAAGCCGCACGCGGCGCTCCGCGCGCGGCAGGCCCGGTCCGAACGGGCCTCAGCCGGCGTAGCCCCGCACCGGATAGTGGTCCGACAGGTCGGTGTACGTGTACGAGGTGCCCCAGCTCGACACCGTCCACGGCGCCGACTGCTCCTTGACGACCTCGTTCCTCCACCCCGTGGGTCGGGCGTGACCGACACGGTGCAGAACGTAGTCGAGGTCCTCGCGCGGGTCGTCGGGGTAGCGGTAGCGCGCGATGGAGTTGTCCTGCGTGTCGAAGGAGTACGGGTGCCCGGTGCGCGCGTCGGCGCCGGCCAGGTCCGCGTCGGCGAGCAGGGAGCCGTACTCGGCGCTGCGCGAGTCGACGTTGAGGTCGCCGGCGACGAGCACCTCCTCGTTCGCCGGGATGTTCTTGGCGTCCAGGAACGCGTCGATGGCCTTGAACTGACGGCTGCGCATCTGTGCCGCCTCGCCCGCGCCGCACCCCGGGTCCGTCGACTGGGCGTGGGTGCCGACGATGTGCACCTTGGTGCCGTTGACGTTCAGGACGACGTACGCGAAGCCCTTGTTGGACCACCAGTCCGCGCCGCAGGCGTCCTTGTAGACGTACTGCTCCTTGCGCAGGATCGGCCACTTGCTGAGCACCGTGACCCCGCCGTCCTCGGGCGTGGTGGACGAGTACGCCCCGCCGGTCGCGTCCCAGCCGCTCCTGCTCCGGCCCACCACCGGCGTCTGGTACGGGTATTCGGCCGCGGAGGAGCTCTTCAGCGCGTCCGACGCGGAGTTGTCGAACGCCTCCTGGAGGACGACGACGTCGTTCCCGCGGAAGAAGGACGCCTTCGGTATCTCCGCGGCACGGTGGTCCTGCCCCCAGTTCGGGTACAGGTTCTTGCTCATGAGGAAGACGTTGTACGTCAGAACCCTCACCGGCGGTGCCGGGTCGGCGGCCGCCGCGGGCGCCGATGCGGCGAGTGCGGCGGCGGGAAGGGCGAGGGCGAGCACGGCCGCGCCCAGGGCGCGGCGCGGTGCGGGGAACGTCACTGGATCTCCCTGTGGGTGAAGGGGGTTGAGTGGCGCCGCACATCAAACCAGCACTGATTACTCCTAGGTAACACCTGTGCGGGCAACAGATGGCGCACAGGAATGGATCGTGCCGAAGTGCCTGCCGCCCGGGGCGGAGCGGGGTGTCTGCCGCGGCGTCAGCGGGCCAGCGCGAGCGTCCCGTCGCGCGCCGCCTCGACGGACACGCCCTCGCTGATCCGCTCCAGCGTCGCGCCCAGCCAGGCGGCGTCCGCGGCCGACGCCGACTCCAGCCGCATCCGCCGGGCCCGCAGCGGCACCATGCGCAGACCGGCGAGGCGTCCCGTGCCCGCCTCGACCGAGACCAGGAAGGCGAGCCGCAGGTCGTCGCGGTACTCCTCGTACCCCGAGATGCCCTCGTAGTCGTCGACGAAGTCACCGCAGCCGTACAGGACGAGCCGCTCCCGGTACACCTCGACGGGGCGGGGATGGTGCGAGGAGTGACCATGGATCACGTCCACGCCGCCGTCGACCAGCGCGTGGGCGAAGCGGATCTGCCGCTCGGGAACCCGGTAGCCCCAGTTCGAGCCCCAGTGCACGGAGACGACCGCGATGTCTCCCGGGCGCTTGACCCGCCGCACGCGCTCGACGACCGCGTCCGCCGCGGCCGGTGTCAGGGCGGGGACGCGGGCCACGCCGGACAGGGTCCGTCCCGCCGCCCAGTCGGCCGGGATGCCGCTGCAGGGCGCCCCGAGCGCGAACACCAGCACCCGCCGGCCATCCGTCGGGACCACCGCGGGGGCGTACGCCTCCTCGGCGTCCTGCCCCGCGCCCGCCGTGTGCAGCCCCGCCCGGGTCAGGGCGTCGAGCGTCTCCGCGAGGCCCGCCCGGCCGAAGTCCAGGACGTGGTTGTTGGCCAGCACGCAGACGTCGGGCCGGATCATCAGGAGCGCGGGCACGTTGTCCGGGTGCATGCGGTAGTGCACCCCCTTGCCCGGCGCGAACGCCGCGCTGCGGGTGACGGAGGTCTCCAGATTGACGATCCGGACGTCCGGGGCGGCCTCGTCCAGCACCCGCAGCGCCTCGCCCCAGGGCCAGGAGGGGGAGACGGGCGCGGGGATCGGGCCGTTCACGGCCTCCGCGCCCAGGACGTAGTCGCGGGCGTCCCGCAGGTAGTCCTCCCGCAGGGCGGGGTCGCCGGGGTGCGGAAGGATCTGGTCGATGCCGCGCCCGAGCATCACGTCGCCGCACAGGAACAGCGTCATCGTGTCGCCGTCCATGTCTCCACGGTAGGACGCTTTCCGGCCGGTCCGGGCCGCCGGACGGTGATTCCGTTCGGCGGCGACCTTGTAGTTCTCGATGCAGAGGGGTTGGCCCGGCATTCGTTCCGCCCCTACGGTCGTCTCGTGGAGCAAGCGCTTTCTGCATCGCGCGTGATGCTCGCGTCCGTCCGCTCGTCGTCCGAGGAGCGCCGCATGCCCCAGCCCTCGTCCCGCCGCCGGGTCGCCGTCATCGGGACCGGCGCCGTCGTCGTCGGCAGCCACCTTCCCGCCCTCCGAGCCCACGCCGACCGTGCGGAACTGGTCGCCGCCGTCGACGTGGACCGCGCCCGGCTCGACGCGTTCCGTGAACTCGCCGGTGAGCGGGTCGCCGGATTCACGTCGACCGGCGCGATGCTGGAGGCCGTGCGCCCGGACCTCGTCCTCGTCGGCACGCCGCCGGCCCCGCACCTGGAGCAGACCGTCGCCGCTCTCGGGGCGGGCGCTTGGGTGCTGTGCGAGAAGCCGCTGTGCCTGTCCCTCGCCCAGTACGACGAGATCGCGGCGGCCGAGGAGGCGTCCGGCGGCTACGCCTCGGTGGTCCTCCAGCACCGCTACGGCTCCGGCGCCGTGCACGCCCGCGACCTCGTCGCGAGCGGCGAGCTGGGCGCACCGCTGGTCGCGCACTGCCAGACCACCTGGCACCGGGACGCGGCCTACTACGCGGTGCCCTGGCGCGGACGCTGGGGCAGCGAGGGCGGCGGACCGACGCTGGGGCACGGCATCCACCAGTACGACCTGCTGCTGCACCTGCTCGGCGCGTGGGAGGAGGTGCGGGCGATGGCCGGGCGGCTGGTCCACGACACCGAGAGCGAGGACGTCTCCACGGCACTCGTCCGCTTCCGCGGCGGCGCCCTGGCGACCGTCGTCAACAGCGTGCTGTCCCCGCACGAGGTGAGCCGCATCCGCGTCGACTGCGCCGACGCGACGGTCGAACTGACCCACCTGTACGGGCATCGCAACGACGACTGGGTCTACACCCCGGCGCCGCACGTCGCCGCCGAACGCGCCGCCGCCTGGCGCACCCCCGCGCACGACGTGCCCAGTTCGCACACCGCACAGCTCGCCGCCGTCCTCGACGCGTACGACAACGGCGTACGACCGCCCGGCAGCGGTCCGGACGCCCGCGCGACCCTGGAGTTCGCCGCCGCGCTCTACAAGTCGGCGTTCACCGGCCGGCCCGTGCGGGCGGGCGAGATCGGCCCCGCCGACCCCTACTACGCGGCCATGCACGGCGACCACCCCGACTGGGCCCCGAAGGAGCGCGCATGACCATCCGCGTCGGCCATGTCCACGGCGAGCACATCGCGGTCGAGGCGGCGGGCGGAACGGAGATCCTCCGCTACGTCTACCGCCCCGACCCGCAGGCGTTCGAGTCCCGCAAGCCGTACGCCCACCCGGTGCGCACCCTCTCCGGGCGCACGGTGACCGGCTACCGGCCCAGCGACCACCGCTGGCACAAGGGCCTGCAGATGACGGCGAGTCATCTGTCCGGGCAGAACTTCTGGGGCGGCAACTGCTATGTGCACGGGCAGGGTTATCGGGCCCTGCCCGAGCGGGTCGGCTCGATGCGGCACGACGGCTTCGGGGAGTTCACGGTCGGCGACGACCGCCTGGCCTTCACCGAGGAGCTGACCTGGGTGGCAAACGGCGGGGCGGAATGGGCCCGCGAGACGCGTGGACTGGCCGTCCACTCGGTCGACGAACGGGCCGGGGCCTGGGCGCTGGACTGGTCGATCCGGCTCACCAACGTCCACGCCGAGCCGCTGGTGTTCGGTTCGCCGACCACCGCGGGCCGTGCGCTCGCCGGGTACACCGGACTCCAGTGGCGGGGCCCGCGCGATTTCACCGGCGGCAGTGCCTTCGCCCCCGACTCCGACGCCGGTGCCGGTGCCGAGAAGCTGATGGGCACCCAGGGGCCCTGGCTGGCCTTCACCACCGCGCACGACGAGGTCGACGGGCACTCCACGCTCGTCTTCGCGCACGCGCCGGAGAACCTCGACGAGCGGACGGCCATCCACGCCTCGCACTGGTTCGTGCGCTGCGAGCCGATCCCGACGGCCGCGTTCTCCTGGGCGTTCTTCGAGGAGTTCGAGCTGCCGCCGGGGGAGTCCTTCGCCTACCGCTACCGGGTGGTGATCGCCGACGGGGCCTGGGACCGGGAGCGGGTCGCCGCACACCTGGAGGAGCTGCCGTGGTGAACGCGCCCGAGTGTGTGCGGAGGCAGCCCGCACCTGCACCTGGTGTGCACGGAGGCCTACATGGTCACCGGCGGCCGCGGCGCGGTCCAGACGCTGAGCCCCGACGGCTACCGGGACATCCCGCTGGAGCCCGGCGCCGTCGCCTGGTTCACCCCGGGGACCGTGCACCGCATGGTGCAGGGCGGCGACCTGCAGGTCACCGTCCTGATGCAGAACAGCGGGCTGCCCGAGGCCCGGGACGCCGTCCTCACCTTCCCGCCCGCGGTGCTCGCCGACCCGCAGAGGTACGCCACCGCGGCCACCGTGCCAGCCGGCACGGGACCAGCGCCGCCGGGACCTCGCTGTCCAGGGCTTCCTCGGCCTGCGCGAGGCCCTGGTGACCGGCGACAACCGCCCCTACCCGCTACGGCCAGTGCGGCCGGCGCGACGAGTACGCGCTGCCGCCCGCCGTGGCCACGGTCTCGGCAGATCGTTCCTAATTCCGGCATCCGTCCAAGATTGTGGTGTTCGGGGCAATGGCTTCAGGGTAAAAACCGCTTGGAGGGCTCCTCGCGGGACGAGCCGAACGGCGGTGCGCGACGGGGGCGCCCTTCAGGCGAGGAAGTGATCCCGTTGTCGGTCGCCTGGGACGACATCGGCGGGCTGGTCCATGCCCATGAACAGTTTCTGTCCGGCGCGCGGGTGGACTCCGATGTCCGTACGCCGATCCTGGAATCCTGGAAGCGCTGCCGGGCCGCGGGGCTCGACCCGGACCGGCCGATGGTCTCCTACACACCCGGCCTGACCCTCGACGACCGCTTCCTGCGGGCCGCCGACCCGGTGCTGCACGACGTGATCGCGTCGCTCACCGAGGTGGGCATGACGGTCGTACTGTGCGACGCGCAGGGCCGTATCGTGCACCGGCTCGGCGGGGACCCCGACCTGCGCGGACGCCTCGACGAGGTGAGCTTCGCCCCCGGCTTCGACGCCTCCGAGCCGGTCGTCGGCACCAACGGCGTCGGCACGGCGCTGGCCGAACGCGGCCCGGTCTACGTCAGCGGGCGCGAGCACTTCGCCGACTGCCTGCAGCCGTTCGCCTGCGCGGGCGCGCCCGTCCGCGACCCCCTCAGCGGCCAGATCCAGGCCGTCCTCGACCTCACCTGCCTGCGCTGCGACGGTGACCCCGCCATGCTGCGGCTGGTGCGGGAGGCCGCCCACGACATCGAGACGCGGCTGCTGGACCAGGCCACCGCCCGCGAGCGCGCGCTGCTCGCCGCCTACCGGCGGGCCGGCCGCCCGGCGCAGAACGGCGGCGACCCCTGGCAGGACCCCGCGCGGACACCCCAGGGCCGGGCCGGCGCGGCCGACCTCGGCGGTCTCGGCCGGATCGACCTGGCCGTGCTGCGCGAACGGGCCGAGGAGCTCATCGCCTCCCCGCACCGCACCCTCGACGAGGTCACCCTCAGCGGCGGCCGGACCGCCACCCTGCTGCGTCACCCCGTCACCGGAGCGGCCGGCGAGACCGGCGTCGTCGTCGAGGTCCGCGTCCCCGGCGGCCCCCGCCTGACCCACACCGCCCTCACCGCCCCG
>NZ_JADDRL010000090.1 GCF_021538895.1 Streptomyces olivochromogenes | reverse complement strand
GCTGTCATGGAGTGGGACACACCCGGACAGCCGGCGGAACCGGATCCTCCGGAACCGGTCGTGGCGCGTCCGGTACCTCTGCAACAGGCCCCGCTCGGACGTCTTGTAACGAACTAGTGGCGGTTGGCGTGCCTGCCTGGATTCGGCCCGTGGTGTGCCGGTTACACTCGCCCGGCTGTACGAAAGATGATGTTGACGGGGTGAATTCTTCCGATGAACGACGTGAGTACGTCCGAGCAGTTGTCCGCCGACCTTCAGGAGACCGCCGGCCACGGTAAGCACCGCGGCCCGGTGTCCGGTCAGGACAGCGAAACGGTTCCGCACGGCCGGCACCGCAAGCCGGAGCCGGCCGAGTCGGCGGCCTGAGGATACGCAGTGTGGGGGCCCATCGACCGATGGGCCCCCTTCGTATGTCGCCCGCGCATCAGCGGTGTTCGTCCTCGCGCTTGAGCCCGAGCACCTCCGCCGCCGCGAAGGTCTCCCCCGGCGGCCGGTCCGCGTAGTGCGGGGTGAGCAGCGCGTCCAGTTCGTCGTACGTAAATGTGTCCTGCTTGCTGTCGAACTTCGCCTGGACGCGCGGTCGTTCGACGATCGCGACCATGCCGCCGTGCACGACGAGCAGCTGACCGTTGAGCTGTGCGGCGGCGGGTGAGGCCAGGTAGCCGACGAGCGGGGCGACGTGCTCGGGGGCGAGCGGGTCGAGGCCCTCGGCGGGTTCGTGCAGCCCGGCGAAGACGTCCTCGGTCATCCGGGTCCGGGCGCGCGGGCAGATGGCGTTGGCCGTCACGCCGTACCGGCCGAGCGCGAGGGCCGTGGAGGTGGTCAGGCCGACGATTCCGCCCTTGGCGGCCGCGTAGTTGGGCTGGCCCGCCGAACCGGCCAGGAACGCCTCCGAGGAGGTGTTCACGATCCGCCCGTAGACCGGCTTCCCGGCCGCCTTGGACCGCTCGCGCCAGTACGCGGCCGCGAAGTGGGTGGTGTTGAAGTGGCCCTTGAGATGGACCCGGATCACCGAGTCCCACTCGTCCTCGGTCATCGAGAAGACCATGCGGTCGCGCAGGATGCCCGCGTTGTTGACCAGGACGTCCAGCTTCCCGAACTCACCGATCGCCAGCTGGACCAGCTCCCGGGCCCGCTCGAAGTCGGCGACGTCGCCGGTGTGGGCGAGCGCCCGGCCGCCCGCGGCGCGGATCTCGGCGGCGACCTCCTCGGCGGGGCCGGCGGAGGCCTCGCCCGAGCCGTCCCGGCCGGGCTGCCCGTAGTCGTTGACGACGACGGCCGCGCCGAGCCGGGCGAGCTCCAGCGCCTCGGCCCGGCCCAGCCCGCGGCCCGCGCCCGTGACGATCGCGGTGAGGCCTTCGAGTGGCAGTGACATACCGGTCGACATGCGACTCCCCGTCAGATCTCTATGCACGTACGCAGGGCCGTCCCGGTACGCATCTGGTCCAGCGCCTCGTTGATCTCGGCGAGCGGCACCCGGTGCGTGATCAGGCCCTCCAGGTCGATACGGCCCGCCCGCCACAGGGCGATGGTCCGCTCGTAGGAGCGCAGGACGTCGCCGCCGCCGTACATCGAGGGCAGGATCCGCTTCTCGTCGAAGAACAGCTCGAACATGTTGAGCTGGAGGTAGTCGTCCATGGCGCCCGCGCCGACCACGACGAGGGTGCCGCCGCGCCGGGTGTTCTCGTACGCCGTGCGGGCGGTGGCGGAGCGGCCGACGACCTCGAAGACGTAGTCGAAGCCCTCGCCGGCGGTGACCTGCTGCTTGGCGTCGGCCAGTTCCTCCGGCGAGACGGCCTTCGTGGCACCGAACCGCAGCGCCGACTCGCGCCGGGAGGCGACCGGGTCGACGGCGACGATCTCGGCGGCGCCCTTCAGCCGCGCTCCCTGGATCGCGGAGATGCCGACGCCCCCGCAGCCGATGACGGCGACCGACGAACCGGCCTCCACGTCCGCGGTGTTGAGCGCGGCGCCGAGTCCGGTCGTCACCCCGCAGCCGATGAGCGCGGCGATGTCGAAGGGCACGTCGTCGGGGATCAGCACGGCGCAGCCCGCGTCGACGACGACCTCCTCGGCGAAGGTGCCGGTGCCCGCGAAGCCGAACATGTCGCCGCCCGCGCGCTTGAAGTTGGGGACGCCCGCGTTCATGAACCCGGCCAGGCACAGTTCGGTCTGACCGCGCTTGCAGGCGGGACAGGCACCGCAGGCCGGCAGCCAGCACACGACGACCCGGTCGCCGGGCTTGAGGTGCGTGACGTTCTCGCCGACTTCGAGGATCTCGCCCGCACCCTCGTGCCCGGGCACGAACGGCGCCGGCTGCGGCAGCACCCCGCTCATCGCCGACAGGTCCGAGTGGCACAGCCCGGTGGCCCGCACCCGGACCCGCACCTTGCCGGGGCCGAAGCCCACCGCCTCGACGTCGTCGAAGACCTCCAGCTTGTCCTGGCCGATCTCGTGCAGTACCGCTGCGCGCATGGTGCGGCTCCCCTCGGAGTGCTTGCGTGGGCTCAGGAGTGTTCGACGACGGTGTCGGCGAGGACGGGCGCGTCGTCCCGCTCGGCCACGCTCACGGCGACCCGTACCGCATCCGCCCCGCGCCACATGCGGATGCGCAGGGTCTCGCCCGGGTACACCACTCCGGCGAAGCGCGTGGCGTAGGAGCGGACCCGGGTCACATCGCCGTCGAGCAGCGTGTCGACGACCGCCTTGAGCGTCATGCCGTAGGTGCACAGCCCGTGCAGGATGGGCCGGTCGAACCCGGCGAGCTTGGCGAACTCGGGGTCGGCGTGCAGCGGGTTGTAGTCGCCGGAGAGGCGGTAGAGCAGGGCCTGGTCCTCGCGGATCGGCCGCTCGACGGTCCGGTCGGGCTCGCCGGCCGGGGGTTCCAGCCGGGTGGCGGGGCCGCGATCGCCGCCCCAGCCGCCCTCCCCTCGTACGAAGATCTGGGCGTCGTTGGTCCACAACGGGCCGTCGGCGTCCCCGACTTCGGTGCGCATGACGAGCACGGCGGCCTTGCCCTTGTCGTGGACGGCGGCGATCCGGCCGCTGGCGGTCGCGGTGCCCTCGACGGGGATGGGCCGGTGCAGGGTCAGCGCCTGGCCGCCGTGCAGCACACGGGCGAGGTCGACGTCGACGCCGGGCATGGACAGGCCGCTGATCACGCCGGGCGATCCGGAGCCGGCGACGGTGGCGAAGCTCGGCAGGACGTGCAGCCGGGACTCCAGGGTGTAGCGCAGCTCGTCGGGGTCGGTGGCGGGGCGGCCGGCGCCGATGCCGAGGTGGTAGAGCTGGACGTCCTTGCGGTCCCAGGTGATCTCGCCGGAACGGGGTTCGGCGGCGAGGGCCTTGGCTGCGTCGATGGGCATACGGCTCCTGACACTGGCGGCTGACACGAACTGCTGACGCGGGCGGCTCACGGCGACGGCGGCTTCAAGACCCCGGCACGGCCGTCCGCACCGTCGGCCGCACCGAGGTCGTCACGGGCCGACCTAGAACGCGTTCCAGTCCGGCGCCCCTTGTATAGCCCAGCACCCTTCAGTTGTGAAGGCTCCTGACGAGGTGTCAGCTCGGCGTGCCGTGACATTTGTCCTGCCCGAGTCCGTACATGCGCCTCTGCCGTGCGGGGGGTGCGGATTCCTAGCGTCGTAGGCATGACATCGACATCCCCCGCCGTGTCCTTCACGGCAGCGGCCAAGGCGTACGGCTCCGTGCGCGCCGTCGACGGCGTCGACCTGCGGATCGCGCGCGGCGAGACGGTCGCCCTGCTCGGCCTCCCCCAAGCTCTCGGCTTCGCTCGAGCAGGGAGGTGCCCCCATCGGCGCCGGCAAATCCACCGCGATCGCCCTGCTGCTCGGCCTGTACCGGCCCGACGCGGGCACGTTCGAGCTCTTCGGCACCGCCCCCGAGCGGTCCGTGCGCGCGGGCCGGGTGGGCGCCATGCTCCAGGAGGCGCGCGCGGTGCCCCGGGTCACGGTCGGGGAGCTGGTCACCTTCGTCGCCTCCCGTTACCCGGCGCCGATGCCCGTGACCCGGGCGCTGGAACTGGCCGGGATCGCGGAGCTGGCGGGTCGGCGGGTGGACCGGCTGTCGGGCGGGCAGGTCCAGCGGGTGCGGTTCGCGGTGGCGCTGGCCGGGGACCCCTCCCTCCTCGTGCTGGACGAGCCGACCGCCGCCCTGGACGTCGAGGCCCGGCACGCCTTCTGGGACTCGATGCGGGCGTACGCGCGGCGCGGCCACACCGTGCTGTTCTCCACCCACTACCTGGAGGAGGCCGACGCGCACGCCGACCGGATCGTCGTCATCGACCGCGGCCGGATCGTCGCCGACGGCACGGGCGAGGAGCTGCGCCGGGCGGCCGGCGGCAATCTGGTCTGCGTCGACCTGGCCGGCCGCGACCCGGACTTCCTGGACCTGCTGCCCGGGGTGCGGTCCGTCCAGGTGCGCGGCAGCCGGGCGCGGCTGCGCACGGACGACTCCGACGCGACCGTCGTCGCACTCGCCGCGCTCGGCGCGATACACGGCCTGGAGGTCGCCCCGGCCTCGCTGGACGACGCGTTCCTGTCCCTGACCTCGCACGAAACGAAGACGGAGACGGTCTGATGTGGGACTACCTGCGCCTCGAAGTGCGCCGCACGCTGCGCGACACGGGCTTCGTGATCGGCGGGATCGCGATGCCGGTGATGATGTACCTGCTGTTCACCAACCTCGGCGAGAACGACAGCGCCTGGAAGACCGCCTCCATGGTCGGCATGGCCGCCTACGGCGCGGTCGGCTCGGCCCTCAATACCGGCGGCGCGGTCGCCGAGGACCGGGCGATCGGCTGGCTGCGCCAGCTGCGGGTGACGCCGATGACCCCGCGCGAGGTGGTGATCGGGCGGGCGCTGACCGGTTCGGTGACCGTGCTCCCGGCGATCGTCGCGGTGCTCGCGGCGGGCGGCCTGGCCAACGGCGTACGACTGCAGGCCTGGCAGTGGGCGGCGATCGCGGTGCTGCTCTGGCTCGGTTCGATCCCCTTCACGCTGCTCGGCATCGGCAACGGCTACCGGCTGACCGGGCCGGCCACGGGCGTGGCGAACATGGTGTGCAATCTGGGCCTGGCGGTGCTGGGCGGCCTGTGGTTCCCGGTCGCCCTGTTCCCGCACTGGCTGCGCTCCCTGTCCGCGTACACCCCGACCAGCCGCTTCGCCCAGCTCGGGGTCGCGGTCAGCGACGGACGCGCCCCGGCACCCGGCGCCGTCCTCGTCCTGACGTCCTGGATGTTGGTGTTCTGTTCGTACGCTGTGCTGTCGTACCGCCGTAGGGCGGGGAACAGCTGATCGGGGGATCTCGGGTGAACAACGACATGTCGTGGTGGCGGGGGATACGGTGCCAGGTGGCCGCCTGGCAGGCCGCGCGGGCGGACTGGAAGGCGGACATGGAGCGCTTCCGGGCCGCGCAGAAGGCCGCCCGGAAGGACGGGCGGACGCATGAGCACCCGGGCCCGCCGCCGACCGGTTTCGCCCTGCTGCCGTGGCTCCTCATGGGGCTGGGCTCCTTCTCCAATCTCTTCCAGGACAAGACCCCCAACCCGTGGATCGGCGGCCTGGGCCTGCTCGCCTTCAACTCGCTGTACATCTATGTGACGTTCCGCGCCTTCGACCGGGAGAAGCGCGAGGCGACGTCCACCCGGGTGGCACTGCTGCTGATGGGCCTGCTGACCACGAGCCTGGCCCTCGGGTACGGCGGCAGCTGGCTGCTGTTCTTCCCCCTGCTGGGCCTCGCGGCGGGCGCCACCCTGCGCGGGCCGTGGCTGGGCCGGACGGGCATCCTGCTGGCCGCGTTCGCCGGCACCGTCTCCGGCTTCCGCGACGGGTGGGACGCGGTGAACATCGCCTACGGCACCTTCCTGTCGAGCATGGTGACCGCCGCGATCCTGGGCCTCAGCGAAGCCGTACGGGAACTGCGCGCCGCCCGCGAGGAACTCGCACGGCGCGCGGTGGAGAAGGAGCGCCTGCGCTTCTCCCGCGATCTGCACGACCTGCTCGGCCACACCCTGTCGGTGATCGTGGTGAAGTCGGAGGCGGCCCGGCGCCTCGCCCCACGCGACATGGACGCGGCGCTGTCGCAGATCAGCGACATCGAGTCGGTCGGCAGACAGGCGCTGACCGAGATCCGCGAGGCGGTGACCGGCTACCGGGAGGGCAGCCTGGCCACGGAGCTGACCCGGGCCCGTTCGGCCCTGTCTGCGGCGAGCGTGGAGCCGGTGGTCAGGCAGTCCGGTACCCCGCTCACCCCGCAGACGGAGGCCCTGCTGGGCTGGGTGGTGCGCGAGGCGGTCACCAACGTCGTGCGGCACAGCGACGCCGGCCGCTGCGAGATCACCGTAGAGAGCAGCCCGGAGCGGGCCCGGCTGACGGTCACGGACGACGGCACCGGCGCGGCGGCCGCCGAACCCCGGGAGGGCATCGGCGGCACCGGTCTCAAGGGCCTGACCGAACGCCTCGCGGCGGCGGGCGGCTCCCTACGGGCCGGCCCGTCACCGCGCGGCGGCTTCACGGTGACCGCCGAACTCCCCACGGAACCGGCGGAACTGTCGGCGGTCGGGGCGGCGACGGCACCCAGGGCGAGCTGACGGCCCGGCTGACGTCGTCGCTCCACGATGCGCGCGAACGGCGCGGTGGGCACCGGTTGAGCCGGTCGGCTGGGGCCGGCGGACGGAATCCGGTGTGCCGGCCCCTTCCTCGGATGACGTGCGGTCAGGGCTCACCATGGGTGGCGACGGCGAACGGGTGTGGCTCGGCCGACAACCTCGTGCCGGTCCGCGGACCCTGTGGAGGGGCTTGCCGCCGCTCCGAGTCGGCCGGCTGGCCGTAGCCTGTGTCAATGGCTGACGAGATGCCCGCGGACCACCGACCAGTAGCCTCTGTCAGAGTTCTCCTCGCCGAGGACCAGGGCATGATGCGCGGCGCCCTGGCCCTGTTGCTGGGCATGGAGGGCGACATCGAGGTGGTCGCCCAGGTCGCCACCGGCGACGCGATCGTCGACACCGTGCTCCTGCACCGGCCCGACGTGGCCCTGCTGGACATCGAACTGCCGGGCATGAGCGGCCTGGACGCGGCGGCCGCGCTGCGCGAACAGGCGCCCGACTGCCGGGTGCTGATCCTGACCACCTTCGGCCGGCCCGGCTACCTGCGCCGGGCCATGGAGGCCGGGGCCGCCGGATTCCTGGTCAAGGACGGGCCGGTGGAGGAGCTGGCCGAGGCGATCCGGCGCGTGCTCACCGGGGAGACGGTGGTCGACCCGGCGCTGGCCGCGGCCGCGCTGAGCGCCGGGCCCAGTCCGCTCACCGCCCGCGAGTGCGACGTGCTGAAGGCGTCGGTGGACGGCGCGACCGTCGCCGACATCGCCGGCAGGCTGCATCTGTCCGAGTCGACGGTCCGCAACTACCTGTCCTCCGCGATCGGCAAGACGGGCACCCGCAACCGGGCGGAGGCGGTACGGGAGGCGCGCCAGCAGGGCTGGCTGTGAGCGGCGCCTCCCGCTCCGGGCGCTCGCGCTACTTCGTCACCTCCGCCGTCTGGTAGGTCGTGCCCTCCGGTGCCGCGCACACGAACCAGTTCGCCGCCGGATACCCCTCGGCCGGCACGATCGCGGGGGCCGGAATGTTGTGGTTGTAGATCACCGGGCCCGTCCTGGCGACGGACGTCGTGCCGTTCTTCCAGTAGCAGGTGACCTCCCGCGCCGTCTTGGCGACCGATCCGACCACCAGCCGGTCCCCGGCGGGACCGTCGCCGGCCTTGTCCAGGGGGAGGGACGCGGACTCCAGATCCGTGCCCGACGGGCGGTCCAGCTTCTTCACCGAGTCGAACAGGATCTGCTGGGGGCTGTCGGAGCCGTACTTCATGGTCACGAAGTACGAGATCTTGCCGACCACTTGGGCGGGCTTGTCGACCGCCGGGTGCAGCCCCCACTCGTCCATCGAAGCGAGCTGCTGGTTCGCCTCCCCCTCGTCCCGCGGCGCTCCCCACACCTGGATGTCGACGTACCAGGGCTTGCCCTTGTGCGTGCCCCGCGACAGCTCGGTCGTCTGCGGTTCGTACACATGCCGCGCCTCCGGGGAGGACGGCGGGTGCGCCACGTTCGTCCGCCGGTCCCCGTGTCCGTCGCCGGGCAGTCCCGTCACCGCCAGGGCGCCCGTCGACCCGGCCAGCACCAGCGTCGTGGCCGCCGCCACCGCCCAGCGCCGCGCCCTGCGGCGCCGTCCGCCGCGCATCACCGCCTGCACCGGGGCTATACCGATCTCGACCTCGTCCGCGGCGTCCGCGAGGAGGAAGGCGATGTCCGTCCGTGTCATGTCGTGGTTCCTCTCCCGATCCGCGCTCATCACTTCCGCCCTCCCTGCGTCACCGTCTCGGCCAGTCCCGGTATGGCGCGGAGTTTCGCGATCCCCTTGGCCGCGTTGCTCTTGACCGTGCCCACCGAACAGCCCATCGCCTCGGCCGTCTGCGTCTCCGTCAGGTCCTCCCAGTACCGCAGGACCACCGCCTCCCGCTGCCGCGCGGGCAGTTGGGCGAGCGCCTTCAGCAGGGCGCTGCGGTCGTCGGCCTGGGACATGCGGTCGCCCGTGTCCGCGACCTCGCGTACCAGGCCGGAGTCGTCCTTGGGCGCCAGGAACTCCTTGAGCCTGCGGCGGTGTTTGCGTGCGTGCGCGTTGATCATCACGCGCCGTACGTAGGCCTCCGGGTCGTCCGCCGAGCCGACCCTGCGCCAGGCCACATAGACCTGTTCGAGGGTCGACTGGACCAGATCCTCGGCGGCGTGCTGCTCCCCCGTGAGGAGAAATGCCGTACGCATCAGCCGCGGCCAGCGGCCGACGACAAAGCTCTGGAACTCCTCGTCCCGAGCCTTCTTCCGATCCCCCATGGGCACCTCCTAGATGTACAAAGGAGTCCACGAGCCCCCCGGATCGTTGCCTCACTTGGTGGAGGCGTGCGCCTTTCTTTCGTACGCCTGAACGCCCTCCGTGGACGCCCGCCCCAGACGCCCCGAACGCCCTAGATTCCGGCCCCCGTGCGCCGCAGCACCCGCAGCGAGCCGGTCGCCGAGACCTCCGTGAACGCGCCGGACTCCAGCGCGCGCAGATACACGCGGTACGGGGCCTGGCCGGTGAACTCGTCCTCCGGGTCGGGGAACACGTCGTGGATGACGAGGAGGCCGCCCTCGGCGACGTGCGGGGCCCAGCCCTCGTAGTCGGCGGTGGCGTGCTCGTCGGTGTGGCCGCCGTCGACGAAGACCAGCCCCAGCGGCGTCCCCCAGATCGCGGCGATCTGCGGCGAGCGGCCGACCAGCGCCACCACGTGCTCCTCCAGACCCGCCCGGTGCAGGGTGCGGCGGAACGTCGGCAGCGTGTCCATCAGGCCGATCTCGGGGTCGACCGTCTCGGGGTCGTGGTAGTCCCAGCCCGGCTGCTGCTCCTCGCTGCCCCGGTGGTGGTCGACGGTGAGCGCGGTGACCCCGGACTCGCGGGCCGCGTCCGCGAACAGGATCGTCGAGCGTCCGCAGTACGTCCCGACCTCCAGCAGCGGCAGCCCCAGCCGGCCCGCCTCCACTGCGGCCGCGTACAGCGCGAGCCCCTCGTCCACGGGCATGAACCCCTTCGCGGCCTCGAACGCGGCCAGGATCTCGGATGGGGGTCCCCCCTGCTCGAGCGCAGTCGAGCGCTTGGGGGAGGGTGCCGCGGGCATGGGGTTCCTCTCGGTCGTACGACGTTCTCGGCGCCCCATGCTTCCGCACCCCCCGCCGCCGAGGCGACAGGGGGTGCGGGTGGTGTGGATCTCAGTGAGCCTCGGTGGGCCTCGATGAATCTCGGCGGACCTCAGTGCATCCCGGCGCGATCCGGTGCTCAGGCCGAGAGCGCCTCCCCCGGCAGCGGCAGGTCCAGGTCCACCGGCCGCTCGTCGCCCGCGTGCGTCGCCGAGGCGGCGTGCGGGCCGTGGCCCGCGGCCTTGGCGGCCAGGACGTAGGCGCCCTCGGCGGGGACGACGAGGGCGTAGCTGCCGTCCTCGGCGGAGACGGTCGCGCCCGCCTGCCGGCCCCGGCGGTCGATCAAGGTGACCTTGGCGCGGGCGACCGGGGCGCCGTCGGCGTCCAGGACACGGCCGCGGAATCCCCGCAGCACCTCCTCGGCGTGCGCGATGCCCGCCTCCTCCTCGCTGCTGGCGCGCAGCTGGGTGTGCTGGGCCGGGCGGTTCGGCTTCGGCAGGAACAGGGCCAGCAGCAGGCCGACCGCCACCGCGGCCGTCGCGATGAGGAAGGAGAGGCGGAAGCCGTGCATGGTCGGTATCGCCATGCCGCCCACGTGGTTCGCCGTGTTGGCGAGCACCATGCCGATGACGGCGCTGGAGACGGACGTACCGATCGACCGCATCAGGGTGTTGAGGCCGTTGGCCGCGCCGGTCTCGGAGGCCGGGACCGCGCCGACGATCAGGGCGGGCAGGGAGGAGTAGGCGAGGCCGATGCCCGCGCCCAGGACGACCGAGATGACCAGGCTCTGCCAGGCGGCGCTCATCAGGCCGAGGCCGGCGCCGTAGCCGATCCCGATGATCAGCATGCCGAGGATCAGGGTGACCTTGGGGCCGTACTTCGCCGACAGGCGGGCGTAGACGGGCGCCGTGAACATCATGGTCAGGCCGAGCGGCGCGACGAGCAGACCGGCGACGACCATCGACTGGCCGAGGCCGTACCCGGTGGCCTTCGGCAGCTGGAGCAGCTGGGGCAGGACGAGCGAGACGACGTAGAAGCTGACGCCGACCATGATCGAGGCGAGGTTGGTGAGGAGCACCTCGCGGCGGGCGGTGGTGCGCAGGTCGACCAGCGGGGCCTTGGTGCGCAGTTCGAAGACGCCCCACAGGAGCAGGACGGCGACGGACGCGGCGAACAGGCCGAGCGTGGTGCCGGAGGACCAGCCCCAGTCGCTGCCCTTGGTGATCGGCAGGAGCAGCAGGACCAGGCCGGTGGACAGGCCCAGCGCGCCCAGCACGTCGAAGGAGCCCTCGGCGCGCATCGGGGATTCCGGCACGATGAGCAGGGTGAGGACGATGGAGAGCACGCCGAGGCCGGCGGCGCCGTAGAAGAGGGCGTGCCAGTCGGCGTGCTGTGCGACCAGGGCGGCGAGCGGCAGCGCGAGGCCGCCGCCGACGCCGATCGAGGAGCTCATCAGGGCCATCGCCGAGCCGAGCTTCTCGCGCGGCAGCATGTCGCGCATCAGGCCGATGCCCAGCGGGATCGCGCCCATGGCGAAGCCCTGGAGGGTACGGCCGGCGATCATCGTGAGCAGCTGGCTGGTGAGGGCGCTGATCAGCGCGCCGACCACCATCACGGCGAGGCTGAGGATCAGCATGCGCCGCTTGCCGTACAGGTCGCCGAGGCGGCCCATGATCGGGGTGGCGACGGCACCCGAGAGAAGGGTCGAGGTCAGGACCCAGGTGGCGTTGCTCGGCTCGGTGTCCAGCAGCTGCGGCAGGTCCTTGATGACCGGGACGAGCAGGGTCTGCATCACCGCGACCACGATGCCCGCGAAGGCCAGCACCGGGACCAGGGCCCCGCTCGCTCTCCGGGTGGGCTGGTCGGTCGTCGTGTGCGTCATTGAGTGAGGCCTCCGGGCCGGAAGAGTGGGGTGCGCCGGTGATCGCGCGGGATACGTGCATGATCAACCTCGTATGCACGGGCAACTATTCCGTTGCTTCGAGCCTCTAACGAATTCTTGACCTTCCCATGACGATCTGACCTTCCGTCAAGGGATGGCCTCTATATAGAACGTGTTCTACTCTGCGCCCCATGAAGGCCTACGTCGCCGGGGTCGGGATGACCAGGTTCGAGAAGCCCGAGACCCGAGAATGGCAGTACTGGGACATGGTGCGGGAGGCGGGTGGCGCCGCCCTCACCGACGCGGGAGTCTCGTACGCCGATGTGGAACAGGTTCCCGTCGGCTACTGCTTCCAGCCCTCCACGGCCGGCCAGCGAGCCGCGTACGAGCTCGGCTTGACCGGCATCCCCGTCTACAACGTCAACAACAACTGCGCGACCGGCGCCACCGCGCTGATGCTCGCGCGCCAGCTCGTCGAGGGCGGGGCGGCCGACTGCGTCCTCGCGCTGGGCTTCGAGAAGATGAAGAAGGGAGCGCTCGGCGGCGGCGCCGACGGCGGGGACTTCTCCACCTCCCCCGTCGCCCGGCACTACGGGATCATGGCGGCCCGGCACGGCTTCGAGATGACCCCGCCGACCGCCCAGATCTTCGGCGACGCGGCGCGCGAGCACATGGAGCGCCACGGCACGACCGAGGCGCAGCTCGCCGCCGTGGCCGCCAAGAACCACCGGCACTCCGCGCACAACCCGAACGCCCAGTTCCGGGACGTGTACGAGGTCGACGACATCCTCGCGGCGCGCACGGTCCACCGCCCGCTGACGAAGCTCCAGTGCTCGCCGACCTCGGACGGCGCCGCGGCGGCCGTGGTGGTGTCGGAGCGGTTCGCCGAGCGGCGCGGCCTGCGGGGCGTCGTCGAGCTCGTCGCGCAGGCGATGACCACGGACACCGAGGAGTCCTTCGCGTCGGGCTCCTGCATCGACGTCGTCGGACAGCCCATGTCGCGGGAGGCCGCCCGGCAGGTGTACGAGCGGGCCGGCCTCGGCATCGAGGACGTGGACGTCGTCGAGCTGCACGACTGCTTCTCGGTCAACGAGCTGCTCACCTACGAGGCCCTCGGCATGTGCGAGCCCGGTGAGTCGGGGAAGCTCGTCGAGTCCGGGGCGACCACGTACGGCGGCCGGTGGGTGGTGAACCCGTCCGGCGGCCTCATCTCCAAGGGACACCCGCTCGGCGCCACGGGCCTCGCCCAGGTCGCCGAGCTGGTGTGGCAGCTGCGGGGCGAGGCGGGACAGCGGCAGGTGGCGGGCGCCCGGGTGGGCCTCGCGCACAACATCGGGCTGGGCGGAGCGGCGGTCGTGACGCTGGTACGGGCGGTGTAGGCGGCCGTCGTCGCACGGGTGCCGGAGGGCTCCGGCCACGAGGGGCCTGGCAAGGTGGTCGGCGGCGGGGCGCACCCGGCCGTACTCACGCTCGCGAGGTCGCTGACCTCGGGCAGCCGGTGACGCGTCACCCGTTGGACGGCGCTGGACGAGCTGTGCCCCGAGGACGGCCGCTAGGGTGGCAGGCGTGTCGTACGTAGGCCCGGACTTCGATCCTCCGCACCCGCGCCGCCCCCGCCGGGCGCCGCTGACCGTCGCGCTCGCCGCGCTGGTCCCCGGTGCGCTGCTCGGCTGGCTCGTGTACGAGGCGGTGGGCGGCCCCGGCGGCTCGGACTCCTCCGGCAAGCCGAACGCCTCCGGCTCGGCGTCGACCTCGACGTCCGCCGCGCCCGCCTCGGCCTCGCCCCGGTCCGCGTCCCCCAGCGACGACGCCAAGAAGCCGGGTTCCCCCCGCACGTCCTCCCGCCCGGCCGCCTCCGGCCCGCTCAAGGGCAAGGTCGTCGTGATCGACCCGGGGCACAACCCCGGCAACTTCCAGCACACGGCGGAGATCAACCGCCAGGTGGACATCGGCACGAACCGCAAGGAGTGCGACACCACCGGGACGTCCACCAACGCCGGTTACACGGAGGCCCGGTTCTCGCTGGACCTGGCGCACCGGCTGCGCACGCTCCTGGAAGAGCAGGGCGCCACGGTCAAGTTGACCCACGACGGGGACAGCCCGCCCTGGGGGCCGTGCGTCGATGAGCGCGCCCGGATCGGGAACGTCGCCCGGGCCGACGCTGCCATCTCCCTGCACGCCGACGGCGCCGCCGAGGGCGAGCGCGGCTTCCACGTCATCCTCCCGGAGTCCGTGCACGCGGGCGCCGCCGACACCCGCCCCATCGTCGCCTCCTCCCGCGATCTGGGCGAACGCGTCGCGGGCAGCTTCGTTCGCGTCACGGGTGACGCGCCCTCCAACTACGTCGGCGACGGTACCGGTCTCGTCACGCGTAAGGACCTTGGCGGTCTCAATCTGTCAACGGTTCCCAAGGTGTTCATCGAGTGCGGCAACATGCGCGATAGCAAGGACTCGGCACTGCTCACCAGCGGCGCCTGGCGGCAGAAGGCGGCGCAAGGGATCTCTGAGGGAATCGTGAGTTTCCTGCGCGGGTAGGGATCGGCGGGCTGATCCGGGCGGACACCGTGATCGTGCGGACGATAGTGTCATCCGTACGATGAGGGGCCACCCCCGCGCTTCACACCGGGGCCTGACGGCGACAGGGTGACAGCGACGCCTCTACCGCTGACGAGACGACCTACGAAGGACCTGAAGTGAATATCCGCTCCCTCACTCGAGGCGACGGCGTGGTGATCGGAGCAGCGGTGTTGCTCTTCATCTCGTCGTTCCTCGCCGAATACTCCGTGTCGTACTCCGGCTTCTCGAACAGCCGGAACGCATGGGAAGACCTCGGGACCGGCCTGGGCACGTACATGGGGGCCGTCATCGGAGCCGCGCTGATCGTTCTCAACCGCACCCTGCCGCAGCAGCGCAAGGTGCTCGGCCTGGACCTCGGTATGGTCGGCACCGGCTTCGCGATCCTGTCCGCCTGGACCCTGTTCTGGACGCTGGTGGACGTTCCCGACAACGTGGACGCCGGCGTCGGCCTCATCCTCGGCCTCCTCGCCGCTCTCGCCATCGCCGGCGGGGCCATCGCCAGCCCCTTGGTCCCCGCCCTCCAGGCCGCCCTGCTCCCCGCCCCCAAGCCGGCCGCGCCCCAGCCCTACGGCGCCCAGCCGCAGGGTGGTTACGGCTACCCGGGCGCCCAGGCCCCGCAGCAGCAGCCGTCGTTCGGTGGTCAGCCGCAGCAGGGGCAGCCGTTCGGTCAGCAGCCGCCGCAGCAGCAGCCGGGCGCCGCGCCGCAGCCTGCCGGGGACTTCTCGCCGTTCTGGTTCGCCGTTCCGGCGCCCCGGCCACTGTTCGCGGAGGACGGCTCGCCGTCGCCGATCGCCGAACTGGCGCCGGGCACCTGGTACTTGGCGGTCGAGCAGCGCGGCGCGCAGCTGATCGCACAGACCCAGGACGGCCGCCGCGGCGTACTGCAGGACACCTCCGGGATCCAGCGCGGCTGACTCTCCCGACCGTGGCACGCGGCCCCTCGCCCTTCCGGGCGGGGGGCCGTTGTCGTACAGTCGCCTCCCGATGTTTCTGACGTACCGTCAGAAGGGCAGGAGGGGAGTCAGTATGCGGCTCGGTCTCGCACTCGGTTACTGGGGCCGGGGCCCCTCCGCGGAACACGTGCCGCTGGCGCGGGAGGCGGAGCGGCTCGGGTACGACTCCGTGTGGACGGCCGAGTCCTGGGGCTCCGACGTGTTCACCCCGCTCACCTGGATCGCCGCCCAGACCTCAAGGATCAAGCTGGGTACGGCGGTTGCGCAGATGGCGGCGCGTTCGCCGACGACCACCGCGATGCACGCGCTCACCCTGGACCACCTGTCCGGCGGGCGCGTGCTGCTCGGCCTCGGGCTGTCCGGGCCGCAGGTGGTGGAGGGCTGGTACGGCCGCCCGTTCCCGAAGTCGCCGCTGACCGCGACCCGGGAGTACGTCGACGTCGTACGGCAGGTGCTGCGCCGCGAGGCGCCGGTGGCCCTGGACGGCCGCTTCCATTCCCTCCCCCACCGGGGGCCGGACGGCACCGGCCTGGGCAAGCCGCTCAAGCCCATCACCCATCCCCTGCGCCCGGACCTGCCCGTCCTCCTGGGCGCCGAGGGGCCGAAGAACGTCGCCCAGACGATCCGCATCGCGGACGGCTGGCTGCCGCTGTACTGGGCGCCGGGCCGCCCCGAGATCTACGGGCCGGCCGTGTCCGACCTGCCCGAGGGCTTCCGCGTCGCCGCGCTGGCCCAGGTCAGGGTGTGCGACGACGTCGCCGCGGGGCTCCTGCCCGTCAAGGCCATGCTCGGCTTCTACATCGGCGGGATGGGCCACGCGGCCCGCAACTTCCACGCCGACCTGATGGCGCGCATGGGGTACGAGGAGGAGGCGCGCCGGATCCAGGAGCTGTTCCTGTCGGGTCGGCGCGAGGAGGCCGTACTGGCCGTCCCGGACGCCTTCGCCGACGAGATCTCCCTGGTCGGCCCGCGCGCCCGCATCGCCGAACGGCTGGCGGCCTGGCGCGCGGACCCGGTGACCGACCTGCTCGCGCTGGCCCCGGACCCGCACACGCTGCGCGTCCTCGCCGAGCTCAACTCCTAGGGGGTGTCGTTTGGATCATCCCGGCGTCGCGGGCCCTGGCACGCACTCCCCCAAGCTCTTCGAGCAGGGGGGACCCCCAGCCGCGTTGTCGTCACTCGCCGACTCCCCCAAGTTCTCGACTTCGCTCGAACAGGGGGGACCCCCATCGCGTCGACTCCCTCCTCCGCCTTGCAGCCGCACGCTCCCCCAAGCTCTCGACTTCGCTCGAGCAGGGGGCACCCCCATGACCCCGCTCGGGGTCGGCCGATCCGCACCGCTCGTCACGGCCGGCCTGATCCAAACGACACCCCCCAGCCGGTCAGCGGAATATGGCGACCGGGTCCAGGGTCAGCTCCCGGGCCTGGCGGTTCCAGCTGCGCACCTTGCCCAGGCAGCGGGCCTGGAACTCGACGCCGTCGGAGTACTCCTCGTCGTGGAACTCCTCGCGGACGTCCCGCACCGCGCACGTGATCTTGATGTGCGCGGGCTCCTCCGGGTCGCCGTAGCCGGCCCGCAGCACGATGTCGCCGCCGTTCGGCCTGCGGGCGGTGAAGCGGGCCGTGACCCAGACGAACTCCGACATCACGTCGCTCAGCGCGACCTGGTCGCCGCCCCGCTCGCGCAACCGCGCGTCGAGCGCCCGGTTGGGCACCAGCCGGCCGGTCAGGAGGTCGGCGTCGACCACGACGTCCTCCTTGCGCATCGTGTCCATGAGCAGCCGGATCACCGTGATCGGGGTGTTCTGCCGGACGTACGTCGTGACCCGCTCCCGGGTGACTCCGCCCTTCGCCGGGATCTTGTCGCCGGTGCCGGCGGTGAGGTTCGTCCGGTCCGCGACCTCCTGCTCCAGGGCCACCGCGTAACCGCCGCTCTGGAAGAGGTCCATGACGCGATTCTCATGGAGGTGGAAGCAGACGCCTCGGACCCGGCCCCGCTCCCCGCCCCGGCGCGTTCTGCGCCATCGCAGGAGGACGGTCACGCCGTAGCCGAGCAGCCAGATCCAGCCGGCCAGCGTCAGCAGCCACAGGACGGCCCACTGGCGGCCCCAGACGTCCCACCACTCGCTGTCAATGGCACCCACGGATCTCCTTGAACGCCTCGGAGAGGGAGGAGAGGTTGGCGTCGACCATGCGGCCCCCGGTCGCCTTCGCGACCCGCTTGAGCGCGGCCGCGTCGGCCTCTCCGAACTGGATGGGGAAGGTCGGCACCGCCTGTGCCGCGGTGCCGAGCCGGGCACGCCGGCGCAGGAACGCCTCGTACGTCATGCCGGAGTTGCTCTCGCCGTCGGTCATCAGCACGATCGCCACCGGCCGTTCGGGCTTCTCGCGCACGGCGTCGGCGGCGAGCCGGTAGCCGCGGTCGAGGGCCGACCAGACGGCGGTGGAGTCGTCGAAGCCGCCGTCGGCGACCGCCCGGTCGAGGGTGCGCAGATCGCCGTCGCCGCGCACGGTCACGGTGCGTTCTTGCAGGACGCGCCCGCCGAACCGGACGACGGTGAGCCGCTCCCCGCGGTAGAAGCGAGCGAACTTGCCGGTGGCGGACGAGTCGGCGCCGCTGAGCCCGGCGAAGGCGGCGCGCAGGTCGGCGATCCGTCTGCCGCGCATCGAGGTGGAGAAGTCCAGCAGGAACACCACCTGGTCGGCCGACCGGTGGTCGGGATCGCCGTAGTCGTCGACCAGCCGCCGCACGATGGACAGCCGGTCGGGGAACGACAGGGCGTTGCCGACGGAGGCCCGCAACGCGGCCGTGGGCCTGACCTCCTGGTTGACCGGGCGGCGGTACGTCCGCCGCATCAGCTTGCGCTGTACGTCGGCGCCGAGCAGCCAGTCCACCACCTTGCCGTAGTCCGCGCGGCGGGCCGGGTTGAGCAGCAGCAGCGGGAAGTCGGACAGCACCATGCCGTCCTCGGGATGGACGATCTCCAGCGGCCGGGCCGACTTCCGGGTGGCGTTCAGGGACAGCAGCTCGGACTCGTGGGCGATGAGCGCGTTGGCCTCGCCCTGGTGGTGTAGATAGGTGTCGATCAGGTCGCGCGAGCTGGCGCCGGTGAGGGTCTGGCCGGAGCGGAAACCCCGCAACCGGTCGCAGGAGACGTCCTGTTCGCGCAGCGCGCTGCCGGTGCCGGCCGCCGCCGTGGCTACCCCGACCAGGGCGGCCCGGCCGGTGTCGCTGCGCCGCGGGTCGGCCATGCCGAAGCGTACGGTGCCGTCGGCGGCGGCGTCGGCGATGTCCGCCCAGCTCAGCCGACCGCCGGGGACGCGCTTGCGGAGCTTGTCGGCGGTCTCGGGGGTGAGGCCGACGACGACCGGTGAGCGCATGATCGGGGTCGACTCGGGCCGGGCGGTGAGCTTGCCGGATTCCTGGAGCCGCAGCAGGAACGAGCGGTCCGAGACCGGCCAGGCGAGGTCGTACGCCGGTTTCCCGGCGGCGGGCGGCTGGCCGGCCAGGTCGGCCGTGGCCTGGTAGTCCATGTCAAGCCGGATGCCGGTCCGGTCCCTCAGATCGCCCAGCAGCGGTGCGAGGTCGGCGAGTTCGGGGCTGGCGAGGACGCGGAGCGTGACCTCGTCCGAGTCGTCGCCGCAGGAGGTGGTGAGGGTGGTGGCGAGGAGGAGCAGGGCCAGGCAGGCGGTGAGGGCGCGTGCGTGCCGCCTCACTGGTCGTCCTGGACGGGCGGCGGGCAGTTTCCCACGTAGTTGATGATGCTCTCCAGGACCTTCAGGTCGGGCTCGTACACCTTGGTCTCGTCGGTGTTTTGCGCCGGCACCTGGACGCCGTGGTCGTGCAGGTACGTGTTGAGCCGCTCGCTGGTGCCGTCCTCGCCGCTGAACCGCACCCGGAAGCCGAGTTCGACGGCCCGGTCGCGCAGTTCGCCGTCGCTCTCGATCAGGTCGCTGAGCCGGTCGCCCTTGTCGGTCAGGGCGATCAGCTGGGGTTCGGTGAGGGCGAAGGGCGTGGGATAGAGCAGGACGCGATCGGTGTCCTGCCGGTGGTGGCGGTCGTGGTACTCGATCTGGTGGGCCAGGTACTGGTGCTCGTAGATCACGGAGACGGGGGCGATGCTCTCGCCGAGGTCGGAGAAGTAGCTGTCGGCCTGTTCGTCGGCCCACATGCCCTGCAAGTTGATCAGGGGTTTGATCTTCTCCGACAGGCGTTGCACGGAGTCGGCCGCGAGCTTGGGATTGTTGGGGTTCGCGGTGCCCGGGGTGCTGTTTCCGTTGGCTACGAAGGCGAGGATGCTCAGGTAGGTGCCGGCGGAGTTGGACTCGCAGACGCTGGAGGTGCGGACCAGGACGCGGCCGCCGTTGCTGCGGCCGCCGACCTTGTCGAAGCCGATGCCGTTCCAGGTGTCCGCGGTGGCGCCGGTGCCGTCGAGGCGGTTCTTCGGGTCGTCCTTGCCGTCGAGCAGACCCATGAACTTGTCCATTTTGAGGTTGTAGTAGAGCGTGTCGCCCTCGCTGGTGCCCGGCTGCGGTGTGGCGACCCCCGCCTTCACCAAGGTCTCGGCGTAGTCCCGGAAGGTCGCGAGTACGAGCGGAGTGGCGAACGGCCGCGCCGACTTCACCGATCTGCCCTGCCTGCGTTCCCGTTCCAGGATCAGCTTCGCCGCGGGCTGGCCGGACGGGAAGGCGACGTCCATGCCCTTGAGGGACTGGGTGGCGATGCCGCGGGAGCCGAGGCGGTGGATGTCGACCCGGATGCCGTGCTTCAGCAGCAGGCGCCGCACTTCGGGGTCTTTGAAGAAGTCGGACTTGGAGGCCATCCTGGCCTGGATCGTGGTGATGTGCCGGTAGGGCACCGGCTTGTCGCCGGGCAGGAGCAGCGAGACCGGTCCGGCGAGGGCCAGCGGGAGTGCGACAAGGACGTGGCGCGGGAAGCGGCGCCGGGCTCTTCGTACGGTGAGCCGCGGCTCCTCGGCGGTGACGGGTCTGGCGTGGAACACCTGCACTCCTGCCTCTCCGGGGGCAGGATCATCAGGGACCTCACCGAACACTTGGCGCCGGAATCGCCAACTCCAGCCGAACGCGGGGCGAACTGAGGTGCCGTCAGATCACCTGACGGCACCTCAACCATGGTTTTCAGCCACCGAGTTGGGAAGCCGACGGCACCTGGTCCTTGACCTCGGCGCCGGCGCTCTTACCGGCGTCCTTCACCTGGTTGATGATGTCGCCGAAGGTGCCGACCACGGCGTCGGTGGAGTCGCCCGAACGCAGCTTGCCGGGCAGGCCCTTGAGGGAATCGATGCCGGCGCCGATCGGGGCGAGGGCCTTCGACAGGAGCGGGTCGCCCTCGGCGTTCTTCTTGGCGGCCTTGAGGCGGTTGTAGGCGAAGGTGCCGGCGAGACCGGCCTTGATCAGGGAGAGCTTGCGGCCCTTGGCGCCCTTCTTGAACTTGCCCTCTTTCCAGGGCTTCACGATCCACTGGTAGGTCGCCCCGGCGGCGAGACCGGCGTTCGCCACGAAGCGGGCCTTGGCGAACTTCTGCCGCTCCGCGGACGTGGTGGGGCTCGGGGTGTCGGCGGCGACCACGACAGGCCCCGTGCCCTGCGTGGTGGCCTCGCCCTTCCCGCAGGCGGTGGAACCGGCGAGCAGGGCACAGCTCAGCGTGAGCGCCACGAAGAGGCGCCGTATCGGTACGGGCACGAAATCCTCCGGGATGTCCTCCCCGAGCGGCTGTCTCTCCCGGCAGCCTCACCCGGCCCGGTCCACTGCGCCACCCGGGGGACCCCAGTCGGGGGACCCCCTGGGGGTTTCACCGCGGGCCGAGCGGCAACCCGAAGGGTATGTCCCCTCGATATCGCAACGGTGCGCATCAGGCCGGCACGGTCGTCGCGGTCGTCGCCGACGTCATGGCCTTCATCCTGGCCCTGTGGATCCTCATGTACCTACTGGACGCCAACCGCGCCAACGACCTGGTGCGTTTCGTCCACGGCTCCGCCGCCTGGCTCGCCGGCTGGTCCCACGACCTCTTCACCTTCGACGAGGCCTGGGCCCGCGTAGTGGCCGGCTACGGCCTCGCCGCGGTCGTCTACCTCTTCATCGGCCACGCGGTCGCCAACCGGATCCACCGGCACTGAGCCAAGCCGGCCGGCCCTGCTGCCCGCCAACGCCGCTGCCCGACTATCCGGTTGGTCCAACAACCCCGGCGGCGCGGGCCCCCGCGGAACACCACACCTACAACAACGAGGCCTCGGCCCGCGTAGTAGCCGGCTACGGCCTCGCCGCGGTCGTCTACCTCTTCATCGGCCACGCGGTCGCCAACCGGATCCACCGGCACTAGGGGCCACTGGATCCGCCGCTACTAGGACTGTTGCTGGGTGCAGCAGTCAGGGTCCAGGCCGGTGGGGAGGTGTTCGGCTCCGAAGATGGCGCATGTGGCCTCGTGGCCGCCGAGGGCGGCGACCGCGAGGAGGAGGGAACCCGCTGTCCAGGTGGTGAGTTCGCGCGGCCAGACCGTGTCCTCGTCGAAGACGTAGCCCGTCCAGTAGAGGCCGGTCTCGGGGTCGCGCAGGTGCTGGATGGACTGGAGGATCTCCAGGGCGCGGTCCGACTCGCCGATCGCCCAGAGGGCCAGGGCGAGTTCGGAGGACTCGCCGCCCGTCACCCACGGGTTCGGGACCACGCAGCGCACGCCCAGGTCGGGGACGACGAAACGGTTCCAGTCCCGGTCGATGCGGGACTTGGCCTCGGCGCCCGTCAGGGCTCCGCCCAGGACCGGGTAGTACCAGTCCATCGAGTAGCGGTCCTTGTCCAGGAAGCGCTCCGGGTGCCGGCGTATCGCGTGCCCCAGCGCGCCCAGCGCCAACTCCCAGTCCGGCTGCGGCTCTTCCCGCTGCTCGGCGATGGCCAGCGCGCAGCGCAGCGCGTGGTGGATCGACGAACTGCCCGTCAGCAGCGCGTCCGCCGTGGGCGTCCCGTCATCCTCGCGCCGCCAGCCGATCTGCCCGCCCGGCTGCTGCAGCCGCAGCACCCATTCCGTCGCCGCGTAGACCGAGGGCCACATGCGGTCCAGGAACGTGTCGTCACCGGTGGACAGATAGTGGTGCCACACGCCCACCGCGATGTACGCGACGAAGTTCGACTCGCGGGCCCGGTCCGTGACGTCGTCGTGCGCGCCGTCCGCGTAGGCCGCGTACCAGGAGCCGTCCTCGTTCTGGTGCTCCGCCAGCCAGCTGTACGCCCGCTCCGCGGCCTCGTGCTCGCCCGCCGCGTCCAGGGCCATGGCCGCCTCGGTGTGGTCCCACGGGTCCAGGTGATGGCCGCGGAACCACGGGATGGCGCCGTCCTCCCGCTGCACGGCGAGGATGCCGCGCACGGTGGCGGCAGCCTGCTCCGCGGTGAGGACCCCGGGCAGGACGAGGTGTTCTGTCCGGGGGGTGGTCACTTGGCGGCCGCCTCGGACGCCTCGGCCAGGCTGGGCAGGTGCGGCTTCGTCGCGTACGCCACGAAGCTCTTGCCGATCAGCGGGTTCAGCGCCTGCTCGGCGACCCGGGTGGCCAGCGGCTTCTTCATGATGTCCCAGACCAGCAGCTTGTGGTACGCCCGCACCGGCAGCGCCTTGTCGTTGTCCACGCCGAACGCGCACTTGAGCCACCAGTACGGGGAGTGCAGCGCGTGCGCGTGGTGGGTGCCGTACGGGCGCAGGCCGGCCTCGCGGATCTTGGCCAGCAGTTCGTCCGCCTTGTAGATGCGGATGTGGCCGCCCTCGACTTCGTGGTACGCGTCGGACAGCGTCCAGCACACCTTCTCGGGGCCGTAGCGCGGGACGGTGATGGCGATGCGGCCGCCGGGCTTCAACACCCGGACCATCTCGGCCAGTACGCCCTTGTCGTCCGGGATGTGCTCCATCACCTCGGAGATGATGACGACGTCGAAGGACTCGTCCGGGAAGGGCAGCGCGAGGGCGTCGCCCTCCATCGCGGTGGCGGTGGCGCCGGCCGGGGCCTCGCCCGCCTCCTTCATCGCCGCGAACCACTTGGCGACCTCGCGGATCTCCTCGCCGTTCTGGTCGAGCGCCACGACCTGGGCGCCGCGCCGGTAGCACTCGAACGCGTGCCGGCCGGCACCGCAGCCGAGGTCCAGTACGCGGTCGCCCGGGGCGAGCGGGAACCGGGAGAAGTCGACGGTCAGCACGTGGCCCTGCTTTCGGAATAGACACCAGTTGCGGCGGTGGTCGTGCCGCTGCTCGCGCGCGGTCGGGAGCGGCCGATGGCCTCGCGGTACCGGGCCACCGTGCCCTCGGCGGCGCGGGCCCAGGTGAACCGCTCCAGCACCCGCTCGCGCCCCGCGGCGCCGAGCCGCGCACGCAGCTCCGGGTCCCCCAGCAGCCGGCTCAGCCCGGCGGCCAGTGCCCCCGCGTCGCCCGGCGGTACGGCGAGGCAGGTCTCCCCGTCACGGCCGGCGACCTCGGGGATCGCGCCGCCGGTGGTGGCGACCAGCGGGGTGCCGGTGGCCATGGCCTCGGCGGCCGGCAGGGAGAAGCCCTCGTACAGGGACGGCACGCAGGCGACCTCCGCCGAGCGGACCAGGTCGACGAGTTCGGCGTCCGAGATGCCCTTCACGAAGTCGACGGCGCCCTCCAGGCCGTACCGTTCGACGGCCTGGGCGACGGGACCCTCCTGCGGGCGCTTGCCGACGACGACCAGGTGGGCGTCGGGGTGCTCGGTGCGCACCTTGGCCAGCGCCTCGACGAGGAAGACCAGCCCCTTGAGCGGCACGTCGGCGCTGGAGGTGGTGACGATCCGGCCCGGCACGACGGGCACCGCCGGATTCGGCGAGAAGAGGTCGGTGTCGGCGCCGATGTGGACGACGTGGATGCGGTCGTCCCGCACGCCCAGGTGGTCCACGATCTCCTGGCGGGAGGTGCCGGAGACGGTGAGGACGGAGGGCAGGCGGCGCGCGACGCGCTTCTGCATGCGGGTGAAGGCGTACCAGCGGCGCACGGAGTAGCGGCGCTGCCAGCCCTCGGCCGCGTCCAGCTCCAGCCGGCGGTCCACCGTGATGGGGTGGTGGATGGTGGTGACCAGGGGCGCGCCGATGTCACCCAACAGGCCGTAGCCGAGCGTCTGGTTGTCGTGGACGACGTCGAACTCGCCGCGGCGGGCGCGCAGATGGCGGCGGGCGCGCAGCGAGAAGGTCAGCGGCTCGGGGAACCCGCCGGTCCACATGGTGCCGACTTCGAGGGCGTCGATCCAGTCCCGGTACTCGTCGCGGCCCGGCGTGCGGAAGGGGTCGGGCTGGCGGTAGAGGTCGAGGCTGGGCAGCTCGGTCAGGGTGAGCCGGCCGGCGTGGCCACGGTCCTCGTCGAGCACGGGATAGGGCTGGGAGCCGATGACCTCGACGCGGTGGCCGAGGCGGGCCAGCTCGCGCGACAGGTGCCGTACGTAGACGCCCTGGCCGCCGCAGAACGGGTTCCCTTTATAGGTGAGAAGCGCGATGTCGAGCGGTCGCTCGCCGTCGGCTGCGGGTTCCTCCTCGGCGCCCGCGGCCCTGGCCTCAGCGGTCACTCCGGGCCCCCTTCTCCCTGCACTGTCCCGCGAGACTACGCCGGGACGCTAATCTAGAACAAGTTTCAGACTTGATCGTTCAAGAGGCTCTGAATCTACCGGCAGGTAGGGGTGCTGTGAGCAGTGGATCAGGTGATTCACGCCACGGCGCGGGCCCCTGGCATGCTGTGTGATCACCTGCCCTCACCGACCGTCACGGAGCGGGACCCATGCCTGCGGAAACCAAGGTGGAAGCCAGTGCCGCGCGAGCGACGCGGTCGGACTCGCCGCCGCTCACCGAGCGGCAGGAGGCCCGTCGCCGACGGATCCTGCACGCGAGCGCCCAGCTGGCCAGCCGGGGCGGTTTCGACGCCGTGCAGATGCGCGAGGTCGCCGAGTCCTCGCAGGTGGCGCTGGGCACGCTCTACCGCTACTTCCCCTCCAAGGTGCATCTGCTGGTCGCGACCATGCAGGACCAGCTGGAGCACATGCACGGAACCCTGCGCAAGAAGCCCCCGGCGGGCGAGACGGCGGCCGAGCGGGTGGCGGCGACGCTGATGCGGGCCTTCCGCGCCCTGCAGCGCGAGCCTCACCTGGCCGACGCCATGGTGCGGGCCCTGACCTTCGCCGACCGCAGCGTCTCGCCCGAGGTGGACCAGGTGTCCCGGCAGACGACGGCGATCATCCTGGACGCGATGGGGTTGGAGAACCCCACTCCCGAGCAGCTCTCGGCGGTGCGGGTCATCGAGCACACCTGGCACTCGGCCCTGATCACCTGGCTGTCGGGCCGTGCCTCCATCGCGCAGGTGAAGATCGACATCGAGACGGTGTGCCGTCTGATCGACCTGACGACCCCGGAAGAATCGGCCTGAGGACCCCGCAACCCGAGGCCCCGCAACAGGAGAGCCCCGAGGGGCGCGCGGGGCGCTCGTCGGGGCACAAATAAGGACCTACGAGACGGGTTCCCTTCGCCGGCATTACCCGGATCAGGTGATGGGGGTCGCCTTCTGGTCCTTTCCCAGCGACCTTCCAGCCTCTCAGCCCGACCGTCGACGTCGGCCTCAGCGGATGCCTGTGCGTCTCGCCAAAGTCGGCTACTCCGGTCGAACTCCCTCACTCGCCCCGTAGGCCTCTATCAGCATAGAACGCCTGGAGCAATACAGAACCCCCCAAATGGGAAATTCTGGAAGATTTTTTGAGCCGCTCGGCCCTGGCTCCGTCCTGGCTCGGCCCTGGCTCTGTCCTGGCTCAGTCCTCCGGCGGGAACACCGGCTCCCCGCTCTCCAGCAGCGCGATCGAGATGGCCTCCACGGGACAGCCCTCCGCCGCCGCGAGCACCTGCTCATTGGCGTCGGTGTCCGCCTCGACGGGCCGCGACTGGCGGCCGGTGTCGAGGCGGAAGCCGTCGGGGGCGTGGTGGACGCACTGGGCCGAGCCGATGCAGACGGAGCGGTCGACCTCGACGTGCCAGCGGTCGCCCATCGCCCTAGCCCTCCCAGCCCGCGGGGAGGTGGACCATCTTGTGTTCGAGGTACTCGCCGTATCCCTCGGGCCCGAACTCCCGCCCCAGGCCCGAGTTCTTGTAGCCGCCGAAGGGGCCCAGCATGTCGAGGCTGAAGGTGTTGACCGAGTACGTGCCCGTACGGACCTGCCGGGCCACCTCGATGCCGTGCGCCACGTCGGCCGTCCACACGCTGCCGGACAGCCCGTAGTCGGAGTCGTTGGCGATCTTCACCGCCTCGGCCTCGTCGCCGTACGGCAGGAGGCAGATCACCGGGCCGAAGATCTCCTCGCGGGCGATCCGCATGGAGTTGTCGACGTCGCCGAAGAGCGTCGGCTCGACGTACCAGCCCTTGTCCAGGCCCGCCGGGCGGCCGCCGCCGGTGAGGATCTTGGCGCCCTCCTCCTGGCCGATGCGGATGTAGTCGAGGTTGCGCTGCTGCTGGCGCCGGGCGACCAGGGGGCCGACCTGGGTGGCGGGGGCCAGCGGGTCGCCGACCTGGAGCGCGCTCGCGGCCTGGGCGAAGGCGTCCGCGAACTCGTCGTAGCGGGAGCGGGGCACCAGGATGCGGGTCTGGGCCACACAGGCCTGGCCGTTGTTCATCCAGGCCGCCGGGACGATGCCGGCGACCGAGGCCGTGAGGTCGGCGTCGGGCAGGACGACGGCCGCGGACTTGCCGCCCAGCTCCAGCGTCACGCGGGTGAGGTTGCGCGAGGCCACCTCCATCACACGCCGGCCCGCCGCGACCGAGCCGGTGAAGGAGACCTTGTCGATGCCGGGGTGCCCGACGAGGTACTCGCTGACCTCGCGGTCGGCGGGCAGGATGGACAGCACGCCCTCCGGCAGCCCGGCCTCCTTGGCGATCTCGCCGAGGAGATACGCGTCCAGCGGCGACTCGGGCGACGGCTTGAGCACCACGGTGCAGCCGGTGAGCAGGGCGGGGGCGAGCTTGGCGGCGGCGACGAACTGCGGGACGTTCCAGGGGACGACGGCCGCGACGACCCCGACCGGCTCGCGCCGCACCAGGATCTTTCCGAGGACGCCGTCGCGCGTCTCCTCGTACGTGAAGCCGCGCGCGACCGTGATCGCCGCGTCCCAGACCATCATCGCGCCGAGCGCCTGCGCGAGGACGCTCCAGGAGTACGGGGACCCGTTCTCGGACGAGATCACGCGGGCGATCTCCTCGTGCCGGACGGCGATCGCGTCCTTGATCCGGGTGACCACCCCGATGCGCTCATCGAGGCTCATCCGCGGCCAGGGCCCCTCGTCGAAGGCCCGCCGCGCCACGGCCACGGCCCGGTCGACGTCCTCCCGCGAGGCGTGCGGGACCCGTCCGATGACCTCCTCCGTGTGCGGGGAGATCACCTCGATGACGTCCTTGCCCAGGGGGTCGGTCAACTCCCCGCCGATGAACAGCTGTCCGTGTTCCACGAGCTCGGTCATGGCCGAATGCCTCCCCGGGGACTGCGCTTCTGACGATCCATCAGACAGGGAACTGATACCAGCTCCACCCAGGGGAGTCCACGGATGCGACGAGGGACGGTTGGTCGACTCGGGCTCCCATGGAAACGTGTTCTAGTTATAGTGGCGGAAACGCGGTGATTGGGGAGCCCATGGCGCAGGTGTACGACCACGGTGGCGGCGTCCGTTCCCTCCAGGTCCCGATCCCGGACAACCCCCTCGGCCACACCCTCGTCTACGTCGTCGACACCGACCGCGGCCCGGTCCTCATCGACACCGGCTGGGACGACCCGGCCTCCTGGGACGCCCTCGCCGAGGGCCTGACGGCCTGCGGTACGTCCGTCGCCGAACTGCACGGGATGGTGATCACCCATCACCACCCCGACCACCACGGCCTGTCGGGCAAGGTGCGGGAGGCCTCCGGTGGCTGGATCGCCATGCACGCGGCCGACGCGGCGATCGTGCGCCGGGCGCGGGAGACGCGGCCCGAGCGCTGGTTCACGTACATGGCGGCCAAGCTCGAAGCCGCCGGCGCCCCCGAGGAACACGTGGCCCCGCTGCGTGCCGCCCGCCGTCGCCGTACCCTGCCCGGCCTCTCCCCCGCCCTACCCGACCGGGAGATCGTGCCCGGCGAGTTCCTCCCGCTGCCCGGCCGCCGACTGCGTGCCGTCTGGACGCCGGGACACACGCCGGGCCATGTGTGCCTGCACCTGGAGGAGGAGCACCCGGACCGGCGGGCGGGCCACGGGCGCCTGTTCTCCGGCGACCATCTGCTCCCGGAGATCACCCCGCACATCGGCCTGTACGAGGATCCCGACGACGCGACCGTGACGGACCCGCTCGGCGACTACCTCGACTCCCTGGAACGCGTCGGCCGCCTGGCCCCCGCCGAGGTGCTCCCCGCCCACCAGTACGCGTTCACCGACGCGGCCGCCCGCGTACGGGAGTTGCTGGCGCACCACGAGGAGCGGCTGGCCGGGCTGCTGGCCCTGCTGGCCGAGCCCCTCACCCCCTGGCAGCTGGCCGAGCGCATGGAGTGGAACCGCCCCTGGGAGCAGATCCCCTACGGCTCCCGGAACATCGCGGTCTCGGAGGCCGAGGCCCATGTGCGCCGCCTGGTGAAGCAGGGGCGGGCGGAGGCCGTGCCGGGAAGCGAGCCGGTGACCTACGTGGCGGTGTGAGGCCGCGGGGTGCCCGGCAGCAGGGTTCATATCAAGTCCTCGGTGAGCATCGCGTTGTCGGGATGGAGGCCCAGGTGCAGGACACGGGCCTCGGGGTCGTCGGCCCGGACAGCGGCTCCATCACCAGCTCGGTGCACGAGCCGGTGGGCCGTACCCGGGGCACGGGGTATTCGTGTGCGTGGAGCGGCCCGAGCCGAGCAGTCTCCCCGGCGGTGTGATCATGGCGGGCACTCCAGGGTCTGTCCCAGGCCCCGTACCCCCGGTTCACAGCCACCCCTCAGCGCTCCGACTACCGCCGGGTAGAGTGGCCGCGTCGTCATCACACCTGTACGGGGGGAAGCCGGTGCAATTCCGGCGCTGACCCGCAACCGTAAAACCGCTCTCGGCGGTGAGCCGGACTGCCTCGGACGGGACGTTGACCGGCTCACGTGCGCCAGGGATCCGCCCACGCACGGCACCGTCGAGGTTTACGGAGCCGAGCCGCCCGGGGTGTCCCGTGCTGCCCGGCTCCCCGCAGGAGAGGCAGTCGCCGACCATGAACGTCCGCCGTAGCGCCGCCGCGCTGGCCGTCATCGCCGTGATCGGCGCGGCCACGCCCGCAGCCGCCGACCCGTCCCCGTCCGCCTCGGCGGCGCTCCCGTCGGGGCTGTACGGCAGCACGGACCCGAAGTACGACGGCGTCTGGCGCCAGTCGCTGGCCCTGATCGCGCAGCGCGCGGTGGGAGAGACGCCGTCCGGAAAGGCCGTGGACTGGCTGACCGAGCAGCAGTGCTCCAACGGGGCCTTCGCCGCCTACCGTGCGGACACCTCCAAGCCCTGCGAGGGCAACGTGGTCTTCGACACCAACGCCACGGCCGCCGCCGCGCAGGCCCTGATGGCGGTCCACGACCACGACGGCCAGGCCCGCTCGGCGGTGAGCTGGCTGAAGGGTCAGCAGAACAAGGACGGCGGCTGGGGCTACACCTCGCCCGGGCCCAGCGACTCCAACTCCACCGGGGTCGTCATCGGCGCGCTCGCGGCGGTCGGCGACCACCCCTCCGTGCTCCGCGGCGAGGGCAAGTCGCCGTACGACCTGCTGGCGAAGATGTCCCTGCCCTGCGACGCCCAGGCCGGCGGCGCGCTCGCCTACCAGCCGGACAAGAAGGGCAAGCTGGTGGCCAACGCGGACGCGACGGCGGCCGGTGTGCTCGGCGCGCTCGGCAAGGGGTTCGTGGTGACGGCCGCGAAGCGGCCGGCCGACTACGGCAAGTGCGCCGAGGGCAAGTCGCTCACGCCACGCGGGGTGTCGGGCAACGGCGCCGCATACCTGGCGGTGACGATGCTCCGCAACGGCAACCACCTCACGTCCGTCCTCCCCGGCGCCAAGGACCAGCCCGACTACGGCAACACCGCCGACGCGGTCGTCGCGCTCGCCGCGGCCGGCTGGACGGAGGAGGCGCGCAAGCCGTACGCCTGGCTGGAGAAGAACTCCGCGCAGTGGGCGAAGCAGGGCGGCCCGGCCGCGTACGCCGAGCTGATCCTCGCCGCGCACGCGATGGGCGAGGACCCGCGGAACTTCGGCGGCACGGACCTCGTGCGGGAGCTGAACGCGACGGGACCGGCGCCGCAGACGGCGAAGCGGGCGGCGGAGCCCGCCAAGAAGGCGGAGCACGACTCCGGCACGAACGTCTGGTGGATCGTCGGCACCGGCCTGGTCGCCGGCATCGGCATCGGCTTCCTGCTCAGCGGCCGCCGGAAGAAGCAGCAGCCGTGACCGCCGTCCGCCGTGCCGCGACGCTCCTGCCGGCCGCGCTGTTCCTGTGCGCGGCCGCGGGCCAGGCGCAGGCCGTCGGCTACCGCTACTGGTCCTTCTGGGAGCGCGAGGGCTCCCACTGGACCTACGCCACCGAGGGCCCGTCGACCGCCCGCCCCGCCGACGGCGACGTCCAGGGCTTCCGCTTCGCGGTGAGCGAGGACTCCTCGGACGCGACGCGACCGCGCGACGCGGCGGACTTCGGCACCATCTGCGCGGGTACGCCCGCCATCCAGGGCAAGAAGCGGGTGGCGCTGGTCATCGACTTCGGCACGGCGGCGGACGCCCCGTCCGGCGAGACCCCGCCCGCCCGGCGGACGGCCTGCGCCCGGGTCTCTCCCGACGCGACGACGGCCGAGGCCCTGGCCGCGGTCGCGGGGCCCCTCCGCTACGACACCAACGCCCTGCTGTGCGCCATCTCGGGTTATCCGCAGCAGGGGTGCGGGGAACAGGTGAGCACGGAGAAGAAGCCGACGGCCGCCGCCGGGAAGCCGAAGGACGCGGACCACGGGCCGTCGGTGGGCCTGCTGGCCGGGGCGGGCGCGGTCGTCGTGCTGGGAGCGGCAGCGGTGTGGCAGGCACGCCGTCGCAGGGATGCGTAGCCGTCTGCCGAGCCGTGAGCCGTCGCGCTGCTCGGGCGGCAGGGACGGGGGCGGCGCCTCGCAAGGGCGGGAGAGCGTCCCCGCCTCCCGGCACCAGCGCCGCCCGACACTGCACCCCGGTGCCTGGTGGCTCTGGTCGCTCGGCCTGGCCACCGCCGCCAGCCGCACCACCAACCCTCTGGTCCTCGCCCTGCTCGTGGCGGCCTCGGCCTACGTCGTGGCGACCTGCCGGAGCCGGACGCCCTGGTCCCGGTCGTACTCGGCCTTCTTCAAACTCGCCTTCGCCGTCCTCCTGATCCGCCTCGTCTTCGCGGTGGCCCTCGGCTCCCCCGTCCCCGGCACCCATGTGATCGTCACGCTGCCCGAGGTCCCCCTGCCCCACTGGGCGCAGGGCATCCGGCTCGGCGGCCGGGTCACCGCCGAGTCGGTGGTCTTCGCGCTGTACGACGGCCTGCAGCTGGCCACGCTGCTGATCTGCGTCGGCGCGGCGAACGCCCTGGCGAGCCCGGCCCGTCTCCTCAAGTCCCTCCCGGGCGCCCTGTACGAGATCGGCGTGGCCGTGGTCGTCGCGCTCACCTTCGCCCCGAACCTCATCGCGGACGTCCAGCGGCTGCGTGCCGCCCGCCGGCTGCGCGGCAGGCCGGACCGGGGTGTGCGGGGCCTGCTGCAGGTCGGACTGCCGGTCCTGGAGGGCGCGTTGGAGCGCTCGGTCGCCCTGGCCGCCGCGATGGACGCCCGTGGCTACGGCCGCAGCGCCGACGTCCCCGCCCGGGTCCGCCGCACCACCACCGCCCTCACCCTCGGCGGTCTGCTCGGCGTCTGCGCGGGCACGTACGGGCTGCTCACCGCCGAGGGCGGCACGTACGGGCTGCCCGTGCTGCTGGCCGGGGTCGGCGCCGCGCTCGCGGGCCTGCGCCTCGGCGGCCGCCGCACCCTGCGCACCCGGTACCGCCCGGACCCCTGGGGTCCGCGTGCCTGGCTGGTCGCCGCCTCCGGCGGAGCCGTCGCCGCGCTGCTCACGCTCGCCTCCGCGACCGATTCCGCCGCCCTGCACCCCGGAGTCGTACCGCTCACCGCGCCCGTGCTGCCCCTGTGGCCCGCGGCCGCCGTGCTCCTCGCCCTGCTGCCCGCCCTCGCCGCCCCCAAGGAGCCGTCGTGATCCGTTTCGAGGATGTCTCCGTGACGTACGAGGGGGCGGCCGAACCGACCGTCCGGGGCGTGGACTTCGAGGTGCCGGAGGGCGAACTCGTGCTCCTCGTCGGTCCGTCCGGCGTCGGCAAGTCGACGGTGCTCGGCGCGGTGAGCGGGCTCGTCCCGCACTTCACCGGCGGCACCCTGCGCGGCCGCGTCACCGTCGCGGGCCGGGACACCCGCACCCACAAGCCGCGTGAACTCGCCGACGTGGTGGGCACGGTGGGCCAGGATCCGCTCGCCCACTTCGTCACGGACACGGTGGAGGACGAGCTCGCGTACGGGATGGAGTCGCTGGGCCTGGCCCCGGACGTGATGCGGCGCCGGGTGGAGGAGACCCTGGACCTGCTGGGCCTCGCCGACCTGCGCGACCGGCCCATCGCGACGCTCTCCGGCGGTCAGCGGCAGCGCGTCGCCATCGGCTCGGTGCTCACCCCGCACCCGCGGGTCCTGGTCCTCGACGAACCGACCTCGGCGCTCGACCCGGCGGCCGCGGAGGAGGTCCTCGCCGTCCTGCAGCGGCTCGTCCACGACCTCGGTACGACCGTCCTCATGGCCGAGCACCGGCTGGAACGGGTGATCCAGTACGCCGACCGGGTCATCCTGCTGCCCGCCCCGGGCGCCGCCCCGCTGCTGGGCACCCCGGCCGAGGTGATGGCGGTCTCGCCGGTGTACCCGCCGGTGGTGGACCTGGGCCGGCTGGCCGGCTGGTCCCCGCTGCCGCTGACCGTGCGGGACGCGCGCCGCCGGGCCGGGGAGCTGCGGGAGCGGCTCGACGGCCGAAAGGCGCCGCGGCCGGCACCGGCGAGCGCCGCCGCCCCCGAGGCCGACGTCCCCGCTCCCCGCGTCCCCATGTCTCGCGCCCCCGTTTCTCGCATCTCCGCTCCGCGCCGGTTCCGGCGCGGGCGCACGCCCGACACCGTGCCGCCGGGGGTAGCCGAGGTGCGCTCCCTGGCCGTCCGCCGGGCCGGGGTCACCGCCCTCCGGCAGGTGGACCTCGGCTTCGCCCCCGGGGAGACGGTCGCCCTGATGGGGCGCAACGGCGCCGGGAAGTCCACGCTGCTGAACACCCTGGTCGGGCTCGTCGAACCGTCCGCCGGTTCGGTCCTGGTCGGCGGTGCCGTGCCGCACCGCACCGCGCCCCACGATCTGGTGCGGCACGTCGGGCTGGTCCCGCAGGAGCCCGCCGACCTGCTGTACGCCGACACGGTCGGCGCCGAGTGCGCGGCCGCCGACCGGGACGCGCGGGCCGAGCCGGGCACCTGCCGTGCGCTCGTCTCCGGTCTGCTGCCCGGCATCGGTGACGACACCCACCCCCGGGACCTGTCCGAGGGGCAGCGGCTCGCGCTGGCCCTGGCCGTCGTCCTGACCGCCCGTCCTCCCCTTCTCCTGCTGGACGAGCCGACCCGGGGTCTGGACTACGCGGCGAAGGCCCGTCTGGTCACCGTGCTGCGCGGGCTCGCCGCCGAGGGTCACGCCATCGTGCTGGCCACGCACGACGTGGAACTGGCCGCCGAGCTCGCCCACCGGGTGGTGCTCCTCGCGGAGGGGGAGGTCATCGCGGACGGCCCGACGGCCGACATCGTGGTGTCGTCCCCGTCCTTCGCCCCGCAGATCACCAAGATCCTGGCGCCGCAGCAGTGGCTCACGACCGCGCAGGTACGGGAGGCACTCGCGTGAGCCGTCGGACCGGGACCCCTCGGAGCACCACCCCTGAGACCGGGGCCCCGAAGACCAGGACCCCGCAGGCGCGGCCCATCCGCCTCGGCCCCCGCTCCACCGCCGCGCTCGCCCTGGTCAGCGCGGTCGGGGTCGTCGCCTTCGGGTGGCCCTTCCTCGCCCCGCCCGGCTCGCACATCAGCGCGCACGCGCAGGACGCGCCCTGGCTCTTCGCGGGGCTGCTCGTGCTGCTCGTCGCCGTCGTCGCCGCGACGATCTCCGAGTCGGGGCTCGGGCCGAAGGCCGTCGCCATGCTGGGCGTGCTGGCCGCGACCGGCGCGGCGCTGCGGCCGATCGGCGCGGGCACGGCCGGGATCGAGCCCATGTTCTTCCTGATGGTGCTGAGCGGGCGCGTCCTCGGCCCGGGGTTCGGCTTCGTGCTCGGCTCGCTGACGATGTTCGCGTCGGCGCTGCTCACGGGCGGGGTGGGCCCGTGGATGCCGTTCCAGATGCTCGCGATGGGGTGGTTCACGATGGGGGCGGGCCTGCTGCCCGGCCCGGACCGGCTGCGCGGCCGCGTCGAGCTGCTGATGCTCTCCTTCTACGGCTTCCTCGCCGCCTTCGCCTACGGCACGATCATGAACCTGGCGGGCTGGCCCTTCATCGGCGCCCTCGCCTCGAACATCGCCTTCGACGCGCACGCCTCGCTCCCCGCGAACCTGGCCCGCTTCGTCGCGTACTGCCTGGCCACCTCCCTCGGCTGGGACCTGGGCCGGGCCCTGTGCACGGTCGTGCTGACCCTCGCGCTCGGCCCGGCGCTGCTGCGGGCGCTGCGCCGGGCCACCCGGCGGGCCAACTTCGAGACCGCGGTCACATTCGAGGCCCCGCCGCGGTGACCGCTGGGTGAGCGGTCGTGTGCGGTCCGTCGGCGGGCCGGTGAAGCACCCCACATGACGCAGGTCACCTACGAAGCGGGGCCGTAGGGCGACTTGTCCGAAATCTTCGGACACGAACCCTCTCCGACCTGCGCATTGCGACCCAGGTCACACAAGCGACGTTTCCCGCCAATCCGGCCACCACTAGTAAAAGGGGTGATTGCGGACGACTTTCCGGCCTGCTTGTCTGGACGACGTCGCCAGGCGCCACGAACCCACCCGGGTCGCGGCGCCACCGTATGGCCCACCGCGTACCGCGTGGTGACGACGTACAGCGCGACTCCTTGTCCCCGACGTAAGAGGTTCTCCGTGTCCGTCTCCTTCATCCGCCGCATCGCTTCCCCGAAGAAGGCCCTCACGACTGCCGCCCTGGCTGCCGCCACGACCGGCATGATCATGGCCGCGGCGCCCGCTCAGGCCGCCACGACCTCGACCTCTTCGGCTCAGTCGATCGCGCACAAGATGATCCCGGACGCCGCGCAGTACACCGCTTTCTCCAAGATCGTCGAGCACGAGAGCGGCTGGAACATCTCCGCCACCAACAGCTCCTCCGGCGCCTACGGCCTGGTCCAGGCCCTGCCCGGCTCGAAGATGGCCTCCGCCGGCTCCGACTGGAAGACCAACCCGGCCACCCAGATCAAGTGGGGCCTGGACTACATGAACTCCCGCTACGGCAGCCCCGCCGACGCCTGGAACTTCTGGCAGGCCAACGGCTGGTACTAAGCCGTTCCGCCACCGAACCAGCGCACGATCCGCGGCAGCGCCGCGGCGTACGACCCCACGTGGTCGACGTCCCCCTGATTCAGCACGCGCACCCTCGCCCCTTCTCCGGCGAGGGTGCGCGCGCATGTCCGGGCATTGCCGATCGGCACGTCGGTGTCCTTCGCGCCCGCGTACAGCCGCACCGGCGCGGCCGGCTTCCAGTCACAGGTGTGATCGTTGGCCCGCAGTGCCGCGCGGAAGGCGCCTGTCGGGTGGGTGAGCCGCCGGTAGTAGTCGTCCGTCACCAGTTCCCGCACGGTGGGGGCCAGCTGCCGGACGATGTCCTCGTCCTCGTGGGTTCCGTCGAAGAGTCCTTCGACGCGATCGGCGTACGGCGCCCGGAAGACCTCGGCCGGGTCCTCGTAGAGGTGGTGCAGCCGGTTCTGGGCGGTGAGGAAGTAGGAGAGGTAGAACACACCGCTGATGTCGTTGACCCGGCCGTCCGCGAGCGCCGGCACCTCCGTGCCCTCCAGGTCGTACGGCCCTGCCACCGGAGCCAGCGCCTTCAGCCGGAAGCCGGGCGCGTCACCGGCCTCGACCGCTCTCCCCACGGCCATCGCGACCTGCCCGCCCTGTGAGAAGCCGGTCGCGTAGAGATTCCCGTCGAGGGTCCGGCCCAGCCCCGCCGCCGCGGTCCGGGCGGCGCGCAGCAGGTCGACCGTGGCGGTGACGGCCGACCGCGTGTCCATGTACGGGTGCAGCCCCGGCCCCTTCCCCAGGCCCAGGTAGTCGGGCGCGGCCACGGCATGTCCGGCGGAGGCGAAGAGGTACGACGGGAACCGGCTGTCCTCCGACACGGACGGGGCGTAGCCGCGGTTGGCCATGGTGCCGTGCGTGTCGGAGACGAGGTTCAGGGTGTGGCGGCCGCCCTCCGGGAGGGTGAGCAGTCCGGTGGCGGTGGTGGGGCGGCCGTACGGGTCCATCGTGCGGTACGTCACCCGGTACGCCCGGACGCCGTGCCGCACGGAGTCAGTGCCGATGTGGAGACGGTCGAGGGCCTGCGCGACCTCGGCGCGGGTGTGGGTGGCGACCGGCGTGACGGAGACGACGTCACCCCGGTGGTGCCGGCCCTGCCGCTGTTCGGTGGCCGCCGATGCGGCCGGTGCAGCGGCCAGCCCCGCGAGCAGCAGGGCGGCCGCGGCGGCAATCCCCTTGCGCACGCGCCGGCCGGACTGCTTTCCCACTGTTTCATACGTCTGTTCGCTCATGTCCCGGACGCTACGGACAACACGCTTCGTCCCGACATCCGAGACTCCCCCGTCTCCGTGGTGGACTTGGCACCACCCTGCCCGTCCGGCTGCCCGGAGACCTCCATGACCACGCCTCCCCCGAACTCGCCGGACCACACCCATCCGACGGGCGCTCAGACCCCCGATCCCGAGGCGCGCGGGATCCGCCTGACGGTGGTTCTGCTGGCGCTGACCGTGGTGAGCGGGCTGATCGACGCGGTGAGCTTTCTCGGGCTCGGCCGGGTCTTCACGGCCAACATGACCGGAAACGTGGTGGTGTTGGGCTTCGCGGCGGCCGGCGCGGCGGGCTTCTCGGTGCCGCACACGGCGACTTCGCTGTTCTGCTTCCTGGCGGGCGCGGCGGCCGGCGGCAGGGTGGCGGCGCGGTTCGGCGGGGGCTCCCGGCGGACCTGGACGCGGGTGACGCTGGCCGTGGAGGCGGTGCTGGTGGGCGCGTCGGCCGTGGTGGCCTTCGCGGCGCCGGGCGCACCCGCCACGACCTACACCCTGATCGCCCTCACGGCCTTCGCGATGGGCCTGCGCAACGCGACGGTACGCAAGCTGGGCATCCCCGACCTGACGACGACGGTCCTGACGATGACCCTGACGGCCCTCGCCTCCGACGCCACGGCCGGCACCACCACGAACCAACGCTCCGCCCGCCGCGCGGCCGCCGTACTGGCCATGCTGGCCGGCGCCACCGTGGGCGCCTGGCTGGTGATCCACCGCGACCTGGGCACCCCGCTGCTCCTCGCGGCGCTGGCCTCGGGGGTGTTGGCGGTGGTGGCTT
>NZ_JADDRL010000009.1 GCF_021538895.1 Streptomyces olivochromogenes | reverse complement strand
GTCCCTCGCCGCCCCGCTGCGTGCGGGCTCCGACGCCGAGGCCTCCCGGTCCGCCGCCCTGCTGATGGCCCGGCACTGGCGGCCCGTCCACGAGTACGCGGTCATCTGCCTGGCCACCGCGGGCACGCTCGCCCACATGGTCACGGCCGCCGCCTTCCACCAGGTCTTCGACCGGCTGGCGCTCGGCGAACCGGCCGAGGCGCTGCGGCCCCGACTGCTCGTCACCGTCCGCGACACGGTGGGGAACTGGTCGGCCGAAGACCGAATAGCAGAGGTTCTGCCCGATCTCGGGAAACCCGCCGGAGGCCGCGGCATGCGCGCCTCGAAGTCCATGACCCCCGAAAACCGCCTTCTCGCCGAGCGGTCATTCCTGGGCCTTCCGCGGCTCGCCCAGTGCCTGCTCTGGCACATCGAGGTCGAGGCGGAGTCGATAAACATACCCGCCGGCCTGCTGGGCATGGATGCCGAGACCGCGACGGCCGCACTCCAAGAGGCGCGGGACAAATTCCGCGAGGGCTGTGTACGCGCCCACCGGGAACTCGCGCCGACCAAGGACTGCCGCTTCTACAACCGCCTCCTGGACGTGCCGATCCGGCGCGGCGGCGCCCTGCTGCCGGACGTCCAGCAGCATCTGTCCCAGTGCCCGTACTGCCGGCACGCCGCCGAGCAACTGAGCCATGTCGAGGCCCGTCCGGGCATGCTGCTCGCCGAGGCGGTCCTCGGCTGGGGAGCCCGCCGCTATCTCGACTCGCGCCCGGGCCGCAGCGGCACCGCGCAGCCGCGCACCCGCACGGTCTCCCGGCACGGCGGCGGACGCCGGCGCGGGGGCCCGCGGTCCCGGCTGCTGGCGCGGATCCCGGTGCCCACGCTCCGCGCCGAGGACGTTTCCCGGCCGTCGAGGGCCCTGCTCACCGGGGTCGGTATCGCCGGTGCCGGGCTGCTCGCCACCGTCCTCGCCGTCAGCGTCTGGCCGGACGGCGACGACGGCACCGACCCGGTCTCCTCCACCAGCGCCTCCGGCGCCCACGGCGTGCCGGGCACCGACTCCCAGTCCCCGCCCGCCGCCACCGGAAGCCGGCGGACCCGGCTGCGCAACGCGGCCGCCGACCTGTGCCTCGACATCGACGGCACGCCACAGGCCGGGGCGGAAGCGGTCCTGGCGGCGTGCTCCGCGGCGCCGACCCAGCAGTGGACGTACGAGAACGACGGGCTGCTGCGCAGCGGCGCCGACGACGGCCTGTGCCTGGACTCGCACGCCGACGCCGGGGTCGTCATCCTCGGCACCTGCGCGGACGACGGGGGTGAGCGCGGCGACGACGTGCGCTACGACCTCACCGTCCAGGGCGAGTTGCTGCCCCGCTGGGACGAGACCCTCGCGCTCGCCGGCACCGGCGAGAGCCCCGGTGCCGCCGTCGTCGTCAAGGTCCGCGACCGCTCGGCCGGCCAGCGCTGGCTGACCGACCCGCCGTCGGCCGCCCCCGGCTCCCTGTCGATCGCCGGCACCGGCGGACCGTCGGCACAGCCGGTCCGGCTGCCGGGGGAGGGCTAGGTCACGAGGTCTCGGGTCAGGGCTCGTCGACCACGTCCCGTGGCGGGGCGCCCGCCAGGTACGCGTTGACGTTCTCGACCGCGGCCAGCGCGATCCTCACGAGGGTCTCGCGGGTGACGCCGCCGACGTGCGGGGAGAGGACCACGTTCGGGGCGCCGAGCACGCGCAGGGCCGAAGTGGGCGGTTCGGGGTCGAAGACGTCGAGGCCCGCTCCGGCGAGCGTGCCCTTCTCCAGGGCGTCCGCGAGCGCGTCCTGGTCGATCAGCGCGCCCCGGGCCGTGTTGATCACGAAGGCCGTGGGCCTGAGCAGCGCGAGGCGATCGGCGTCGAGCAGATGCCGGGTCTCGTCGGTGAGGGGCGCGTGCAGCGTGACGTAGTCCGAGGAGCGCACCAGTTCGTCCAGTGGGACGTACCGCGCGCCGAACCGCTCCTCGGTCTCCGGCGCGAGACGGCGGCGTCCGGTGTACAGGACGGTCATGTCGAACGCCGTGGCGCGCCGGGCGACCTGCTGTCCGATCTGCCCGAGCCCCACGATGCCGAGCGTCTTGCCGGACAGCTCGGTGAGCGAGCGCTGCAGGCGGGGCAGCGCCCAGTCGCCCTGGGCGAGCGCGTTGTGCGCGGGCACCAGCTGTTTGGCCAGCGCCAGCATCAGCGCGAACGTCTGCTCGGCGACGTTCTGTGCCTCGGCGCCGCTGGAACCGATGGTGCACACCGGCACCCCGCGTTCGCGTGCCGCGGCCACGTCGACGTAGTCGAAGCCGTGGCTCGCGCACTGCACCAGCTCCAGGCCGGGCGCGGCGGCGAGGTGCGCGGCGGTCACCGGGCCGAGCGCGGTGACCACGACGTGCGCCTCGCGTAGCGCGGCCGGGTCCTCGTCGGTCGCCTCGACGACGGTGACGTGGGCGCTCTCGGGAAACAGCGTGCCCAGTCCGGCTCCGGCCGCCCGTCCGCCCACATGCCGCGGGACGACGGCGAGGACGTTCTTCGGCGCGGTCATGCGGACTCCGCGACGAGGTCGGCGGCGCCGACCGTGGCGGGGGCGGCGTGTCCCGACAGGGCGAGGGTGAGGTCGAACTCCGCGAGCAGGCAACGGATCACGTGCTCGACGCCCGCCTGTCCGTCGAGACCGAGCCCGTAGACGTACGGCCGGCCGAGCAGGACCGCCCGTGCGCCGAGGGCGAGGGCCTTGAAGACGTCGTCGCCGGTGCGGATCCCGCTGTCGAACAGCACCGTCAGCTGGTCGCCGACCGCCTCGGCGATCCGGGGCAGCGCGTCGGCCGCGCCGATCGAACCGGCCACCTGACGGCCGCCGTGGTTGGACACGACCACACCGTCCACCCCGGCGTCGGCGGCCAGCCGCGCGTCGTCCGGGTGCAGCACGCCCTTGAGGACGATCGGCCCGTCCCAGTGCTCGCGCAGGAACGCCAGATCCGGCCAGGTGTGGCTCGCGTCCCCGAACAGGCCGAGGAAGTGCAGCACGGCCGCGTTCGGATCCTCGTGCACCGGTTTGCTCAGGCCCGCCCGGAAGGCCGGGTCGGAGAAGTAGTTGGCGGTGCCGACCCCGTGCAGGAACGGCAGGTACGCCTGGTCGAGGTCGCGCGGCCGCCAGGCCAGGATCGGCGTGTCGAGCGTGACGACCAGCACCGTGTACCCGGACGCCTTCGCCCGGCCGAGGAAACTCCGGGTCACCTCACGGTCCTTGCCCCAGTACAGCTGGAACCACCGCTCGGCGTCCCCCATCGCCTCCGCCACCTGCTCCATCGGCGTGCTGGAGGCGGAGGAGAGGATGTACGGCACGCCCTGTGCGGCGGCGGCTCGGGCCACGGCGGACTCGGCGTCCGGATGCATGATCGAAATGGTGCCCACCGGAGCCAGGGCCAGCGGCGCCGGCAGGGCACGGCCCAACACCTCGACGGACAGGTCGCGTTCGTGCACGTCCCTGAGCATGCGGGGCACGATCCGGCGCCGGGCCAGGGCGGACCGGTTGGCGCGCGCGGTGCTGCCGTCGCCCGCGCTTCCCGCCACATAACCCACCGGACCCGGCCCGAGCCGGTGTTCGGCCAGTTCCTCCAGCCGGGTCAGGTCGGTGGGGAGCCGGGGCACGGTCCCCGCCATCCCGTTCAGATAGATCTCGTACTGGAAGTCCGCCCAGTGCTTCGCCATTCGTACGTCCCGCCTCTCGTCGTCGAGCATGCGCCGCGCCGACGATACTCGCGGGTAGCCGCAGGTACGTCCACCGGGGATTCCAGAGGGTGTCTCACCCTTCCTGGGTGTCGGCGGCGGTGGAATCCGTGGGCGAATCGGTCACCCCCTCGGCGTCCGGGCCCTGCGCCCGTACCCGCTGGACGTGTTCGAGGGATTCACGCAGTTCGGTGAGCCAGTCGTCGGTGTGGCGCTGGACCAGTCGTACGCACCAGGCCAGGGCGTCGCTGCGGCTGCGGGCGACGCCGCCGGCGATGAGCGTGTCGAGCACCTGGCGCTCGGGCTGCCGCAGCCGGGTCATCACGGGTGCCGCGACATGGGTGAACAGGGCGCGCTGCCCGGCGCACTCCACGCCCCACGACACCTTCCGTTCGAACCGGTGCTCGGCATCGCGGGCCACGGCGATCCGGGCGTCCCGGGTGCGCTCCCGGAACTCCTGGATCCGGCCCTGGACGGCCGCGTCCCGCTCGGGGTCCGAGACGTCCTCGGCGAGCCGGGGTGCGGGGATGCGGCCGATCACGGTGATCTCCTCGCGGTCGGCGGTCACCTCGACCAGCGCCTCGAAGAGGTCCTCGGGCAGTCGGCCGGCGAACCAGCCGCGCAGCTTCTCTCGTTGCTCTGTCGTAATCATGTAATCACGATTACTCCGGTCGGAGGTGAACACAAGGGGTCCCGGAGAAGTCTGCCGAGGGCAGAACCGGAATGTTTCAGGACTATTAACGAGGCGGTGAAATCCAGCCACTTGGCCGCTTCGAGCGATCAAGAGCCGCCCAGTTTCGGGGTTGTAACGTTCGAACTCCGTAACTTCACGCCACTGATTCAACACGCAAGGTTACTGAAACCGGTGGGTGGGATGTGAGTTTCGGCGGCGGAGTCGGCAGAGTGGCGCTCGCCGCTCCGGCACCAGACCGGAGTCGGGGGCGGCACCGTCTATTCGAGCGGAAGGATGCACACAATGCGGAACACCGCGCGCTGGGCAGCGACCCTCGGCCTCACGGCCGTCGCCGTCTGCGGACCCCTGACCGGGGCTGCCGGCGCCGCACCGGGCACCGCCCCGTCCGCGCTCTACGCCCCGTCGGCCCTGGTGCTCACCGTGGGCCACGGCGACAGTGCGGTCACTGCCACACCGGAGCGCGCCGTCACGCTGAACTGCGCCCCGACCCCCTCCGGAACTCATCCGGCCGCGGTCGAGGCATGCGCCGAACTGCGCGGCGCCGGCGGCGACTTCGACGCCCTGACGACCGGCAGCGACAAGCCGTGCACCAGGGAGTACAACCCCGTCGTCGTCACGGTCGATGGTGTCTGGCGCGGCAAGCGCGTCTCCTATGAGCACACCTTCGGCAACGAGTGCGTGAAGAACTCCTACGGGACCAGCGTCTTCACGTTCTGAGGGACCGGGATCCCCGGTCTCCGGACATGCCGGAACAGGCCCGCAGAATGGGGAGTGCGAGCCCTGTCACGGAGACCATGGATCCCGAACCGGGGATCGGCCGGGCGGAGTGGGGCCGCCCGCCGATCCCCGGTATCACGTCCGCTCCCCGGGCATCCCGGGGAGCGGTGGAAAGCGATCCAGCAGCCCCGAGCCGCGCAGCAGCCGCAGCAGCAGCGCCCCGTCGCCCACCAGGCGCAGCCGGCCGCCGCGCTCCCGGGCCCGGGCCTCGGCCCGGCACAGCACGCGCAGCCCGGAGCAGTCGAGGAAGTCCACGTCCCTGAGGTCGACCAGGACGTCCGGGCGAGGCTCCGCGGTCGCCGCGTCCAGATGTTCACTGAGCAGGCCCGCGGTCGCGATGTCGACCTCGCCCAGGGCCACGACGACGGTGAACTGCCCGCTCACCCGGGTGCGGGCACAGGAGTTCGCCGCCGGCGGTCCGATTCCGATGCGTGCCGCACCGGCTTCCGGTGGCGGCCGGGGGCCGCGGTCCTCGGCATCCGGTGCCATGTCTGCTCCACCTCGCCCGGGGCGCGTTCGATGCCGGTAGTTACCCCGGCCGGGCCGCGACCATCCCCGCGACACGCAAGACAAGATCGGGTTCACTCGACCGAGTGAACTTGCGTCAGTTCGCTTGACGATGCGGTGGTTCTTTCAGTCCCAGGGCCTACGTCACGGCCACCAACCCGGCACCACGGCGCGGCCGCCGTATACGAACACCACCGGCGGACAGCGAGGAGGGGCCGCCGTCTCCCTGTGGACGGCGGCCCCTCGGACCGGTGGACTCCGGTCGGCGGAGCCGCGGAGCCCTCGCGGTCGTCACATGTGGACCACGGGCGCGGCCGGGTCCTGGCTCACAACTCCGCGCCGGTAGAGCAGGAACGCGATCAGCGCGCCCGCGGCGAAGAAGCCCGCCGACCACCAGAAGGCGGTGGTGTAGCTCTCGATGGTCGCCTGCGCCCGGACCAGCCTGCTGGTCGCGTCACGGCCGGCCAGGTAGTCCGTCGCGGCGCTCGCGGCGAGCGTGTTCAGCAGCGCCGTACCGATCGAACCGCCCACCTGCTGCATGGCGTTGACGGTCGCCGAGGCGACACCCGCGTCCTCGGCCGCGACCCCGCCGGTGGCCAGCTGCATCGCGGGCGGCATGACCAGGCCGAGGCCCACGCCGATCACGACCAGCTGCGGCAGCACCGCGCTCGTGTAGGAGGACGCGACGCCGATGCCGGTCAGCCAGGCCATGCCGGCCGTGGCGACGGCGAAGCCCAGCGGGATGACCGTCTTCGGGCCGATCCGGGGCAGCAAGGCCGTGGTGCCGACCTGGGCGGTCACCATCAGCGCGCCGACCATCGGCAGGAACGCCACACCGGTCTTCGTCGGGCTGAAGCCGAGGTTGAGCTGCAGGTAGTAGGTGAGGAAGAGGAACACGCCGAACATGCCCGCGCCGGTGATCAGCAGCGCGAGGAAGGAGGCCGCGCGGTCGCGGTCGAGCAGGATGCGCGGCGGCAGCAGCGGATGCTCCGCCTTGGTCTGCCACCAGGCGAAGGCCGTCAGCAGCACCCCGCCCGCCAGCAGGAAGCCCCAGGTCAGCGGCGAACCCCAGTCGTGGGTCTCGGCGTTGGAGAAGCCGTACACCAGGGCGAAGAGTCCGGTGGCGACGAGGATCGTGCCCGGCACGTCCAGCTTGGAGTTCGCGGCGTCGCGGTGGTTGCCGAGCAGGATCCAGCCGCCGGCGAAGGCGACGACCGCGATGGCCACGTTGACGTAGAGCGTCCAGCGCCAGTCGAAGGCGTCGGTCAGGATGCCGCCCAGCAGCAGGCCGACGGCACCGCCGGCACCGGCGATCGCGCCGTAGACGCTGAAGGCGCGCGCCCGTTCGCGGGCGTCGGTGAACGTCGTGTTGAGAAGTGACAGCGCGGCGGGCGCGAGCAGTGCGCCGAAGGCACCCTGGAGGGCGCGCGCGGTGACCAGCATGCCGAAGCCGGTGGCGGCCCCGCCGAGCGCGGAGGCGGCCGCGAAGCCGACGACGCCGACGAGGAAGGCGGGCTTGCGGCCGAACAGGTCCGCCATGCGCCCGCCGAGCAGCAGCAGGGAGGCGAAGGCCAGGGCGTACGCGGTGACGATCCACTGCCGGTTGCCGTCGGAGAAGCCGAGGTCGGCCTGGGCCGAGGGCAGGGCGATGTTCACGATCGTGGCATCGAGGACGACCATCAGCTGGGCCACGGCCACGACGGCGAGGATCCACCAGCGCTTGGCGGAGGCGGCGGGCGCCGACGCCGCGGCGACCGGGCGGTCGCCCTTGGTCAGGGTGTTCTGGGGCATCGGAACCACTCCAGGGAAGTCGTTCGGTGAGGGAGGGCACGGCAGTCCGTACGGAGCAGCCTGTAAACGAAACTGTTTCGTACACATGGAGACTAGGGCAGCTCCAGCGAAACGGCAACGTTTCGCTGGGGTGGGCGCCCTGGAGTGCTTCGACAGAGGGTTGCATTCCTTGACAGGCATATAACTGCAGAGGCATATTGGTCCGCATGTCCGACGCCGCGCTCTGGAGCGCCCTCGCCGATCCCCACCGGCGGGCCATCGTCGCGCTGCTCCTGGAGCGGCCCCGGCCCGTCGGGGAGATCGTGGAGGCATGCGGCCTGAGTCAGCCGGGCACCTCCAAGCACCTGAAGGTGCTCCGGGAGGCGGGTCTCGTGCGCGTACGACAGGACGCCCAGCGCCGTGTCTACGCCCTCGACCCGGCGCCGATCGCCGCGCTCGACGCGTGGCTGGCCCCTTACCGCAGGCTCTGGAACAGCAGCCTGGACGCACTGGGCCGGCGGCTCGACGAGACGTCGGACGACAGCGACGACCGCAGGGAATCCCTCACCCCGAAGGACTGATCCGCCATGTCCGCCGAACCGACCGGCACCTTCGTGACCCTGGACGACGGCCGCCCCGCCGTCCGCTTCAGCCGCGTCTACGACCACCCGCTCGACCGCGTCTGGCACTTCGTCACCGACCCCGGTGAACTCGTCCAGTGGTTCCCGTCCCGCGCCGAGATGGAGCTGCGCCCCGGCGGCACGATCCGGTTCAGCGGCGACCCGAACATGCCGGAGTCGACCGGCCGTGTGCTCGCCGTGGACCCGCCGCGCCACCTGTCCTTCGAATGGGGCGGCGACGAACTCCGCTTCGACCTGGAGGAGGCCGAGGGCGGGCGCACCCGCTTCACCCTCACCAACGTGCTGAGCGCAAAGGACACCGCCGCCCGCAACGGCGCGGGCTGGGACGTGTGTCTGGCCGCCCTGGACGCGAAGGCGCGCGGCGAGCAGTTCGAGGGGCCGCACGCCGGGGCGAGTGTGCCCTGGAAGGAGTTGTACGAGGCCTACGTCGAGGCCGGGGTGCCCTCCGGCGCACCGGTCCCCGGCCTCGACTGACCCGTCACGCCAGCTGCCGTCGCACCAGTTCGTGCAGTCGGCCGCCGGTGTCGGCGAGGAGTTCGGCGGGCGGGCCCTGCTGGGCGACCTTGCCGTCCTCCATGACGATGACACGGTCGGCGTCCAGCACCGTCGACAGCCGGTGGGCGATCACGATGCGCGTGGCGTTCAGCTTGCGGGTGCTCTCGATGACCGTGCGCTGGGTGTCGTTGTCCAGGGCGCTGGTCGCCTCGTCGAAGAACAGGATGCGCGGGCGGCGGATCAGGGCCTGGGCGATCATCAGGCGCTGGCGCTGCCCGCCGGAGACCGCGCCGCCGCCCGAGACGATCGTGTGCAGTCCCATCGGCATCCGCTTGATGTCCTCGGCGAGCCCCGCCATCTCGGCCGCCGCCATCGCCTCCTCGGGCGTGTACGGCTCGGTGCCGCAGATGACGTCCAGGATCGACCCGGTGAACGGCTGCGCGTGCTGGAGCACCACCCCGCACTGGCGCCGCACCGCCGACTGGTCGAGGGCCGCGAGGTCCTGCCCGTCGTACAGCACACTCCCCGAGACCGGCCTGTCGAAGCCGATCAGCAGCCTGAGCAGGGTCGACTTGCCGCAGCCGCTCGGGCCGACGATCGCCACGAACTCGCCCGGGCGCACCGCGAACGACACGTCGTCGAGGACCAGCGGACCGTCGTCGGCGTACCGGAAGGACAGTCGGCGGGCCTCGATCGCGCCGGAGAGCGGTCCGGGCCGGGTGCTCGCGGTGCGCACCTCGGGCGTCGCCTCCAGCACCGGCCTGATCTCCTCGAACAGCGGCAAAGCCGCCACCGCCGAGACGAACGAGCCGGTCAGCTGGGTGACCGAGGTGAGCAGCATCGTCACCGACGTGTTGAAGGTGAGGAACGCCGCCGCCGACATCGCGCCCCTGGCCGGGCCCGCCAGCAGCATGAACATCAGCAGCGTGCACACCGGCAGATAGACCGAGCCCAGCACCGTGGTGAGGTTCTTGACGCGGCCCACCTTCTGCTGGAGCTCACGGCTGCGCGCGAACTCGCCCGCCCAGGCGGCGTACGCGTAGTTCTCGGCCGCCGCCACCCGCAGTTTCGGCAGGCCGCGCAGCGTCTGGAACGCCTGGTTGTTCAGCTTGTTGCCGAGCACCACGAGCCGCCGCTGCCCGCGCACCTGCCACAGCCCGAGGCCCAGGAACACGGCGCCGATCACCACGAGCATGCCGATCGCCGCCAGGGCCATCGGCACGCTGTACCAGAAGAGCAGGCCCAGGTTCATCGCGCCGACGGTCACCGACTGGGCGACCACCGGGCCGACGCCCGCGAGCAGCCGCCGGATCGCGCTGATGCCCATCGCCGCGCTGGCCAGTTCACCGGTGGAGCGCTGCGTGAAGAACTGGGTGGGCAGCCGCAACAGCCGGTCCCAGACGGCCGGTTGGAGCGTTGCCTCGATACGGCCCTCCAGACGCAGGATCGTCAGGTTCTCCAGGAGCATGAACGCGGCGGCCACCACACCGCTGATCATCACCGCCAGGCAGACCTGCGCGATCAGGCCCTGCTGCGCCCGCGGCACGTACTCGCCGAGCACCTTGCCGGTGGCGATCGGCACCAGGGCGCCGATCCCCACCGTCACCAGCCCACCCAGCACGAGACCGAGCAGATCACCGCGCGTGCCGCGCATGCTGAACCGCAGCAGACCCAGCGGCCCGAGGCGGCGCTCGGGCAGCGGGCGGTAGAACATCACCGCGCGCGGCTCGAACTCCTCCGCGTTGGCCTTCTCGACCGGCGTCTCCCGTCCGGTCGACGGATGCACCGCCACATAGCCGCCGCGCCGCCACAGCAGCGCGACCGGCGCCCCCGACAGTGCCCGATGACCCACCAGCGGGCCGACGTCGTCCCGCCACCAGCGGCCGTCCAGACGTACGGCCCGGGTGCGCACCCGGGAGGCGAGGGCCACCCGCTCGACCGGGTCCAGGCGGTCGCTCTCGGTGCCGCTCTGCGCGGGCTCGGCGAGGGTGATCCCCGCGGCCTGGGCGACCAGCTTGCAGGCCGCGTAGGTGGCGTCGGCGTCGGCGGCCGTCGTCCGCTTCGCCGACGCCCGGCCGATCGAGGCGAGCAGTGTCCGGTCGGCCTGGGCGCGGACCGCCTCACCGGCCTTGATCCCGGCGGCGGTCCGGGACTCATGGGTGCGCTCCAGCTGCTCGATCCACCGGTCGAGGGTGGTGAGAAGCCGGTACTGCTGGTCCACCATGCTCTGCCACACGGCCGGGTCCATCAGCAGGTCGGCGGCGGCCTCCGCGCCGTACAGCGACCCGTACTGCACGCTGCCCGGCGGCACCTGCATCCAGAACACGTCGTCGTCGGTCACATCCGCCGCGCGTTCGGTCGCCATCGGCGCCTGGAAGAGGACGGACAGGCCGCGGCCCACGCCCAGGGCCAGGGCGTACTCCAGCGGGCTCGACGTCGGCGGCACGTACTGGGGGTTGCCGTACTCGTCGTACGACCAGGTCTGCGTGTTCGCGGGCTGGTACAGCTCGCGCAGTCCGATGCGGTGCACCACGCAGTCCCTGAGCGGGCGGGCGACCAGGGTGTGCTGGGGGCCGGCGACCGGGCCGAGCAGCAGCGAGCCCGCCTCCAGCCGGCCGAGGTGGTGCCAGTGGCCCTGCTGGGCGGCGTCCACCGCGAACAGGTCCAGGGCGCCCGCCGCGACCAGCCACAGCACCTGCGGGCCCTCCAGGTCGAGGCGGTTGAAACCGCTGCAGTCCAGCGGTGTGCCCAGCGAGCCGAGCGCGCCCAGGACGAGGTCGCCTTCGTGCACGGACGTCATCTCACCGCTCCCTGACCAGCGCGGCGTACGCTCCGCCGCGCACCACCAGTTCGTCGTGCCGCCCGCGTTCCACGATCGTGCCGTGCTGGAGGACGACGATCTCGTCGCTGTCGCGGACCGTGCTCAGCCGGTGGGCGATCACCACGCAGGCGCAGCCGCGCCGGCGCAGGTTGTCCATCACGACCAGCTCGGTCTCGGCGTCGAGCGCGCTGGTCACCTCGTCGAGCACCAGGATGCTCGGCCGGCGCACCAACGCCCGAGCGATCTCGAGGCGTTGGCGCTGCCCGCCGGAGAAGTTCCGGCCGTCCTGCTCGACCCTGCTGTGGATGCCGCCGGGGCGGCGCATGACGACGTCGTACAGGGCCGCGTCCCTGAGCGCCTCCACCACCGCGTCGTCGGGGATCGAGGGGTCCCACAGCGCCACGTTGTCCCGGACCGAGCCCTCGAAGAGGAACACGTCCTGGTCGACGAAGGAGACGGAGGCGGCGAGCGCGCCGCGCGGAATGTCCTCCAGGCGCTGACCGTCGATACGGATCACGCCCTCCCAGGGCGCGTACAGGCCCGAGATCAGCCGGGAGACCGTCGACTTGCCGCTGCCCGAGCCGCCGACCAGGGCCACCTGCTGTCCGGGGCCGACGGTCAGGTCGAAGCCGGTGAGCAGGGGCTTGTCGAGGGGGCTGTAGCCGAAGCTGATGTTCTCCAGCTCGACATGGCCGTGCAGCCGGCGCGTGGACTCGCCCGTGCCGGGGCGGGCGTAGAGCGGGTCCGCCTGGAAGTTCTCGACGTCCTTGAGGCGAGCCACGTCGGCCGCGAAGTCCTGGATGCGGCCCGCGACGCCGTTGAGCCGGGTGAGCGGGGCGGTGAAGCGGGTGACCAGCGCCTGGAAGGCGACGAGGAGGCCGACCGAGATGTGCCCCTCGACGGCCCGCATGCCGCCGATCCACAGGATGAGCGCGCTGTTGAGGGTGGCGAGCGTCGGCGCGACCACGCCCAGCCAGGCGCTCGGCACGCCGAGCCGCTGCTGCTCCTCCAGCGTGGTGGCGTGCTGGCCGGCCCACTTGCGGAAGTAGCCGTTCTCGCCGCCGGTCGCCTTCATCGTCTCGATCAGCTGCAGGCCGGTGTAGGCGGTGTTGGTGAGCCGGGCGGTGTCCGCGCGCAGCTTCGCCGTCCGGGTCGCGCGCAGCCGTACGACGAACCGCATCGCCAGGACGTTCAGCAGCGCCACGCCGATGCCGACGAAGGTCAGTTGCGGGTCGTAGGTGTAGAGGAGCACCGCGTAGAGCACGACGACGACCGCGTCCACGCCCGCCGCCGCCAGGTCGCGGGCCAGGGTCTCGGCGACCTGGTCGTTGGACTGGAGCCGCTGCACCAGGTCGGCCGGGCTGCGCTGGGCGAAGAACGTGACCGGCAGCCGCAGCAGATGACGCAGGAAACGGGCGCTGGACAGGGTGGAGGAGATGATGCGGCCGTGCAGCAGATTGGCCTGCTGGAGCCAGGTCAGCACCAGCGTGAGCAGCACACAGGTGGCCATCGACGCGAACAGCACGCCCAGCAGCGAGGTCCGGCCGCCGATGAGGAACATGTCGATGTACATCCGGCTCAGCGCGGGCAGCGCGGCGCCGACCGCCACCAGCAGCAGGCTGGCCAGCACCGCGGCGGGCATCGTGCCCGCGGTGCCGCGCAGCCGGGCCGGCATCGCGCCGAGGACGCCCGGCTTGCGCCCGCCCCGCTCGAAGCCCTCGCCCGGCTCCATCACCAGGACGACACCGGTGAAGCTTCCGTCGAACTCCTCGATGGGCACGAAACGCCGGCCCTTGGCCGGGTCGTTGATGTGGACGCCGCGCCGTCCGAAGCGGCGGCCCATGCCGTCGTAGACGACGTAGTGGTTGAACTCCCAGAACAGGACGGCCGGTGCCGTCACCTCGGCGAGCGCGGCCAGATCCATCTGCATGCCCTTGGCGGTCAGGCCGTAACTGCGGGCCGCCTTCAGCAGATTGGAGGCGCGCGAGCCGTCGCGGGAGACGCCGCAGGCGATGCGCAGCTCCTCCAACGGGACGTGCCGGCCGTGGTGACCGAGCACCATGGCGAGCGAGGCGGCACCGCACTCCACCGCCTCCATCTGGAGGGTGGTGGGCGTGCGGACGGTCTTCGCGCGGCTCTTGGGGACCGGGCGCCTGGGCGGGGCGGCGCGCCGGCGCCCGCCGCGCGACTGCTGGGCGGTGGTCACGGGAGCAGCCAATCGACGGGGTGCTGGTCGGCCAGCCGGATCGAACCCGTGGCCAGGGTCATGGAGTCGAGCCGGTACGGCGGGCCGTCCGCGGACGACCAGCGGTAACCGCTCTTCGTGCGCGGGGACTTGTCCAGCCGCACCCGGACGGCGACCGGCCGTCCCCTGCGGGTGAACTGCTCGCCCAGCTGGGTGTCCCCGAGGAACGCGGCGATCGACTGGGCGGACTGCGCGGTGCGATCGACCGAGATCACATGGCCGCGCAGCACCCCGTACTCCTGGGTGGACACCGAGGAGACGGTCAGGTCGACGCGGGCGTGCGCGGGGACGGCGGCCGCGTTCTCGGCGGGGACGTAGACCGTCGCGTACAGCGGGTCCGAGGCGTGGGCGACCTTCTCCACCGCGGCGACGTCGGCGCCGGTCCGGATGATCTGCCCGATGGTGGCGGCGAGCGCGGTGACGCGGCCCGCGGCGACCGTGCGGACGACCGAATCGCCCTGGCTCGTACGGACCTTCAGGACGGGCGCGTCGGCGGGGAGCCGCTCGCCCTGCCGGGCGAGCACGGCGGTGACCTGGCCGGCCACGGGGCTCTGCAGGATGTAGCTGCCCTGCCCGTGCGTGAGGATGGCCGGCGCGCCGACGGTGGAGGCGACCGAACCGGTCACCGCCCACACGGAGGCGGCCGCCATCACGACGACGCTGACGGACAGCGCGAGCCAGCCCTGCGGGCGGGCGAGCCGCACCGGAAGGTCGAGCTCCTCCGGCGACTGGAGCTTGGCGAGGGCCTGTTGGCGGAACTGCACGGAACTTCCCTCACCTGAGGAGAGACGTCGTCACGACGGGTGTCGGGGCATCCGAGAGCCCCGGAGCCGTGGGGCGGCTCCGGGACTTCGGGCACCGCGGTGCGATCAGAGACCGGCGACCAGGCTGGTGACCGGCTGGGTGTTCAGGCCGGTGACACCCTCGACCGTGCCGATGGCCGTGTCGGCCAGGCCGGAAAGCGGGGCCACGCCGTTCACGGCACCGGTGACGGTGTTCAGGGCGTTCACGGAAAGGCCGCCGGAGACGTTGTCCAGCTCGGCGTCGGAGATCTCGACGGTCTCGACCTGGGGGGTGGAGTTCATGATGGAACTTCCCTTCATATGGGGTATTCACAAGGGGGAGAGCGGCCCCCTCCGATGACAGACGGACGGCCGCGACCGCGGGCGCCGGGCACCCGTTTCCAAGAGCCCTTCGCGGCCCCCGCGATGCGATGGATCAAAGCACGCGGGCGGCGCGCGCATCCAATCAATCACCCGCCTCACCTGGGCACTTACGCCCCGGCGGGCCCCATCCGTGCAGGCGCGCGCACGGCTTGTCGCCGACTCCTTCACACGGCTCACGGCTTCGCCGCATCCCGGCGCTTGCCCCCGCCGCGGCGATTCCGGCACACCGCGCCAAAGGCGCGGAGGGGGGCGCGCGCTTGTGCAGATCCCCAGGAGCCGGTGACTTGCTTGGGTATGGGATGTGCAGATTCCCTGAAGCGGGGATTCCGCTCACTGATCGGAACGGACGGTCACCGACCGGTCGCCGATCGTGTCAGCCCAGCAGGGCGTAGACCGTGCTCGCCCGTGCCGCGAGTTCGCCCGAACTCTCGTCCGTCAGCGCGATGTCGGCGAACGCCATCCTGCGGCCCAGCTTCGTCAGCACCGCTTCGATCAAGACATCCGAACCGGTCACCGCGCGCTGGAAGGACGTCGACTGCTGCACCGTCGTCATCGGCACGAAGCCGCCGCGCGCCGCCGAGACGGCGATGACGGTCGCGGTGTCGGCCGCCGCCATCAGGGCCTGCCCGGACAGCCCGCCGCCCTCCCGGGAGAGCCGGTCCGACCAGGGCAGACGCAGGACGGCACGGTGCTCGCCCAAGGCCTCGACCGACAGGTTCAGTTCGAGGACCCAGGGGGCGAAGTTGGCGGAGAGGATCTTGTCGGCTTCGGCGGTGGTCATCGTCATATGGGCGATTGTTCCCGGCCGCCCCCTCCGACACGCGCAACCTGGCCGATTCCCCGTTACGCAAAGGCAATTGGCAAACGGAATTGAACGCACCGGACGACCCGCCCGTACCTACAGCCATCCAGGCGCCGCCGACCGACTGCCCGACAGAGGCAGACCCCCCGTCCCAGGAGGCTGAGTAGTTTGAGTCACAAGCGCATGCCGAAGCGCAAGGCCGCGATAGCCGCGGGCGGTGTCGCGGCGCTCGGAGCGGCGGCCATCCTGCTGCCCCACGCGAACGCGTCCCAGGACGGCGGAGCGAACGCCGCCGCCCCCAAGACCCTGAAGGCGACGGACGCCTCGGACCTCGCCGCGAAGCTCCAGGGCCTGCTCGGTGACGCCTTCGCCGGCTCCTACTACGACTCCGGCAAGCAGCAGCTCGTCGTGAACGTTGTCAGCGGCGACAACAACCTGATCGTCCAGGCGAAGAAGGCGGGCGCGGCCGTCCGCAAGGTCGAGAACAGCACGGCCGAGCTCAAGGCCGCCGCGCAGACCCTGAAGTCCAAGGCGACCGTCCCGGGTACCTCCTGGGCCGTCGACCCCCGGACGAACAAGATCCAGGTCACCGCCGACAGCAGCGTCACCGGCGCCAAGTGGGACCGGGTGGAGTCGGCCGTGCAGGACCTCGGGTCCGGCATGGCGACCGTCAAGAAGTCCGCCGGAAAGTTCAAGCCCCTCGTCTCCGGCGGCGACGCCATCTTCTCGCAGGTGCAGGGCGGCAACGTTCGCTGCTCCCTCGGCTTCAACGTCACCGCGTCGGACGGCAGCCCGGCGTTCCTGACGGCCGGTCACTGCGGCGTCGCGGCCAAGGACTGGTCCGACTCCCAGAACGGGCAGCCGATCGCCACCGTGGACCAGGCCACGTTCCCGGGCGAGGGCGACTTCTCACTTGTGAAGTACAACGACGCCACGACCCAGGCGCCGAGCGAGGTCAACGTCGGCAACGGCCAGACCGTCCAGATCAACCAGGCCGCGGACGCCACCGTCGGCGAGACCGTCTTCCGGATGGGCTCCACCACCGGTCTGCACAACGGTCAGGTCACCGGTCTCGACGCCACGGTCAACTTCCAGAGCGAGACCGACCCCAATGGCGTCGACACCGTGACCGGCCTCATCCAGACCAACGTCTGCGCCGAGGCGGGCGACAGCGGCGGCTCCCTGTTCACCCAGGACGGCAACGCGCTCGGCCTCACCTCCGGCGGCAGCGGCGACTGCACCAGCGGCGGTGAGACCTTCTTCCAGCCGGTCACCAAGGCCCTCCAGGCGACGGGCGCGACGCTCGGCGCGGGCGGCAACGGCGCCGGTGACCAGGCGGGCGGCGGTGACCAGGCGGGCGGCGGTGACCAGGCCGGCGGCGGTGACCAGGCCGGCGGCGGTGACCAGGCCGGTGGCGGCGACGCGGCCGGTGGCGGCGACGCGGTGGGCGGCGGCGACGCGTCCGGCACGGCCGACCCGTCCGCGGGTGCCGGCGCCGGCGACCAGTCCGGTGCCGGTGCGGACCCGTCCGGCACGGGCACCGGCGCCGACCAGTCGGGCGCGGGCGCGGATCAGTCGGGCACGGGCGCGGATCAGTCCGGTGTCGGCACCGGCGCGGACGACGGCTCGGCCGCGACCGAGAACCACTGATCGGCCTCACCCGCGGTTCCGGCCGACGGTGGACGGTCCGGCCCTCCGGCGGGAGGGCCGGACCGCGTCGTCGTGCGGCGCGGTCCCCTTCGGCTCAGTCGTCCTTCCCGGCGTCCGGGCAGGCCCGCAGCAACAGCACCGCCACGTCGTCCACCCGCTCCCGCGCCGCCTCTCCGTGCAGGACGATCTCGTCGGCCAGCCGCTCCAGCGGCCGGTCTCCCGAGGAGGCGACGAGTTCGCCCAGATCCGCCACGGCGTCCTCGATGTCGACGCCGGGGGACTCGACCAGCCCGTCGGTGTAGAGCACGAGGACCGAGCCGGGCGCCAGATCGACCTCGGTGGTCGGATACGTCGCCGCCGCGTCGATGCCCAGCAGCGGACCGCCGGCCAGGTCCAGCACCCGTACCCGCCCGTCCGCCCGGCGCAGCAGTGGCGGCGGATGCCCCGCGCGGGCCATCACGGCCCGCCCCCGCTCCGGGTCCAGACGCAGGTACAGACAGCTCGCGAACAGGTCGGCACCGAGGTCGATGAGCAGCCGGTTGGTGCTGTGCATGACCTCCTCCGGCGCCTGGCCGCCGGTCGTGAACGCCCGTACCCCGGTACGGATCTGCCCCATCAGCCCGGCCGCGGTCACGTTGTGCCCCTGGACGTCCCCGATCACCGCCGCCGCCAGCGGCCGCGTCGGCACCAGGTCGTAGAAGTCGCCGCCGATCTCCATGCCCTGCGTGGCCGGCAGATAGCGCGCGGCCGCGTCGATGCCGGGAACCCGGGCCAGCGAGTGCGGCAGCAGGGCGGCCTGCAGCCCGTGCGCCAGCTGGTTCTTGGTGTCGTAGAGCCGGGCCCGGTCCAGCGCCTGCGCGATCAGTCCGGCCAGGCTCGTCAGGACGGCCCGCTCGTCCGCCGCGAAGGCGTGCGGCTGCGCATAGGCGAGCACACACGTGCCCACCGGCCGCCCGGAGGCGATCAGCGGCAGATACGCCCAGGCCGCGAACCCGTCCGGACTCTCGTGCCCGCCCGGATACAGGCGCTCCAACTGCGTCTGCGAGTCGAAGAAGGCCGGCACCCCGCTGGTCAGGACGTGCGTCCCCGGGGTGCGCTCGGCCAGCGGCAGCCCGTCGAACCGCTCGACGACGTGCGGGTCGGGATACCCGTGGTGCCCCAGCACGTGCAGCCGGCCGGCCTGCGAGCCCAGCACCACCACGGCCTGGCTGCCCACGGCGGGGCAGACCTCGTCCGCGACGAGCTGCACCACGTCCTGCACCCCGACCGCCTCGGTCAGCGACCCGGCCAGGTTCAGCACCTGGGTGATGGTGACCAGGCGCGCGGGTCCCTCGGCGGACCGCTGCGGGGCGCGCGCCATCTCCGCCACCGAGCGGGCCCTGCTGATCCGCACGCTCAGTCCCGTCCGGCTCGGATACATGCGGAAGGACAGCCAGTCGCCCGGCGGGCGCAGCGCCACGAACGAGGTCACCTGCTGGCTGATCAGCGCGGCCCGATAGCGGTCCTCGTACATCGGGTCGTTCAGCCACGGCACCGAGGCCCACAGCTGGGTGCCGAGCAGATCGCTCGTCGGCCGGCCGAGCATCTCGGCGGCCGCCGGATTGACGAACCCGATCCGGCCGTGCAGATCCATCGACAGCAGCCCGTACGGCAGCCGGGCCACCATCCGCGCCGCCTCGACCGACCCCAGGGAACCCGCCACGCCCGACACGGTCGCCGCCAGCAGATCCGGTTCGGCGCGTACGGGGCGGCTGTCCTCCATGGCCCGCTCCAGCCGTGCGGCGAGCCGGTGACAGGCCGCCGTCAGGTGCTCCCGCTCCCGGTCGGACAGCACCTGCGGATGCGAACCCGGCCAGGTCACGAAGATCGCGCCGTAGGCCTTGGTCTCGGTGGCCACGGGCAGCGCGGCCAGCGCGAAGGGATAGGGCAGGACCATCGCGATGCGCGGATAGCGGCGGGCCATCTCCTCCTCGCCACCCACCCAGACCAGCCGCCGTCCGCGCACCGCCTCCGCGACCGGGACCGGCGCGCTGAGCCCCACCCGCTCCCAGGGCGCCGCGAACTGCCGGGGCAGGCCCGCCATCACCGCCATCTCCAGCACCGGCTCGTCGGGCGTCAGCAGGTAGACCGCGCCGGAGTGGGCGTGGACCTCGTCCATCATCGCGGCCAGCGACAGGGAGAGCAGCGGACGGCCGACCCGCGACCTCACGGCCGCCGGCGCCTGCGCGGGCGTCCGCCCGTCGGACACGCCGACCACCTCCTCGCCCGGCGGCACGCCGCGCCCCGCGCGTCGCACCCCAGGGGACAAGGCTCCCTCCTGGCGGCGCACGGCGCACGGCGAGCGGGCCGGGCCCGGGGGAGCGGCACCCGGGCTCCGTGCCCGCACCCGGCGCCGGCCCCCGCGCGTCGGACCGCGCCCGTGTACCCCGTAGGCCCGCGTCCATGCCCCCGCAATCGAAGCGCGAAGCGGCATGTACGCATCGCATGTGCGCCCCCGCGCACCCCATTGGCCGGTTATCCGCGCCCGGGAAACGCCGAGAACGCCAAGAATGGGGCACGCGTTCAACACCGGGAACGAAGGACGGCAAGCTGAAGGGGCGGCAGTGATCCGGGTACTTCTGGTGCACGACGCGTGTCTGGTGCGGTCGGTACTGGCGGAGTGGCTCCGCCGCGAGCCCGATCTGGGGGTGTACGACACGCCGTGGCGGGGCGCGTCGGGGCGGGTGCGGTCCTTGGGGCCCGACGTGTTGGCCGCCGACCTCGACTGCTCGGACACGCACGGGGTTCCGCCGCTCGGCGACTTACGGCCGGCGGGCACCGGCACGACGCCCCCGCGGCTGGTCGTGCTCGCCGACTCCCACAGACCGGGCCTGCTCAAGCGCGCCGCCGAGGCGGGGGCCCTCGGCTATGTCGACAAGGAGAGCTCGCCGGAGCGGCTGGTGCGCGCCATCCGGCGGGTCGCCCAGGGGGAACGATTCGTCGACGACTCGCTGGGCTTCGGCTTCCTCAGGGCCGCGCAGATCCCGCTGACGCGACGCGAGCTGAGCGTGCTGTCCCTGGCGGCCGGGGGAGCGTCCATCGCGGAGATAGCCGGGAGCCTGCACCTGTCCAACGGGACGGTGCGCAACTACATGGCGGCGATCACCCGCAAGACGGGAGCCCGCAACCGGATCGACGCGATCCGCATCTCACAGGGGGAAGGGTGGCTGTGACGACACGCCGTCCGGCGTGGGCGTCCAGCTGCCGACCAGGTCCCGGTACACCGCGCAGGAGCGCGCCAGTTCCGCGTGCGTGCCGTACGCCGTGCGCGGACCGTCCATCACCAGCACCCGGTCCGCCCGGCGCGCCGAGCTGATCCGGTGGGCGACGACGACCAGGGTGCCGCCCGCACGCTCGGCGAAGGCCCGCTCGGCGCGTGCCTCCGCCTCCGGGTCCAGGTGACAGGTCGCCTCGTCGAGCAGGGCGAGCGGCGCGGACGACAGATAGGCCCGGGTCAGCGCGATCAGCTGCCGCTCGCCTGCGGACAGCGCCGTGGGCTCGACCGTCGCCGTGGGCCCGCCCAGCGCCTCCAGCAGCGACGTGAGCCCGACGGCTTCGGCCGCCGCCAGCAGCTCGGGCTCCGGCACGGGGCCGTCCCGGAAGAACGCGAGGTTCTCGGCCAGGGTGCCGCCGAACACGTACGCCTCCTGCGGGATGAGCACCCGCTGCGCGGCGGCCCCGGCCCCGGGCACGGCATGCCCACGGAGCCGTATCGCACCCTCCTGGGGCCGCAGCAGCCCGGCCACCAGGGCGGTGAGCGTGGACTTCCCGATCCCGCTCGGACCCACGACGGCGAGGTGACCCCCCTCCGGGACGGTGAGGTCGAGCCGGTCGAGGACGGGGGCGCTCGCGGGGCCGTAGGCGAAGGTGACGGAGGTGAGGGCGAGGGCGGGGGCGGAGGCCGCGGCAGGGCCGCTCTCGACCGGGGTCGGCACCGCGGCCGGAGTCGACGTGGTCGCCGGGAGCAGGCGGCGCAGCACCACCGTGAGGCGGGAGCCGCTCGTGCCCAGGCCGTGGACCAGGTTCTGCAGGGCCGGGAGCAGTGACTGGGTGACGTAGGCCAGGGCGCCGACCAGGGCGCCCGGGGTGACGCCGTGGCCCAGGAGCCAGGGAGCGCTGGCCAGCAGCAGGACGACGGGCAGCTGCCCGCCGATGGCGAGCGAGGCCACCCGGGCCACCGCCCAGCGGGCCAGGGAGCGGGCGGCGTCCCGTTCCGCGTCGATACGGTCGCCCAGGCCGGCGGCGACCAACTGCTCGGCGCCCGCCGCCGTGACGTCCCGCAGCCCGGGGCAGACGGCGCCCAGGTCCTGGGCGAGGGACTCGTCGGCGACCAGGAAGGCCTCCTGCCGGCGGGCCAGGGGGCGCAGCGTCACCGCGAACAGGCACACCCCGGCGAGCAGCGGGGGTCCCACGACCAGCAGGAGCCGCGAGTCGAGCGAGAACAGGCCCACGAGGGCTCCGACGGCGGTGAACACGAAGGAGCGGGACACCATGACGAGACCGGCGACGGTGTCCCGGGCGATCTCCACCTGCTGGGTGAGCCCGGACAGCGCCCCGCCGTCGGCCTCCCGCACCCCGCGCGCCACGACTCGCTCCACGAGCCGGTCCCGCAGCGGTTCGACCAGCGCGGCGACGACCCCGTAGACCCGCCCGGTCCCGTAGGCCCCGATGACGACCGCGCCCGCGGCCAGCCCGAGCCACCGCAGCCCGACGCCCGCGTCCCCGGTCAGAAACCCCGCGTCAAGGGCCCGCGCGAGGGCGTACCCGACGAGGAACGTCTGGCCCGCCTCCAGCACCGACCAGACGGCGAGCCGGACGAACACCCACCACCGCGCCCGCACATACCGCAGCCCACGACGCAGCATCGGCGTGTCACCACGGTCGCCCTCGGCGGTCTGCGCTCGCGCCGGCCCTCCTCCGTCCGCCGGGCTCTTCCCGTTCCTCACCGCCGAGCCCCTTCCGCCGGTGCGTCGGGCGACGGCCGTTCGACGGCGATCACCTCGTCAGGGGCGCGGTCGCCGTCGTCCTCGACGGGTTCGTCCCCGAACACCCCCCGGTACGCGTCGTCCCGCCAGAGCTCCGCGTGGGTCCCCACCGCGCGGACCCGGCCGCCGTCCAGCCAGGCGACCGCGTCGGCCCGGGACGCCGTCGCCGTGCGGTGGGCCATGAGGATGCGGGTGGGGTGCGGGGAGTGGGTGAGGAGGGCCCGGGTGATGTGGTGCTCGGTGACCGTGTCGAGGCTGGACAGCGCGTCGTCGAGGATCAGGAGCCGGCCGCCGTGGGCGAAGGCACGGGCGAGGCCGAGGCGCTGGGACTCGCCGCCGGAGCGGGGGGCCTCGGCGCACGGGGTGGCGTAGCCGTCGGGCAGGCGGCGGACGAACGCGTCGGCGTGGGCGGCGCGGGCCGCCTCGCGGACCTGGGCGGGGGAGGGCGCCACCCGGCCGAAGGCGATCGTGTCCTCGATCGTCCGGCCGAGCAGGGCGGGCCGTTCGAAGGCGTAGGCGACGGCGTCGCGCAGGTCGTCGTGGGTGAGGTCGGGCAGTGGTACGCCGTCCAGCAGGACCTCTCCGGCGTCCGGGTCGGTCAGCCGGCCCGCCAGGGCCGCGAGCAGGGACTTGCCCGTGCCCGAGCGGCCGACCACGGCGAGCGTCGTGCCGCCGGGGACCACCAGGTCGACGCCGTCCAGGACCGTGCGCCCGCCCCGGCGCACGGTCACGCCGCGCAACTCCAGCCGCCCCGGGCCGGGCGGCAGCGCCCGCCTGCCGTGTCGCGGGACGGGCAGCGCCCGTACCTCGCCCAGGCGGCGGGCGGCCGCCCCGGCCCGCGTCAGCGCGGAGACCTGGCCGACCAGGACGCCCACTCCGGTCGCCAGGACGGCGTAGCGGGAGGCCGCGAGCACCTCACCCACCGACAGCCGGTGCCGGGTGAGCAGGAACCCGGCCACCGCGACCACGCCCAGGTGCAGCAGCGGCGCCACCGCGACGGCCCGCGCCGCGGCCCGCCCCTGCACCCGCCACATGCGGTGTCCGGCCCGGGACAGCTCCGGCAGCGGCCGCAGGATCCGCGCCGCCTCGCGGTCCTCCGCGCCCGCCGCCCGGATCGTACGGAAGCCGCCGACCGCCTCCGCGAGCCCCGCCGCGATCCGCCCCTGCACCCGCTGGTAGCGGGCCACGCACTCCGACGTGTCCCGCGCGAACGCGCGCAGCAGCAGGGCCAGGACCGGGGCGCCGGCCAGGAAGACGGCCGCCAGCCACGGGTCGATCAGGAAGAGCGCCACCATGCCCCCGAGGGGCCCGGCGAGCGCGGCGAGCAGCGCGGCGAGGGCGCCGGGCGCCGTCCCGGCCTGGGCCGCGTTGCCCACCAGGCGGGCCACGAGATCCCCGGCACCGAGCCGGTCGGCGGCCCGGGGGCCCAGCGCCAGCAGGTGTCCGGTGACCGCGCTCCGCAGCCACGCGGTGGCCCGCGCGTCGACCGTGCCGGCCAGCACGCTCGCGCACGCGTCGAGGACGGCGAGCAGCAGCATCAGCCCGGCGCTGCACCACACCCAGCGGCCCGCGGCCGGGGCGTGCGTGAGCAGGAGGTCCAGGGTGCGGCCGAGGGCGGCGGGCAGCAGCAGGCCGGCCGCGGTGGCCGCCGTACTCACCGCGCACAGGGCGGCGCAGCGGGCCCCGCTGTGCCGGAGGGCCGCGCGCAGCAGCGCGCGGGTCGGGTCGTCGTCGGCACGGGTCGTCATCGGCGGCGGGCCTCGCGTCGGATCGGGCGAGAAGGCTCCGGACGCCCCTCCCGCGAGGAGAGGGCCGCCCGGAGCCGTCAACGCACTGTGCCGGTCAGAGACAGAGCAGGATGCTCGCGGCGGAGACGCAGGAGAGCAGGCTGACCGTGCTCGCGCCGCCGTGGTCGTTGTGCTCGTCGGACTCCATGATCTGCAGGTCGAGAAGAGCCATTGGGGTTTCCTTCCCTTGGTGTATGGGGACGGGGTTGTGTCACGACTCCGTCAGGTTGCGGAGCCGCGTGGTGAGGGCCGCCGGTGGGGCGGCAGGAACGGCAGGTGCGCGGTGCCGGCACCGTCGAGGGCCGCCGCGAGCGCGAGCAGACACCCTGCCGTTCCGGTGGCGAGGTCCATGGAGAGGCGCATCATCTGGTGCCCGGGGAAGGCCAGTTGGCCCTGGTAGGCCATGGCGAGCCAGCCGAGCCCCGCGATCTGTTCGTCGAGCCGGGCCCGGCCGGCGCCGGGCGCGGTCGTGCGGCTCAGGTGCAGGACCATTCCGGCGCGGCCCTGGAACAGCCCGGGCTGCGCGTAGAAGCGTGACGTGGCGGCGATCAGGATCCCGGAGCGGGCCTGCTCGAATGCGCCGGTGGTGTCGCCGGCGTCGCCCGTGCCGGCCGCGCCGGTCGTGTCGCTCGCGCCCGCCGCGTGCGCGAGGTAGTCGTCGAGGACCAGGCCGAGCCCGACGCTCCCGTCGCCGAGGTACGGCAGGGTCCGCCAGCCCTCGTCCACCTCCAGGCCGCCGCCCGACCGCTGCACCACACAGCGCTCCAGGTCGCGCCGGAGCGCCTCGGCCGCGGCCGCCAGCAGGCGGGGCTCACCGGTCTCCTCGTACTGCCGCACCAGGAACAGCGCGGGCCCGGTCGCGCCGCGCATCAGCCCGGCCCGCCGCCGGGGCGCCTCGGGCAAGGGCTCGGTCAGGCGCCGTACGAGGATGTCGGCGGCCTCGGCGGCCCGCTCGCGCAGCTCCGGCTCGCCGGTCGTGCGCGCCAGCGAGGCGAGGACCAGGCCCACGCCGGCCAGGCCGCCGTGCAGGTCGGAGGAGAGGTTCCGCCACCGCTCGCGCAGGATGCCGTCGACCAGGTCCAGGGCCGGCTGCCGGTGCCCGAGCCGGTCCAGGACGTGGGCGACGCCCGCGAGGCCGTCGTACAGACCGAGCGGTGTGCCGGGCGGCGGCGCGGCGGCCCGGTCGAGGAGCCAGCGCTCGCCCTCCTCGTACCGCCCGGCGCCGGCCTCCGCGAGCGCGTACAGCACCCCGGCCGCGCCGTGCGCGAGCCCGAGTCCGCCGCCGTCGGAGAACTGCGCGATGTCACCGGGGAAGAGCCGGTCGTCGCGCTCCGGGGTCGCCGAGGCGAGGATCGCCTTGACCATCGAGTCCCGGCTGTGCGGCCAGTCACCGGGCGGCACCGGCTGGACGGCGGGGGCCGGACGCGGCAGGGGCGCGCCGTTCCCGGCCCCCGCCGCGTCCGGCGTGCTCCGGGTGATCTCCGCGACCGCCTCGTCCAGGAAGGCGCGCGGTACGTCCGGGAACTGCTCGGCGATGACGTCCGCCAGATGGGCGGCCTTGCCGCGGTCGACCACGAAGAGCGTGGTGACGGGCAGGAACAGGGCCAACCGCAGGCAGGCCAGGGCGTAGCGGTCGACGTCCGCGCCCCGGCGGTCCGGCGGCGCGAAGAAGCCGGGGTGGGCGACGACCTGGCGGCCGTTGTCCTCGGCGGGGGCCGCCGCCTCGAAGTCGATGAGGAAGACCGACTCGTCGTCGGGCGCGACCATGATGTTGAAGACGTGCAGGTCGTTGAAGACCGTCCCGCGCGCGTGCACCGCCTCGACCGCCTGTTCGACGGCCCGGTGGATGCGCAGTGCCCACGCCGTGTAGTCGGCGACGGCCCGCGGATCCGGGTCCGGGGTGAGCAGCGGGTGGCGCTCGGCGAAGCAGGAGTTGAGCGGGCGCCCTTCCAGGAAGTCCATGACCAGGAAGCGGTGCTCGCCCAGCGTGAACCAGCCCCGTACCTCGGGCACGACACCGGTCCCGGCGACCCGCTCCAGGGCCTCCTTCTCGCGCTCCAGCCGCGCCACCGCGTCCGCGCCGTCGGCGGCCAGCCCCGCGTGCGGCCGCGCCTCCTTGAGGACCACCCGGCGCCCGTCACGGGTGTCGGTGCCCTGGTAGACCCCGCCGCCGTTGGAGAAGTGCAGCGCCTTCTCGATGCGGTACGGCAGGTCGCCCACCGTCGTGGTGTTGCGGGCCGCGAGGTGCGGCCGGAGGAACGACGGCAGCGTCACCCACTGAGGGACCTGGAAGGACGGCGCCCGCCGGTCCGGCACGAGCGTGCCCGAGCCGTCGCGCACCGCCGGCACCAGCGATCCGCGCTCGTCGACCACGTAGGCACGGGCGAAGGCGCCGTAGCGGACGTAGAGCGGGCCGTCGTGCCAGCGCAGGTCGGTCAGGACGTACGGCCCCTCGAAGCCCTCCAGGAGCGCGCCCAATTCCAGCAGCACCTGGTGCAGTTGCTCCTCGTCGGCCGGGTAGACGGTGACGAACTTGCCGCTCGTGTCGCGCCGCGCGTACTTGGCGTTGCGCAGGTGCAGCAGATGCGGTGCGGGCACGAACTTGAACGGGATGCGCCGCGGCACGCAGTAGTCCCACACGATCGCCGCGATCCGGTCCGCGTTCGCCCGGACGGCCGAGGCGTGGATCTTCCAGCCCTGGGCCGGTGAGGGCAGCGGCGCGCCGTCCTCGCCGAGCGGGGTCAGCGTCAACCAGTCGGCCGTACGCCCCGAGTGCCAGCCCTCCGGCACCGGACGGCGCGCCGTGTCGAACAGGGGCGCGGCATCCGGCCCGCCCGCCGAGAGCCGGTCGGGCGTGTCGTAGAAGTGTCCGTCGGCCAGCGCGTACACCTCGTACCGCTTCTCCATGCGCCTCCCCCTCCGTGGCCCGCCAACGACCATTCCAGGGGCCGGAGGTCGCGGACAGTCACGCCTGTCACGAGATCCCCGTGCGGAACGCATGAGTAAAGAATTGTTCGGCGCCTTTCGAGCTCTGTGGCCGCGAGAGCTCCACGGAACGGTCACAGGGGCTGCGCAAGCAGCTCATTAGCGCTGTAATGGCGGACGTGGTGAGAGAGGGCGCTGCGGTACGCGGAACGAGGAGGGAGCGTGCCGAGGTCGCCCTGGAAACGGTCATGGCCGACCCCCGTGCTCCCGATCGGCTGCACCGCGTCATCGAGCAGGCACTGGTTCTGGCCGGGGCGGCCTTCGCCGGCGTCTACCTCCCGGGCGACGACGGTGCTGTGCTCTGCCTGGCCGAATCGGCGGGGCTGCCGCGCACGCTGTACGGGCTGCGCGACGGCTATCCCGTCGCGGGCCGGTCCCCGCTCGCCGAGGCCCACCGTGCCCGGCGGCCGGTGTGGCTCGACCCGGAGGGACCGGCCGCCGCTCCGGAGGCGGGGACACCGGTGCGGCACTTCCAGCTGGCCGCCCTGCCGGTGTGCCCGGACAGCGGCGGGGGCTGCCTGCTCGCCGTGAGCGAGAACCCCGACGGCTTCGACGCCGAGGACCGCCGCTGTCTCGCCCTGATCGCGAACGCCGTCGCTCTGCCCGTCCCGTCCCGGGCCGCCACCGGCGAGCTCCCGCCCGACGCCTTCAGCCTGGTCATGGAGACCGGCCGGGTCGAGGTCGGCGACGCGGTCCTGGAGCTGTTCGGGATCGGCCGGGACGAGTTCGACGGCCGGGTCGAGACGCTGCTCGGCATGACGGTGCCCGAGGACCTGCCCGCGCTGATGTCCGTCGTCGAGGCCGACCACATGTCCATCGGCGACCGTATGTCCGTCGGCGACCGTGAGCTGGAATTCCGCGTCGTGCAGCCCTCCGGACCGCCGAAGTGGCTGCGGCTGAGCGGACGGATGGTGCCCGGCGGCGAGGGCCGGTCGGCGCTCCTCGTCGGCACCGTGGCGGACGCCTCCACCCTGCGCTCCGACGTCACCGACGTGGCCCGCGTCCAGCGGCTGGCCGCCGCCCTGGCCACCGCGGGCACCGTCAAGGACGTCGGCCAGGCCGTGGTCACCGCCCTGCGCAAGCCGCTGCAGGCCGACCGCATCGCGCTCGCGGAACTGGAGAACGACCGGCTCGTGGTCACCGTCCTCGACCCGCCCGAGCCCGAGGTCTGGCCGGAGCTGTGGCGCAGCGAGTGGCGCAGCGAGTGGCCCGACGCGCCCGTCCGCGCCATGCCCACGCTCGCCTCGGCCCTGCGCGAGGGCCGCGCCCAGATCTGGCCCGCCGGCACGCCCCTGGAGCCGGCGCTCGCCGACGTCGGCCCCGGCGGTCTCGCCGTCCTGCCGCTGCCCGCCGGCGGCCGCATGGCCGGCGCCTGCCTGATCGGCTGGGACAGCCCGCACGAGTTCGGCGCCGACGAGCGCGCCCTGCTCACCGCCTCCGCCGGCCTCGCCGGCCAGGCCCTGATGCGCGCCCACGCCTTCGACGCCGAGCACGAACTCGTCGGCATGCTCCAGCGCGCCCTGCTGCCGCGCCGCCTGCCCAAGCTGCCCGGCGCGGTCGCCGTCGCCCGCTATCTGCCCACCACCGCCGGCCTGGAGCTGGGCGGCGACTGGTACGACGTGATCCCGCTGCCCGAGAACCGCGTCGCCCTGGTCATCGGCGACGTCCAGGGCCACAGCGCGGCCGCCGCCACCTTGATGGGCCAGATGCGCACCGCGCTGCGCGCCTACGCCGCCGAGGGACACACGCCGGACGTGGTCGTCTCGCACGCCAACCGGCTCCTCATGGACATGGAGAGCGACCTCTTCGCCACCTGCTGCTACGTCGACGTGGACATGGAGGAGGGCACCGCCTGGTGCGTGCGCGCCGGACACCTGCCGCCGATCCTGCGGCACACGGACGGCAGCACCACGGTCGTGGAGGCGGAGGGCGGACCGCCGCTCGGCGTGGTCACCCAGGCCGACTTCCCGATGACCCAGCTGCGGCTCCAGCCCGGCACGCTCCTCGCGCTGACCACGGACGGCCTGGTGGAGTCCGCCGAGGCCGACATCGACGAGGGCATGGACCGGCTCGCCCACGGCCTCGCCCAATCCGACCCCGCCCACCTCGGTCTGGTCGCCGACGCCCTGCTCGGCAACGCCCACCGCAGCGACGACGTCGCGCTGCTCCTGATGCGCTACGACGGCATGGAGTCGCGGCCGCTGCGGGAGAGCTGGACGGTGTGGCGGGTCCCCGAGGCCGTCCGGCACGCCCGCCGCTTCACCCGGCGCACCCTGCGCGCCTGGGAGGTGGCCCCCGACGAGATGGACGCCGTGCTCCTCGTCGTCTCGGAGCTGGTCACCAACGCCCTGGTGCACACCGACGGCCAGGTCCGCATGGACCTCACCCTGGTCAACCACCGCTTCCGGGTCGCCGTCACCGACGCCTCGCCCCGCTCCCCGGTCAAGCCCACCAGCATCGGCTGGGAGGCCACGGGCGGCCGCGGCATCCTCCTGGTCGAGGCCATGTCGACCGCGTGGGGGACGCTGCCGGTCAGCGGCGGCAAGCAGGTGTGGGCGGATCTCGCGCTGGCGGAATGACCCGCCACACGGGTGTGGGTACGGACCGCGCACGGCAGGTCGCGAGGGGTTGCGGCGTGCGCCCCGCCTAGGGTCCTTGCCGTGTCATTCACCTTCGAAGAGCTTGTCGCGAAGCAGCGCGCGGCCGATGCGGCCCACGCGCAGGTCATGGAACTGCGGGACGCGTACGGTCCGCCGGCCGAGGCGCAGCTGACCGGCGCCCAGAAGGAGACCTACGAGACGGCCCTGCGCGCCTGGCGCGAACTGGCCCGTGACGTGCAGACCGCGGTGAGCGCGTACGCGAGGGACACGGGCCGGGCACGGCCCGAGCTGGAGGCGGAGGTGGAGAAGGCCGCGGCGGCCACTGAGGACACGTGAAACAGCCCGACCGCGGCCCCGGTCGGCGTGGCGAGCGGCTCGCCGACGCCCTCGACGCCCGGCTGCCGGTCATGGAGGGCGGGGGTCTGCTGCGCAAGGCGTTTCCCGACCACTGGTCGTTCCTGCTGGGCGAGCTGGCGCTGTACAGCCTGATCCTGCTGGTGCTGACCGGGGTGTGGCTGACGCTGTTCTTCCAGCCAGAGATGCGCGAGGTCGTCTACGACGGCGTCTACGAACCGCTGCGCGGCGTCCGCATGTCCACCGCCTTCGACTCCACCCTGCGCATCAGCTTCGACGTCCGCGGCGGTCTGCTGGTGCGCCAGGCCCACCACTGGGCCGCGCTCGTCTTCGTCGCCGCGATCGGTCTGCACATGCTCCGGATCTTCTTCACCGGCGCCTTCCGCAGACCCCGCGAGGTGAACTGGGCCGTCGGCCTCACCCTGTTCGTGCTCGCCCTCGCCGAGGGCTTCGCCGGCTACTCGCTCCCCGACGACCTGCTCTCCGGCACGGGCCTCAGGATCGCCCAGGGCATCATGCAGTCGATCCCGGTGGTGGGGACGTACGTGGCGATGTTCGCCTTCGGCGGCCAGTTCCCCGGCCACGACTTCATCACCCGGCTGTACAGCCTGCACATCCTGCTGCTGCCGGGTGCGCTGATCGCCCTGGTGACGGTCCATCTGATCCTGGTGTTCCACCTCAAGCACACCCACTGGCGCGGGCCGGGCCACACCAACCGCAACGCCGTCGGCCGACCGCTCTTCCCGCAGTTCACCGCCGGCTCCCTCGGGCTGCAGTTCACCGTCTTCGGCGTGCTGTTCCTGATGTCCGCCGTCGCCCAGATCAACCCCGTGTGGGTCTACGGCCCCTACCGCCCCGACCATGTGTCGACCGGCTCCCAGCCCGACTGGTACGTCGGCTTCCTGGAGGGCGCCCTGCGGCTCGTACCGCCCTGGGAGACGAACGTTGCCGGGCACACGATCATGTGGAACGTCCTGCTCCCGGCCGTCGTCCTGCCCGGACTGCTGTTCACCGTCCTGTACGCGTACCCGTTCGTGGAGCAGCGTCTGACGGGGGAGTGGATCCGGGAGCGGCACCTGTGCGACCGGCCCCGCGAGCGCCCGGTGCGCACCGGCCTCGGCGTCGCCGGCACGGTCTTCTACGCCGTCCTGCTGATCGCGGGCGCCAACGACGTCATCGCCCAGACCTTCCGGATCTCGGTCAACACCCTGACCTGGGTGCTGCGGGTCGCCCTCGTGCTGGGGCCGGTCTTCGCCTTCCTCATCACCCGCTGGCTCTGCCTGGCCCTGGTGGAGAAGGAGCGGGAGCGCCTGGTGACGGGGGTGCCGACCGGGGAGGTACGGCAGAGCCTGACGGGCGGCTACGACACCGACCACCACCCGCCCGAGACGTTCCGGCCCGGCGCGCCCCGCCGGCCGATCACCGGTCCGCGTACTGGAAGACCAGCCCGAGGACGCCGCTGGCCAGCACGCCGAGACCGATGAGGAACAGCCACAGCCCGAACACCACCCCGGTCGCGGTGACCGCGAAACCGAGCGCGGTGACCAGCGGCCAGCCGCTCTCCGGCGGGAAGAACTCCAACGGCCCCGCGCCGTCGGCCACTTCGGCCCCCGCGAGGTCCTGCGGGCGGCGCCCCTTGCGCACGTACTGCATCGTGCAGAAGAACGAGATGACGGCGGCCATCCCGAAGGCGACGATCAGCGCGGCCGTCCCGGTCGGATCGCGCGACCACACCCCGTAGAGGACCGCGGTGCCCGCGAAGAACAGCCCGACACCGCCGAACAGCATGGCCTCGACCTTCACCGCAGTCCCTCCGCCTCGGCCCGCCGGACGACGTCGGGGTGGTGCAGGTCGAAGGCGGGCGATTCCGACCGCACCCGGGGCAGGGCGACGAAGTTGTGGCGGGGCGGCGGGCAGGACGTCGCCCACTCCAGGCCGCGCCCGTAGCCCCACGGGTCGTCGATGCCGACCCGTTCGCCGTGCCGGCTCGTGTGCCAGACGTTGTAGAGGAACGGCAGCGTGGACACGCCGAGCAGGAACGCCCCCACCGAGGAGAGGGTGTTGAGCAGGGTGAACCCGTCGGCGGGCAGGTAGTCCGCGTACCGGCGGGGCATGCCCTCCTCGCCGAGCCAGTGCTGGACGAAGAACGTCAGCTGGAAGGCGGGGAACAGCAGCCAGAAGTGCAGGACACCCAGCCGCTCGTCGAGCATCTTCCCGGTGAACTTGGGCCACCAGAAGTAGAAGCCGGCGAACATCGCGAACACCACCGTGCCGAACAGCACGTAGTGCAGGTGCGCCACGATGAAGTACGAGTCGGTGAGGTGGAAGTCGAGCGGCGGCGAGGCGATCATCACCCCGCTGAGCCCGCCGAGCAGGAACGTCACCAGGAAGCCGAGCGACCACAGCATCGGCGTCTCGAACGAGATCGAGCCGTGCCACATCGTCCCGATCCACGCGAAGAACTTGATCCCGGTGGGCACCGCGATCAGGAACGACATGATCGAGAAGAACGGCAGCAGCACCGCTCCGGTCGCGAACATGTGGTGGGCCCACACCACCGCCGACAGCATGGTGATCGCGATCGTGGCACCGATCATCGGCAGATAGCCGAACAGCGGCTTGCGGGAGAACACCGGCAGGATCTCGGAGACGATGCCGAAGAACGGCAGCGCCACGATGTAGACCTCCGGATGCCCGAAGAACCAGAACAGGTGCTGCCACAGCAGCGCCCCGCCGTTCGCCGCGTCGAAGACGTGCGAGCCGAACTTGCGGTCCGACTCCAGCGCCAGCAGCGCCGCGGTGAACACCGGGAACGCAGGCAGCACCAGGATCGAGGTGAACAGCACGTTCCAGGTGAAGATCGGCATCCGGAACATGGTCAGGCCCGGCGCGCGCAGGCACAGGATGGTGGCGATGAAGTTGACGGCCCCCAGCGTCGTCGACACACCCGTCACCACCAGCCCCATCACCCACAGGTCACCGCCCGCGCCGGGGGAGAAGTAGGCGCTGTTCAGCGGCGCGTACGCGAACCAGCCGAAGGCGGCCGCGCCGCCCGGCACCAGGAACCCCGAGACCACCATCAGCCCGCCGAACAGGTACATCCAGTACGACAGGGCGTTCAGCCGGGGGAAGGCCACGTCCGGGGAGCCGATCTGCAGCGGCATGACGGCGTTCGCGAAGCCGGCGAACATCGGGGTCGCGAACAGCAGCATCATGATCGTGCCGTGGATCGTGAAGAACTGGTCGTAGCCCTGCTCGTTCAGGAACTGCAGTCCCGGGCGGGCCAGTTCGGCGCGCATCGCGAGGGCCAGCAGCCCGGCCAGCAGGAAGAAGCAGAACGCGGTGACCATGTAGAGGCGGCCGATCACCTTGTGGTCGGTCGTCGAGGCCCAGCGCAGCAGCGTCCGGCCGGGCCGGGGCGCGGTGGCGGCGTACCGCTCGGCGATCTCCTCGGATTCCGAAATTTCCGACAGTTCCGTATGTTCCGTCATCGCCGGTGACGGTACTCCGGCGCCACGACGACCCGCCCGCGCCACGCCCGCGCCACGCTCGGTCCGCGACGCCGGTCCGCGACACCGGGGGGAAAGGCACTCGACGAACCGAAGACGTACTGTCGTAAGAATCCGGACAGCCAAACAGAGGTCCGATCCGGACCATCCCCACTAGGGTGTGGCAGATGAAGGCTCTGGTGCTCTCCGGCGGTGCCGGTACCCGGCTGCGGCCGATCACCCACACGTCGGCGAAACAGCTCGTCCCGGTGGCCAACAAACCGGTGCTCTTCTACGGGCTGGAAGCCATCGCCGCGGCGGGGATCACCGAGGTCGGGATCGTCGTCGGGGAGACCGCCGCCGAGATCGAGGAGGCGGTCGGCGACGGTTCGAAGTTCGGCCTGGAGGTCACCTACATACCCCAGGAGCGGCCGCTCGGCCTCGCCCACGCGGTGCTGATCGCACGGGACTTCCTCGCGGACGACGACTTCGTGATGTACCTCGGCGACAACTTCGTCGTCGGCGGGATCAACTCCCTCGTCGACGCGTTCCGCGTCAGCCGCCCGGACGCCCAGATCCTGCTCACCCACGTCCCCGACCCCCGCTCCTTCGGCGTCGCCGAACTCGACCCGGCCGGGCAGGTGATCGGCCTGGAGGAGAAGCCGGAGCACCCCAAGAGCGACCTCGCCCTGGTCGGCGTCTACCTCTTCACCCCCGCGATCCACGAGGCCGTACGCGCCATCAGGCCGTCCTGGCGCGGCGAGTTGGAGATCACCCACGCCCTCCAGCACCTCATCGACAGCCGGGCCGACGTGCGCTCCACGGTCATCGAGGGCTACTGGAAGGACACCGGCAACGTCGGCGACATGCTGGAGGTCAACCGGACCGTCCTGGAGAGCATGGAGCGGCGCATCGACGGCGAGGTGGACGACCGGTCCGAGACCGTCGGCCGGATCGTCGTCGAGGAGGGCGCGCGGATCGTGAACTCGCGGATCGTCGGCCCCGTCGCCATCGGGTCGGGGACCGTGATCAGCGACTCCTACGTCGGCCCCTACACCTCGGTCGCGGAGAACTGCCGGATCACGGACAGCGAGCTGGAGTTCTCCATCGTGCTGCGGGACTCCTCCATCGACGGGGTGGGCCGGATCGAGTCCTCGCTGATCGGCCGGCACGTCGAGGTGACCCCGGCGGCCGGCGTGCCCAGTGCCCACCGCCTCGTCCTCGGAGACCACAGCAAGGTGCAGATCCGTTCATGAATCTCCTCGTCACCGGCGCCGCCGGGTTCATCGGCTCCACGTACGTCCGCACGCTCCTCGCCGACGACGCCCCAAACGCGCCCCGGATCACGGTGCTCGACAAGCTCACCTACGCCGGCACCCTCGACAACCTGCCCGTCGACCACCCCCGACTCCGGTTCGTGCGGGGCGACATCCGCGACGCCGCCCTGGTCGACAAGCTGATGGCCGAGGCCGACCAGGTCGTGCACTTCGCCGCCGAGTCCCATGTGGACCGCTCGATCGACGGGGCGAGCGAGTTCGTGCTCACCAACGTGGTGGGCACCCAGACCCTGCTGGACGCGGCCCTGCGCTACGGCGTCGGCCCGTTCGTGCACATCTCCACCGACGAGGTCTACGGCTCCATCGAGTCCGGCTCCTGGCCCGAGACCCACCCGCTGTCCCCCAACTCCCCGTACTCCGCGTCCAAGGCCTCCTCCGACCTGCTCGCCCTGACCTACCACCGCACCCACGGCCTGGACGTCCGTGTCACCCGCTGCTCCAACAACTACGGCCCGCACCAGTTCCCCGAGAAGGTCGTCCCGCTGTTCGTCACCAACCTGCTCGACGGCGCGCCGGTGCCGCTGTACGGCGACGGGCGCAACGTCCGCGACTGGCTGCACGTCGACGACCACTGCCACGGTGTGGAACTCGTCCGCACGAAGGGCCGCCCCGGCGAGGTGTACAACGTCGGCGGCGGCACCGAGCTGAGCAACAAGGAGCTCACCGGACTGCTCCTCGACGCGTGCGGCGCGGACTGGGACCGGGTCGAGTACGTCACCGACCGCAAGGGCCACGACCTGCGCTACTCCGTCGACTGGAGCAAGATCCGCGACGAACTGGGCTACCGCCCGCGCCGCGACTTCGCCACCGGGCTGGCCGAGACCGTCGCCTGGTACCGGGACAACCGCGCCTGGTGGGAGCCGCTCAAGCGGCATTCCGGGTCCGGTGCGCGATGAGGTGGCTGGTCACCGGCGCGGCCGGGATGCTCGGCCGGGACACGGTCGAGGAACTGCTGCGGCGCGGTGCGGAGGTCACGGCCCTGGGCCGCGCCGACCTGGACATCACCGAACCCGAGGCGATCCGCCGGGCGTTCGCGGACCACCGCCCCGACCTGGTCGTCAACTGCGCCGCGTACACCGCCGTCGACGACGCCGAGACCGACGAGGCCCGCGCGCTGCGCGTCAACGGCGACGGCCCCCGCCTGCTCGCCCGCGCCTGCGCGGCACACGGCGCGCGACTCGTCCACGTCTCCACCGACTACGTCTTCTCCGGCGAAGCCGGCGCCACCCCCTACTCCGAGGACCATCCCCCGGCCCCGCGCACCGCCTACGGCCGCACCAAACTCGTCGGCGAACAGGCGGTGCTGGACGAACTCCCGGGCGCGGGCGCGGTCGTACGCACGGCCTGGCTGTACGGCGCCCACGGCCGCAGCTTCGTCCGTACGATGCTCGAACTCGAAGCCCGCCGGGACACCCTGGACGTCGTCGACGACCAGCGCGGCCAGCCGACCTGGAGCGCCGACGTCGCCGCCCGGATCGCGGACCTCGGCGCCCGAATGGGCCGCGACGAGGGCGCGCACGGAGTCTTCCACGCCACCAGTTCCGGCGAGGCCAGCTGGCACGAGCTGGCCCAGGAGGTGTTCCGCCAGGTCGGCGCGGACCCGGCCCGGGTACGCCCCACCAGCAGCGACGCCTTTTCGCGGCCCGCGCCGCGCCCCGCCTACAGCGCGCTCGCGCACGGCCGGTGGCGGGAGATCGGTCTGGCACCGCCGAGGGACTGGCGGTCCGCCCTGCACGAAGCACTGCCCCACATCCGCAAGGAGATGTCTCAGTGAAACGGCACGAGTTCCTGCGGGAGCTCCACAAGGTCACCGCGAACCGCAACTACCTGGAGATCGGCGTCAACGACGGCCGCAGTCTGACGCTGTCCCGGGTACCCAGCATCGCGATCGACCCCGCGTTCAAGGTGGTCTCGGAGATCCGCTGCGACGTGCACCTGGCGAAGGCGACCAGCGACGACTTCTTCGCCCGGGACAACCCGCTCGCGCACCTCAGGGGCGGCCGCCATCCGCTGCGCCAACTGGCCCGCAACCGCAGCCCGTTCGGCTATTGGCGGCGCACCACCCTGGACCTGTCGTTCATCGACGGCATGCACCTGTTCGAGTTCGCGCTGCGCGACTTCATCAACATCGAGAAGCACTCGGACTGGGCGAGCGTGATCGTCTTCGACGACATGCTGCCGCGCAACGTGGACGAGGCGGCCCGCGACCGGCACACCAACGCCTGGACCGGCGACGTCTACAAGCTCGTCGAGATCCTCCGCCGCCACCGCCCCGACCTGGTGACGGTCCTGGCCGACACCGCGCCGACCGGCCAGCTGCTGGTCTTCGGCGCCGACCCGTCGAACACGGTCCTCCAGGACAAGTACGACGAGATCATCGCCGAGTTCGAAGTCCCCGACCCGCAGAAGGTGCCCGAGTCGATCCTGGAGCGGACCACGGCCGTGCAGCCGGAGACGCTGATCGCCGCCGGCTTCTGGAAGGCGCTGGTCGCGGCCCGCAACCGCGGCACCAAGCGGTCCCGCGGCTGGGAGCCCCTGCGCCGCGCGCTGGAGCCGCTCGACTCCGGCCGCTGAACCGCTGATCCGCTGCGCCGCCGGCCTGGGTGGCCGGCGGCCTCACCGGCCGGCGCGCAGCCGCTCGTAGTGGGCGGAGCAGTCCGGGTACGCGGGAAGCAGACCGGACCGCTCCGCCTCGGCGAGCGAGGGCGCCTCGGCGTCCTTCCCGGACAGCACCGGCTCGATCCCCTCCGGCCAGACGATGCCCAGGCCGGGGTCGAGCGGGTGCACCCCGTGCTCACGGCCCGGCGCGTACCCGGTCGAGCACAGGTACACGACCGTGGCGTCGTCGGTGAGCGCCATGAAGGCGTGGCCGAGCCCCTCCGCGAGGAACACGGCGCGATGCGTCTCGTCGTCCAGCCGTACGGCCTCCCAGCGGCCGAACGTGGGCGACCCGACGCGGACGTCCACCACCACGTCCAGCACGGCCCCGCGCACGCACGAGACGTACTTGGCCTGACCCGGCGGCACGTCGGCGAAGTGCACGCCGCGCACGACGCCCCGCCGGGACACCGAGCAGTTGGCCTGGGCCAGGCCCAGGTCGTACCCGGTGGCCTCCCGGAACTCCGCGCCCCGGTACCACTCGTGGAAGCTGCCCCTATCGTCCGGGAACACGGTGGGCTCCAGGACCCAGGCGCCCTCGATCTCCAGTGCGCGCACCGCGTCACGCCCCCCGAGTCGTGCCGTGGGACGTGGCCCTCCGTGGGGCCGCGCCCAGCATCCGCCGGACCTTGCGCACCAGCCGCCGGAGCAGACCGGGCGGGGCGGGCCGATCCACCCGGACGCCACCGGTCCGGGTCACGCGCAGGACGAGCGGCAGCGCCACGAAGCGCGGGGTGTCGGCCTCCGGGGCGAGACACACCTCCAGCCGTCCCCCCTTCATGCCGTGCCGCTCCACGCCCACCTCCAGCAGCGAGCCGGCTCCGTCGGCCGGGGTCAGCGTCCCGGACTGTCGCAGGGACCTGTCCGACGCGGTGTCGGTCAGCCGCACCAGGACGTCGGTGCGGTCCGGGACGTAGAGCGGCAGGGCAAGGCTCAGCCGGTGGTCGGCGGAGACGGCCGCGTCCTCGGGTGTGACACGGCCCAGGCCGAGGGCCTTGCCCGCGCGGTCGACGTCCAGCGAGAAGTTGTGGTGGTTCTTCGTCCAGTACGGCAGCACCACACGGCCCGCGACCACGCCGGCGGGCGGTGTGGGCCGGTCGTGCGCCGGGGCCGGGCCCAGGCGGCACTCCTTGTGCCAGCCGCCGAGGCCGACGCGCAGGTACGTGTCCCACAGCCCGCCGTCCAGTGGGGAGCCGCCGGCCGCGGTGCCGGGGTCCACGGTGGCCGTGCCGTGCAGCACCAGCCGCACGCGCCCGTCGCCGGCCGGGACCCGCTCGCGGGTGAGCTCGACCGGCTGGAAGAACGAGGCGGAGCTGGCGCGGTCGCGCAGGACCAGGTCGGCGGTCGCCTGCTCGAACCCGTCGACGGCGTCCGCGCCCAGCCAGGCCGCCGCCTCGTCGATGTCCCGGGGCGCGCTGTCCGCGGGGGTCTTCGGCCCGTCGGCCGGGAACGTCAGCGGCTGCCCGCCGGAGGTGTACTCGGTGGTGAAGGTGACGCGCAGCGCCCCGTCCCGCCACTCGACGCCGCTCGGCGTGCCCTTGGGGGAGACCCCGATCTCCCACTGCGCATAGGCCACGAGGTCGTCGTGACGGTCGTCCCTGATCAGCGAGGCCACGATGCGCTGGCCGGGCCGGAGCGCGGGCGCGACGCCGGGGCCGAAGCGCTCCAGGATCACCGCGCGCATCTCCCGGAACAGCTCACGGCGGTAGTCGTCGGGCATCGCGAGCAGGCGCCGCCCGCTCATCCGCTCGACCATCTCCACGCGCAGCCAGCGGCGCAGCAGCCGGTCGCGCAGCCGGCCCGGTTCGGTGTACCGCTCGACGATGTCCAGGGCCTCGCGCAGGTTCTTGAAGTAGCCGACCGGCTCGAAGCGCTGGAAGCCGGCGTTCGAGGCGTCGTCCCGCTTGACGTGGTAGTAGCAGACGTAGTCGCCGAGCACCGAGACGTTGTCCGCGCGCAGATACGCCTCGGTGACGAAGACGTGGTCCTCCAGGCGGCGCCGGCCCTCCGGGAAGCGCAGACCGGTGCGGTCCAAGAAGGCGCGCCGGACCATCTTGTGCGGGGTGAGGCTGTCGATCAGCGGCGCGTTCTCGACGGTGGCGTGCGGATGGTTGCGGCGGAACAGCTCCACCGGGACCGGGCGGCCCTTCCCCGCCATCTTGCCGACGATCACGTCGGCCTTGTTCGCCACGCCGTACTCGTACATCCGCTCAAGGGCCTCGTCGCCGAGATAGTCGTCGTTGTCGACGAACATCACGAACTCGCCCTCGGACGCGTCGATCCCCACGTTCCGCGGCTTGCCCGACCAGCCGGAGTTCGCCTGGTGGACGACGTGGATGTGGGGGTGCTCGGCGGCCAGCGCGTCCAGTCTGGCCGGGGTCTCGTCGGTGGAGCCGTCGTCGACGAAGATCACTTCGAACTCATCGGGAGGCAGCGACTGCCGCAGCATCGAGGCGACACAGTCCTCGATGTAGGGCCCGGGGTTGTACACGGGGACGACAACGCTGACTTTGACCGGCATCCGGCTTCCAAGCCCCCTTCGGTAGCTTGCCGTTGTCTGAGTGACACGGTGCGCGTGGCCGAATGTTAACCCGGCCCCTTGCGCGGGCGGAGGGCGCTTCGGCGCAGGGGGCCGGGTCGGCCGGAGCCGGGGGCGGAGCGGGGCTCAGACGCGGGTCTTGGCCAGCAGCTCCAGGATCTCCGCCGTGGTGCCCGACTCGCCGAGCCGCGGGAAGACGCGTTCGACACTGCCGCGGTGCGCCTCGGGGTCGCTGTCGGCCATGGCGTCGGTGGCGAGGGTGACGTGGTAGCCGTGCTCGTACGCGGCGCGGGCGGTGGACTCGACGCCGATGCTGGTGGCGATGCCGGTCAGGACGATCTGGCTGACGCCGCGGCGGCGCAGCTGGACGTCGAGGTCGGTGCCGTGGAAGGCGTTCCAGTTGTGCTTGGTGACGTGGATGTCGCCGGGGTGGCCGGACAGTTCGTCGACGACGACGTCCCAGCCCTCGGGGAAGGACAGGCCGCGGGCCGTGCGCTCGGTGCGGCCGGGCACGGCGTCGGCCCAGTCCGCGGCGAAGGACACCCGGACCAGGACCACGGGCAGGCCGTGGGAGCGGAAGGCATCGGCGAGTTCGGCCGTGCGGGCCACCACGTCCGAGGCGGCGTACGGCTGGGTCGGCATGCCGACGATGCCGCGCTGGAGGTCGATCGCGACGAGGGCGGTGCGCGGGTCGAGGGTCGTGAGAGACATCGGGAGTTCAGGCCTTTCGGAGGATGCGTGGGGTGCGGAACGGCTCGGGACCGAGCCGGTTCAGGACGTGGCTCGGGGACCGAGCCGGTTCAGGGAACGGTCGGGGAGGGTCGTCGCCAGCAGCAGTACCGATCCGGCGAGCATGAAGAGGGCCAGGCCGTGCAGCCCGGCCGTGTCGGCGCGGTGCGGGAAGAACGCCGCGGTGGCGGCGGAGGCGCCCAGCGCGCCGAGGTAGGTGAAGGTGCGCAGCAGTCCGGCCGCGGAGGCGATGCGCGCGGGATCGGCCTGCCGGTACAGGGCGTTCTGCGAGGCCAGGCCGATCAGCCCCTGCGGCACGCCGAGGACGGCGCCGAGGGCGAGCAGCACCCAGACCGGGCTGCCGGCGTCGACGAGGAGCAGGGCGACGCACCCGGCCAGCTGCGCCAGGGCGCCGACCACCAGCTTGCTGCGCACCGCCTCGCGCCGCCCGGTCAGCGCGGAGGCGGTGAGCGCGGCGACCGACAGCGGCAGCAGTGCGAGCCCCGCCGTGGCGGCGCTCAGGCCGCGGCTCTCCTCCAGCCACTGCGTGTAGCCGTACAGGAAGCAGTAGGCGGTGGCGTAGCCGAGGAACTGGCGCAGGTACGTGGCGAGCAGCGGGATGTTCCCGCCCAGCACCCGCAGGTCGACGAAGGGGTCCGGCAGCCGCAGCTCCCGTGCCGCGAAGCCGACGGCCGCCGCGGCGGACAGCGCCGGCAAGTACCAGTGGGCCGGGCGCGGGTCCATCAGGAACAGCATCAGCGAGACCAGCGTGACGGCGAACAGCAGCATGCCGGGCAGGTCGACGCTGCGCGGGCCGGCCGTCTTCTTGCGCTCGGCGCCGGGCAGGTGCTCCGCCCGGGGCAGCCGGAGCGCGCCGAGGACCAGACAGGCCACGGAGAGCGGCACGTTGACCGCGAAGACGGCGCGCCAGCCGCCGGTGCTGATCAGCAGACCGCCGAGCGAGGGGCCGATCACGACCACGGTCTGGGCGGCCACGGCGAGCACGGCCAGCACGCCCGCCGGGCTGTCCCGGCCGGTGCGTTCGGCCTCGGCGCGGGTCAGCCGCATGGCCGCCGGATACGCCGCCGAGGTCCCGAACCCCAGCAGCACCCGGGCCGCGATGAGCGCGCCCAGGGAGGGGGCGAGCGCGCCCAGCAGCCCGGCCGCGCCGACCAGGGCCGTGGCGATGAGGTACAGGCGGCGCGGCCCGTACATGTCCACGAACCGCCCGATCACCGGCTGGCCCACCGCGGTGGCCAGGTAGAGCGCCGACACCAGCCAGACGGTCTCCGCCGGAGTCGCTCCGAAGGCCGCACCGATCGGCACCAACGCCACGGCGATCATCGAGGAGTTGACCGGGTTGAGGACGGAACCGAGGACCATCGGCGCGATCAGCCGGCGGTCGAACCCGGCGGGGGAGGGGCGGGTGCCCCGGGGGAGGCGTCCGGTGAGCCTCGGTATCACGACCGCGACAGCCGTTCCATCAGGGTGAGCGCGTCGAGGATCGTCTGCCGTTCCTCCTCGGTGTACCGGTCCTGGAAGGCGCGTGCCAGCCATTCCTCGCGCGCCTGCCGGTTGCCCTCGACCCGGGCCCGGCCGGCCTCGGTCAGGGTGACCAGCTGGCGCCGGCCGTCGTCGGGGTCCGGGGCGCGGCGGATGAGGCCGTGCTGGTCGAGCGCGGCGAGGGTGGCGGCCATCGACTGCGGCCGTACCCCCTCGGCGGACGCCAGCGCGCTGGCCGTGGCCGCGCCGTGCTTGCCGACCAGCGTGAGCGCCGATTCCTGGGACGGGGTCAGGACGCCCTCGTCCTCGTCCCGCGCGATCTCGCGTATGCGGCGCCGCAACCGGCTGAACACCACGCGCAGGTCGCGGGCGGCGCGGGCGGCGGACTCGGAGATGTGGGCCATGCCCTCACCGTAGGACCGTCAGTCCAGACTGTCCAGTCCAGGCTGTCCAGTTCAGGCTGACCAGCCGAAGCAGCCGAGTTGAGACGTGTATTTCCATGGCTGGATTTCGCTCCAGTTGGCCTCTAGTCGATCTGGACACCGTGCGTCACGGTCACTTAGCCTCGATCAAGATATTTTGACGCCAAATTATCTGTTCACCTGCGCTTCTCAATTTCGTTCAGCGGCATTTTCAGCCACATTCCACGGTGTTTTTCCGCACGTCAGGAGCCTCGAACGGTGAGACCTTTCCGTTTGCTCGTCATAGGCAACGGGATCTCGGCATATGGCAGCTACCTCAACATGGTGGCGCTGAATGTCTTCGTCTATCAGGTGACGGACAGCGCGCTGGCCGCGGGCCTTTTCATGGCCGTGCGTCTGTTGACCAGTATCGCCAGTGGAGTCGTCAGCGGCCGCCTCGTCACACGATTCGACCGCAAACGGTTGATGGTGGGTGCCGACCTGACCCAGGCGGCCGTCCTGCTGATTCTGCTGCCGCTGCCCGACCATGCGCGCATTCCGCTTCTCTATGTGCTCGCGGTCGCCACCGGGGCGTGCTCGACCCTGTCCCAGGTCGCGCTGCGCAGCAGCGTGCCGGAGATCGTCGGCGCCGACCTGCGGGCCAAGGCGAACGGACTGCTGGTGACCGGACGGTCGCTGGCCATGATCGCCGGTTTCGCCTCCTCCGGCCTGGTGATCGCCCAGCTCGGCTACTCGACCGCGTTCGCGCTCGACGCGATCACCTTTGTGATCTCCGCGACCGTCCTCTTCCTGCTGCCGATCCGGACCCGGGCGGCCGCCGCCGGCGCCGCCGAGACCAAGGAGGCCGAGAGCGGCGCCGAGGCCGGGGCCGAGGAGCCGGGCAAGGAGCGCTGGGCGTCCCTGGCCCTGCTGCGGGCGGCACCGCTGCTCACCGTGATGATCGCGATCCGGGCGGCCGACGGCCTGGGCTCCTCGTCGCACAACGTGGCCCTGCCCGTGTACTCCAGCGAGCTGAACCCCCATCATCCGGCGACGTTCATCAGCCAGTTCTGGGCGACCTGGGCCATCGGCAACATCGTCGCCCAGCAACTCATCGGGCGGTACACCGGCAAGGCGGGGCGCAGTTTCGGCGAACGGGCCTTCGCGGTCGGCTCCATCGTGATGTCGGTGGCCTTCATCCTCGTCTTCTGCGAGCTGCCCACCGTGCTCGCCGTCGTCGCCGCGCTGGTCGCGGGCATGGCGGACGGCTTCACGGAGGTCGCCTACGTCACCCGCCTGCAGGCGGCCCCCGACGAACAGCGCGGCCGTCTCTTCGGGTTGTCGGCCTCCTTCGAGAACGGCGGTTTCGGCCTCGGCATGGTGGTCAGTTCGGCCGTGCTGGAGTTCAGCTCGCCGCTGACCGTGGTGACGGTCTTCCACGGCATCGCCGTCGTGCTGTGCGCCGGATTCCTCGCCGTCCTGGTGAGACGGGCCCGGCGCACTCCCGGACCGGCGGGCCCCGCGGACCGGCCGGTGACGGGCGCCGATGTCCGCGCGGCGGAAGGCGGTGGCGCGTGACGCGGCCGCGGGAGTCGCAGGTCGCCGTCATCGGCTGGGCGTTCCGCTTCCCTGGGGCGGACGGGCCGGACGCGTTCTGGCGGATCATCCGTGACGGCACGGACCAGGTGACCCGGTTCACCGAGGAGGAACTCGCCGCCGCCGGCGTACCGGAGGCCAAGTACCGGGCACCCGACTTCGTCGGCGCCAGCGGGGTGCTGGAGGACATCGCCGGATTCGACGCCGAGTTCTTCGGCATCAGCGGGCGGGAGGCCGAGTACACCGACCCGCAGCACCGGATGTTCCTGGAGTGCGCCCACCATGCGCTGGAGGACTCCGGCTACGGCCGCGAGCACGGCGGCCTGCGCGTCGGCGTCTTCGCCAGCACCGGCTACCACCTGTACTCGATGGAGAACTACCTCCTCAACAACGCCCTCCAGGGCACCGTCGAGGACGACTGGGTCTCCCGGATGCAGGTCATGGTCGGCAACTACACCGACTTCACCGCCACCCGGGCCGCGTTCCGGCTCGGACTGACCGGCCCCGCCGTGGGCGTCCAGACCGCCTGCTCCAGTTCCCTGGCCGCCGTCCAACTGGCCGCGCAGTCGGTCCTCGTGGACGACTGCGACATCGCGCTCGCCGGGGCCACCGCGGTGCACGTGCCCCAAGTGCTCGGCTACCGCTATGTGAAGGGGTCCATCCTCTCCAAGAGCGGATACCTGAGGGCGTTCGACGCGGAGGCGGACGGCACGGTCGGCGGCACCGGCGTCGCCGCCGTCGTCCTCAAGCCCCTCGCCCGGGCGATGGCCGACGGCGACACGATCCACGGCGTCATCAGGGGCTGGGGCGTCACCAACGACGGCGCCGACAAGACGACGTACACCGCCCCCAGTGCCGCCGGACAGCGGCGGGCCGTGGAACGGGCCCTGGACCGCGCGGGCGTGCGCGCCGAGAGCATCGGCTACCTGGAGACGCACGGGACCGGCACGCTGAAGGGCGACCCGATCGAGTTCGCGGGTGCCACGGCCGCCTTCCGCCGGGACACCGACCGCACCGAGTACTGCGCGCTCGGCTCGACCAAGGCCAACATCGGCCATCTGGACGTCTGTTCGGGGCTGGCCGGCCTCATCAAGGCGCTGCTCGTGGTCAAGCACGGGACCATCCCGCCGCTGGCGAACTTCTCCCGTCCCAACCCCGCCCTGGACCTGGCCGGCAGCCCCTTCTACATCCCCCGCACCGCCCGTCCCTGGCCGGCCGGTGACACCCCGCGCCGGGCGGGCGTGACCTCGCTGGGCGTCGGCGGCACGAACGTCCACGTGATCGTGGAGGAGCCGCCCGCCCCCGCGCCGCGCGGACCGCGCGGCCGCCCGCCCGGCGTGCTGGTCCTGTCCGGCCGCACCGAGGCGGCGCTCGCCGCCAACGCCCGAGCCTTCCGCGACCATCTGCGCCGACAGCCCGACACCGACATGGCGGACCTGGTGGCCTCCACCGCCGGACGGCTGCACGGGCGGCACCGGCTGGCGGCCCGGGGCGACACGCCGGCCGCGCTCGCCGACGGCCTGGACCGCTGGCTCGACGCCACGCCGGGCCCCGCCGCCGTACGGTCCGGGTCGGTCCCCGGCGACGGCGGCCCGCGCGTCGGGTTCCTGTTCGCCGGCCAGGGCAGCGCCTACCCGGGCATGGCGAAACCGCTCTACGAACGCTTCCTCGCCGTCCGCGAGGTCCTGGACGACTGCGAACGCCGGTACGCCGACCTGTACGGCGGCTCGCTGCTCGCCCCGCTGCTCGCCGAACCTGGCGGCGCACTCCCGCCCGTGTGGCCCACGGACACCGCCCAGCCCGCGCTCTACGCCCTGCAGCTCGCGTTGTTACGGCTGTGGCGGCAGGCCGGAGTCGAACCGGCCGCCGTCGCCGGACACAGCGTGGGGGAGTACGCGGCGCTGGTCGCCGCCGGGGCCCTGGCACCTCAGGACGGTCTGCGCCTCACCGCCGAGCGCGGCCGGCTCATGGAACGGCACTGCGACCCGGGCGGCATGCTCGCGGTCCTGGCCGACCACCCCACCGCGCTGTCCCTGGCGGCCGAGGTCCCGGGTCTGGAACTGGCCGTGATCAACGGAGCGCGGAGCCATGTGCTCGCCGGGCCGAGCGGCGTGGTGGACCGGCTGGAGACCCTGCTGGACGAACGGGGCGTCAAGGCACGGAGGTTACCCGTCGCACACGCCTTCCACACCGCGCTGATGGACCCCGTCCTGACCGAACTACGCACCCTCGCCGGCGAGGTGCGCCTGCGTCCCGTCACCCTGCCCTTCGTCGCCGGCCTGGACGGCCGGACCCGGGCCCCCGGCTGGACCCCCGACGCCGACTATCTCGTCCGGCAGACCCGTGAACCGGTGCTGTTCGACCGGGCGTTGGGCGCGGTCGCGGACGCGGGCGCCTCGGCCCTGGTCGAGATCGGCCCCGGCGCCGCGCTGAGCGGCCTGGCCCGGCAGACCCTGCCCCGGGTGCCGGCGGTGCCCAGCCTGCGGGCCGGCGCCGGGCTCGAACCCCTGTGGGACGCGGCCGCGGAGCTCTACCGCGCGGGAGCGGGCGTCGACTGGCACGCGCTCGCCGAGGGCAGCGGCGGCCGGCGGATCCCGCTGCCCGGCTACCGCTTTCAGCACAAGACCTACTGGACCGGCCCGGCCCCCGCCGTGCTCGGGCCGGCGCACACCCCTGAGGAAGGACTGGACATGACATCGGAAGCGGCTGCCGCCGAACAGGTACTGCGCCACGTCACCGAGGTGATCGCCCGCACACTGGGCCACGAGCCCGGCGCGGTCGCCGCGGACAGCCTCTTCTTCGACCTCGGAGCGGACTCGCTGCTGATGATCAGCGTGCTGCGGGAACTGGAGGAGACGCACCAGGTCAAGGTGACGATGCGCGAGCTCTTCGAGGAGGCGGCGACACCACGGCTGTTGTCGGAGCTGATCGTGGAGCGCAAGGGCGGCGGGGCGGCGACCGAGCCCGAGACGCCCGCGGCTGCCGCGGCGGCGGAAACCCCGGCTCCGGCTCCCGCTCCCGCTTCCGATCTCGCTCCCGCTCCGGCTCCTGCTCCCGCTTCCGCCGCCGTGCCGCCGCAAGAGCCCTCCGTGCCCGCGGAGTTCGTCACCCGCGCCGAACTGGACGACATATCCCGTCAGATCAAGCAGCTCTCGCAGATACAGCTGCAGATGATGTCCCAGCTCTTCGAGCTCACCCAGCTCCTCACCCCGCGGGACGCGGCTCCCGCCCTCAACGGGAAGGCCGCCAAGTGACCGGCGTCTCCGCCTCGATCGACCAGGATCTGGCCGCGATGGCCGACCTCTCCTCGCGGATCGCCCGGCAGATCGGGCAGCAGGCCCCCGTCCCGGTCCCGGTCCCGGAGGAGTCCCCGCGCACGCACGGCCCCCGCGTCAGTGTGTCCCGCGGCTCGGGCATGGTCCGCGACGCGTCCGGCCGGTCCGCGCAGGAAGCGCATCTGCGGGATCTCGTACGCCGGTACACCGCCCGGACCCGCCGCTCGAAGGAGATCGCGGCACGCCACCGTCCGGTGCTGGCCGACAGCCGCGCGGTGGTCGGATTCCGCAGCAGTACCAAGGAGATGCTCTACCCGCTCGCCGGCCGCCGGGCCTTTGGCGCCCGGCTGGAGGACGTGGACGGCAACCAGTACGTCGACATCACCATGGGGTTCGGCGTCCTCCTGTTCGGCCACGAGCCCGCGTTCGTCACCGAGGCGGTCCGCGAGCACCTGTCCCGGGGCATCCAGCTCGGCCCGCGCGCCGTGGAGACCGGCGAGACCGCCGAACTGCTGGCCGAGCTCACCGGTCTGGAGCGCGTCGCCTTCGCCTGCTCGGGCACTGAGGCGAACTCCGGCGCGATCCGGCTCGCCCGCGCCGCCACCGGCCGCGACCTGATCGTCACCTTCCACGGCGCCTATCACGGCCACGCCGACAACGTCCTCGGCCGCTCTTCCGGCTCCGGCGAGGACCGGGTGACGGTGCCCGTCTCCAGCGGGATCCCGCGCGGCGCCGTCCAGGACCTCCTGGTGCTCGACTACGGCGACCCGGGCGCCCTGGAGACGATCGAGCTGTTAGCCGACCGTATCGCCGCGGTCGTGGTGGAGCCGGTGCAGAGCCGCCACCCCGCCCTGCGGCCCGCGGAGTTCGTGCGCGGACTGCGCGAGGTGACCCGTCGGCACGGCATCGTGTTGATGTTCGACGAGATGCTCACCGGGTTCCGTCCCGCGCTGCGCGGCGCGCAGGAGCTGTACGGCGTCACCCCCGACCTCGCCACGTACGGCAAGGTGCTCGGCGGTGGCTTCCCCGTCGGCGCCATCGCCGGGCGCGCGGACATCATGGACGGGGTCGACGGTGGGCTGTGGCAGTACGGGGACGACAGCTATCCGCCCGCCGACACCACGTTCTTCGGCGGAACGTACCTGCAGCATCCGGTGTCGATGGTCGCGGCCAAGGCGGTCCTGACCCACCTCAAGGAGAACAGCCCCGGGCTGCAGCAGCGGCTCAACGCCCGCACCGACGCCATGGCGGACACCCTCAACCGGTTCTTCGAGGACGAGGAATTCCCGCTGCGGGTCAGCCACTTCGGCTCCCAGTTCCGCTTCGAGCACCGCGCCGACATGGAGTTGCTGTACCACCACCTGATCCTGCGCGGGGTGCACGTCTGGGAGTGGCGCAACTTTTTCCTGTCCAGCGCCCATACGGACGCGGACGTCGAAGTCATCGTGCACGCGGTCCAGGACAGCCTCCGCGAACTCCGCCGCTCCGGCTTCTTCCCGACGACCGGACCCACCGCGACGCCCGGGCTCGCCCGGGCGATCGGGGCTCACGCGTCGGCCCAAGCCGCGACTCCCGGGCTCGCCCAGGCCAACGGGGCTGACACGCCGGCTGCCGCTCCCGCCTCCGCACGGGCCAATGGGGTTCACGTGTCGGCACAGGCTTCGGCTCCCGCGCCCGCTCCGGCCGCGACGCCCCCCGCGTCGGAGTTCGCCCCGTCGGCGGTGCCCGCCGCCAACGCCCCGGCGCCCATGCCCCGGATGGCCTGGAACACGGTGGCCAGCCGCGCACACGCACCGGCTCGTTCCTCCGACGCTCCGATCCCGACCCCGGCCCAGGCGCCGTCCCGGGCCCCGGCCGAGGCCGGCCTGGCATCGGTAGCGTCCGCCCCCGCCCCGGTCCGGCCCCGAACCCTCCACAAGGCGCCCGACTTCAGCGTCTACTTCTTCGGTGACTATCCGGACACCGGACCCGGGCACGCCGGTGGATACGAACTGCTCATGGAGACCGCCCGGTTCGCCGATGCGCACGGGTTCCACGCGCTGTGGATGCCCGAGCGGCACTTCCACTCCTTCGGCGGGCTCTTCCCGAACCCCGCCGTGCTCGCCTCCGCCCTCGCCCGTGAGACACGGCGGATCCGGCTGAACGCGGGGTCGGTCGTGCTGCCGCTCCACGACCCGATCCGGGTCGCGGAGGAGTGGTCGATGGTCGACAACCTCTCCGGCGGCCGCATCGGCATCGGCTGCGCGAGCGGCTGGCACGCCAACGACTTCGTGTTCTTCCCGGACCGCTTCGGCCGCCACAAGGAGCTGATGTACGAGCAGCTGGAGGACGTGCGGCGGCTGTGGCGCGGGGACGCGCTGCGCCGCGCGAGCGGCGACGGCGAGGCCGACGTACGGCTGTTCCCCCGGCCCGTGCAGGACACCCCGCCGATGTACACGGCGGTCGTCGGCAACCCCGCCTCCTACGAACTGGCCGCACGCCACGACCTGGGCGTGGTCACCAACCTGATGGCGCAGAGCGTCGAGCAGCTCGCGGAGAACGTCGCCCGCTACCGCCGCACCCGCGCCGAGCACGGCCTCGACCCCGACGCCGGCCGGGTCGCCGTACTGCTGCACACCTATCTCGGACCGGACCACCGGACGGCACGCGCCGAGGCGTACGAGCCGCTGGCCCGCTACATGCGCGCGTCCCTGTCGCTCTTCGGCAACATCACCAACAGCCTGGGCTACAACGTCGACCTGTCCAGGCTCAGCGAGGACGACCTCGACACGCTGTTCCGCCGTGCCTACGACCGCTACTGTGACCAGCGCGCTCTCATCGGCACGGTCGACACCGTCTCCCCGGTGGTGGAGGCGGTCACGGCGGCGGGCGCGGACGAGATCGTCTCGCTGGTCGACTTCGGCGTGGCGCCCGACGCCCTGCGCGCCGGCCTGCTCCACCTCGACGGGCTGCGTCAACACCACCAGGAGCGGCGGCCGACGCGCACGGCCCGGCCCGAGCGGCAGGCGGACGACCCCGGCGTTCCGCTCTCGCCGGGGCAGCAGCGGCTGTGGTTCGTGCGGCGCATGTTCCCGGACCACACCGGCTACAACGAGGTCAAGGCGATCCGCCTCGACGGCCCGCTGGACCCGGAAGCCCTGCGCGCCGCGCTGCGCGCCCTGGTCGCCCGGCACGCCGGGCTGCGCACGGTGTTCCGCGAAGTCGCGGGCGAACCACGGCAGTTCGTGCTGCCCCCGGCCGATCCCGACTTCGCGGTGATCGACCGCGCGGACGGGGAGGCCGCGCTGCGCGAGGTCCTCACGGCCGAGAGCGAGCGCCGCTTCGACCTGGCGGACGGCCCGCTGCTGGTCGCCCGGCTGGTCCGGCAGGGCGACGAACGGCACGTACTCGTCCTGTCGATGCACCACATCGTCTCGGACGCGGAGTCCGCCACGATCCTCTCCCGCGACCTGTCCGCGCTCTACCGGGCCGAACGCGAGGGCACCACCCCGGTCCTCCCCGCCCTCACCCGCACCTACGCCGACCACGTCCGCGACCAACTCGCCGCCCAGGACGGCCCGAAGGCCGCCGCCGACCTGGCGTACTGGCGCGAGGCCCTCAAGGGCGACCTGCCTGTGCTGGCCCTGCCGCACGACCGCCCCCGGCCCGCGACGATGACCTCCCACGGCCGGGCCGCGTTCCACACCCTCGACGGCGAACTCTCCGATCAGCTCAGGGAGTTGAGCCGCCGACAGCGCAGCACCCTGTTCATGACGCTCCTCGCCGGGTACGCGGCCGCGCTGCACCGCACCACCGGCCAGGACGACCTCGTCATCGGCACCCCCGCCTCGCACCGGCCACCGGATGCCGACGACGTGATCGGCTTCTACCTCAACACGCTCGCGCTGCGCCTCGACCTGTCCGGCGACCCGGACTTCGGCGCGCTGCTGGCCCGCGTCCGCTCCGTCGCCCTCGACGCCTACGACCACGCCGACGTCCCGTTCGAGACGGTGGTCCACGACCTCGCCCCGCGCCGGACGACCGCGCGCACGCCGGTGTTCCAGGTGATCGCGGAGTACGAGAAGGGCGAGGCGTTCCACTTCGACCTGCCCGGGGTCCGGGCCACCCCGCTCGACTTCGGGCCCGAGAAGTCCCTCACCGACCTGTGCGTCTACTTCACGGACCTGCCCACCGGCATCCGCTGCCAACTGGAGTACAGCACCGACCTGTTCGACGCCGACACGATCGACCGGTTCTTCGCGACCTTCCGGGACCTGCTGCGGGCGGCCGTGCGCGACCCGAGGACGCCGCTGTCCGAACTGGCCGCGTCGAGCGAGCCGGCCGTGCCGGCCAAGCCCGTCGAGCTGTCCGAGCCCGCCGCGCCGGTGGCGGCCGGCACCGCCGTGCCGGCCGACTGGCGGCAGGGCCCGAGCCGTCCCGTCGAACCGGTCACCGTCCCCGAGCTGGTGGCCCGGCGCGCGGCGGCCGACCCGGACCGCCCCGCCGTGGAAGGTGCCGGCACCTCACTGACGTACCGCGAACTGGAGGAGCGCGCCGAACGCCTGGCGCGAGCCCTGCGCGCACGCGGCGCCACCCCCGGCAGCCCGGTCGCGGTCTGGCTGCCCCGATCCCCGGACCTCGTGGTCGCCCTGTACGGGGTCCTCAAGGCGGGGCACCCGTACGTGCCGCTCGACCCCTCCCTGGGCCGGCCGCGCGCGGAGGCCGTGATCGTGGAGAGCGGCGCCCGGACCCTGGTCACCGTCGGTGCGCATACGGACCTGCCCGCCGTGCCCGACGGCACGACCGTGCTGGACCTCGCCGACCTGCCCGACGCCGCGCCCGCGCCGGGCGACGCGCCGGACCCCGAGTCGCCCTGCTACGTCATCTACACCTCCGGCAGCACCGGCACCCCGAAGGGCGTCGTCGTGCCGCACCGGGCCGTCGTCGACGTGTGCCAGTGGCACCACCGGCGGTTCTCGTTCACCGCCGACGACCGCAGCGCCCTCGTGTGCAGTCCGGGCTTCGACGCCTCCGTGCTGGAGCTGTGGCCCGCGCTCGCCGCCGGCGCCTGCGTGGTCGTACCGGACGACGCGGTGCGCCGCGACGCCCTGACGCTGGCCCGCTGGTACACGAACAAGCGTGTCGCCTTCTCGATCCTGCCCACGGCCCTGGGCGAGGCCGTCGTGGACCTGCCGGTGGCCGACCAGCCGTCGCTGCGCCACCTGGTCGTGGGCGGCGACGTGCTGCGCACGCACCCGCGGCCCGGCACGCCGTACGAGCTGGTCAATGTGTACGGGCCCACGGAGGTCACCGTGCTGTGCACCGCGCACACGGTGCCGCCCGCCGAACCGGGCACCGGCGTGGAGCCGATCCCGATCGGCCGCCCCGTCGACAACGTCCGGCTCCACGTCCTCGACGAGGACGGCGCGCCGGTGCCCGTCGGCGCCACGGGCGAGTTGTACGTCGGCGGTCCGGGCCTGTCCGACGGCTATCTGCGCCGGCCCGGTTCGACCGGGGAGCGGTTCCAGCGCATGCCGCTCGCGGGCGGCGCGGCCGAACGGCTGTACCGCACCGGCGATTTGGTGCGCTGGAACGGCACGGGCACCCTGGAGTTCGTCGGCCGCACCGACGACCAGGTCAAGATCCGGGGCTTCAGGGTGGAGCCGGAGGAGGTGACCCGGGCGCTGTCGGCCCTGCCCGGGGTGCGCGAGGCGATCGTGCTGGGGCGTCGCGACGCCCGGGGCGAGGCACGTCTCGTCGCCCATGTCGTGCCGGCCGAACCCCTCGGGGACGGCACGACCGACAGACAGACCTTCGTGGACCGGCTGACCCACGAACTCACCGCGCGGCTGCCGGAGTACCTCGTCCCGCGGGCCTGGGCGGTGCTGGACGCGCTGCCCCTGTCCGGAACGGGCAAGGTGGACCGCACCGCGCTGCCGGACCCCGAGCACATCACCGCGCCACCCGTCGCCCGGGCCGCCCGTACGGAGGCCGGCGCGCCGCACGAGGGCGCGCCTCGCGGCGACGCTCCGCGGGGTGCGGGGAGGTCCGCCACCGAGGCCCGGCTGCGGGAGCTGTGGGCGGACGAATTCGGCGTACCGGCGGACACCATCGGCGCCGACGCCGACTTCTTCGCACTGGGCGGACACTCGATCACCGCGATCCGGCTGATCAACCGGGTCCGCGAGGCCTTCGGCGCCGACTACCCGATGACCCTCTTCTACGAGGAGTCCACCCTGCGGGCCATGGCCGACCACCTCGCCGGCCCGGAGGACGGGCCGCACGGCGAGGAGGTCCGCCGGGCGCCGGTCACGCTCCAGCAGAAGGGGTTCATCACCGGTCACAGCCACCATCGGGTCCCGCAGGTGTTCAACGTGGCCATGCGGATCGCCCTCACCGGCGACCTGGACGTCACCGCCCTGCGCACCGCGCTCTCCGGGCTCGTGGCACGCCACGAGGCGCTGCGCACCCGGTTCGCCGGAGCGGACGACGAGTGGTGGCAGGAGGTGCTGCCGGCCCGGCCGGTCGACCTGCCCGTCGAGGACTTCACCGGCCGCCCGCAGGAGGCGGAGCGCGTCGTCACCGAGGTGGCGCAGACCCCGTACGACCTCACCGAGGCGGTGGAACCGGTCTTCCGGCTGCTGCGCACCGGCGCGTCGGAGTGGGTGCTGCTGTTCGTCCTGCACCACTCCACCTGCGACGGCTGGACGGTCAGCGTCCTGCTGCACGACTTCGCGGCGCTCTACGCGGCGGCCGTGACCGGCACGCCCCACGCCCTGCGGGAGCCGGCACCGCAGCCCACCGAGTACGTCCACTGGCAGCGGGAGAACGCCCCGTCGCAGGCGGAGCGGCGGAAGAAGGCGGCGTACTGGGGCCGCGAGCTGGCCGGGGCGCCGTTCCGGCTGGAGACACCGCTCGACCGGCCCCGTCCCGAGGAGCTGAGCGGCCAGGGAGACGTGGTGCTGTTCACCGTCCCCGCGGATGTGCGCGGGGAGGTCGAGCGGTTCGCCAGGCGGCGCGGCACGACGGCCTACGCGGTGACCGCGGCGGCCGTGGGGAAGCTGCTGTGCGGGTTGTCCGGGCGGCCGGACGTCCTGCTCAACGTGCCCTACGCGAACCGGCAGCGCCGTGAGTTCGAGTCGCTGGTGGCCTGCACGGCGTCCTCGTACCCGCTGCGGGTCCGGGCCGGTGAGGCCGCGGACTTCGGCGCCCTGGTCGACCGGGTCAGCCGCTCGGCGGTCGGGGGCATCGACCACATCATGCCGATGTGGGAACTCGCCGCGATGCTGCGGGAGGAGGGCGGCGACATGCCCGACCGCATACCCGTCGGCTTCCACTTCCAGAGCTCGGTGCAGGCCGACATCGAACTGCCGGGCCTGGACGTCGCCATCGAGGACCTCGCCATTCCCGCCGCGCGCGGGGAGTTCGGCCTCGGCCTGGTGCCCGCGGGTGACGTGTTCGCCGGGTACATCGAGTACTCGACCGACCTGTGGGACCGCGCGACGATCGAGCGCTGGGCCGAGCGGTACGTCGAACTGCTGGCGCACGAGGTCCGCACCGCCCTGCGGGACTGACCCACCGCGCCCCGTCACGGCCCTCCGGATGTTCCGGCGGGCCGTCGCGGTGTCCGGCGCCGCGTCGCCGCCCCGCGGCCGGCGTCGCCCCGACATAGGCTGGCCGCATGCGTCTGCTCCTCGTGTCGGACACCCATGTACCCCAGCGGGCCAAGCGGCTCCCCGACCAGCTGCTCGCCGAACTCCCGCACGCCGACGTGGTGTTCCACGCCGGCGACTGGGTCGACACCGCCACCCTCGACCTGCTGGAGAGCCGCAGCCGCCGGCTGATCGGGGTGTACGGCAACAACGACGGACCGGAGCTGCGCGCCCGGCTCCCCGAGGTGGCGTACGCCGAACTCGGCGGCCTGCGCTTCGGCGTCGTCCACGAGACCGGCCCCGCCGAGGGCCGCGAGGCCCGCTGCGCCGCCCGCTTCGCCGACCTGGACGTCCTGGTCTTCGGGCACAGCCACATCCCCTGGGACACGACCACCCCCACAGGCCTGCGCCTGCTCAACCCCGGCTCGCCGACCGACCGCAGGCGCCAGCCCCACTGCACCTACCTGACCGCGACCCTCGCCGACGGCGCGCTCACGGACGTGACGACGCACCGGCTGCCGCGGCCGTAGCGAAGGCTGTGGCAACATGCCGAGATGATCTCCAGCTCAGGCATACCGCCCGCCGTCCCCGCGGGTCGCATGGCAGGCGCCGACCAGCCCGTACTCCCGCTGTCGGCCAGCCTGGAACTGAGGCCCTGGCACGCCGACGACGCGGACGCCCTCATGGCCGCCGGACAGGATCCCGACATCCGCCGGTGGAACCTCTTCACCGTCGAGGACCGCGCCGACGCGCACCGCAGGATCGCGCGCATGCACGAGCGCTGGCGGGCCGAGACGGGCGCGGTCTGGGCCATCGCCCCGCCCGGTGCACAGGCGCTGGGCCTCATCGGGTGGAACGACGTCGACCTCGCCGACGGCAGCGCCGAGATCGTCTACTGGGTGCTGCCCGCCGCCCGGGGCGGCGGCATCGTCGTCGAGGCGACACGGCGCCTGAGCCGCTGGGCCCTGGACGACCTCGGCCTGCACCGGCTGCGGCTGTGCCACTCGGTCGCCAACCCCGCGTCCTGCCGGGTGGCCGAGAAGGCCGGCTACTCCTTCGAGGGCACCATGCGCGCGGCCCTCCAGCACGCCGACGGCCGGCACGACCAGCACCTGCACGCCCTCGTCCGGGGCGACGTCTGATCGCGCCACCGGCGGTCCTGACGGGCCTTCGGTGACGGTGGCGTCAGGGGCTCGGTCAGCGGCGGCGCGTCGCCGGGCGGTGGGAGCGCCGCCGGCGTCGTACGCCCTCGACGACCACGGCCGCCACGGCCACCGCCGCCAGCACGCCCGCCGCCCGCTTGGCGACCGGCACCCCGGCCGTCCGGAAGAGGTCGAGCGGCTCGGGTTCCGTCTCCGGCCCGGCCGGGGCGGACGGTTCCGTCGTCCCGTCCGTGGCCCGCTCCCGCTCGCTCAGCCGCTCGGCCAGGCACGCCGCGAACTGGCCCACCAGCCGGTCGCCGACCTCCGCCAGCACACCGCGCCCGAACTGCGCGGGACGCCCGGTCACGGTCAGATCGGTCCGTACGGACACCGCCGTACCGCCGTCGCGCTCGCTCAGCTCGCCGGTGACCGTGGCCCGGGCGGTGCCCTGGCCCCGTGTCTCCCGGCCGCTCGCCACCAGCACCATCCGGTGCGCCGTCCCGTCCTGCTCCTCGAAGACCGCGGTACCCCGGTAGGTCACGGTGACCGGGCCGACCTTGACCTTCACCGAACCGGTCACGGTCTTGCCGTCGTACTCCTCCACCGACGCCCCGGGCAGACACGGCGCCACGCGCTCGATGTCGAGGAGCGCGTGCCAGGCGTCGTCGACCGGGACGGGGACGGTGAACTCGTGGTGCAGCTCCATGACTTCCTCCTCGTAGTCAGACGGCACCCGGCGGGTGGATGGCCCCGGCGGTCGCGGTCAGGGGCACGCCGCTGCCGCCCCACCGCAGCGCGACGATCTCGGCGGCGACGGACACGGCGACCTCCTCGGGCGTACGGGCCCCGAGGTCGAGGCCCAGCGGGGAGCGCAGCCGGGACAGTTCGGCCTCCGTGAGCCCGGCGTCGGCCAGGCGTTTGCGGCGTTCGTCGTGGGTGCGCCGGCTGCCCATCGCCCCGATGTAGGCGGCCGGCCGGCGCAGCGCCTCCTGAAGCAGCGGCACGTCGAACTTCGGGTCGTGGGTCAGGACGCAGATCACCGTGCGCTCGTCGGTGTCCGTGCCGCTCAGATAGCGGTGCGGCCAGTCGACGACGACCTCAACGGCCGCCGGGAAGCGTTTGGGCGTGGCGAAGACCGGGCGGGCATCGCACACGGTGACCCGGTAGCCGAGGAAGTCGCCGATGCGGGCCACCGCGGCCGCGTAGTCGATCGCGCCGAAGACCAGCATGCGCGGCGGGGGCGCGAAGGACTGCAGGAACACGGTGACGGCGTCCTCGCGCCGCTCCCCGTGCGGCCCGTAGTGCCTCAGGCCCGTGGCGCCGAGGGCGAGTTCGCCGCGCGCGTCCGCGGTGACCGCCGCGTCGAGCCCGGTCGCGCCCAGCGTGCCGGTGACCGTCCGCGGCCACACGGCCAGCGTGGCCCCGCGCGGCGCCGGCCCGTCCACCACCGTGGCCACGGTCACCGGCTCACCCGCGGCGACCGACGCCGCGACCTCGCTGAACGCCGGGTCCGACGCGGGGGTCACGGGCCGTACCAGCAGGGTGATCTCGCCGCCGCAGGTCAGCCCGACCGCGAACGCGTCCTCGTCGCTGTACCCGAAGGTCTCCAGCCGTGGCTCGCCGCTCGCCACGACCTCCTGAGCGAGCTCGAACACCGCCCCCTCCACACAGCCCCCGGACACGCTCCCCACGACCTCGTCCTCGGGACCCACCGCCATCGCGGCCCCGGGGCCGCGGGGCGCGCTGCGGCTGACCGCGACGACCGTGGCGAGGCCGAACGGGATCCGGGCCGCGTACCAGCGCTCCAGCGCCGGCAGAATGTCACGCACGATCCACTCCTCTCCGACGGGCCCCGGGCACCGTCGTGCCGGATCCCGCCGTGCCGCGCACCACCTGGGCGAGCCGCTCCAGCGCCAGCAGGCTGTGCCCCTCGACGAAGTCGTCCACGCTGGGCAGCGCCGCCGCCATCCCGGCGGCCAGGGGTGCGTAGCCGGGGCGTGCCTTGCGCGGGTTGGCCCAGACCACCCGGTGCGCCAGCCCGTGCAAGCGTCGCATCTGCGCCGCGAGCAGCTCCGGATCGCCACGCTCCCAGCCGTCCGACAGCAGGACGACGACCGCGCCGCGGGCCAGTCCGCGCTGCCCCCAGCGGTTGAGGAACTCGCGCAGCAGTTCGCCCAGCCGGGTGCCGCCGCGCCAGTCGGGCACGGCCGCCGCCAGGGCCGCCATCGCCAGGTCGGGGTCGCGGTGCGAGAGTTCGCGGGTCACCCGGGTCAGCCGGGTGCCGATGGTGAACACCTCCGTGCGGCCGCCGCGGACCGCCGCGTGCGCGAACCGCAGCAGTGCGTCGGCGTACGGCGCCATCGAGCCGCTCACGTCGACGAGCAGGACGACCCGGCGGGGCCGCTCCACGCGCGCGTGCCGGTGCGGCCGGGCCGGCTCCCCGCCGCGTCGCAGCAGCGCGCGGACGGTGCGGCGCGGATCGACGTCCCCGCGCCGGGCGGGCCGCCGCCGGGCCGAGCGCCGGGTCCGGCCGTGCAGCGCGAACGCGGCGAGCAGCCGGTTGAGCTGGGCGCGTTCGGCGGCGCTCAGCTCGGCCACGTCGCGGTGGCGCAGTACCTCGGCGGAGCTGGCGAGGGTGGCCGTGGGCGGGCCGGAGGGCTCGCCGCCGCCGGGGGCGCGGGGACCGGGCGGCGCGTCCCGCAGGACGAGCCGGGGCCGGGGCGCGGGAGCGGCGCGCGCCATCGGCCGGGCGGGCTCGTCGTGGGTGCCGAAGTACGCCGCGAACACCCGCTCGTACCGCTCCAGATCGTCGTGCCCACCGCACAGCGTCGCCCGCCCGGCCCAGTACACGTCCGCCCGCAGCCCGGGCCGCAGCACCTCCACGGCCCGCAGGAACGCGTACACCCGCTCGGCGCTCGCATCGACCCCCGCGGCCCGCACCGCACGCACGAACCCGAGCAGCACGGCGTCCGCCCCCAAACCCTCACCCGCCTCGCGTACGACGCCCGCCGAGCCGCCCTCCTCGCGCACCGCGCCCGTCGGCCCGCCCGCCGCGGATCCCGCCCCCGGCGTTCCGCCCGGCCCGTGTCCCGCCGTATCCATTCCAGTCATGTCCAGTCACGTCCCGTCACGTCCCCCGGGACGCCAGGACCGCGGCGAGGTCGAGGCCCCGGGCGCGCTCGGTGTCCTCGCGGTACTTCAGTACCGAGCCGAGCGTCGCGACGGCCAGTTCGGCGTCCACCTCGTTCGCCCCCAGCGCGTCCAGGGCCTGGGCCCAGTCGATCGTCTCCGCCACACCGGGCGGCTTGAGCAGATCCGCGCTCCGCAGCGTCTGCACCAGCGCGGTGACCTGCTCGGCCAGCCGGGCCGACACCTCGGGCAGCCGGCGCCGCACGATCGCCAGTTCGCGGGCGAACCCGGGATGGTCGAACCAGTGGTACAGGCAGCGCCGCTTCAGCGCGTCGTGCACCTCCCGGGTCCGGTTCGAGGTGAGCACGACCACCGGCGGCCGCTCGGCCCGCAGCGTGCCGAGCTCCGGGATCGTGACGGAGTACTCGGACAGCAGCTCCAGCAGGAACGCCTCGAACTCGTCGTCGGCACGGTCGATCTCGTCGACCAGCAGCACCGACGGCTGCGTCTGCAGCGCCCGCAGCAGCGGCCGGGCGACGAGGAAGCGTTGGTCGTACAGCTCGCTCTCCAGCCGGTCGGCGTCCCTGACCCCGGCCGCCTCGGCGGCCCTCAGATGCAGTAGCTGACGCGGGAAGTCCCAGTCGTACAGGGCCTGCGAGGCGTCGATGCCCTCGTGGCACTGCAACCGGATCAGCGGCGCGTCGAGCGCCTTGGCGAGGGCGGAGGCGAGCGCGGTCTTGCCCACGCCCGCGTCGCCCTCGCAGAAGAGCGGCCGGTGCAGCTGCAGGGCCAGGAAGCAGGTGACGGCCAGCCCTTCGTCGACGAGATAGCCCGTCGCCTCCAGGCGGGCGCGCACCTGCTCCGGGTCGTCCATCCGGGTGATCGGCGCTCACCCCATTCCGGTGGCGGTCAGCACGGCCCGCCGGGTCAGCACCCGCGCGAGGTGTCCCCGGTACTCGGGCGAGGCCGACACGTCCTGCGCGGGCCGGGTGCCCTCGGCCGCCGCCTCGGCGGCCCGGGCCACGGCCTGCGGGTCCCCGGCGCCGGTGAGCGCCTGTTCGGCCGCCGCCGCGCGCAGCGGGGTCGCGCCCATGTTGGTCAGTCCGACGCGTGCCTCGACGATCTGCCCGTTCTCACGCCGCACCAGCGCCGCGACCCCGACGATCGCCCAGGCCTGGGCGACCCGGTGGAACTTCTCGTAGTGGAAGCTCCAACCGTCCGTCTTCGGGACGCGCACCTCCACCAGGAGTTCGTCGGGCGAGAGCGCCGACTGGAGGTAGTCGAGGAAGAACTCCCGGGCCGGGATCGTGCGCCGTCCGGCCGGTCCGGCGGCGACCAGTTCGGCGTCCAGCGCCAGCACCACCGCGGGCAGGTCGCCGGCCGGGTCGGCGTGCGCGAGCGAGCCGCCGAGGGTGCCCCGGTGCCGTACGGCCGGATCGGCGACGGTGGCCGTGGCCTGGGCCAGCAGACCGGCGTGCCGGCGCACCAGCGGGTCGCGGATCACGTCGTGGTGCGTGGTCATCGCGCCGATGACGAGCGAGTCGCCGTCCTCGCGGACCCCGCGCAGCTGTGGGATCCGGCCGACGTCCACGACGAGTTCCGGGAAGGCCAGCCGCAGGCGCAGCAGCGGCAGCAGGCTCTGCCCGCCGGCCAGTACCTTCGCCTCCTCGCCCGCCTGGGCGAGCGCGCGCACCGCCTCCTCGACGCTCTCGGGACGTGCGTAGTCGAATGCGGGAGGAATCATGGCGAGGCCTCCTCTCCGGCCGTGGCAGAGCGAACGGCCCGCCACACCCGTTCCGGTGTGCACGGCATCCGTACGTCGTGCACGCCCAGCGGCCGGAGCGCGTCCACGACGGCGTTGACCACGGCGGGCGTCGACGCGATGGTCCCCGCCTCGCCGACCCCCTTGACCCCGAGGGGGTTGGAGGCCGCGGGCGTCTCCGTCCGGTCGGTCACGAAGTCCGGCAGGTCGGCGGCGGACGGCACGAGGTAGTCGGCCATGGTGCCGGAGACGAGGTTGCCCTCGTCGTCGTACACGGCCTCCTCGTACAGCGCCTGCGCGATGCCCTGGGCGAGCCCGCCGTGCACCTGCCCCTCGACGATCATCGGGTTGACGACCCGGCCGACGTCGTCGACGCAGACGTACGAGCGGATGCTCGTCCGCCCGGTCTCGGTGTCGACCTCGACCGCGCACAGATGGGTGCCGTGGGGGTAGGAGAAGTTCTCCGGGTCGACCAGGTGCTCGGCGTTGATGGTGGGTTCCATCCCGTCGGGCAGGTCGTGCGAGGAGAACGTCTCGAAGGCGACCTCCTGGATCGACTTGCGCGCCTCCGGGGAGCCCTTCACGGAGAACACGCCGCCCGTGAACTCCAGGTCCTGCGCGCTGGCCTCCAGCAGGTGCGCGGCGACCTTGCGGGCCTTCTCCACCACCTTCTCCGCGGCCCGGTGCACGGCCGACCCGCCGACCACCAGCGACCGGGATCCGTAGGTGTCCATGCCCTGCGGGGCCGCCTTGGTGTCGCCGTGCAGCACCTCGACGTCCTCGAAGGGCACGCCGAGCACGTCGGCCGCGATCTGGCTCCAGCAGGTCACATGGCTCTGCCCGTGCGGGCTGGTGCCGGTGACGACCTCGACCTTGCCGGTGGGCAGCATGCGGATGCTCGCCGCCTCCCAGCCGCCGGCCGCGTACCGCAGGTCGCGCAGCACCCGGCTCGGCGCCAGGCCGCACATCTCCGTGTACGTCGACACGCCGATGCCGAGGCGTACGGGGTCGCCGCGCTCGTTGCGCTTGTGCTGTTCGGCGCGCAGGTCGTCGTACCCGAACAGGGCGAGGGCCTTCTCGGTGGCCGCCTCGTAGTTGCCGGTGTCGTAGGTCAGCCCGGCGACGGAGGTGTACGGGAACTCCTCGTGCCGGATCCAGTTGCGGCGCCGCACCTCGACCGGGTCCAGGCCGAGTTCCACGGCCAGCTCGTCCATGATCCGCTCGATGGCGAACGTCGCCTCGGGGCGTCCGGCGCCGCGGTAGGCGTCGGTGGGGGTACGGGTGGTGAAGACGCCGGTGCAGGTGAAGTCGTAGGCGTCCATCTTGTAGATCGCCGGGTACATGAAGGCGCCGAGGATCGGGATGCCCGGGGTGACGAGCATCAGGTAGGCGCCCATGTCGGCGATCAGGTCCACCTTCAGGCCGAGGAGCCTGCCCTCGCGGGTGGCGGCGACCTCGACGTCCTGGATCATGCCGCGGCCGTGATGGGTCGCGAGGTAGCCCTCGGAGCGGGACTCGGTCCACTTGACCGGCCGGCCGATCCGGCGCGCGACGGCGAGCGCGAGCGCCTCCTCGCCGTAGACCTGGAGCTTCGAGCCGAAGCCGCCGCCCACGTCCGGTGCGATCACCCGGAGCTTGTGCTCGGGGACCCCGGTGACCACCGAGAGCATGATCCGCAGGATGTGCGGGATCTGGGTCGAGGAGTACACCGTGTACTCACCGGAGGCGGCCAGCGGGGTGACGACGACCGCGCGCGGTTCCATGGCGTTCGGGATGAGCCGCTGCTGGTGGTAGCGGCGCTTGACGATCACCTCGGCGCGCTGCCGGACCGACTCGAAGCTCTCGCCGGTGGCCAGCGGCCAGGTGTAGCAGCGGTTGGTGCCCTTGTCCGCGTGGACCAGCGGGGCGTCCTCGGCGAGCGCGGCCTCCAGGTCGAGTACCGGGGGCAGCGGGTCGTAGTCGACCTCGATCGCCTCCAGCGCGTCGGCGGCCGCGTACCGGTCGCGGGCCACGACGACCGCCACCGGGTCGCCGGCGTAGCGGACCTCGTCGACGGCGACCGGCGGGTGGTCGGGCAGCACGATGTCCTCGGTGACCGGCCAGGCGCAGGGCAGCGAACCCAGTCCCTCGGCCAGGTCGGCGCCGCTGAACGCGGCCACGACACCGGGGCGTTCGAGGGCGGGGGAGACGTCGATCCGCTCGATGCGGGCGTGGGCCATCGGGCTGCGCAGGATGGCCAGGTGCAGCAGGCCGGCGACCTGGATGTTGTCGGTCCAGTTGGTCTGTCCGGTGATCAGCCGGGCGTCCTCCTTGCGCAGCCGGGAGCGTCCGACCTCGCGTTCGACGGCCTGATCGGTCATGCCGTGACCTCCTCGGCGACCTCCTGCGCGAGCGTCTCGCCGGAGGCGGCGAGCACCGCGCGGACGATGTTCTGGTAGCCCGTGCAGCGGCAGAGGTTGCCCTCCAGGGCCTGCCGGACCTCGCCGGGCGTGGGATGCGGGTTCTCGCGCAGCAGATCGCGCGCCGCCATGATCATCCCGGGGGTGCAGTAGCCGCACTGCAGACCGTGCCGCTCGTGGAAGGCGCGCTGGAGCGCCGTCCATTCGCCGTCCCGGGCCAGCCCCTGCACGGTGGTCACGTCGCTCCCGTCCGCCTGCACCGCCAGCACCGAGCAGCTCTTGACGGTCGCCCCGTCCAGGTCGACGGTGCAGGCCCCGCAGTTCGAGGTGTCGCAGCCGATCGGGGTGCCGGTGAGGCCGAGGCGGTCGCGCAGGTAGTGGGCGAGGAGGAGACGTGGTTCCACGTCGTCCTCGTACGTCGTGCCGTCCACGTTCACCTTGATGTGGGTCATGTGCCCTCCAGACCGTGCGGGCAGGAGTAAGGGGATGGCGGGGGAATCCGGCCATCGAACGTGATGTAGGTCACTCTATGGCCGGGCCCTGGGGGCGGCGAGTGCTGCGACCGGGTTTTGTTGAGCGTTAATGCATTGCCGTCGGGGGCCCGGCCCTGCTGCACTTCTGGCGACCCGACGGCACACCGAGAGGACCGACGATGCGAGCTGCGTGCATGTCCACCCAGGAAGGAATCCCGCCCATGCCGAAGGACATCGCGCTCAGTGCATCTGCTCAATCTCGGAATCCTCGCGCACGTAGACGCCGGTAAGACCAGCCTGACCGAACGGCTGCTGCACACGGCCGGAGTCATCGACGAGCTCGGCAGCGTCGACGACGGGAACACCCGGACCGACACCCTCGCGCTGGAACGGCAGCGCGGCATCACCATCAAGTCCGCCGTCGTCTCGTTCCCGCTCGACTGCGTCACCGTCAACCTGATCGACACCCCCGGTCACCCCGACTTCATCGCCGAGGTGGAGCGGGTCCTCGGCGTGCTCGACGGCGCGGTCCTGGTCGTCTCGGCCGTCGAGGGCGTCCAGGCGCAGACCCGGGTCCTGATGCGGACCCTGCGCCGGCTGCGCATCCCGACGCTGGTCTTCGTCAACAAGATCGACCGGCGCGGCGCACGGGACGAGGCGGTCCTCGACGCGCTGGCCCGGCGCCTGACGCGGTCGATGGTGCCGATGGGCACCGCGGCCGGGCTCGGCACCCGCGACGCCCGCTTCGTCCCCGGGCTCGGCCCGGCCGCCCTCGACGTCCTCGCCGAGCACGACGAGGAACTGCTCGCCGCGTACGTCGAGGACACCGTCTCGTACGACCTCCTGCGCGCCGCCCTCGCCACCCGCACCCGGCAGGCGCTGGTCCATCCGGTGTACTTCGGCTCCGCCGTCACCGGCGCCGGCGTGCCCGAGCTCGTCACGGGCATCGAGGAACTGCTGCCCGTCGCCGACGGCGACCCCGCGGGGCCGCTGTCCGCCACGGTGTTCAAGGTCGAGCGGGGCCCGGCGGGGGAGAGGATCGCCTACGCGCGCGTCTTCTCCGGCACCCTCCGCGCCCGCGACCGGATCCCCTTCGGTGACGGCCGCGAGGAGGGCAAGATCACCGCGGTCAGCGTCTTCGACCACGGCACGGACGTCCGGGAGGACGAGGTCCCCGCGGGCCGGATCGGCAGGCTGTGGGGCCTGGGCGGCGTCCGGATCGGCGACGCGATCGGTGAACGCCGGACGGTGTACGAGCACCACTTCGCGCCGCCGACCCTGGAGACGGTCGTCGTCCCCGGGCCGGGCGTGGACCGGCGGTCGCTGCACGTCGCGCTCACCCAGCTGGCCGAACAGGACCCGCTCATCGACGTGCGCCACGACGAGGTGCGGCGGGAGACCTCCGTCTCCCTCTACGGCGAAGTGCAGAAGGAGGTCGTCCAGGCCACCCTCGCCGACGAGTACGGCCTCGACGTCGGTTTCCGCGCGACCACGACCATCTGCGTGGAGCGCCCGGTCGGGACGGGGGCGGCCGTCGAGTTCAACAAGAAGGACGCCAACCCGTTCCTGGCGACGGTCGGCCTGCGCGTCGAGGCGGCACCGGTCGGCTCGGGGACGGACTTCCGGCTGGAGGTGGAGCTGGGGTCCATGCCGTACGCCTTCTTCAAGGCCGTCGAGGACACCGTGCGCGAGACGCTCGGCCAGGGGCTGCACGGCTGGCAGGTCACCGACTGCACGGTCACCATGACCCACTCCGGCTACTCGCCCCGGCAGAGCCACGCCCACCAGGGCTTCGACAAGAGCATGTCGAGCACCGGGGCGGACTTCCGCGGACTGACCCCGCTGGTCCTGGTCGAGGCGCTGCGCCGGGCAGGCACCCGGGTGTACGAGCCGATGCACCGCTTCCGCCTTCAGGCCCCGGCGGACACGCTGGGCGCCCTGCTGCCGGTGCTGGCCCGGCTGGGAGCGGTGCCGCAGACCACCGCCACGCACGGCGCGGCCGCTGTCCTGGAGGGTGCGGTGCCGGCCGCCCGGGTGCACGAGCTGGAGCAGCGGCTGCCGGGGCTGACCCGGGGCGAGGGCGAGCTGGAGAGCGCCTTCGACCACTACGCGCCGGTCACCCGGGGCGCGGTCCCTCGGCGGCCGCGCACCGACCACAACCCGCTGAACCGCAAGGAGTACCTGTTGAACGTGACGAAGAGAGTCGGCGGGTAAGGGCCGGGGGGTGAGGGCCGAGCGGTGACCGAGACTCAACTTACTCATGAGTCAGAAGGATTGACGGTGCCCTGATCCCGCCGGAATGTAATGGACATGCCGAACATGCGGGCGCGTCTGATCGTCGTCTTCGTTGTCACCGTCGTCCTCAGCGGATTCCTGACGGTGGCGGGCACCTCGCCCGCCACCGCCGCCACCCCGTCCGACTCCCTCTGGTTCGACGGCACCCCCCTCACGGTCCACGACGGCCGCTTCGTCGACGGCCAGGGCCGCGAGGTCGTGCTGCGCGGCTACAACGTCTCCGGTGAGACCAAGCTGGCCGAGAACGGCGGCCTGCCCTTCGCCTCGGTCGCCGACGCGCGAAGGTCGGCTGCCGCGCTGCGCGCCCTCGGCGGCGGCAACGCGGTCCGCTTCCTGCTCTCCTGGGCCGAGGCCGAGCCCGTGCGCGGCCAGGTGGACACGGCCTACCTGGCCGCCGCCACCGAGCAGTTGCGGGCCTTCCTCGACGCCGGCATCCGCGTCTACCCCGACTTCCACCAGGACCTCTACTCCCGCCATCTCTTCCACACGGGCAGCTGGTACACCGGCGACGGAGCACCCGAATGGGCGGTGGACGCGGGGAGTTATCCCAAGGAGTCGTGCGGGATCTGCTTCTTCTGGGGCCAGAACATCACCCAGAACGCGGCCGTGACGAAGGCGCAGTACGACTTCTGGCACAACACCTACGGCCTCCAGGACGCCTTCCTCGCCACGGCGCAGTCGACGATGGCCTACCTCGCCCAGCACCTGACGGACAGCGAGTTCGCCGGCGTCGTCGGCTTCGACCCCTACAACGAGCCGTACGCCGGCACCTATGAGTCCGGCCAGACCTCCCGTACCTGGGAGCGGGACCTGCTGTGGCCCTTCTACCAGCGGTTCCGGGCCCGTATGGACGCGGCGGGCTGGCAGGCCAAGCCCGCGCTCGTCGAGCCGAACCTGTTCTGGAACGCCAACATCGCCTCCCAGAAGCAGGAGGGCGGGCTGCTCGACGCGGGCACGCTCGGCACGCGCTATGTCCTCAACACCCACTTCTACGACCAGAAGGCCATCTCCGGCATCCTCATGTGGGGCAAGGCGAACGACGGCCAGTACGCCACCGACTTCGCCGCGATCCGCGACCGCGCCGCGGCGGCCGGGACCGCGGCCGTGGTCAGCGAGTACGGGCACCCCCTGTCCGGCACCGTCTCGGACAAGGCGCCGACCGTCCTGAAGGCCATGTACCAGGCCCTCGACTCGCGCCTCCCCGGGGCGAGTTGGTGGTCGAACCCGGCGGCCTCCGGTCCGGTCCTGTCCGGCTCGCAGTGGCAGTGGGACCTCTACAACGGCCGCCACCACGAGTTGATGAACGACAACCCCGGCAAGGTGCTCACCTCCGGCGACGCCTGGAACGACGAGGACCTGTCCGCCGTGCGGCTCGACGACTCGGGTGCGGCGACGCTCCGCCAGGACGCCCGTCTGCTCGACCGGATCTACCCCGCCGCCACCTCCGGCGCCACGGCCGCCTTCACCTACGAGGACCGCTCCCGGGACGGCTCGACCACGCTGACCTGGAACCCCGTGCCCAGCACCCTGCCGAACGTGTCGCGCCTGGTCGGCGCCGGCCAGTACGGCCTCCTGGTGTGGCGCTCGGGCAGCGGTACGGCCCCCACCGAACTGCATCTGCCGGCGTCCTTCCCGATCGCGGCGACCACGGTCGTCTCCGACCTCGGCACGGCCTACGCGCCCCCGCCGTACACCGCCTCGACCCCGGTCGGCGTGGCCCCGGAGCCGGGCGGCACGGGCAGCCGGCGCCTGCTGCTCACGGACGCGGACTCCGGCACCCTGCACTACGCGCTGGTGACCAACGGGGCGACCGCGCCGTCGGCCGACCTGCTGGGCGCGGCGCGGTCCGAGCTCACCGCCTGGGCGGCGGCGCGCTTCTGACACCGCGCGTCGGCCTCCGGGAGGGATCCCGGAGGCCGACGCACCGGCTCGACGGACTCTCAGCCCGAGGACGGGCCGGTCCAGCCCTCAGGCACGTGCCCCAGCCGCACGCGCTGCGGGTGGTCGCCGACGGCGACGGACGCGACCTTCTGCCCGGTCGCGAAGTCGATGGCGGTGACCTGGTCGGCGCCGCTCTCGGAGATGATGCAGTCCTTGCCGTCACCGCTGACCGTGGCCCAGTAGGGCTTGGAGGCGGTGACCAGCGGACCCTCCTGGAGGGTGGCGCGGTCGACGACGGTGGCGTAGTCGTCCATCGTCCCGGCGACGCACAGCTTCGTGCCCGCCGGGTTCATCGAAATCCCGTGGTGACGCGAGTCGTTGACCCAGGTGGTGCGGTCCTCGCTGGTCGCCGGGTTCTTCGGCAGGGTCTTCATCCGGGTGATCTTGTCGGTGGCGACGTCGTACTCCAGGAAGCCGTTGAAGAACGACACCTGGAAGTAGAGCTTCGACTCGTCGGGGGAGAAGACGGCGGGACGGACCGCGTCGGAGAAGTCCTTGAGGCCGAAGGCGTTCAGCCGGTCCCGCATGTCGATGACCTTGACCTGCTTGTACGTGGTCGCGTCCACGACCGTGATGTGCCGGTCGCCCTTGGTCCAGTCCCAGATCGGGTCGTCGAGGGCGGTGTTGACGTCCCCGATGGCCATGTTCCAGATGTACTTGCCGTCCTTGGTGAAGATGTTCTCGTGCGGCTTGTCCCCGGTCGCGAACGAGCCGACCTGCTTGCCCGTGTCGATGTCCAGCACGTGCACGGTGTTCGCGGTCGAGGCGGACACCGCGACCCGGGTGCCGTCGGGGGAGACCGCCATGTGGTCGGAGCGGTAACCGGCCACCGGGAAACGCCAGTTGATCTTCCCGCTGGCGAGGTCGATCGAGACGACGTCGGCGAAGCTCGGCCGGGAGACCACCACCGACCTGCCGTCCGGCGTGGAGTACATGTCGTCCGCGAACTGGTCGTGGCCCTCGCCGACGCCGTTGCGGATGGCCATGAAGTAGATCCACTTGATCGGGTCGGCGTTGATCGCCGCCATCCGGGCGTCCTTGTCCGGGATGACGTTGATCCGGCCCACCTTCGCGAAGTCGCCGGAGGACTTGATGACGTCGGCGGTGCCGTCCCAGTTGTTGCCGACGAACATCACCTCGCGCAGACCGGCGGCGTCGGTAGCGGCATGGGCGGCGGTCGCGGGGGCGGCGACGGTCAGGGCGAGGGCGGCGGCCACGGAGCAAAGGTGCCTGGGTCTGAAGGCAGGCATGACTGCTCTCTCCTCAGGGGTGGGGTGTGGGAGGTGAGGAATCTGAACACGTGCGCATTCAGAGTTAACTTACTGAAAAGTAAGGTGGGGTGGCCTTCTCCACAAGACCGCGTACACGACAAAATTGGTCCTGGGTGGGCGAGTTGAGGACGGGAGGGGACCGTGGCGGGCAGGCTCAGGGCGCCGACCGGCCGTTATGCCGGAAAGTCCGCGCAGGAGCGCCAGGCGGAACGGCGTCGGCGTTTCCTGGACGCGGCGCTCGGGCTCTTCGGCGACACTCCGGGCTTCCGCGCCAGCACCGTCGCGTCCCTCAGCGAGGCCGCGGGCCTGTCCACCCGCCAGTTCTACGAGGAGTTCCGCACCCTGGAGGACGTCCTCGCGGCCCTGCACCTCCAGGTCAACGACTGGGCCGAGCAGGCCGTACTGGCGGCCCTCACCGGCGCGGACGGGCTGCCGCTCGCCGAACGCACCGCCGTGATCTTCCGCGCCTACGCCGGGAACGTCACCGCCGACCCGCGCCGTGTCCGCATCACCTTCGTCGAGATCATCGGCGTCAGCCCGCGTCTGGAGGAACAGCGCCTCGCCCGTCGCGCCCGCTGGGTCGAGCTGATCTGCGCCGAGGCCGACGCGGCCGCCACGCGCGGCGAGGCGGCCCCCCGTGACTACCGGATCGCCGCGGCGGCGTTCATCGGCAGCGTCAACGGCCTGCTGCACGACTGGAGTGCGGGGTGGGTGGACGCGAGTCTGGACGAGGTGGTCGACGAACTGGTCGGGCAACTGCTGGGGATCCTGCGTCCGGACGGGTGGTCACCGGAAGGCTGAGCGCTCGCCCTGCCCGGGGTGTCGCCGTCATCAACGGCCCTGCGTGTGGGCCGGGTTCACGCCTGGCGCACCCGTCACACCGGTTGGTCCACCAGAAGTGGACCGGCACCTGACCCCGGGTCGCCGGGATCCCGCCGACCTTGGGGGCCGACGGGATCCCGGCGACCCGGCACGGCACGGCATGCACCGGCCGGACCAGGCACTGGCGCCCCGGTGTCAGGCTGAACGAGTACAGCAGCAGGCCCGCCGACGCCAGCAGGGCGCACCCCAGCGCGACGCCGGCGAGCAGCCGCTGCCGCAGGGCGCGGTACCTGCCCTCGTACTCGCGGCGCAGCTCCTCGGCGCGCTCGGCCGTGCGCTGCCAGGAGGAGCGGGCCAGCGACAGGTACTCCGTCTCGAACTCCCGCTCCACCTCGTCGCGTTGGGTGTCCGTCAGCCAGCCGAGTCGGGCGGTGAACCGCGTGGCGGCCGTGCGGCCCTCCTCGCGGGCGGCCGCGAGGAGCAGATGGCCCTCGATCTCGTTCACGAATACGCGCACGTCGTGCGGACGGTCGCCCATGGCGGTCACCGGGCGGTCAGCTCTCGCTCCGGCAGCGGGCCTTCGATCTCCGGGTGGTGCAGGTCGAACGCCGGGGACTCGCTGCGGATGCGGGGCAGGGAGGCGAAGTTGTGGCGCGGAGGCGGGCAGGAGGTCGCCCACTCCAGCGAACGGCCGTAGCCCCAGGGGTCGTCGACCTCGACCCGCTCGCCGTACTTGGCGGTCTTCCAGACGTTGTAGAAGAAGGGGAGCAGGGACGACCCGAGCAGGAACGAGAAGATCGTCGAGACCGTGTTGAGCGTGGTGAGGCCCTCGACCGCCAGATAGTCGGGGATCCGGCGCTGCATTCCGTTCGCGCCCAGCCAGTGCTGCACGAGGAACGTGCCGTGGAAGCCGATGAACAGCGTCCAGAAGGTGATCTTGCCGAGGCGCTCGTCGAGCATCTTGCCGGTGAACTTCGGCCACCAGAAGTGGAATCCGGCGAACATGGCGAACACGACCGTGCCGAAGACGACGTAGTGGAAGTGGGCCACCACGAAGTACGAGTCGGAGATGCTGAAGTCGATGGGCGGCGAGGCGAGCATGACACCGGTCAGGCCGCCGAAGACGAACGTGACGAGGAAGCCCATGACCCACAGCATCGGGGTCTCGAAGGACAGGGAGCCCTTCCACATGGTGCCGATCCAGTTGAAGAATTTCACCCCGGTCGGGACCGCGATCAGGAAGGTCATGAACGAGAAGAACGGCAGCAGGACCCCGCCGGTGACGTACATGTGGTGGGCCCACACGGTCACGGACAGACCGGCGATCGAGATGGTCGCGGCGACCAGGCCCATGTAGCCGAACATCGGCTTGCGACTGAAGACCGGGATGATCTCACTGATGATGCCGAAGAACGGCAGGGCGATGATGTAGACCTCCGGGTGTCCGAAGAACCAGAAGAGGTGCTGCCACAGCAGTGCTCCGCCGTTGGCCGCGTCGAAGATGTGGGCGCCGAACTTGCGGTCCGCTTCCAGGGCGAACAGCGCGGCCGCGAGGACCGGGAACGCCAGCAGGACGAGCAGCGCGGTCAGCAGCACGTTCCACACGAAGATCGGCATCCGGAACATGGTCATGCCCGGGGCGCGCAGGCAGATGATCGTGGTGATGAAGTTGACCGCGCCGAGGATGGTGCCGAAGCCGGAGAAGGCCAGACCCATGATCCACATGTCGGCCCCGACCCCGGGGGTGCGGATCGCGTCCGACAGCGGGGCGTAGGCGAACCAGCCGAAGTCGGCCGCGCCCTCCGGCGTGAGGAAACCACCGACCGCGATCAGCGAGCCCAGCAGATAGAGCCAGTAGGCCAGCATGTTCAGCCGGGGGAAGGCGACGTCCGGCGCGCCGATCTGCAGCGGCATGATCCAGTTCGCGAAGCCGGCGAACAGCGGCGTCGCGAACATCAGCAGCATGATCGTGCCGTGCATCGTGAACGCCTGGTTGAACTGCTCGTTCGACATGATCTGCAGGCCCGGACGGGCCAGTTCGGCGCGCATGAACAGCGCCAGAACGCCGCCGACGCAGAAGAATCCGAACGCCGTGACCAGATACAGCGTGCCGATCGTCTTGTGGTCCGTGGTGGTCAGCCACTTGATGATCCTGGGGGCGACGCCCCTGCGGTTGATGCTCTTCACGCCCCGCCTGTGTCCGCGGCGGGCCCGCACGTCACACTCGGACGACGGGACAAGAATCACGGGCAGGGGGTGTGACGATCCGGCAAGTGCCGGACACGAACGAAGCATGAGCAACGACGAGATCTTCGCCGCTGCCTATCGCGAGCACTACTGGGCGGTCAGCCGCTATGTCGCGCGGCGACTGGACGGGCGGACCGGCGAGGTGGAGGAAGTGGTGGCGGAGGTGTTCACGGTCGCCTGGCGGCGCCGGGCCGACCTGCCGTCCTCGCCCCTGCCCTGGTTGTACGGCGTGGCACGCAACTGCCTGTCGAACGCGGTACGCGGCTACGGTCGCCGGCGCCGGCTGGTGGACCGGCTGGGCAACGACGACGCCGCGCACGGCCGGCACATCGTGGACAGCCCCGACGCCGAGATCCCCGGCGCCTGGGTGCACGACGCGCTCGACCGGCTCGCTCCGGCGGACCAGGAGGTACTGCGCCTGACGGCCTGGGAGGAACTCGGCGTCGACGAGATCGCGGTCGCCCTCGGCTGCGGCAGCCGTGCGGCGGCCATGCGCCTGCACCGGGCCCGGCGCCGGCTGAAGGCCGAGATCGACCGGATACGGCCTGCCGGGGTGGCGCCGATCGACGGTCGGCCTGCCGTGACGTCGCCGGTCGATGGCGGGTCTCTTGTGACGTCGCCGACCGATGGCCGCCCCGCCGTGAGGGTACCGATCGACGGCCGCCCCGCCCCGGAGCCCGCCTCCGCCGACGCGACCCTGTGCGAGGACCACGGACATGGCTGACGAACTCGAACTCCTGCGCCGCGCCAACCCGGTGCCGGCCGACAGCCCCGGTCTCGGCGACGGGCCGCTGGACCCGCGTGCCGAGGAAGGACTGCGGCGGCTGTTGAGCGAGGACCGCCCGCGGCGGCGTGTCCGGCTGCTCCCGGCGCTGCCCGGCCGGACCCCGCGTGCCCGGTTCGTCTGGGGTCTCGCCGCCACCGTCGTCGTGCTCGTGGTCGCCGTCAACGCCGTGCTCGGCGGTCCGAGCACCCAGCGGGCCGTCGCGGCGCCGCGCCCGTTGGCCGTCCACGCCCACTCGAAGCCCGTACCCTTGAAGGAGTTGGTCGCCCTGGCCGACGCGGCCGCGGTCGACGGCTCACCGGGCCTGCGCAAGGGCACGCACGCGCAGACCTGGAGTCTCAGCATGAGCGACGACGAACAGCCCGTCACGCTTCCCGAGGAGCGGGTGGTGCGCTGGCGGGCTGACGCCACCCACACCGAACTGGTCGTGGCGACCGACCCGAACAGGCCGGGCCGCCCGGTCCTCACCGACGAGGGCGACGACCCGCACGAGGTGGCGGACGGCCATGTGATCAGCCGGACCACCTACCCGCCGATGTGGAACGACGCCCCGCCCGAAGGGACCCCGCCCCACACCGCGGCGGGCCTGCGGGCCTACCTCACCGAGGTCGTCCGCCCCCAGGTCGACCGCGGCACGGCCCCGCTGAGCACCGAGGAACTCTTCGACGCCGTCGGGGAACTCCTCGACCACTGGACCCTCGGCGCCCGTGAGTCGGCGGCGCTCGTCCGGCTGTTCGCGCGGGCCGAGGGGCTGCGGCCGGCCGGCGACGTGACCGACCGCCTGGGCCGCCCCGGCCATGCGTACGTGTACGACACCGGGCGCGTACGGCACATGCTGATCCTGGAGCCGCGCACCGGCGCCGTCCTCGGCATCGAGGACACGTTCACCAAGGCCGACCCCGAGTTCGGCGTACGGGCCGGCGCCGTCATGGAGTACCGGGCCTGGATGCGCTGATCACACGCCGAGCTGCCGGGCGGCGGCGTCGACGGTCTGCTCCAGGAGCGTGGCGATCGTCATCGGGCCGACGCCGCCCGGGGTCGTAGCCAGCTCCATGTGACGGGAGGATGCCCGCGGTGCGGCAGCGGTTCTGCTTCATGCTCCACCTCAGCGCCGTTCACGGCCCGCGCACAGCCTTACCGAGAGGCCGTACGAGGCTCAGTCGGTGGCCTCGGGGTCCTTGATGTGCCCGGCGGCCTCGGGGTCCTCGGGACCCGCCGTCGGGTCCACCCCCGCCAGGAAGCCGGTCGCCTGCGCGCACAGCCGGTCGGCGCCGATGGCCCGCGCCCAGCGGGCGATCTCCGTCGCCAGTGCTCGGGCGCCGGCCTCGTCGCCCGTGTCGCGGGCCAGCACCGCCAGCAGCAACTGCTGGGAGAGCGTGCCGGGCACCGTGCCCGCGCGGGCACCCAGGGCGGTGGCCCGGCGCCAGCGCTCCCCGGCCGCTTCGTGGTCGCCGGCGTCGTGGTCGTGGCCGCCGAGGTGCCGCAGCGCCTCGCGGGCCAGCAGATCGTCGCGGCCGTCCTCGCCGGCCTTCAGGGCGGCCGCGTAGTGGGCCGGGGCGGCCTCGCGGTCGGCGAAGTGATTGTCCGTGATGAGCCCGAGGTACATCGCCGCCCAGCCCCGGCGCACCGCGTCCGGGGCCTCCTCCTGGAGCTCCCGCGCCCGGTCGCGGAGCGCGGTGAGGGCCTGCGGGTCCTTGCCCCGGGGACCGAAACGCAACGTGCCGTCGACCACGAGCAGCCCGGCGTAGGTGTGCCGCAGCCGCAGGAAGGCCACGTCCCAGTCGCCGTCGGGGAACTCCTTCTCGGCGTCCGTGATGCGCGCCCCGGCACTGTCCGTCCCGGCGAACCAGTCCTGTTCCAGGGCGACTTCGGCGGCGGCGCGGGCCAGGGGCGCCCGGGCGGCGGGCGTGCCGCCGGCGGCCGCGGCCAGCAGGTGCGAGGCCCGCTCCCAGCGTCCGGCGGTCCGCAACTCTCCTACGGCAGCCAGGAGTTGGTCGAGGGCGACGACGGTGGTGGGGGTGGTGTTCGACGTGGAAGTCATGTGCGGCAAGGTAGTTGGCGAAAAAATCATCCACAAGAAAACCACTGTGAGAGGCAGATGATGGAGGACTCGGTCGACCGGCACGTCGCCGTCTGGACCCGCGAACTGGACTGGCTGGACCCGGTGAAGGAGGCGATCGTCGCCCGGCTCGCGATCCTGTCCCGGCACGCCGCGCAGACGCGCCGGGACACCCTGGACCTCGACGGCCTCAGGCGCTGGCAGTTCAAGGTGCTGATGACGCTGCGCAGGACCGGACCGCCGTACGAGTCGAGCCCCTCGCAACTGGCCGACCTGCTCGGGCTGACCCGTGGGGCGCTGTCGGCGCGGCTGGGCCCGATCGAGGAGGCCGGGCTGATCACCCGTACCCACGAGACGGGCGACCGCAGGCGGGTACGGGTGCGGCTCACCGCCGCCGGGCATGCCGCGTTCGAAGCGCACGCGGCGAAGGAGGAAGAGGCTGAGGTCGCCTTGCTCGGAGCATTGACCGAAGAAGAGCGGCGGACGCTAGCCGACCTGCTGCGGACACTGGTCGTGGCCGCCGAGGCCGACCCCGGCGCGCCTGCCCCAGCACGGCCCGGGCCGAGAAGGTCCAGGTCAGCCGAGAGGTGACCTGGACCCTGGCGACCCTGCTTCCTATTCGTCCCATGCCTGGATCATGATCTGTTCGGCGATCTTGCCGTCGCGCAGCGTGATCATCGACTCGGCGACGACCCGGACGCCGTCCTCGTACTCGCAGGACTCGCTGTAGGCGGCGTGGTCGCCCTGCACGATGCACTGCTCCAGCTTGTGGGTCATGTCGCGGCTGTAGATGTCGTCGAGCATCTCCGCGATCGCGGGCCTGCCGTGCAGGATCTTGGGGTTGCTGGGCTGGGTGTTGCGGTCGATGATGCGGATCTCCGCGTCGTCCGCGTAGAGCGCCAGAAGGGTGTTGCCGGTGTTCCCTTCTATGCCCCGGCGCAGGGTCTCGGCGTCGAAGGTGGAGCCTGTCGCGGTGCCCATGGTGACCTCCATCGAGGGCCCGCGGCCCGAAGGGGAGCAGACCGTGAGGACCTCATCTACGAGCGTGCTCCGCCCCGGCCGCCTCGGCAAGCGCAGCCCGGCCGCTGAGCCTGTCGGGTGAGCCGGGCCCGGCGGCCGTGTCCGCGCGACGGCCCGGTGCGTTGCTGTAGGCATGATCTCAACACGACGTATCGTCGCCGCCGTCGGTCTCGCCGCGGGTGTCACGGGCCTCGCCGCACCGCTGGCGAACGCGGCTCCGGCGGCCGCATCGGACACCGGGAGGATCAGCCCGATGGCCGTACTCGACTCGCTCGCCGCGAGCGAGATTCCCGCCGAGCACCGGGACGAGCTCCCGAGCGTCTCCCAGCAGCTGAGCGGCTTGAACCGCGTCAACGACCTGAACCGGCTCAACGAGCTGCACCAGGTCACCGACCTGGTCGCGCCGGTGACCGGTCTGCTGCCCGCCGTCGGCTAGCGAAACCCGCGCGAGGGCTGTCCGGAGACGGGCAGCCCTCAGTCGTGTTCAGGACCCGTACGCGCGCGTACCCGGTACGCCCGTACCCCGTAGGCTCGTGCGCGTCTCAGTCCGCCGTCGCCAGGAACTGGGTCGCGGCCAGCTCCGCGTACAGCGGGTCGGAGGCCACCAGTTCCCGGTGCGTGCCCACCGCGCGTACCCGGCCCGCGTCCATGACGACGATCCGGTCGGCCATCGTCACCGTGGACAGCCGGTGCGCGACCACGAGCACCGTGGTCGACCGGGCGACGTCCGCGACCGTGTCGCGCAGGGCCGCCTCGTTCACGGCGTCCAGTTGCGAGGTGGCCTCGTCCAGGAGCAGCAGTCGCGGGCGGCGCAGCAGGGCCCGGGCGATGGCGACCCGCTGGCGTTCGCCGCCCGACAGCTTGGTCCCGCGGTGTCCGACCAGCGTGTCCAGCCCCTGAGGCAGCCGCGCCACCAGACCGTCCAGCCGGGTCGTCTTCACCACCCGCGTCACGGTGTCCTCGTCCGCCTCCGGATTGCCCAGCAGCAGATTGTCGCGCAGTGAGCCCGACAGCACCGGGGCGTCCTGCTCCACGTACCCGATGGCCGAGCGCAGCCGGGGCAGCTCCCAGTCCCCGAGCCGCACGCCGTCCAGCGTGATCTCGCCGGACTCGGGGTCGTAGAACCGCTCGATGAGCGAGAAGACCGTCGTCTTGCCCGCGCCGGACGGGCCGACGAACGCCGTCATGCCGCGGGCCGGTATCGCGAAGCTGACCCCGTGGTGCACGTACGGCAGGTCGTCGGCGTACCGGAAGCGGACGTCGGTGAAGGCCAGCGCCGCGGGTTCGGCGTCGGCGGCCGGCAATGGGGCGGGCTCGGCGGCCGGTTCGCCGGGCAGCCGCAGGGCCTCCTGGATACGGGCCAGCGCCCCGGCGCCCGTCTGGTATTGCGTGATCGCCCCGACGACCTGCTGGATCGGCGACATCAGGTAGAAGACGTACAGCAGGAACGCCACCAGCGTGCCGATGTCGATGGCGCCGGTCGCCACCCGTGCCCCGCCGACCGCGAGGACGGTGATGAAGGCGATCTGCATCGCCAGCCCGGCCGTATTGCCCGCGGCCGCCGACCACTTGGCGGCGCGCACGCTCTGCCGCCACGACTCCTCGGCGGCCGCGTGCAGGTTCAGCTCCTCCCGGTGCTCGGCGCCCGACGCCTTCACCGTGCGCAGCGCGCCGAGGACCCGCTCCAGCGAGGCGCCCATCACGCCGACCGCGTCCTGCGCCTGCCGGCTGGCCCGGTTGATGCGCGGCACGATTGCGCCGAGCACCGTGCCCGCCGCCGCGATCACCGCCAGCGTGACCCCGAGCAGCACCGGATCGACCACGCCCATCAGCACCACCGTGGCGACGAGGGTGAGCCCGCCCGTGCCGAGGGCCACCAGCGACTCCGTGGTGACCTCGCGCAGCAGCGTGGTGTCCGAGGTGATCCGCGCCATCAGGTCGCCCGGCTCGGTGCGGTCCACGGCCGGGATCCGCAGCCGCAGCAGATACGACGACAGGGCCCGCCGCGCGCCGAGCACCACCGACTCCGCGGTCCGCCGCAGCACGTACGAACCCACCGCGCCCACCGCCGCGTTGGCGACGACCAGGCTCGCCATGGTGAGCAGCGGACCGGTGATGGACCGGTCGTGGGCCAGGTCGTCGATGAGTCCCCGCGCCACCAGCGGCAGCAGCAGGCCGGTGGCCCCGGTGACCAGCGAGAGCAGCGCGCCCGCCACCAGGGCCCAGCGGTGGGGTCGTACGTATCCGAGGAGGAGCCGCCACGCGGGCGGCTCGCTCCGGTCCGTCGCTTCCGTCGTTTCCGACGCTGCGTTGCTCACGGTGCTCCTTGTCCGGAGTCGGGCGGAACACCCAGATTACGTCGGGGCCTTCGGCACCCGGCCGGTGGATCGGCCGGGGGGCCGGCCTGCGGAACGACCCGTGGACTACTCCTGGGCGGACGGGCGTTGGGCCAGCCGCGCCAGGGTCGCGTCGAGGTCGGCCGGGCGGGGCCGGTTGTGCGGCAGTTTCGCCAGCTGGGCGGCCATGCCGCAGGTGTTGGTGAGCGCGGAGAAGACGAGGCCGCCGGCGATCCCGGCCGACAGCAGCAGCCAGGCCGGGTGCAGCTGTCCGAGACCGAGGCCGGTGAGCACCACGGTGCCGGCGGTGAACCGGACCTGGCGCTCCATGGACCACGTGGTGCGCGTCCCGGGCGCCGGGCGGTGCAGCTCGTGACCGTGTGCGGTCCAGCCGTTCGTGCCGCCGGTCAGCGTGCCGGCCGCGATGCCGTGCTCGGCGAGGATCCCGCGGGCGTTCTCCGCGCGGGCGCCCGAGGTGCACACCAGGAGCAGCTCGCCGTGTGCCGCGCGCAGGGCGGGCAGGGCGCGCCGGATCTGGTCGAGCGGGACGTTCAGCGCGCCGGGCAGATGCCCGGAGGCGTACTCGCCCGGGGTCCGGACGTCGACGACGGTCAGTTCCGGCAGGCGGTCCCGGGCCTGGCCGGGGTCGAGAGTGGGGGGAGTGGTCATGGTGAGTGCGATCCTTCCATGAGGCAGGGGGGAAACGGGGAGACCTCAGGGGCGGGTAAAATACCCCTGAGGGTATACGGGTGGAGGAGTGGCTATGGAACTGCAGTTCGAAGGTGATGAGCTCAAGTCGGTGCTGAACCGGCTGCGCCGGGCCCAGGGGCAGATCTCCGGGGTGATCAAGATGATCGAGGAGGGACGCGACTGCGAGGACGTCGTCACGCAGCTCGCCGCGGCCTCGCGCGCCCTGGACCGGGCCGGTTTCGCGATCATCGCGACCGGGCTGCAGCAGTGCCTGACCGATCCCGAGCGGAACGCGACGGACGGCGAGACGACGGAGCAGATGAAGGCCCGGCTGGAGAAGCTGTTCCTGTCACTGGCCTGACCCCGGTCAGCGGACCGCGTCGACCAGCATGAACGCGGCCACCGCGAGGAGCGCGCAGGCGAAGACCCGCTGGAGCGAGTCCGAGGACAGCCGGCCCGCGAGCCGCTTGCCGTCCCAGGCGCCGAGCACCGCGGCCGCCGCGAACGGGGCGACGGCGGACCAGTCGACGACCACCGCCGACCCCGCGCGTGCCGCCAGGGCGGCGACCGAGTTGAGGGTGATGACCAGCAGGCTCGTCCCGACCGCGGCGCGCATCCGCAGGCCGACGACGTTCACCAGGGCCGGTACGGCGAGGAAGCCGCCCCCGACGCCCAGGACCCCGGTCACGGCGCCCAGCCCGGCCCCCGCCCCGGCGATCCGGGAGGCCCGCGGGGACGCCGCTTCGTCCCGCACGGCGGCGGACGGGCGCAGCATACGCACCGCCGCGGCGGCGGACGGGCGCAGCATACGCACCGCCGCGACGGCGGCGAGCGCGGCGAACGCCCCGGTGAGCAGCGCGGACGGCAGCTGCCGGGAGACCGCCCCGCCGACCGCCGCCGGGACCAGCCCTGCCGCCGCGAACACCAGCCCGGCCCGCCACCGTACGGTGCCCTCGCGGGCGTGCGCCGCCAGCGCGGTGCCCGAGGTGACGGCGACGACGACCAGGGCGGCGGTGGTGGCCGCGGCCGGCGTGAAGCCCAGCAGATAGATCAACGCGGGCACGGCGAGCACACTGCCCCCGCCCCCGAGCGCCCCGAGCGCCAGCCCGCTGACGGCCCCGGCACCCAGTGCGAGCAACAGCCCGCTCACGCGGCGGAGCTGTCGTCGTGCGCGGTGTCCGTGCTCGTCGGGGCGGGCGGTGCGGCCTCGTCGTGCACCACGGGCAGGCCCGCCGCGATCCAGGCCCGCATGCCTCCCACGACGTCCACCGCGTCCGCGCCGCGCGCGGTGAGCAGGGCCGTCGCCGTACGGGAGCGCTTGCCTGAGCGGCAGACGGCGACGAGGGGACGGTTGCGGGCGGCCGGCGGCAGCGGGGCTCCGGCGGTCAGCGCGGAGAGCGGGGCGTGCACGGCGCCGGGGGCGTGTCCGGCCTCCCATTCGTCGTCCTCGCGGACGTCGAGCAGTACGGCGTCCGCTCCCGCGCGCTCCCGGGCCTCGGCCACGGTGACCCGGGCCATGGGCAGCCCGGCCTCGCGGGCGGCGGCGAACCCGTCGTCGACGGCGACCACGGCACGGCCCGCGGCGTCCAGCAGTGAGGCGGCGATCGCGGCCCGCATGCCGCCGGCGCAGTGCACCCACACCGTGCCGTCCGGAATCTCCGCCAGCCGCTCGCGCAGCAGGTGGAGCGGTATGTGCAGCGAACCCCTCAGGTGCCCGCCCTCCCGTTCGGAGTCCCGCCGAACGTCCAGGACGACGATCCCCTCCGGGTCCTGCCCGGCGAGGTCGGCGAACGTGCCGCGCGGGAAGGAGCGCGGCCGCTCGTCCGGACGCAGCCACTGATCGGGCGCGCCGGTGGCGGCAGCGGCGGGCCGGTCGACGCCGACCCGGACCAGCTCCCGCTGGGCGGCGGCGAGTTGCCCCGCCGACTCGGCGAGCAGCGTGACCGGCCTGCCCCACGGCAGCAGCCAGGCCAGATACGTGGCGAGCTGCCCCTCCGCCTCGAAGTTGACCGCCCCGGCGACATGCCCCTCGGCGAACGCGACCCGGTTGCGCAGGTCCACCACCCACTCCCCGGCGGCCAGCCGCGCCGCGATCTCCTCGGCGTCCGCCCGGCGCGGCGGGGTGAGGTCCACCGGGGCCGGGCCCTCGGCGTTGGCGGGGCCCATGTGCGCGTAGTACGCCGGGATGTCGTCGAGCCCGGCCAGCAGCTCGGCGACGAAGGTGTCCGGATCCTGGAGCAGCGCCGCGTTGGCCGTGCGCTCCCGGCCGATCGTCGTCGCCTCGCCCTGCGCCTGTCCCGCGGAGCAGAAGCTGCCGAAGCCGTGTGTGGGCAGCACCGCGGTCTCGTCCGGGAGCTCGGCGGCCAGCCGGTGCGCAGAGTCGTACTGCGCCCGCGCCAGCTCACCGGTCAGCCGCGGTTCCACCAGGTCGGGCCGTCCGACCGTGCCGATCAGCAGCGAGCCGCCGGTGAACACGGCCACCGCCCGGCCGGTGTCCTCCAGGACGTAGGAGGTGTGGTGCGGGGTGTGCCCGGGGGTGGCCAGGGCACGCAGCGCCAGCCCGTCCCCGATCTCCAGCCGGTCCCCGTCCGCGACCGGCACCCGCTCGTACGCCACGTGCGCCCCGGCGGGCACGACGTAGGCGGCGCCGGTGATCCGCGCGAGCTCCAGGCCGCCGGAGACGTAGTCGTTGTGCACGTGCGTCTCGACGACGTGGGTGAGGGGCACCCCCCGCCGCGCGGCGGCCGCGATCACCCGGTCGATGTCGCGGGGCGGATCGACGGCCACGGCGCCGTGCGCCCCGCCCGCCAGATAGCCGCGGTTGCCCAGACCCGGCACCTCGATGGTGTCGACGAAGTACACGACCGCACTCCTTTCCTCGGTTCTTGTCCGCTCCCCGGGGTTTCGATTACCCCCGGGGGTATATGGCCACCGTAGCAGAGGTACCCCCGGGGGTATGTGGCTGGTGTGGCCGGAAAGATCCACGGGGACCGTCGCGCTCCGTGCCGTTACCGTTCGGTTACGCGTAGGGTCGAAGGACAGGTACAACGGCGGAAGGGGCCAGGCCATGGCGCAGGAAGTACGTGGCGTGATCGCACCGGGGAAGGACCAGCCGGTGCGGATCGAGACGATCGTCGTACCCGATCCCGGACCGGGTGAGGCCGTCGTCCGTGTCCAGGCCAGCGGCGTCTGCCATACCGACCTGCACTACAAACAGGGCGGCATCACCGACGAGTTCCCCTTCCTGCTCGGCCACGAGGCGTCCGGCGTGGTGGAGTCGGTCGGCGCGGGCGTCACCGACGTCGCGCCCGGGGACTTCGTGATCCTCAACTGGCGTGCGGTGTGCGGTCAGTGCCGTGCCTGTCTGCGCGGGCGTCCCTGGTACTGCTTCGACACCCACAACGCCAAGCAGCGGATGACCCTCGCCTCGACCGGGCAGGAACTCGCCCCGGCCCTGGGCATCGGCGCCTTCGCCGACAAGACCCTGGTCGCCGCCGGACAGTGCACCAAGGTCGATCCGGCCGTCTCGCCCGCTGTGGCCGGCCTGCTCGGCTGCGGCGTGATGGCCGGTATCGGCGCCGCGATCAACACGGGCGGCGTCGGGCGCGGTGACACGGTCGCCGTCATCGGCTGCGGCGGCGTCGGCGGCGCGGCCGTCGCCGGGGCGAACCTCGCCGGCGCGGCGAAGATCATCGCCGTCGACATCGACGAACGGAAGCTGGAGACGGCGCGCACCCTGGGCGCCACCCACACCGTCAACTCCAAGGAGACGGACCCGATCGAGGCCGTCCGCGAGCTGACCGGCGGCTTCGGCGCCGACGTCGTCATCGAGGCCGTCGGCCGCCCGGAGACCTACCGGCAGGCCTTCTACGCCCGTGACCTCGCCGGCACGGTCGTCCTGGTCGGCGTGCCCACCCCCGAGATGAAGCTCGAACTCCCGCTCCTCGACGTCTTCGGCCGCGGCGGCGCCCTGAAGTCCTCCTGGTACGGCGACTGCCTGCCGTCCCGCGACTTCCCCATGCTGATCGACCTGCACCTGCAAGGACGCCTGGACCTGGGGGCGTTCGTGACCGAGACCATCGCGCTCGACGAGGTGGAGAAGGCGTTCGAGCGGATGCACCAGGGCGACGTCCTGCGCTCGGTGGTGGTGCTCTGATGACCACGCGCATCGAACGCCTCGTCACCTCCGGGCGGTTCACGCTCGACGGCGGCAGCTGGGAGGTCGACAACAACGTGTGGATCGTCGGCGACGAGCGCGAGGTCATCGTCATCGACGCCGCGCACGACGCGCAGGCCATCGCCGAGGCCGTCGACGACCGCCGGCTCACCGCGATCGTGTGCACCCACGCCCACAACGACCACATCGACGCCGCGCCCGCCCTCGCGGACCTCACCGGCGCCACGATCTGGCTGCACCCCGCCGACCTGCCGCTGTGGAAGATGACCCACCCGGACCGGGAACCCGACGCCCATCTGGCCGACGGCCAGGTCATCGAGGCGCCCGGCCTCGACCTGACCGTGCTGCACACCCCCGGCCACTCGCCCGGCGCGGTCTGCCTGCACGACCCGGGCCTCGGCGCCGTCTTCACCGGCGACACCCTCTTCAAGGGCGGCCCCGGCGCCACCGGCCGCTCCTACTCCCACTTCCCGACGATCATCGACTCCATCCGCGACCGCCTGCTCACCCTCCCGCCCGAGACGAAGGTCCTCACCGGCCACGGCGACGCGACCACCATCGGCGACGAGGCACCCCACCTTCAGGAGTGGATCACCCGCGGCCACTGAGCCGGAGAAGCCGGAAGAACCGGTCGGGAGGGACCCGGGCGTCGGACCTCGCCGGTAAAGGTGACAGAAGATGTCCGGCTTTCCCGTCACCGTGGACGGCGACAGCAGTCGCAGCAGTACGGGAGGTCGGACATGTCAGGGCCGCTGGAGGGCAGGATCGCGCTGGTCGCCGGGGCGACGCGCGGAGCGGGACGCGGGATCGCGGTGGAGCTCGGCGCGGCCGGCGCCACCGTCTACGTCACCGGGCGCAGCACCCGCGCCCGCCGCTCGGAATACGACCGCCCCGAGACCATCGAGGACACCGCCGACCTCGTCACCGCAGCCGGCGGCCAGGGCATCGCCGTACCCGTGGACCACCTCCGGGCGTCCGAGGTACGGGCCCTCGTGGACCGTATCGCGGACGAACAGGGCCGCCTGGACGTCCTGGTCAACGACATCTGGGGCGGCGAGAAGCTCTTCCAGTGGGACACCCCGGTCTGGGAGCACGACCTGGACAACGGGCTCCGGCTGCTCCGGCTCGCGGTCGAGACCCACGCGATCACCAGCCACCACGCCCTGCCGCTGCTCCTGCGGCACCCCGGCGGCCTGGTCGTCGAGGTCACCGACGGAACCGCCGACTACAACCGCGACACCTACCGGGTGAACCTCTTCTACGACCTCGCCAAGTCCTCCGTCCTGCGCATGGCCTTCGCCCTCGGCCACGAAATCGGCCCGCGCGGCGCCACCGCCGTGGCCCTCACCCCCGGCTGGCTGCGCTCGGAGCTCATGCTCGACGCCTACGGGGTGCGCGAGGACAACTGGCACGACGCGCTCGCCCGCGAACCGCACTTCGCCATCTCCGAGACCCCGCACTACGTCGGCCGCGCCGTCGCCGCCCTGGCCGCCGACCCGGACCTGGCCCGCTTCAACGGCCGCTCCCTGTCCAGCGGCCAACTGGCCCGGGTGTACGGCTTCACGGACCTGGACGGCAGCCGCCCGGACGCCTGGCGCTACCTGGTCGAGGTGCAGGACGCGGGCAAACCGGCGGACGTCACCGGCTACCGCTGACTCACGCCGACGGCAGCGGCCAGCGCGCCGAGTGCCCGGGAGGCAGCGCCAGGTCCTCGCGTACGGCCGCGTAATAGCCCTCGCGGCCGGCGCGCTGGCGCTCCAGCAGCACCTGCCAGGCCTCCGGATCCCGCCGCCCGTCGCGCAGGAACCGCTCCATGTCCATCAGCGTCACGACCCATACCCGCGCCTTCTCCACCACCCGAGGGCTGCCGAGCAGCAGCAGCGCCTCCCCGGAGGGATCCCGGGCGACGGTGGCCTCGGCCAGCAGCGGCTCCGCCTCCTCGGGCGTGAGCGGGTGCGGGTGCGGATCGTTGCCGAGGTGCGCGGCGACCCGGTAGGCCAGCGTGACCGACTTCTTCAACGTCCGCGCGTAGTCCGCGTACACCGTGAGCCGCCGCTCCTCCCAGCGCGCCACCCGCTCACGCCGGTCCCTGGCCTGATCACTGCGCAGGACCGCCAGATACGACCCGAGCGCGCCGATCACGACACCGATGAGGGCGGGCAGTTGCTGTATGAGCGCGGACATGTCCGCACGCTATCGGCCCGGTTGACGGTCACAAAGCCGCCGACGCCGCCGCGAGCGCGTCGAGGACCCGCCGTGTGTCGGCATCCGTGGTCCGCCAGTTGCTGAAGGCCGCCCGCAGCGCGGGCACCCCGTCGTACACCGTCGGCGTCAGGAAGGCCTCGCCGGAGGCGGCGACGGCGTCGGCCAGGGAGTCCACCCGCTCCCGCGTGGGCTCCTCGGCGAGCGTGAAACAGACGACGTTGAGGCGGACCGGGGCCAGCAGCCGAAGAGCCGGAAGGTCGGCGATGTCCTCGCCGAGGCCCCGGGCCAGGGCGACATCGCGCTCGACGATCTCGCGGTGCCCGTCCCGGCCGTACGCGACGAGGGAGAACCAGGCCGGCAGGGCGCGCAGCCGACGGGAGTTCTCCGGGGTCAGGTGGAGGAAGTCGGGTTCCCCGCCGCTGGGCAGGCCGAGGTACGGCGAGGCGTTGTGGAACACCGCGACCTGCAGGTCCCGGCGCCGGGTGAACTGGACGGCCGCGTCGTAGGGCACGTTGAGCCACTTGTGCAGGTCGACGCAGATCGAGTCGGCCAGGTCGAGCCCCGCCACCAGGTGCGCGTGCGCGGGGGAGAGGGCGGCGAAGGCGCCGAACGCGGCGTCCACGTGTAGCCAGAAGTCGTACCGCTCCTTCAGGGCCGCGATCGCCCGCAGATCGTCGAAGTCGACGGTGTTCACCGTGCCCGCGTTCGCCACGACGATCGCGGGCCGGCCGTCCAGCCCGGCCAGCGCGGCGTCCAGCGCGGCCACGTCGACGGCCTCGCGGTTGCCCGGCAGCAGCGGCACCCGGCGCAGCCGGTCCCGGCCCATGCCGAGCACGGACAGGGCCTTGGGCACGCTGGAGTGCGGGCTGCCGGACAGCACGTCGACGGGCCCGAGCGCGGCGGCGCCCGCCCGCGAGACGTCCACGCCCAGCCGCTCGCCCAGCCACTCACGGGCGATGGCGAGCCCCACGGTGTTGGAGACGGTCGCCCCGGTGACGAACGCCCCGCTGTGCTCGGCGTCCAGCCCGAACAGCTCGCGCAGCCAGGCCAGCGTCTCCCGTTCCAGCGCCGCCGCGGAGGAGCCCGCGGCGCCGGACAGGTTCTGGTCGTACGCGGACGTCAGCCAGTCCCCGGTGATCGACGCCGGTGTCGCTCCGCCGGTGACGAAACCGAGGTAGCGGGGACCGGCCGAGCCGGAGAACCCCGGCGCCCACCGCTTTGCGAACCGCGCGAGGGCACCGTCGGCGCCCGCGCCCTCGACCGGGAGGGGAGCGCGGCCAAGATCCCCGCCGGGCCGGGCGACCGGGCGGGCGGCCAGGCCGGTCAGCTCACCGGCGGCGAAGTCACGGGCGGACTGCAGGAGTTCGGGAAGCCGGGCGAGATCGTCGGCGAGTGTGCGGTGCATGAGCCGCAGCGTACGGCGGCGGGACCGTGGAACGCCTGGTCCACTTGAGGGAAACTGGACCAATGGAAACCGGCTTCGTCGCCGCGCTCGGCGGCTGGCGCAGCCAGGAGGGCCCGCTGGCCCGGTCCCTGGCCGCGGCCGTCCGGGAGGCGGTGGTCGACGGCCGGCTCCCGGCCGGCACCGGGCTGCCGTCCGAACGGGAACTCGCCCGCGCCCTGGGGATCAGCCGCGGGACCGTGGTGACCGCGCTGGCCCTGCTGCGCGACGACGGCTGGCTGCACACCCGCCACGGCAGCGGCAGCGTCGTGCGCCTGCCCGCCCGCCTCACCGAACGCACCACCCCCTGGTCCCTGGACCGCGGCGGGGCGGGCGACGCCGACCTCGACCTGACCCTCGCCGTCACGGCCGCGCCGCACGAGGCCTACCTCGCCGCCCTGGCCCGCGCCGCCGAACGCAGCGCGCCCCTGCTCGTCGACTCCGGTGTCGCCACGGCGGGACTGCCCCGGCTGCGCGAACTCCTCGCCGACCGCTGCACCCGGGAGGGCCTCGCGACCCGCCCCGAGCAGATCCTCGTCACCTCAGGCGCACAGGCCGCGCTCACCCTGCTCCTGGACCACCTGCACACCGACCGCCGGGCACCGGTCGCGGTGGAGAGCCCGACCTACCCCGGCGCCCTCGCCCTCCTGCACGCCCGCCGGGCCCGGCTGCTGTCCGTACCCGTCACTACGCGCACCGGCTGGGACATCGAGCGCTTCGAGGCGGCCGTACGCCGACGACGCCCCCAACTCGCCTACCTCATCCCGGACTTCCACAACCCGACCGGCGCGCACATGGACGCGGCCACGCGTCGGCGGACCGCCGAACTCGCCGACCGGCACGGGGTGACGCTCCTCGTCGACGAGACGATGCGCGACCTCGACCTCAGGCCGCAGCCCGGCACCGAACCCCCGCTGTCCGGCCCGCGGGTGATCCGGATCGGCTCGGCGAGCAAGACCCTGTGGAGCGGGCTGCGGGTCGGCTGGATCCGGGCGAGCGAGGATCTCGTACGGCAGTTGCGGCGCAACCCCCTGCAAGGGCAGCTCTCCCCGCCGCCGTTGGAGCAGCTGATCGCGGCCGAGCTGTACGGCGACGCCCTTGAGGCGCTGCTCGCCGACCGCCGGGAGCGGCTGCGCGTCCAGCGCGACCACCTGGCCGGGCTGCTCGCCGGGACCGGGTGGACGTACACCGTCCCGGACGGGGGCCTGTCGCTCTGGGTGCGCCTCGGCGACCGCACGACGGCCACCCGGCTCGCGGCCGAGGTCGCCCGACGCGGCCTCGCGGTGACCCCGGGCCCGCTCTTCGCCGCCGACCGCACGACCCTGACCCACCACCTGCGCCTGCCGTTCACCGCGACACCGGAGGTGCTGACCAGGGCGGTGGATATCCTGCGCGAGTCCGGAAGTTAACCGTTTCGTCACAGCCTCGACCGCACCTACAACCGACTCCCCCGCGGACCTGTCTAGTTGTCGCAGACCGTCAGAACCGCGAAAGGGAGACACCCGCGATGGGGGACATACGCAGACGAGGCGCGATCGCGCTCGGCATCACGGGCCTGGTGGCACCGCTCGGGCTCGCGCTCACCGCCACCCCGGCCCAGGCCGCGAGTTGCACCACACAGGCCGGGCCGTACCAGAAGCAGGTCGAGAAGTTCCTCGGCCGCCCGGTCGACGGCAGGCAGTCCAGCGCCGACTGCAGGGCCATCCAGGCCTTCCAGAACAAGCACGGCATCACGCCGGCCATCGGCTACGCGGGACCCGTCACCTGGGGCGTGATGGACCTCATGAACAAGCAGAAGGCCGTCGGGAACAACCCGAACAAGGCTGGCAAGTGCCCGGTCAACAAGGGCCGGATCGCCTGTGTGAACCTCACCCTCCAGCTGAGCTGGATCCAGGACGGCGACCGGCTCGTCTACGGGCCGGTGCCGGTCCGCACGGGCCGCAACGGGTTCGAGACGCGCACCGGCCTGAAGAAGATCTACTGGCGCGACATCGACCACGTGTCGAACCTGTACCACGTGCCCATGCCCTACAGCCAGTTCTTCGACGGCGGCCAGGCCTTCCACTCGGTCAACCTCAGCATGTGGAACCCGCCGGGCTCGCACGGCTGCGTCAACATGACGACCAAGGACGCCAAGAAGTACTGGTCGCTCCTGAAGACCGGCGACGACGTCTTCGTGTACGGCCGCAAGCCGGGCACCTGAGCCGCGAACTCCCCTGCCCTCCGCGCCCTATTGACGTGATGAGCAACACGGTCCGAGATGTCCGTATCGCTCCTACTTACTCACGTCGTCTTCACGACGATCGGCATATGCTTCACAGCATGTCCACCACTGTTGAAGCCGTACCCGAGCGATCGGCCGCGGAGGTCAACGACGAGATCCGGGCCCTGTGGCTCCGGTCGGGCGGGACACTGAGCGTCGAGCAGCGCGAGGAGTACCGGCGGCTCGTCCTGGAGTGGGCCGCGGCGGCCCCGCAGTCCTCGAAGGCGGCCTGAGCGCCGCCTTCTCCCCGGGCGCTCAACGCCCTGCGAGCGTCCCGGGCAGCGGCTGCTCGAACCAGACCACCTTGCCGGTGCTCAGCCGCGTCGCTCCCCAGCGGAGCGTGAGCGTGTCGACCAGGAACAGTCCCCGGCCGCCCTCGTCGCTCGGCCGCGCGTGCCGCATCCTCGGCACCAGCGGCGAGTCGTCGCCCACCTCGCAGCGCAGCACGTCCGTGCGCACGAGCCGCAGCGTGATCGGCCGGGTCGCGTAGCGTACGGCGTTCGCCACCACCTCGCCGACCAGCAGCTCCGTCGTCTCCAGCAGCTCGTCCAGCGCCCAGCGCCGCAGGGTCCTGCGGGTCAGCCGACGGGCCTGCCCGGCGGTCTGCGGATGCGGGGCCAGGTACCAGTAGGCGACCGTCTCCGGCTCGATGCCCACGAGCCGGGCCGCGAGCAGCGCGATGTCGTCCTCCCGGTGTCCCGATCCGCGGTCGCCGAGCGCCGCGTCGCACAGCGCCTGAAGCGGGGGCGGGCCGGAGCCGGTCATCGCGGTGCGCAGCCGGCCGCGCAGCTCTTCCACTCCCGTCAGCACGTCCGCACCCCGGGACTCGACGAGACCGTCGGTGTACAGCAGCAGGGTCGCTCCGGCGGGCGCGGGCAGCTCGGTGGACTCGAAATCGCCGCCGCCGACGCCGATCGGGACCCCGGGCGGGATCCGCAGGATCTCCGCGCCGCCGTCCGGGTGCAGGAGCAGCGGGGGCGGGTGGCCGGCGTTGGCCACCAGGAGCCGGTGCAGGACCGGGTCGTACAGGGCGTACAGACAGGTCGCAAGGTGCCGGCCGCCGAGCCGTTCCGCCTGCTCGTCGAGGTGGTGCAGGACCTCGTCCGGGGGCAGGTCGAGCGCGGCGAGGGTCTCCACGATGGTGCGCAGCTGGCCCATGATCGCGGCCGAGGTCACGGAGTGGCCCATCACGTCGCCGATGACCAGCGCCACACGGTTGCCGGCCAGCTGGATCACGTCGTACCAATCACCGCCGACCCGGGCGGTCCGCGAGGCCGCCAGATAGCGGTTGGCCAGCCGCACCCCGGTCGGCTCGGGCAGCGCCGCCGGGAGCATCGTGCGCTGCAGGGCGTCCGCGACGGAGGCCTCACGTCCGTACAGCAGCGCCTTGTCCATGCCCAGGGCGGTGTGCGTGGCGAGCTGGGAGGCGACGAGCAGGTCGTCGCCGGTGAACGGCGGCCGGTCGGGGCCCCGGATCAGGACGACACTGCCCATGACCTGGCGGCGGCCGACCAGCGGGACGATGATCAGCCGCTGTCCGGGCGGCACCGTGCCGGCGGCACCCGCCGCCCCCAGCAGCTGGGCCACCGCGGCGCCGGCCCCGGGTGCGCCGCCGAACACCGGCCGCCCGTCCCGCAGCAACTCGGCGAGCGGCCCGGCGAGGGCCGGCTGCGCGGCCGAGGCGGCCGGTGGTCCGGGAACGCCGTCGGCCGGGCGCCCGGGTGGGGGCCGGTCCGTGTCGTGCGGGCGCAGGACGACCGGGCCGGGCGGGAGCTCGTCGCCCACCGGCAGGGGGTCGCAGAGGTGCACGACGATCCGGTCGGCGAAGTCCGGCACGGCCGCCCGGCGCAGCTCCCGCAGCGTCTCGTCGAGGCCCATGCCGCGGCCGATGCGCCGCGTGGCCGCGTCGAGGTAGCGGAGCCGGTCGGTCTGCGGCCCGGGGGCGTCGCGCGGCCCGTCGCTCCACGGATGCCCGACGGGTCCGTCAGGGGCTCCGAGGTGCCGTGTCACGTGTCGCGCTTCCGTCTGCAGCGCAGGAAGATCTGCTCCTCCGGCTGCACGTCCAGGCTCGCCGGCGCGTAGGTGTACGAGGACTCGTCGACGATTCCGAAGCCGCCCGCCTCGACCACCGCGCACAGGTCCTCGCGCAGATAGCCGGAGACCCGGATGGTGCTGCCGATGAACGGGATCCCGAAGTCGTCCACGTCGGCCTCCACCATCGACAGCGCGAAGAGGCCGCCGGGCGTCAGCAGGTGCGCGATGGTGTCCAGGGCGAGGGGGATCTCCGCGCGCGGCAGCATGAGCAGGGAGAAGAACGCCGTGACCGCGTCGAAGCGGCCGAGGTCGCGGGGGCCGCCCGGACGCAGGTCGGCGATGTCCATCTGGTGGAACTCGGCCCCGGGGACGTTCTCCCGGGCCAGCGCCAGCATCCCGCCCGACAGATCGACGCCGACGACCTGGAAGCCCGCCTGCGCCAGCTGGCGCGAGGTCGGCAGCCCGGTGCCGCAGCCGAGGTCGAGCACGCGGGATCCGGCCGGCAGCGACTTCACGAGCCAGTCGGTGGCGGCGATCTGCCCGTCCTTGTGCGGGAAGGCCTCGTCGTACCGGTCGCCGATGACGTCGAACGCCTCGGCCTGACCGGTGCGGTCGATCCGCAGGTCCCCGTAACCTTGCCTGCCGTTCGGGCTGTTCACGAATAATCTCCCCTTTGGAGACCTCATGGTGCGATTTTTTCACAAGTCGCAGGGCCGTGGAACGCCCGCCAGGGCCGAAGCGCCAGGTGCCGGATCGATCACCAAGGGTAGTGCGCGCCGGGTGTGGATCAACCCCAGGTGGCCGAGTAGTACCGCTGGTACGCCCGGCGGTCCTGCTCCGAGCGGATGTAGCGCGTGGCGACCAGCGCGATCAGGCTGCCCGCGATCAACAGCAGTCCGGGCCCGACGTTCCGCGTGTCGGTGATCCGGGACAGCAACGTCTCGCCGTCCGACGTGCTGGTGACCGGGGCCGAGGAGCCGGGGGAGGCCGCGCTGGGCGCGACGGCGCCCTTGGTGGGCGCGGCGGACGGCGCGGGAGCGGCGGCGCCGTTCTGGCCCTGGGCGCCGTTCTGCGCCGAGACGATCAGCCGGACGCCGAGCGCGGTCATCGCCTTGGTCACCGGCTGGAAGAACGTCGTACCGCCCGCGGTGCAGTCACCGCTGCCGCCCGAGGTCACGCCCAGCGCGACGCCCTCGGAGAAGAGCGGCCCCCCGCTGTCGCCGGGTTCGGCGCACACATTGGTCTGGATGAGCCCGGTGACGGTGCCCTCCGGGTAGTTCACGGTCGCGTTGAGCCCGGTCACCTGGCCGTCGTGCAGCCCGCTCGTGCTGCCGGAGCGGAACACCCGCTGCCCGACCGTCGGATCGGCGGCCCCGGTGATGCGTACGCCGTTGCCCTTGCCGATGGCGACCACGTCGGCCCCGTCACCGGCCTTCCCGGAGTTGTACTGGATGAGCGAGAAGTCGGCGCCGGGGAAGTTGGTGTTGACTGTCGTGCCAAGCTGCTGGTTGCCCTGGTTGTCGGCGAACCAGATGGAGCCGGCGGGCCCGCAGTGACCGGCGGTGAGGATGAAGTCGCCCTGCCCGTTGGTGACGTTGAAGCCGGCCGAGCAGCGCCCGCCGGTCGACAGGATCGGCTGGGCGCCGTTCAGCCGCGTGGTGAACCTGCCCTGGGTGCGCTCCATGTGCACGAAGGTGCCGATGCCGTTCGCGGTCCGGGACATCCGCGACCAGTCGTCGGCCGAGACCGTCTTGTCGGCCTGCACCACGACCTGGTTGGTGCGGTAGTCCACCGCCCAGGCCGTGCCCGCCACCCGGGGCGCCGAACGCAGCGTGGCGGTGGCCGCCTTGAGCTCGTTCATGCTGTGCGGGACGAGCTTCGGCTCCGCCCCGGCCCGCCGCACCGTCTCGGCGGCCTGCCGGTCGGTGACCGCGACGACCGGACGGCCGCCGGCCCCGATCCAGCTGCCCGCCGTACGCGCCGTACCCAGTTGCGACACCAGGGAGGTTCCGGTGCCTCCCGCCGTCGCCGCCGAACTGAAGGGGACGGCGGACGTGCCGGGAGTCTCGCTCGCCATGGCCTGGGTGACCATGACGCCTCCCAGCAGGAGTCCGCCGACCGCCGCCAGCTGTGTCACTCGCCGGACGACCCGTCGTCGTGCGTGCCTCATGCATGGCTCCCGAACCCCGAACGCGCGGCATCAACACCGCGGGGCCCTCCGGTGGTTGAGCGCCCTTCCCTCCATACGTGGCACGAGGCGACGGCGTTCACCGCCGGGCGGATCTTCTCGGGTTCCGTCAGGACTTGCGGGCCACCCCGCCGAACATGGCGACCTCCTCCGGCAGCGCGGCGTCGGCGTCCTCGGGCCGCCAGCGTGAGCAGGACAGCACGCCCGGCTCCAGCAGGTCGAGGCCGTCGAAGAACCGGGCGACGTCCTCGGGGGTGCGCTGGGTGAGCTTGGGCGTGCCGTGCTCGTTCCAGAACTTGACCGCCTCGTCCACGTCCGGCATCGACGGGCTGGTGATGGTGTGCGACAGCACCAGGTGGCTGCCCGACGGCAGCCGGTCCACCAGCCGCCGCACCAGACCGTACGGGTCCTCGTCGTTGCCGATGAAGATGACGACGCCGAGCAGTATCAGGGCCACCGGTTGGCTGAAGTCCAGGGACTTCGAGGCGTGTTCGATGATCGCGTCGACGTTGCGGAGGTCCTCGTCGAGGTAGTCGGTACTGCCCTCGGGGGTGCTGGTGAGCAGGGCGCGGGCGTGCGCGAGGACGAGCGGGTCGTTGTCGACGTACACGATCCGGGAGTCCGGCGCGACGCGCTGGGCGACCTCGTGGGTGTTGTCGGCGGTGGGCAGACCGGTGCCGATGTCCAGGAACTGGCGGATGCCGAGGTCGCCGGCCAGGTGCCGCACGGCCCGGCCCAGGAACAGCCGGTCCGCGCGCGCGTACTCGCCGATGCCCGGGTGCAGTTGCCGGATCTGGTCGCCGGCCGCGCGGTCGACCTCGTAGTTGTCCTTGCCGCCGAGCCAGTAGTTCCAGATACGGGCCGTGTGCGGCTGGCCGGTGTTGATGCGGGCGCGCAGCGACGCGGCGACGTCGTTGGTGGCTGCCGGGTTGTCGGTCACGGGTCGGCTCCTGGTGCCTGGGGGAGGTGCGGGGTCAACAGGCAATTTAGACGGCCGAGTTGATCTCCGCCGCCGGACCGGGGATTTCCGTCGCCCGGGCGAGCCGGGACCAGCTGTCCGCGTCGCCCCAGACCGACTCTGCGCCCACGTAGGGACGCAGCAGCGCGGTGAGCGCCGGGTCCCCGTGGCCGCCCAGTTCGTCGGAGGCGATCTTGCGGGCGATGCCGGCCAGGAAGTCGGCGATCTGCACCCGCGCGTCCAGCCGCGAGTGCACCAGCCGCAGCCCGCCGAGGGCGACGCCCTCGCGCCGCGCCCGCTCCTCGATCCAGGCGATCCGCTCCGGGGTCAGCATGTTCTGCCGGTCGTGCACCAGCGAGACCCGGTCGCCTTCGGCGCTCCAGTGGGCGGCCGTGCGCACGATGGCCGGGAAGAGGGGATTGAGCACGGGAATCAGCGTCGGCCCGTCCGCCAGCCGGGCCCGGTAGGAGTCCGCGCGCGGCCGGGCCGCGGCCAGCCGCCGCACGGTGGCCGCCGCCGGCGCGGCGGAACGCGTCCGGCACAGGGCGTCCACGGCCCGGAAGAACGCGTCCACGGCCGGCTCACCGTCCTCGCGCACGCGCAGCAGGCGATTGGCGACCGCCAGGAACTCCCGCCACCGCGGCTCCCCGAAGGTCCCCGGCCCGTCCCGGAACAGGGTCACGGCGTCCGCCGGGTCGCCGAGCAGCACGCCGACGGCCCGGTCCACCACGAAGAACGCCTTCTCGGTCAGATGCACATGGGCGCGCCCGTGGATCGGCCCGGCGGGGTCCAGCAGCCACTCCAGCACCGCCCGGTGCTTCTCCCGCAGCAGATGGTTGGCCTTGTACTCCTCGGCGGGCGAGCGGATCCGGTCCCGTATCTCCTGTACGCACGCGGCCGCGACGTCCGGCGGCAGCCGCACGCTCGCGTGCGCGAACACGTCGGTGTTCCCGCCCATGAGGTTCTCGCCGTCCGACCCCGACTCGTCACAGGCGACCTCCAGCGGACGATCCTTTGCCCCCAGCCCCGCCGCCCGCACCCCGTCCGCCCGATTCCGGCTCACTCCGCAGCCCCCTATCTTGACCCTCATGACCAGCATCCCGCACGAGACGACCGGTGAACCGAATCCCCTGCGCGTTCTCACCCTCGACCGGCTGCGACGTCGTACGAGCATGAAATGGCGCACCTACCCCGACGACGTGCTCCCCCTGTGGGTCGCCGAGATGGACGTGCCGCTCGCCCCCGCCGTGATCCACGCGCTCACGGACGCGCTCGACCTCGGGGACACCGGCTACCCGGCCGGCACCGGCTACGCCGAGGCGCTGGCCGCGTTCGCCGCCAAGCGATGGAACTGGGACGGGATCACCGTGGAGCGCACGGCGATCGTGCCTGACGTGATGCTGGGCGTCGTCGAGATGCTCAGGCTGGTCACCGGGCCGGGCGACCCGGTGGTCGTCAACTCGCCGGTGTATCCGCCGTTCTACCAGTTCATCGCGCACATGGACCGGCGGGTGGTCCAGGCGCCGCTCGGCGCGGACCTGCGCCTGGACCTCGGCGTGCTGGACGCCGCGTTCCGGGGCGCCGTCGCCGGCGGCGGGCGGGCCGCGTACCTGCTGTGCAGCCCGCACAACCCCACCGGAACCCTGCACACCGCCGAGGAACTGGCCGCCGTCGCCGCCCTCGCCGGACGGTACGGCGTGCGGGTCGTGGCCGACGAGATCCATGCCCCGGTGGTCGCCGCCGGCGTCTGTTTCGTGCCGTACCTGAGCCTGCCCGGCGCCCAGAGCGGCCTGTCGCTGATGTCGGCGTCCAAGGCCTGGAACCTGGCCGGGCTGAAGGCCGCGCTCGCCCTCGCCGGACCCGACGCCGCCGCCGACCTCGCGCGCCTGCCCGAGGAGGTCAGCCACGGCCCGAGCCACCTCGGCGTCATCGCCCACACCGCCGCGCTGACCGACGCCGGGGGCTGGCTGGACGCCCTGCTGGCCGGCCTCGACGACAACCGGCGGCTGCTCGCCGACCTGCTGTCCACCCAGCTGCCCGCCGTCCGTCACCGGCCGGCCGAGGCCACCTACCTCGAATGGCTCGACTGCCGCGACCTCGGCCTCGGGGACGACCCGGCCGAGGTCTTCCTGAAGCGCGGCCGGGTCGCGCTCAGCTCAGGGATCCGGTTCGGCACCGGCGGGGAGGGACACGTACGCCTGAATCTGGCGACGTCCCCGGAGGTGCTCACGGAGGGCGTACGGCGAATGGCCGTGGCCCTCCGCTGACCGCCCTGTCATGGACACGGGGGCCGGCTGTCATCATGGGCCCATGCGCGTGCTGATGCCGGTCCCCGACCGCGACTTCGACGTGACCGAGGTGGCCGTGCCCTGGCGGCTGCTCACCGAGGCCGGGCACGAGGTGGTCTTCGCCACCGAACGTGCCGGAACCCGGCCCGCGGCCGACCCACGGCTGCTCACCGGTGTGCTCTTCGGGCAGCTGGGCGCGGCGGACGAACCCAAACAGTGGTACGAACAGCTCACCGAGGCACCGGAGTTCACCGCCACGACCGCCTGGGCCGACCTCGCCGTGGAGGAATTCGACGGACTGCTGCTGCCGGGCGGACACGCGCCCGGCATGCGCCAGTACCTGGGCTCCGGGGAACTGCGCCGCCAGGTCGCCCGGTTCTGGGCGCTCGGCCGGCCGGTCGGCGCGATCTGCCACGGCGTGCTGGTCCTGGCCCGCACGGCGGACCCGGGGACCGGCCGCAGCGTCCTGGCCGGGCGCCGTACGACCTGTCTGCCCAAGTACATGGAGCGCACCGCCTACCTGAGCACGGCCTGGCGCCTCGGCCGCTACTACCGCACCTATCCGGCCTACGTCGAGGACGAGGTGAGGTCCGTCCTCGACCGGCCGGACGCGCAGTTCGCGCGCGGGCCGAGGGAACTCACCCGGCGCGGCACGGCCAGCGACGACACGTATGCCTTCGTCGTCGAGGACGGCGGCTATCTGTCGGCGCGCTGGCCCGGGGACGCGTATCTCTTCGCCCGCCGCTTCCTGGACCTGCTCGGACAGCGGGCGGCCTCCTAGACTGCCGCGCATGGACGACATGCCGCTGGACCGGCTCGGAGCCGGCAAGTACCTGCTGGTCACCAGTTTCCGCAAGGACGGAACTCCCGTCCCCACCCCGGTCTGGGTGGTGCGGGACGGGGACACCCTCGGTGTCTGGACGACCGCCGACTCCTGGAAGGTCAAGCGGATCCGCCGCCGCGCCGACGTCCTGGTCGGCCCCTGCGACCTGCGGGGCAATCCGACGGGCGAGCCCCGCCCGGCCACCGCCGAGCTCGTGGACGCGGCCACCACCACCCGCTACCGCGACCTCATCGCCCGCAAGTACGGCATCGTGGGCCGCCTCACTCTGTGGGGCAGCCGGCTGCGGCGCGGGCTGGAGGGCACCGTCGGCATCCGGGTGACACTGAAGCCCTGAGGGAGCCGTAGCTCCCTCAGGGCTTCGTCTTCAGGACCTCAGGGCTCCGTCGTTACGACGCGTTCAGCACGGTGCCGTTCAGCTCCAGGCCGCCGGGCCGCGGCTCGCCCGCGTCGTCGAGCTGCCGGAAGCGCACGGACTCCGTCGGCTCGTCGACCCGGTCCGTGACGCTCGGCACGGTGACGTCGGCGCTCGTCCTGCCCGCCGGGACGTTCACCCACAGCCAGAGGCCGTCCACCTTGGACAAGGGCCGCTCGGGGTTCGGCGACGCGCCCGTGATGTCCCGCAGCCAGGCCGGGTCGACGTCCTTGGTGGACAGTTCCGGACCGGTGGGAGGAGCGACGGCGAAGGACGTGCTGAGGTCGACGTCGGCGCTCTCGGACAGGGACACCCGCCACTTCAGGGGCTTGCCCTCGGTCACCCGGTCGGCCAGCGGGGTCACGCTCACCTTGGGCGCCGGGTCGTCGTTGCGCACGTAGATCCCGCCGCGGTAGGAGCCGACGACGGCACCCTTCACCGCCTTGACCAGGATGTCGTACTGCAGGTCGGAGCCGTAGCGGGTGTCGCCCTTCACCTTGACCGGCACGTCGATGTCGTGGCCGGCGGGCCGCACCGTCACCAGCCGGTCCTTCGTCCGCCCGGTGACCGGGTCGATGACGTACACGCGGACCTGTCCGCTGCCGTGGCCGGACACCTGGACGGGCACGTGGTACGTGTGCACGCCCGAGTTGCCCTCGTCGACCTTGGCCCGGCCGACGTCGACGCGCGGCAGCGCGGCCTCGTGCACCGCCGGGGTGCCGGGGCGCCAGCCCCAGGCGTCCATGAGCCAGGCCTGCCCCTTGCGGGAACGCGGCGTCAGCTCCAGGGACTTGACGTGACGCAGGTCGAAGCCGGCCCGGGTGGCCGCCGTGAGCGGCACCCGCACCTCGCGCGCCCAGTAGGCCGCGTTGCGCTCGCTGCCCGGGAGCCCGTCGACGCGGACCCGGCCGAGGGCGGCCCGGTGGCCGGCGGCGTCGGTGACGGACACGTCCAGCTGCGTGCCGGACGAGTTGGGCGGAACGAACACGCGCAGCGCCAGCTTCTCGGCACCGGCCAGGGAGACCGGCTCGGCCGACTTCATCCGCATCGCCGTGCCGGGGGAGGTCCAGCGCAGCGCGACGGCGTGCCGGCCGGCCTCACGATCGGTCTCCCACGTCGCGAAGTGCGGCGAGGAACCCTTGGCGCCCTGGCCCAGGCATGCCACGGACGGGCGCGGGTCGACCGCCGAGCACAGCCGGCCGCCGGTCACGGTCACGTTGCCGTCCGGCAGGAACCCGGCACCGCGCTTCGCGCCCACGGCGTGGCTGAGCACGCGCGCGGGGTCCGCCGACGGGGCCCGTCGTGCCGAACCGTCGAGCAGCGGACGCACCCGGTCGTCACCGGCGACGAACAGCCGGGCGGCGGCCGCGATGTAGGTGGACCCCGCCTTGTGCTGCTGGTCGGCGGTCAGCCGGACGGCGGTGCCCTTCGAGCACACCGGGTCCCGGTGCTGCGGGTCGCTCCAGAAGTCGTCGTCCGCGGGGGCCTGCGCCTGCCCCGGAGTCCACTCGGTGTTGAAGAAGTTGTGGTTGGCGCCGACGACGTAGACGGCGCTGTGCAGGGCGGTACCCCGGCTCACGCCGCGCGTACCGTCGACGTACACCTCGCCCTGGAGGTCGGAGACGTCGCCGTCGCAGCCCGGCAGGATCGTCATCGACGGCACGTCGGGCACCGGGTTCTGACCGAAGACGGTGGGGCCGATGAGGACGGTGCCCTTGATGTGCCAGCGCACGGGGCCGTGGTAGCCGTCCTGGTCGGCGGGCGGCGGGTACAGGCTGTCCAGCGCGGCCCGGTTCACGCCCTCGCCGCCGCGGGAGTGCCCGATCAGCATGACGCGGGACAGGTCGGCGGGCGGCGCGTCGCGTACGACGGCCGGTGCCGTGGCGGGGTGGGCGGCCCAGTCGGCCCACTGGGCCAGGTGCAGCCGCACCAGCGACGAGCGGGCCTGCGCGCCGCCGTCCTCGGCGGCGAAGTCCTGGCCGTTGATGCCGTTGGCCGAGATCGACACCGTCATGTAGCCCTGGGAGGCCAGGAGTTTCTGGTCGCGCAGATAGCCGCGGTGGCTCGGGATCGGCTTCGTCCCGGCCGGGCAGGGCCAGTCACCGTTCACGTCGCCGTGCTCGACGTAGCAGGTGGAGTGGCGGCCGTGCAGGAACAGCGCGAGCGGCCGCTTGCCCGTGGCTCCCTTGGGCGCCACCACCACGGCGCGCATCTCGACCGGAGCGGAGAACCCGGGCAGGCGCACGGACTTGAGGTTGTACTCACCGGTCACCGTGCGGTACGAGCCCGGCTTGCCGGGGTCCACGGCATTGGCGGGGAGCGGCGCGGGCGGACGGGCGGCGGAGCCGAGACCGCTCGCGGAGTTGTCCGCCGCGGCGCGTCCCGACTTGTCCAGCCGGTGCCCGCCGGACCAGACTTCCAGGCTCTTCAGGCTGGCCGCGATGCCGCTGCGGCCCTGCGACCGGAGGTCGCCGAGGGCGAGCCGGAACGTGTGCCCGTCCTTCGCCGGCACCGGGATCCCCAACAGGTCACCCTGGGAACGGAATTCGACGCGGGCGTCCCCCATGGGGACGGGCGCGTCCGAGCGCCACTCAAGGCGCGGCGCGTCGGCCTTCCCGGCGATGTGCCAGCCGGGTGGCAGGTTCCCGTCCGTAGCCGCCGCGAGCGGCCTTGTCTCGGACGGTTGTTGCGCCTGCGCCAGTCCTGACGAACCTCCCGTCACCGCGAGCACCGCTGCGGCGGTGACCCATATTCGCCGGGCACGGACCACTGTTGACCCTCCTTGCACCGCGAGTGAGGACGTCCCCGGACGGCCCAGGGGTCCCCTCGCGCCCCGGAGGACGGGAAGGAGAGGGTGTGGGTTGCCTGTGAAGAAGGAAGATCGCGAAGAATGGCCAAGACCGGTGGGGCGGCGGTCGGTTGAGGACGAACGGCTAGGCCGACCGGCCCGGCACGGGGGTGGCCTGGTGGTAGTACAGCCGCCGGCCGTCGGGCCCTTCGGCGCGCCTGCGCCAGAGCGAACTGCGACGGGCGTGGCGTCCGCCGAACGCGGTCTCGTAGGTGAGGCGCAGCTCGCCCGCGATCGCCTCGTTCACCTCGTCCGCATCACGACTCACGGGCGGCGGTCTCCGTCAGGTCCAGGCCCGGTACGGCTCGTCGAGCAGCTGGAAGACCGGCTCGCCCCGGACGGGGTCCTTGGCCGTGGACAGCCGGACGCGGTCCCCACTGTGGATGCCCACCGGCGGACCCATGACCCGGCCGCGTACGACGAACCCCTCGGCCATCTCGACGAGCGACACGTTGCGCGCGGCGGGCGTGTTGCGGTGCACCACCGTGGAGTGGCGGACCGTACCCACCCCCTCGCTGCGCTCCGTGCGCAGTTCGCTGCCCTGGCACACCGGGCAGAGCAGCCGGTGGTACATGGCGGTGCCGCACCAGGCGCAGCGCTGGTAGAGGATGGCGTCCTTGGCGCTCTCGGGGGCGGGGGCGAGGACGCCCGTGGCGAAACCGCTCGTGGGGTGAGCGGCGCTCACTGTGTGGTGGTACACGCTGGTCAACTCCCTGGGCTCGGCCGGTTTCCCGCGTGCCGGCGCGAGCCGTGCACGCATGTGCCCGGTTGTCGTGCCGCCGTGCACGCCGTCAGAGTATGGCACTCAGTGCCACTCGTAAAGGCACTCCGTACCCGGAATTTTCAGTCGCGGCCGAGCGCGGACTCGATCTCCTGCACCAGCCGCCACAGCGGGGCCCCGCGCCGGAAGGCGAGGACGACCACGTCCTCGGGACGCTCGGGCCGCATCAAGGCGAGCGGGGGGATGCCGGGCCGGTCCGACGCAGGGGCGACCGGCCGGTCCGGCGGGCGGGTCTCGGGCCGGTCCGATGCGGGGGTGCCGGACCCGGCGGGGTCGGGCGGCCGGCCGAAGACGGACTGCACATGGCCGAGCGCGTGGTCCACCTCGGTGCCGGCGTCGCCCTGGCCGTCCGAACGCAGCCAGGAGCGCAGCGCGTTGTTGTGCGCCGCGACGACCGCGGCCGCGATCACGTCGGCCCGCAGCGTCCCGTCGGGCCGGCCGGCGAAGCGCCCGCGCAGATACTCGGCGAGCGCCCGCTCGTAGCGCCACACCACCGACAGCTCGTACGCGCGCAGGCCCGGCACCTTCTTGGTGAGCCGGTAGCGCTGCACGGAGAAGGTGGGGTTCTCGGCGTACATCCGCAGCACCAGCCGGGCCGCGTCGCACACCCGCCGCACCGGCTCGTGCTCCGCGCCGCTCGCGGCCAGGAAGGCGGTCATGTCGGCGAGGCAGCGCTCGTGGTCGGGGAAGACCACGTCCTCCTTCGACGGGAAGTACCGGAAGAAGGAGCGCCGCCCGACCCCCGCGAGCGCCACGATGTCGTCGACGGTGGTCTGCTCGTAGCCGCGTTCGAGGAACAACCGGAAAGCGGCGGCGACCAGGGCGTCCCGCATGGGCGGCTTCGCGGCCGCGGCCGCGCTGGTGGAGCTCATGAACGCGAACGTAGCACCCCGGACCGTACCGTGTGGCACTCAGTGCACACTCGAAAGGGAACGGAGTGCTCTCCGGCCCGCCGGCGACGGGCGCGACACCCCGACGTAACCTTTCCGCACCCGGTGGAGACGCCGGCAGCCCCGCCCATGACACCGGCCACCGCCGCCCGAGGAGAACCGCATGCCCGCCGCCCGCCCGCGCGTCCTCTACGTCACCGACCTGGCGTACCCGGCCCGCGGGCGCCGCTACTGCGACGAGGACATCTTCCTGACCTCCCGGCTGCGCGCCCACTTCGACCTGGCCCTGTGCCATCCGCTCGACGCGGCCGCGCTCATGGACGGGTTCGACGCCGTCGTCGTCCGCAACAGCGGGCCGGTCCTGGCGTACCAGGAGGAGTACGACGCCTTCCGCGCCCGTGCGCTGGCCAGGGGTACGCGGGTGTACAACCCGCTCTCCGGCCGGGCGGACATGGCCGGCAAGCGGTACCTCCTCGACCTGACCGCGGCGGGCTTCCCGGTCATCCCCACCGTCGACCGCCCGCAGGACCTGCCCCGCCTCCCGGAGGCCGAGCGCTATGTGGTCAAGCCCAAGCTCGGCGCCGACTCGATAGGACTGCGATTCGTCCCCGCCGAGGGGCTGGGCGACCTCATCGACGGGAGTGTCCTGGTCCAGCCGTGCGTCGACTTCGCGTACGAGGTGTCGTTCTACTTCGTCGACCACGACTTCCAGTACGCCCTGTACGCCCCGGACCCGGGGCAGCGCTGGCGGCTGGAGCCGTACGCACCCACCGCCGAGGACCTGCACTTCGCCCGCCGCTTCATCGACTGGAACGCCCTCGGCCACGGCATCCAGCGCGTCGACGCCTGCCGCGCCCCCGACGGCGCCCTGCTCCTGGTCGAGCTGGAGGACCTCAACCCGTACCTGTCCCTGGACGCCCTCCCGGCGGAGACCCGGGACGAGTTCGTCACCGCGATGACCCAGTCCCTGCACCGCTTCCTGGGCGCGGAGCCCGGCCCGGCCCGACGGTGATCCGTTCGGTCGCCGCACACGCCTCGGGGCCCCCTTGGCGAGCCCGGCGGGAGCGGACTGTCAACCACGCGGTGCGGATACCAAGTTGAGCAAGCCGTATGTGCCGAAGGCGCCCTGGGCCACATCATGGACCCATGGGGGACGCCACGAGTCCGAGGCCGGACGGCAACGGAACAGGAACGGGTGCGGGGTACGAACCCGACGTCACCGTCGGAACGGATCTGCTCGACTTCCGAGCCGGACGGTTCCACGGGGACGTGGTGGGCAAGAAGGTGGAGCACCACCATCACACGCCCACCGGTACCCGGGCGCTTCGGTCCCTGCCGGCTCCGGTGCGCGGATTCGTCGGCCGCCGGCGTGAAGTGGACGCGCTGCTGCGCGCCCTCGACCCCGTCGCGTCCGCGAGAGGCGCCGTCCTCGTCTCCGCCGTCGCGGGGCTCGGTGGGATCGGCAAGACCGCCCTGGCCCTCCAGGCGGCACACGAGGCACAACACCGCGGGCTGTTCCCGGCCGGGGTCGTCTTCCTCGACCTGCACGGATACGACGACGTCCCCGTGACGCCGGACCAGGCACTGGAGCAGTTGCTCCGGGCCCTCGGTGTGCCGCGCGACCAGATCCCGGTCAGTGCCGACGCCCGCGCCGGGCTGTACCGCTCCGTACTGGCCGAGCTGGCCGAGGAACTCGGCGCCCTGCTGATCGTGGCGGACAACGCCTCCCGGTCGGCACAGGTGGCGCCCTTGATGCCGGGCCACCCGCGCCACCGTGTCCTGGTGACGTCCCGCGAAACCCTGTCCCAGCTCGGCGCACAGATGCTCCACCTCGGGGTACTCCCCCCGGAGGTCGCGGTGGAGGCGTTGGACACCGCGCTCAGGACAGCCGACCCGACCGACTCGCGCATACGACTGGAAGCCTACGAGGCGGGACGCCTGAGCGCTCTGTGCGGCCGCCTGCCCCTGGCACTGCACATCGCGGCAGCCCTGCTCGTCAATGATCCCGGCAAGCCGGTGGCCGAGCTCGCGGACGAACTCGCCGACGCGACGCATCTCATCGACCACTTGGACGACGGAGAGCGTGCCATGAGGGCTGCCTTCGACATGTCCTACCGTCGCCTGCCGGAAGTCCCCGCCCGGCTGCTGAGGCTGCTTGCCCTCGCCCCGGGGCCGGAGGCCGGACTGGAGGCCCTCACCGCGCTCAGTGGCTCCGCTCCCGCACGACGCGACCTCGACGTGCTCGTCAGAGCCCATCTGATCGAGACCGGAAGCCGCCGCGGACGGTGGCACATGCACGATCTCGTCCGGGCCTACGGCGTTGCGCAGGCCCAGGAGGACGCGATCGCGAAAGCGGACGCACAGGCCGCCAGGGCCCGGCTCCTCAGCCGGTACAACGCGCGCGTCGTCGACGCTCACGCCCATCTCAAGCCCGTCAACGGGAAGATCCGGCCGAGCGGCTTCACCGACCGGGACGAGGCGCTGGCCTGGCTGGACGCGGAGCGCGCGCAGCTCGTGGCCGCCGCCCAGTGGTCCGCCGATCCGGAGCACGCGGACTCGGGAGTGCGTCTGGCGCTGAGCCTGTGTCACTACCTCGGCTGGCGGCGCGCCTTCGACGACGCCGCACTGGTGTACCACTACGCCATCGAGGGAGCGCGCCTGCTCGGTGACAGCCGCCGCGAGGGGATGGCCTTCGACAACCTCGGGATCGCCCTTCGCCACTTGCGGCGCAACGAAGAGGCCATCGCGGCGCACCGCAGTGCCCTGGAGGTCTTCGGTGCCCTCGGTTCCCGACCGGGCCAGGGCAGGGCGCGGTACAACCTGGGCAACGCGTTGTTGAGGGCCAGGAGGTTCGGCCAGGCTCTCGAAGCCTTCGAAGAGGCAGGCGCTCTGCTCGACGCGCCGGGATCGGCGCATGACTCGGCCCTCGCCCAGAACGGTCTGGGCACTGCCTACATGTTGATGGGCCGCTGCGACGAGGCGTTGCGCCACATCGCCCGCGCCCATGACGCGTCCCGGGAAATGGGGGACACCTGCCTCGAAGCGGATTCCGTCAACAACCGAGGGCGCGCCTGGCGTGGACTCACCCGCTTCGACGTGGCGCGGGAGGACCACCTCCGGGCTGTGGGCCTGTTCCGCTCGCTCGGCCGCGCCGAGGGTGTGGCGACCGCGCAGAACGACCTGGCCATCACGCTGCGGGTGATGGGCCGTGCCGCTGAGGCCGTCCACCAGCACACCGAGGCGTTGAGGGCACTGAGGCGGCAGGGGGAGCGATACCGCGAGGCCAACGTCCTCAACGATCTGGGCAGCAGCTTGCGGGCGGCGGGGCGCCCGGACGAGGCCGCCGACTGCCACCAGGGCGCGCTGGCACTTTTCCGCGACGTGTTCTCGGACGTGTACGGGCAGGCGTGCTCGCTCGACCGCCACGCGGCGGCCGTGCTGGACACCGGGGACACCGAACGCGCTCGGCGGTCGTGGCACGAATCTGCCCGTTTGTACCGGGAGGCCGGTGCCGATGAGGAAGCGGGGGCGGCCTTGCGGCAGGCCGGGGCCGTGAGCGGGGCCGTCTCGGCGGCGCGTAGCCGGGAGGCGGCCGATGACTGAGCTGGCAGAGACCGCGACAGTCGTGTTCATGCAACCCATCACGTTGTGCAATCTGGACTGTTCGTACTGCTACCTGCCGCATCGAGCGGCCAGCAGGCGCATGTCGCCGGACGTGGCGGACGCCGTGGCACGGGCTGTTCTGGCCTGGTCGGACGAGCACCCGGTGCGTGTGGTCTGGCACGGTGGGGAACCGCTCGCCGTGGGCACCCGTGCTTTCCGGGAGTTGATCGACCGCTTCCGATCGGGCCGTCACCGCGTGAGCCATGCGGTGCAGACCAATGCGACCCTCATCGACGACGCATGGTGCGAGGTGTTCTCCCGTCACCGGATCCGCGTGTCGGTCAGCCTGGACGGCCCTCAGCGGTTCAACCGCGCCCGGACCACCCGGGGCGGCCAAGAGAGCTTCGACCTCGCTCTGCGGGGCATCGGGGCACTGCGCGACCACCGGATCCCTTTCGCGGCGATAGCGGTGGTCGAGAACCCTGATGCGGACAGAGCGGGGGAACTCTACGACTGGTTCGTCGAGTTGGGGTGCCGTTCCCTCGGCGTCAACATCGCGGAACGCAAGGGAACCCATGCGGTGCCCCAGGTGGACGACGAGCGTGTGACTGCCTTCTGGTCGGCCCTCCTGGCCCGCTGGAGGGACGACCGGAGGATGCACATACGTGAGTTCGACCACGTGTTCCGGTACCTCGCGGCCGAGTTGAGTGGTCGGGCGCGGGAGAGGACACGGGCACTCCACGACCCGATGCCCATGATCACCTGGGACGGTGAGGTCAACGTACTGGGGCCGGATCTGGCGGGTTTCTCCTCCCCCCGCCTCGGCCCCTTCACCGTCGGCAACGTCGCCGACGCGGAACTCACCGAACTCGTGCGGCGGGCGTCCGACGTCGGGTGGGTGCGGGAGGCCCTGACCGGCCTGGCCGCCTGCCGAACCACCTGCGACCACTACACCTATTGTCTGGGCGGTCAGCCGGCGAACAAGTACTTCGAGACCGGCCGTTTCGACGTCACGGAAACGGCGTACTGCCGCAACAGCAGAAAGCGACTCATGGAAGGACTGATCCGCGGTGTCTGACGAGTTCGAGTCCGGTGAGGATCTTCGCGAGCGCCTCAAGGCCCATCGAGCCGAGTTGTCGCTGTTGCTGGCGCAGGCGAGTCCCGACGCGTCGTGCGTCTCGTCCACCGACGCCACCCGGCGGGCCGATGTTCTGGTCTCGGCCGGCTCGGAGGGCGCCGATGGATGGTCCGACGGGTCGCCCGAAGACCTGCTGGACGAACAGGAAGACGAGGACGACGAAAACTAGGGGCCTGTACCACTGCCTGATCGCAGCCCGCTCAGTTCGCGTTGCCCTGGCGCGTCCGGTTCCTGTCGGGGGAGTGGGCACGCGCGCTGTCGAGGGCGCGCGGGCGCAGCGGCTGAACCGGAGGGCGGTCGGGCTCGTATCTCTCCCCGGGGATCGCGGAAGGAGAAGAGTGTGTCGACACCGTCCGACCCGGAGCAGCCGGACCACGGCCCGGTCCTCGAACCCATTCATGTCCTGCGCCCCCGCCGCTTCGACGGCCTCGCGGAGCTGATGCGGGAGATGCAGCAAGACGCGGAAGGCCATGAAGCGGTCGCCCCGGCCGGGCGGCGCGCGGCTGCCGAGGAGGAGACCCAGGAGCTTCCTTCCGTCCCCGGTGCCCCGCGCGTGACACCGGGCGGTCGCGGCCGAGCCGGCTCGCGTCCAGCCGGCTCCCGCCCCGCGGGTTCCCGTCGCGCCGGCTCGGATGCCGCCGCCGACGGTCCGCTCGGCTTCGGCCCGGGGCTGCGCCGCGCCGGTGTCGCCGTCGCCGTGACCGCGGCCGCGCTGGTCGGCTTCAGCAGCGCCCTGCTGCTGCCCGGCCGCGGCGACGCCGCCACGGTCAGCCGTTCCGGTGGCACGGCCACCACCGCCCCCGACACGACCGACCCGGCTACGACCGGACCGACCGCGACCGACCCCGCCGCGACCGGCTCCACCACGCCGAGCGCCTCCGCGCCCACGGCCGGCGCCGGCACAGCCGATCCGGACGGTGCCGGGACCCTCCGCGAGGGCAACACCGGCCCCGAGGTCGTCGAACTCCAGCAACGCCTGCTGCGCGTCCCGGACGTCTACCGGGACGGTTCCACCGACGGCCGCTACGACGCCACGCTCACCGAGGCCGTGGCCCGGTACCAGCTCTGGTACGGCATCAGCGGTGACGAGACCGGCGTCTACGGAGACGACACCCGCCGGAGCCTGGAGTCCCGGACGAGCGTCGGCGACGGCTGACGGGAGGGGAGCGGGCAGCGGCGCCGTGTGGTGAGGTGGTGCGCAGGGACGGACGGCGCGGACGGGAGCGGTGCGGGCATGGCGGTCGCGGACGAGTTCACGGACCGGCTGGACCCCGAGATGTGCGTGGTGACGGCCGCGGCGCACGGTGAGCGGGCCGGCTGTCTGGTCGGGTTCGCCTCGCAGTGCTCCATCCGGCCGGTGCGGTTCGTGGTCTGGCTGTCCACGGTGAACCGGACGTACCGGGTGGCCCTGGCCGCCGACCGCCTCGCCGTGCACCTGCTGACCCGCGACCAGTTCGCGCTGGCCGCCCTGTTCGGCGGGGAGACCGGGGACCGCGGAGTCGACAAGTTCGCGCGGGCGCGCTGGTCCGAGCGGCCCGGCGGCGCGGTCGTGCTGGCGGACGCGGCGGCCTGGTTCGTCGGCACCGTCGCCTCCCGCGCCGACGGCGGCGACCACGTCGGCTTCGTACTGGACCCCGTGGAGTGGGGCGGGCAGGGCGAGGGCCCGCTGCTGAGGCTCGCCGACGCCCGTCGCATCGACCCTGGTCACCCCGTGGAGTGATGGATTCCGCCTGGGCTCGAACGCCCGGCAAGGTCTGGGAAAAGCAGGTGGGGAGCGCTCTCGACGCCGGTGACGATGGGCAGCTACCGTACGGCTCCCCGCCGCCCCGTTCCGAAGGCGTACCGATGAGCGGCTCCCGCATCCCCGGCCTCGTGCTGCCCGCCGTGTTCCTGCTGACCCTCGTCGTGGGCCTGTGCTGGTACTGGCGGCACCGCGACGACGACTGAATCCCCGGGTCCGGCCCCTTCGACTGCCGCGGCTACTCCGCCGCCTCGGGCATCCGAATGTCCACCACGCAGACGTCGTCCCGCCGTTCGCCCTCCAGCATGGCGGCGAGCAGCGCCTCCAGGGAGCCGGGTCCGTCGGCGTCGTGGCCGACAGCGGCCTCCGCCAGGCGGGCGAGGCCGCCGTCGAGGCCCTCGCCGGGCCGTTCGACCAGCCCGTCGGTGTACAGCAGCAGCCGGTCACCGGGTTCCAGCACGCACGCGGCCGACTCGAAGACCGGGGACGCGGTCGCGCCGAGCAGCATGCCGTCGGGGCGGTCGAGGTAGCGGACCTCGCCGCGGCGCAGGAGCAGCGGGGCGAGGTGGCCCGCCTGGGCCCACTCCAGCCGGTGCGCGCGGGGGTCGTACCGGGCCAGGATCAAGGTGGCGGTGGTGTTGCTGTCCCGGGAGTGCAGCAGCAGCGAGTTGAGCCGGGCGAGCGCGCCGGTCAGCGAGGACCCCGTGCTGACCATGCCCTTCGCGGTGAACCGGAGCTGGGCCATGGTGGCGACGGCGTCGATGCCGTGACCGGCGACGTCGCCGACCACGAACAGCGCGGACTCGTCGGGCAGTTCGACGGCGCTGAACCAGTCGCCGCCGACGTGGATCTCCGACTGGGCGGGCAGGTAGGCGACTTCGACCCGCAGCCCGGCGAGCCGGATCGGTTTGCTGGGCAGCGGCAGCAGTGCGTGCTGCAGCCGGGTGGCCATCGCCCGCTCGGCCTGCAGCACCCCGCGTTGCAGCAGGATCGCCCGCTCGCTCTCGACCAGCGCGAGCTCCGCGCTGCGCTGCGCGGTGAGGTCCTGGACGAAGCCGTGCACCTCGACGGGCGTCCCGTCGGCGTCCGCGACCGCCTCCGCGACGGCCCGCAGATGCCGGACACCCGGGCCGGACGCGGTCCGGAAGGGTACGTCGAACGGCCGCCCCTCGCGGACGAGTTGGGCTATCGCCCGGGACAGCGCGGGCGCGTCCGCGGGCAGCGCCAGGTCCGGCAGCTGGTCGAGGCGGACCGGGCCGCGTGCCGGGTCCCGGTCCAGCAGCGCGTACGCCTGGGACGACCACGTGACCTCGTCGGTGGCCAGATTCCAGTTCGCCCAGCCCAGGTTGCCCAGCCGTTGCACATCGGCGAGCCGTTGCTCCTGCCGGTCCGAGGGGTCGTGGCGGATCCAGGTGACCAGCAGCCCCTCGCCCAACCGCGTCGCCCGCACCGAGTACGTGGCGGTCCGGGGCACCCCGGCCACGTCCTCCTGGTACGCGAACGGCTCGCCCTCGTACGGCTCCGAGCCGATGAGCGCGTCCAGATACCCCTGCCACAGCGGCTCGCCCGCGACGGACGGATAGCATTCGAGTATCCGCAGGCCGACCAGCTCGCGCCCGCTGCGGCCGAGGACGTCGACGGCCTCCGGGGTGGCGGCGTCGATGCGGTAGTCCTCCACCTCTCCCGACGCGCCCCGCAGCGGGGCCAGCAGGACCGTCGCGCCCGGCAGCGCGTCGAACATCGCCTGCACCGCGGTGGGGAGGGCTCCAGGGGTGACGTCCTGGACCGCGTCGAAGGCGCGCAGCCGGCCGGCGCAGAGCCGGGCGGCGGCGCGCAGGAGTATGCGCTCGCGCGGGGTGAAGCGTCCCTCGCAGCGCCGCAGGACGCCGAAGGCCAGGGTGGACCGGTCGCCCGTGGGCACCGGCAGCCAGGCCCGCGACCGCCACCGCTCGGGCGGGTTCCCGATCAGCAGATGACGTCGGCGGTCCGCGGTGAAGTCCTCCAGCCAGCGCGGCTCCTGTGCCTCCAGGACCTCCAGCGGGGTGACCCCGCTCAGCGGCGGCACCTGGCGCCACTGGGCCGCGAGGGTCTCGTCGATGCCGGAGTGGCCGACCAGTTCGAGTCCGCCGTCGGGTCGGCGCTCGTAGAACATCACGGCGTCCGCGCCCACTTCGGGCCCGATGTGGGCCAGCAGGCAGTCGGCGAGTTCCCGCGGCGAGCCGACCCGCAGCAGGGCCTTGCCCAGGCGGGCGAGCGCGTCGGCGTCGGCTTGGGTGCCGGTGGCCGTGGCTTCCCAGGGGGTGCCCCCCGTGGCCCGGCTCGCGCCGGCGTCCTGCGGGGCGGTCGCCGCGGGCCGTCCGGAGCCGGCCTCGGCCGCCGCGTCGGCGAGGTCCCCGCCGCCGGCGTTGGGCTCCAGCGGCGGCATCAGGGCGCCGAGCGTCAGCCAGCACTCCTCGATCAAGGTGCGGTGCCCGGTCTCGGCGCGCGCGACGAGTTCCTCGTGGGCGGCGTCCGGGGAGGAGCCGGTGAGGGCCATCAGCGCGCCCTTGGCCCGCTCCAGCACGGCCGAGGTCGCCGCGAGGTCCCGCAGCCGGTCCATCTCGGCGCGCTGCCTCGCCACGACTTTGGCCAGGGCCGCCAGGTCGGCGACGTCGCCGGTCTCCGCGGAAGACGCGGGCTCACTCGTCACGCGTTGAGCATCGCACACCAGGCCCGGTCCGATCAGACCCCCGCGGAATCGAATACGGACCGAATACGGACCGAATACGGACGGCTCGGCGACGCAGGTCGGGCGGTGTCCGGGACGGTGTCCGGGGTGCTGTCCGGGAAGGTGTCCCGGGCGGTGGTCTCAGCGTCCGGTGCTGTGCCCGACGAGGGCCTCGGTGACCACCCGGACGCTGCGCGCGATGTGCTGCAACTGCAGGACCTCGGCCGCGTACAGCTTGATCGTGTGCTCGATGACCGACTCGGGCAGGCCGAGCAGGGGCAGTTCGGCCCGCGCGGTCTGCAGGGCGGTGCGCGCGATCCGGATCTCCTGCTGGACCTGGATCTGCGCGTGCCGGGCGAGCAGCACGGGGTGGCGGATCAGCGCCGGATAGCTGGCGTAGCGGGCCGGTACCAGCTCGCGCAGCCACTTGGCCGCCGAGCGCTCCCAGTCGAAGCTGCCGGGGGACTTGACCTGGCAGGGCCAGTCCTGGCTGATGCGCGTGGTCGTCAGGGTCATGATCATCGCTTCCGGGTCTGTGACGTCGTGCGGGGTGGTCCGACGGGTGGGGGCGGCCCCGGTCTAGGGGATGACCGGGGCCGCCCCGGGCGGGGCCGCTCGGGCGGCGCCCGACGGAACACCCCTGGCACCGACGCGGGTAGGAGACGGCGGCTGGGGGTGTCCGTGTGTGAGCCCCGGGCGGCGGAGCCGGCGCGGCTGGAGGGGCTGCGTGCGCATGGGCGGTCCGTCGGCTTTCTCGGGGCGGTGCGAGCGGTGAGTCCTTGGGTGCGGAACGTGCCCGGAGTGGGCCGGGTGCGATCCGTGAGCAGTATTTATATATGCCGTCCGCTTTGCAAGACGTATGAAAACATTCATGCGCGATCTGCGTTGAATGATCCCGTTACGAGGCCGAGGGGCCGTAAGAGGGGGAAACCGCCGATTCGGCGGCCGGTCAGTCCTTCAGGAAGAACTGGTGCTGCTCGGCCACCTGCTCGTACTCCTCCAGGCGGGCCTGGGTGCGCTCGGGGTCGGCGTCGGTCATGGCCTGCAGCAACGCGGCGGACATGACGCCGGGCGCGGCGTAGGAGTCGAAGACCAGGCGGGAGCCGGTGCCGGTGGCGAAGGTGATGTCGGCCTCGTCGGCCAGCGGTCCGAGCGCCAGATCGGTCACCAGGGCGACCTTCAGGCCCGCGCCGCGCGCCACCCGGATCGCGGTGAGCGTCTCCTGCGCGTGCCGCGGCATCCCGAACGCCAGCACCCAGGTGCCGCCGGCCTCGCGGGACTGCAGCAGCGCGTCGTAGGCGACACTGCCGCCCCGGGTCACCAGCCGTACGTCGGGGTGGATACGGCGGGCGGCGTAGGCGAAGTACTCGGCGAGCGATACGGAGATGCGCAGGCCGAGCACGGTCAGCGGGGCCGAGCGGGACAGCTCGTGGCCGACGTGGATCACCCGGTCGGGGTCGGCGAAGTCCCGCCGCAGGTTCTCCAGGTTCGCGATCTCGGCGTCGACCGCCGCCTGCAGTTCGTTGCTGATGTTCTCCTCGGCCGTGCCCGGACCGCCGGAGAGCGTCTTGAGCGCGATCGACTGGAGCCGCTCGCGCAGCGCGGGGTAGCCGCTGAAGCCGACCGCAGCGGCGAACCGGGTCACCGAGGGCTGGCTCACGCCGACCCGCTCCGCGAGATCGGTGATCGACAGGAAGGCGGCCTCGGTGATGTTCTCGATCAGGTACTGGGCGATGCGCCGCTGCCCAGGAGACAGTCGCGGCCCGTCGAAGAGCTCTCTGAGCTGGGAGGTCGGGGCGGCTTCCGACGCCGGCGCGGCCTTGCCCGAGGTGATCGCGGACGCCTGTGCGCGTGCCTGCTGCGGCGATGACACCGAAGCGCCTCCTTTGTCTCCCACGATGATTCAACATAGCTCACGGACCGTGGTGACCAGGGGCTGTGCGACCAGGCACGGTCCTCGCGGGACCGAACGCCGGGCGCACGGTGACCGACCGGGAACGCGTCAGTTCACCGCTGATAGATCGTGATCGAATGACCGACCTCATCGATCGGACGACTCGTGTGGATCAATTCGGCAAGCCCGCCGCGCGCCTTGGCGACCCAGGAGTCCGACACGACCAGCAGCCCGTGCACCGTGTCCGCCGGCACCTTGCGCGGATCGCGCGCACGGATGCCGTAGTACGACGGCACGCCACTGCCCTTGTAGACGAGCCAGATCCGCTCGCCCGGATACCGCTGCCGGAGCCGGTCGGCCAGCCGGCCCAGGTCCTGGCCCCAGTCCACGTTGGAGTCGTGCAGCCGCAGATGGGTCTTCTCCGGTCCGCCGAACGCCTCATTGGAGTACGGCAGATAGTACGGGAACGTGCGCAGGGAACTGATGGCGACGAACAACAGAAGCCCTCCCGTGACCAACGGGCCCCACCGCCACCGCACGGCGAGCACGCAGGCGCCGCCGACCGCGAGGAACATCGGCACGAACACCGCGTACCGCGTACCGAAGTCCCGCGACCCGGTCATCGCCGCGGCCAGCAGCACGGCCGGCGCCACCAGCACGTACGGCGCCGCGGGCCGCAGCCGCCGCAGCGCCACGACCGCGACGGCGCCCGCCACCCACAGCGCGAGCATGCCGAGCGGCGTCTTCACCAGCAGGGCGGCCGGGAGGTAGTACCAGAGCGAGCCGGTGTAGAGCCGGCCGAACAGATAGCCCTGCCACGGGTAGTCCTCGAAGCCGAACTGGACCCGCATGCCGTCCTGGAAGGCCCCCGGGAACGGCAGCAGTCCGGCCAGGCGCCCGCGCAGCCCGTGCACGGCCGGCACGGGCTCGGCGGGCGTGAACCGCAGCAGCGGGTCGACCGCGAGATACGTGGCCCATACGACGGCGATCGCGACCAGTGCCACGACGCCCGCGCCCGCGAGCCCGAGCAGCAGCGTCCTGCGGCGCTCGGCCCGCCCGTCCGGCCGGCGGGCGTGCCACACCGAGAGCAGGGCCAGCGCCATCAGCACCGGAATCGCGGGCAGCGCGCTCATCTTGGTCGCCACGGCCGCCCCGAGCGCCACCCCGGCGAGCGGCAGGTACAGCCGGGGCCTGAGACGGGCCCGCCGGGCGAGCCAGGCCGAGGTCAGCACGAACCCGGCCGCCGGTACGTCCAGTGTGGCGAGCGAGCCCTGGGCGATCACGTCGGGGGAGAAGGCGTACAGCGCCAGCGCCACGAGCCCCGCCAGGGTGCCGGCGATCTCGCGCGCGAACGCCAGGACGACCAGCCCGAACAGCAGCGTCAGCGCGATCATCGGCAGGCGGGCCCACAGCATCAGCCGCCACGGGTCGTTGCCGGACTCGTACAGCAGATGCCGCCCGACCTGCCCCTGGCTGCCCTGGAACGAGGCGTCGTAGTGCGGATCGGCCACCGCCAGCCCGGCCATGATCACGAGCTTGCCCAGCGGCGGGTGCTCGGGGTTGTAGCGCAGGCGGTGCTCACGCAGGTAGTCGGTGGCCGTGGCGACGTACACGGGTTCGTCGACGGTGGGCGTCTGCTGGACGGCGGTGGTCACCATGGCGACCGCCATCTGGGTGAGCAGCACCACCACGAGCAGCGGCGCCAGCCACCGCCGGTGGCGCCGCAGTTCGCCGTACAGGCGCGCGGACCCGCTCGCCCGCCGCGCCGGCCGTCCGCCCGTGTCCCGGACCTCGGGTTCGAGGACCGGCTGTTGTTCCCGCGCCATCATCCGCCCTGCGCCGACGGCCGCCGTGCGGTGCCGGGAGCGATCAGGAGCCACGTCATGGCTTCACTGTCGCATCACTCCCGCCACCAGGCGCGTCATCGCTCCACGAGTCGTACCGGCAGACCCTCCGCCGTACACACCGGTACGGCCCGCGGGGTGCCGGAGTTCACCGCGACCACGGCGAACCGGCCGCGCGGCGTCCTACGACCCGGCGACCGCGTCCGGCGTGACCGTCACGTCCCCTCGGGGAGCCCCCGTCGACGAGACTGGTGGCAGGCCTGGCGACCACCGAAGCGAAGGGCTGAGACCACGTGAGTGTCCCCGTGTACCTCCCGTACCAGCGCGGCCCGTTGCACGACCTGCCGGACACCCCTCGGGCGTACGACGCCGTCCTCGCCGACGTCACCGAGCAGGCCCTGGCCCGCATGACGCCGCAGGGCAACCTCGAACATCCCGACGCCCATCTCGACATCGGCGACACCTCTCTCGGCGTCACCTCCCTGCTGGCCCTGGCCTGGCGGCGCGGCAAGGATCCGCGGCTGCCGGACGCCGTGCGCCGCGGCCTCGCCTTCCACCTGCGCGAGCGCGTCCATACCGAGGACAACCCCGGCTACCCCAATCTCAGGGTCCGCGACTCCGGCCTCCCGTACGCCCGTTACGTCCTCAAGGCCGGCGCCCACCCCATCGGCGACTGGCCCAGCACGGTGTGGGCGCTGCTCCAGGCGGTCGACCTCCTGGACGCGGCCGACGGCCTGCTCGACGACGAACAGCGCACGGAACTGCTCGCACTCGCGCGCGGATACTGGCGCTGGCTGACCGAGGCGACCTTCTTCAACCCGCAGCGGGCGGGCAACCAGGCGATCGGCGATCGGCTGTGTCGTCGGCGGTCTGCTGCTCGCCCGTCATCTGCCATGGGAACAGGGCGAGTCGACGTGCTCGCGAGCGCTCGCCCTGTACACCGAGGAGATCCGCGCCCACCGCGTGCGCGACCGGGGCGCCCTGCTGCCGCCGGAACACGGAGGCGCGTACGACAACAACTACGGGCCGATCTCCCTGTCCTTCCTCGCCCAGGCCCATCGCGTCAGCGGCGAGGAGGTCTTCGCCGAGGACGGCGACGCCCTGGCCCGCTACATCGACGCGCGCCTGACGGGCGGCGGCTTCGACCTCGGCGGCCCCCGCTACAGCGAACAGCACTGCGGCTTCGAGTCGGTCCTTGGCCTGCGCTACTTCAGCGGCCGCATCGGCTCCGACCTGGGCCGCTACCGGGGCGACACCCGCTGGGGCCGGCACGCGGCCCAGCCGGACGGGGGAGTGGACGGTCACTTCGCCTGGATGCTGTTCTGGCAGATCCAGGACACCTCGCACTGGCACCGCACGCCGTCCGCCGCGCCCGCGCGGCACCAACTGCGCGCGGGCACGGTCTCGGTGGCCTTCGACGACCGGATGACGCCGTCGCTGATCGAGGCGGGCGGCACGTACTACCTGCCCGCCGCGGTCGACCGGCAGCACGGCTTCGGCCCGGTCGCCGACGGCTTCCTGCTGTGCCGGCCCATGGGCGAGGTCCGGGTCCGGGACGCGCGCGCCGAGGGGCTCACGGCCAAGCTGGTCACCCAGCCGGTCGTCGACCGCGACCACGTACTGCGCCATGTGCGCTCCCTGTACGTCACGGACGGCACCCGCCTGTGGGTGACGGTCGCCGTGCAGCGGCTCGCCGGCGCGCCGTACCTGCTGGCCGGGCTGCCCTACGCCGCGGACGACGGCGACCGGGTGCGCAGGACGGCCGAGGGCGACGTCGTGTCGGCGGGCGGGCTGCGGCTGACGCACCCGGCCGAACAGGGTGCCGACCGCTTCGACGCCCGCCGCGCACTCACCCAGGAACAGGCGGCGTTCGCGCTCGCCGACGATCCCCGCGGCTACGGCAACCCGGACGAGGGCTGGCGCCATCTGGTCACCTCGACGGCGTACGAGGCCGATCCCGCTCCGGGCGCACCGGAGGGCCTGCACGTGTTCGCCGTACGGTACGGGCCGGGTGGCCCCTTCGCGCCCGCCTTCGCCGGCGGCGCGGAGGGCCTGACCGTGCGGACCGACGCCTTCACGGCCGTGATCGGGGACGCGGCGGGCGACGCCCACGGCGTGCCCGAACTGACCCTGCGCGGCCGGGAGTAGGCCCGCTCACCAGGGCAGGCCGAGCAGTCCTACTCCGGGACCCCGACCACCTCACCCACGCCCCCACCGTCCCACACGAGGCCGACGAGGAAGCCGTCGAGCGCCGCGCGCAGCGCGGGGTCCGCGAACTCCCGTACGTCGTCACAGGATTCCCCGGCCCACAAGTGCGGTTTGTAGGAGCCGGTGGTGCTCACCTCGGCCGACGCGGGTTCCACCCAGCGCAGGCTAGCCGGTCGCGCGAAGGCGCCGGCCGGGATTTTCCGTCCCGTACGGGGCGGGCAGCGCCGACGCGGGTACCACCAGGTCCGCCCGCCGCCGGGTCGTCGCGACCAGGTCGGCGTTGCGCTGGTCCGTGCCCAGCACCCAGGCCACCGCCGCCCCGTGCTCCTTGCCGAACTCCTCGTGCCGGGCGACGAGCCGCCGGATCCGCTCGTCCTCGTCGATCTCGCAGAACCACACCTCGTCCAGGCACGGCCGCACCCGCGCCCAGGAACCCGACTCCAGCAGCAGGTAGTTGCCCTCCGTGAGCACCAGCCGGGCCGTGGGCGGCACCGGGATCGCCCCCGCGAGCGGCTGCTCCAGCACCCGCTCGAATCCCGGCGCGTACACCACCTCGCCGGTCTCCTCGCGCAGCCGCCGCAGCAGCGCCGCGTACCCGGCGGCGTCGAAGGTGTCGGGGGCGCCCTTGCGGTCCCGCGCGCCCAGCCGGTCCAGTTCGACGTCGGCGAGGTGGAAGCCGTCCATCGGGACGTGCGCCACCCAGGGCGCCCCGGTGCCGTTCAGTTCGCGCGCCAGCTGCTCGGCGAGGGTTGTCTTGCCCGAGCCGGGGCCGCCGGCGATGCCGAGGATCGCGCGCCGGCCGCCCCCGGCGAGGGAGCGGGCGCGCGCGAGCAGATCGTCGAATGTCAGGGGCACACAGCAGAGTGTGTCACCGGTTGCCCGGCGCGGTTGTGGCGTTCGCCACCCACTGGATGCCGTCCGGAGGGGAAGTGTGCAGGGTATGAGTGAGCTCGGCCTGCCCGACACCATCCTGGCCTGTCTGTTCGACCTCGACAGGGTCGTCACCAAGACCGCCGTCGTGCACGCGGCCGCCTGGAAGGAGACGTTCGACGCCTTCCTGCGCGCGTACGAGGGCGAAGGCGCCCGCCCGTTCGACGCGGTCGCCGACTACGACGAGTATGTCGACGGACGCCCACGCGCCGACGGGGTGCGCACCTTCCTCGCCTCCCGTGGCATCCACCTGCCCGAGGGTGCCCCCGACGACCCGCCCGACGCCCGCACCGTCCACGGCGTCGGCAACCGCAAGAACGACCTGCTCCTCGCCAAGATCCGCACCGGCGGCGTCGAGGCCTACGAGGGCACCCTGCGCTACCTGGAGGCCGTCCGCGCACACGGTCTGCGCACGGCGATCGTCTCCTCCAGCGCCAACTGCCGCGACGTCCTGCGCGCCGTGGGCGCCGAGCACTTCTTCGACGTACGCGTCGACGGCCTGGTCGCCGCCGAACGTGGGCTGCCGGGCAAGCCGCACCCCGACACCTTCCTGGCCGCCGCCCGCGACCTGGGCGTCGAGGCGGGACGGGCCGCCGTGTTCGAGGACGCGCTGGCCGGCATGGACGCGGGCCGCGCGGGCCGCTTCGGGTACGTCGTCGGGATCGACCGCGTCGGACAGGCCGACGCGCTGCACGCGCACGGCGCGGACGTGGTCGTCGCGGACCTCGCCGAACTGGGAGGCAAGCGGTGATCACCCACCGGTCGTACGCCGTCGAGCCGTGGACCGTGCGCGAGACGGAACTCGGCCTCGACGTGCTGGCGCAGAGCGAGTCCGTGTTCGCCCTGTCCAACGGCCATGTCGGCTGGCGCGGCAACCTCGACGAGGGCGAACCGCACGGCCTGCCCGGCAGCTACCTCAACGGCGTGCACGAACGGCACCCGCTGCCGTACGCCGAGGCCGGCTACGGCTATCCGGAGTCGGGCCAGACCGTCATCAACGTCACCAACGGCAAGATCCTGCGGCTCCTGGTCGACGACGAACCCTTCGACCTGCGCTACGGCCGGCTCGTTGCGCACGAGCGCGTCCTGGACCTGCGGCGCGGTGTCCTGGAACGGACCTGCGAGTGGACCTCGCCCGCCGGTTCGACGGTACGGGTGCGCTCGACGCGGCTCGTCTCGCTCACCCAGCGGGCGGTGGCCGCCGTGGCCTACGAGGTGGAGGCCGTCGGCGGCCGGGCCCGGGTGGTGATCCAGTCCGAACTGGTCGCCAACGAGCAGCTCCCCGAGTCCGACGGCGACCCGCGGGCGGCGCTGGCGCTCCAGTCCCCGCTGGAGCCGGAGGACCACTTCGCCGCCGGACACCGGCTGCGGCTCGTGCACCGCACCCGGCGCAGCGGCCTGCGGGTGGCCGTCGCCGCCGACCACGTGATCAGCGGCCCGGAACGGACCACGGCGCGCGGCGAGAGCGACACGGACGTGGCCCGGCTGACCGTCACCTCGGTCCTGGAGCCGGGGCAGCGGCTGCGGGTGGAGAAGCTGGTCGCCCACGGCTGGTCCGGCACCCGCTCGCTGCCCGCGATGGCCGACCAGGTCGACGCCGCCCTCGCCGCCGCGGCGCACGACGGCTGGCAGGGGCTTCTCGCCGAACAGCGCGCCTACCTGGACGAGTTCTGGGCCCGCGCGGACGTCGAGGTGGACGGCGACGAGGAGATCCAGCAGGCCGTCCGCTTCGCCCTCTTCCATGTGCTGCAGGCGGGCGCCCGCGCCGAGCAGCGGGCGATTCCGGCCAAGGGCCTGACCGGCTCCGGGTACGACGGGCACGCGTTCTGGGACACCGAGATGTTCGTGCTCCCCGTCCTCACCTACACCGCGCCCGAGGCCGTCGCCGAGGCGCTGCGCTGGCGCTTCAACACCCTGGACGAGGCCCGTGAACGCGCGGCCCAGCTCGGCCTGGGCGGCGCCGCGTTCCCCTGGCGCACCATCGAGGGCTCGGAAGGGTCGGCGTACTGGCCGGCCGGCACCGCCGCCTTCCATGTGAACGCCGACATAGCCGACGCCGTGGTGCGCTACGTGGACGCCACGGGGGACGAGCTCTTCGAGCGTGAGACCGGCGTCGAGCTCCTGGTGGAGACGGCCCGCCTGTGGCGTTCCCTCGGGCACCACGACCATCACGGTGCCTTCCACATCGACGGTGTCACGGGTCCCGACGAGTACAGCGCCGTCGCCGACGACAACACGTACACGAACCTGATGGCCCGCGCGAACCTGCTGGCCGCCGCCGACGCCGTCGAACGCCATCCCCGGCAGGCGGAGCGGCTCGGCGTCGACGAGGAGGAGAGTGCCGCCTGGCGGGACGCCGCCGAGGCCATGCACGTCCCGTACAACCGGGAGCTCGGCGTGCACGAACAGCACACCGGCTTCACCCGCTACCAGCGCTGGGACTTCGCCGGCACCCGCGCCGACCAGTACCCGCTGCTGCTGCACTTCCCCTACTTCGACCTCTACCGCAAGCAGGTCGTCAAGCAGGCCGACCTGGTGCTCGCCATGTACACCTGCGGCGCCTTCTTCGACGAGGAGCACATCGCCCGCAACTTCGCCTACTACGAGCCGCTGACCGTGCGCGACTCCTCTCTGTCGGCCTGCTGCCAGGCCGTCGTCGCCGCGCAGGCGGGTCATCTGCGGCTCGCCCACGCCTACGCGGCCGAGGCCGCGCTGATGGACCTGGAGGACCTGGAGCACAACACCCGCGACGGGCTGCACATCGCGTCGCTGGCCGGTACCTGGATGGCGCTGGTGGCGGGCTTCGGCGGACTGCGCGCGAACGGCGGCGGGCTGCGGTTCGCGCCCCGGCTGCCGGAGCGGCTCAGCCGGCTGGCCTTCAGCCTCCGGCTGCGCGGGCGCTGCCTGCGGGTGGAGATCCACGCCGACAAGGCCACGTACACGCTCCTGGACGGCCCGCCGCTGACGATCCATCACCACGGCGAACCACTGACGGTCCGCACCGACGGCCCGGCCGTCCGGGCGGTACCGCCGCCCGTGCCGTGCCCGGCGCCCGCGCAGCCGCCGCACCGGGGCCCGCAGGGCCGCTGATCGGGCTGATTTGCCGGACGGTCGGGACAGCGCGGTCGGTCAGGAGGGCACGTCCGGTCAGGACAGCAGGCCGGTCAGCAGTCCGATCAGGTCGTCCGTCGCGTCCGCGGCGCTCAGGGCCGCCAGCGCGCCGAGGGCGAGGACGGCCGCGGCGGCGGACCACAGGCGCGGGGGCGGGGCCGTCTGCAGGGCCGCGATCCGGCGGGTGACGGCGCGGTCCGTGAAGTTCAGCGCGCACGCGGTCCGGGCCCGGCCGGCGGTGAGGGCGGCCCGGGCCAGGGTGCGGGCGGTGGCCGCGCGGTCGCCCACGGCGGCCGCGGCCTGCTCGTCCGCCCAGCGCTCGACCAGGAAGGCGACCGTGCGGCGGACCGGTACGAGCAGCGGGTTGGCCGCGGCGGCGAGGGCGGCCGCGGTCACCAGCAGGCCGTGCCGGTGCGCCAGATGGGCGCGTTCATGGGCGAGCAGGATGCGGCGTTCCGCCGGTCGCAGTGCGCCCAGCATGGCGGAGGTGACCAGGATCCGTCCCGGCCTGCCGGGGATGGCGAACGCCCGGGGCACGTCGGACGCGGCGACGATCAACTCGGTGTCCGCCGGCTGCCCCTCGGCCAGCCGGCGCAGCGCGCGCCGTGTGGCGCGTTCGGCACGCAGGGCCCGGTGCACTCGGCAGGCGACGACCACGAGCGCCAGACAGGCCGCGATCCCGATCGCCTCGGGCACCGGATCGACGGGTTGCCGGCCGTCCTGCCGGGCCTGAGCCACCACCGGCGGGGCCTCACCGACCAGCGCGGTGGTCAGCAGCACGAGCGACCAGGTGGTGGCCGCCGCGGTCAGGGCGGCGGCACAGGTCAGGACGCGGGCGGCGAGGGCCGGGGCCACCCGTCTGCCGATCAACGGGCTGACGGCGGGCAGCAGCAGCGACAGCAGCAGCGGGCTGTAGACGTCGAATCTCATGGACGGCCTCCGCCGAGCAGGTCGCGCAGGGCCCGCTCCTCGTCGGGGCTCAAGCCGGACACGAACTGCTGCAGGGCGGCGATCGGGTCCGGGCCGCGGTCCAGGGCTTCGTGCATCGCCGCGGCGGTCAGCTCGGCCGCGTTCTTCGCGGGCCGGTAGGCGCCGCGCCGCCCGGCGGCGTCACGCAGGACGAGTCCTTTGTCGTACAGCCGCTTGAGGATGGTGTGCACCGTGTTGTACGCGAGCCCGCCGGCGATCTCCGTCTGGATCTCGGCCGGCGTCAGCGGGCGCTCGGTCGCCCAGAGTGTGGCCAGCACTTCGCTCTCAAGTTCCCCGGCGCTGCGCCGCTCCGCTCTGCCGCGGGACTCTGTGCCAGCCATGCCCCAACCTTACAGCGCGTAGGGCCGCCGACCGCATGGGTGTGGCTGCGCTGTGCAGGCATCCAATTCAGGCTATTTTGTGCATGTTTTTCCGGCCCTGGATCGCTCGCCGACTCCGGCGCTCGGTACTACAAGCTGTAGGGTGGCGGACCCTACGGGCTGTAGTGGAGGAGGGTGGATGATGACCGGCGGTGCGAACGTCTCCCTCGCCTGCCTTCCAGCGGCGCGCTCATGACGACCCCGCCGACGACCCCGCCCGGCCTCGCGGCCGCCCTCGGCCGCAGGCGGGCCTACTGGCACGCGGGCGTCTGCCTCGTCGTCCTCGTGGGCCTGGCCTATCTGGCCCGGCGGCACTGGCCGGCGCTCCACACCGGGGCCGTCCGGCTGGCCGTCGCCGACCAGGGCTGGCTGCTGGCGGGCGCCGCGGCGGCGGTCGGGACCTGGGCGGCCTCGGCGGTGGCTCAGCAGGGCGCGGTCGTCCGGCGGCTGCCCGGCGGGCGGCTGGTCGCCGCGCAGTTCGCGGCCGGCGCCGCCAACCACGTCCTGCCCGCGGGGCTCGGCGCGGGCGCGGTGAACCTGCGGTTCCTGATGCGCTGCGGGCTGCCGGCCGCCCGCTCGGCCAGCGCGCTCGCGGTCAAGGCCACCGCCGGGGGCGTCGTCCGCGGGGTGCTGATCGCGGTGCTCGCCCCGGCCTGCCCCGGGCTGCTGCGGATCCCGAACCTGTCCGCCGGCGCGCCGGTCGCCGTCCTCGTGCTGGCCGTCCTCGTGGTCGTCCTGGTCAGGAGCCGGCTGTGGCCCCGGTGCCGACGGGCCCTCGCGACCGTGCTGGCCGACATCCGTGCCGTGCACGCGAGTCCGCCGCGCGCGGCGGCGCTGTGGGGCGGTTCGGCGGCCTTCACCGCGCTGCACTCCCTGGTGCTGATCACCGTCACCCAGGCGGTCGAACTGCCCCTGTCCCCGGCCCGGGTGACACTCCTGTACCTGGCCGCCAGCAGCGCCGCGGCCCTGCTGCCCACCCCGGGCGGTATCGGCTCCCTCGACGCGGCGCTCGCCCTCGCGTTCACCGCCGCCGGAGCGCCCGCCGCGGCGGCCGCTTCCGCCGTGCTCGGCTACCGCCTGCTGACCGTGTGGCTGCCGCTGGTGCCGGGCCTGGTGGTGCTCGGGGTACTGGTTCGCCGCAAGGCGCTTTGACCGGGCCGCGTTTCCCGGCCGCCCGCGCCAGGTAGGAGTTGCTTGTCCGGCCGACGACGTACCAGGGGGAGTGCCATGGCGGGAACCGACGGCGACGGCCGACTGGGCGAGCAGTTCTTCACGCCCGTGACTTCGTCCTTCACCGAGTTCCTGGCCGCGCACCGGCCGCGACTGCTGCCCACCGCAAGCCCGTTGCCGGACGGGACCCGTGCCGCCCCCGACCGCTTCCCGCACGGCACCACGGTCCTCGCCCTCGCCCACCGCGACGGCGTGCTGATCGCCGGCGACCGCCGGGCCACCATGGGCAACCTCATCGCCCAGCGCGACCTGGAGAAGGTGTACCCCGCCGACGACCACACGGCGGTGGCCTTCGCCGGCACCGTCGGCCTCGCCCTGGACATGGTCAAGCTCTACCAGGTCGAGCTGACGCACTTCGAGAAGATCGAGGGCATTCCCATGACCCTCGACGCCAAGGCGACCCGCCTCGCCGCGCTGATCCGGCAGAACCTCGGCCAGGCCATGCAGGGCCTGGCCGTGGTCCCGTTGCTCGTCGGCTACGACACCCGCGCCCGCGCGTCCGACGGCGAGCGGGGCCGCATCTTCGGCTTCGACGTCGCCGGCGGTCTGTACGAGAAGGCGGACTTCCACGCCGAGGGCTCCGGTTCCCCGTACGCCCGCGGCGCGCTGAAGAAGCTGTACCGGCCCGGGATGTCCCGGCGCGAGGCCGCGCTGGCCGCGCTCCAGGCGCTGTACGACGCCGCCGACGACGACTCGGCCACCGGCGGCCCCGACATCAACCGCCGGATCTTCCCGCTGATCTCGGTCATCACCGACGCCGGCTTCGAACGACTGCCCCAGGCGGAGGTCGAGGAACTCAGTCGCGAGATGGTCGAGCAGCGCCGCAACCGCCCGGACGGGCCGCACGCGGCACCGTGAGGCGATGCGCGCAACGTCCGGTCCGTCACCCGGGACGCGACCGACCGGGCTCCCGGGACGCGCTCCCCTCGACCGGCGCGTCGGGATCGGGTGTTCCTGTGGCCGAGGGGACGAACCGGCTCGGCATCCACCAGGCCGCCGCGCACAGCCAGGCCCCGAGCCAGCCGACGGCGAACAGCCAGCCGCCGATCACGTCGGTGAACCAGTGCACGCCCAGATAGACACGGGTCAGCCCGACCAGCGCGCCCCAGCAGCCGACGGCCCAGCACAGGCCCGCCTTGCCGCGCGGGGCGCGCAGACATATCGCGAGGATGACCAGCCCGGCGGTGATGGCCGACGTGGTGGTGTGGCCGGAGGGATACGCCCAGCCGGAGGCGTGCGTCCGCCAGTCGGACTCCGGCGGGCGGGGCCGGGCGATCAGCGTCATCACGCCGTACCGCACGGCCTGTCCGACGGCCAGGCAGGCCACGCCGAACAGCACGGCGACCAGCCGCTGCGCCCGGGTGCGCCCCGCGAGGAGCGCGGCCAGCAGCACCAGCGTGTACGGGACGACGCCCGTCCCGGTGGCGGTGATCCCGCGGGCCAAGGCCACGGCGACCTCCGGGCGGTGGCCGAGGGACCAGCTCAGCGGGCCGTCGTCCACAAATCCCGCCGAGCCCTGGGCGCCGGCCACGATCATGGCCAGCACCCCGAACGCCGTCCAGGCGCCGAGGCCGACGCTGCCCGCGAGTTCCGCGAGCCGCTTGCGGGTCATGGCGGTGCGCCCTCCGTTCGACTACATGCATGTAGACGGTCCACTGAAGTGTAGACGGTCGGAGGGTGTCGATCGTTCCCGGCTCGTGTCCTGTCGTGGTCGCCTCTCGGTCGGCCGACTACGCCGCTGTGGTCATGATGGTCGTCGAAGGTGAGGAACGCTCACTGGCGCAGCCGCAGGTCCTTGCGCCACTTCGCGATCTGCTTCTCCGGATCGCCGGTGTACGACCACGGGGTCCGTGTCGCCCGGCGGCCCTGGAGCCGCAGCAGCGCCGCGGCGATGTCCGTGGCGCCCGCCTGGCAGGCCGCGTGGGTGAGGTGGTTGAGGTCCCGCAGCTCGCCCGGGGCGACCGGGGCGTCGCCGCGGCCGGCGATCCAGCGCTGCCAGGTGCGGCGTACGTCGCTGACGGCACCGTCGTGGCTCCAGTGCTGGCTCACGCCCACCGCCGCGTGCTGCCCTTGGGCGCCGTCGAGGACGTACCGGAACTCCTCGACCCGGGCGTACTGCACCAGGACCGGCAGCGCGCAGCCCGGCGGGGCCACGCCCGCCGCGTCGCGCGCGAAGTCGTACATGAGGCCGTGCGTGCCGTGCCAGCGGGAGGAGTAGTAGTGCAGCACCTGGAGGTGGCCCTCCACGCTGTAGGGGTCGCGCCGGTGCAACTCGTCCCACCAGCGCGCCAGTTCCTGCCGGCGCACGCCCGAGGGGTACAGGCGCGCCACCGAGATCAGGGAGATCCAGGGCGTAGGGTCCTCCGGCCAGGCCTCGGCGGCCCGCAGACAGGCCAGTACCGCCGCGTCGATGCGGTCCCGGTCGATCGGTATGCCCCGGCCCGCCGCGATGGCCAGGGTGAAGGCCCGGGCCGTCTCCGTCGCGGCCCGCAGCACCAGCGCGTCGGCACTGCGGGGCTCGGCGGCCAGCCAGGTCTCCGAGGTCGTACTGGTCGCGCACGCCTGCGCCAGCAGTCGCATCCGGTGCCCCCGGGAGACCCAGTCGGCACCGGTGGCCCGCAGCAGGTCCCGCGGACCCTGCCAGCGGCCGATCACGATGTCCTGGCGGGCCGAGGTCAGGGGCCCGTCCCCGCAGTCGGGGTCGAAGTCGGGCGTGAAGCGGTCTCGCGCCATCGGGGTCTCCCTCAGAAGTCGGTGGGGAGACCCTCGTGGGCACGGGCCCGCTCGGCCACGTGGCCGTCGGGGACGTAGTCGGCCGTGATGGCGCGGGTGGCGTCGAGCTTGGCGGGCCGGTAGTAGTCGCTGCCCCGCCGCCAGTACCAGAACATCGGGATCAGCCCGAGCGCCAGGCCGCCGATGCCGATCGAGATCGCGGCGTCGCTCAGCTCGCCCAGCGACTCGACGAAGATCCAGAACATGAACACCGAGCCGAACAGCGGCCACAGTCCGCCGAGGACGAAGTCGGCGGCCGACTTCAGCAGCATCTTGCGGTAGGCGACGACCACCGCCAGACCCGCGAGGCCGTAGTAGACGGCGATCTGCAGGCCGATCGCCGAGATGGCGTCGGAGAGGATGTCGCCCACCGTGCCGAGGGCGTTGGAGGCGATGAACATCACCAGCGCCACCCCGCCGACCACGGCGATGGCGACCCAGGGCGTGTTCCAGGTGCGGTGCACCCGGCCCAGCGCGGACGGCATCGTACGGTCGCGGCCCATCGCGAACAGCGACCGCGTGACCTGGATGAGCGTGGTCTCCAGGGTGGCGATGGTGGACAGCATCACGGCGACGATCAAGAGCTTGCCGCCCCAGCCGGGCCAGACCTCCTCGCCGAGCACGGCCAGCACGTTGGCGTCGTTCTCCTCGATCTGCTTCGAGGACAGGATGACGTTCACCGCGATCGTGAACACCTCGAACAGCAGGAAGACGATGCCCACGCCGATCAGTCCCGCGAGACCGGTCGTCCGGCGGCTGTTGCGGGTCTCCTCACTGAGGTTGCTGGTGACGTCCCAACCCCAGTAGTAGAAGGCGGCGATGAGCGCGCCCGAGGCGAAGCCGGCCATCCCGTCGAAGTGCCCGAAGCCCAGCCAGGACCAGTCGAAGGCGCGGGCGTCGCCCGTGTGGAAGAGGGCCAGCACCGCGAACAGCAGCAGGATCGCCAGCTCCACGCCGGACATCAGCAGCTGCGCGCGTACGGTGAGCCGGGCGCCGCCGAGGACCACGGCCAGCATGATGAGGAACCAGGCCGCGCCCACCGCCGTCGACAGGGCGGTGTCGTCGGCGAGTTTGTCGTCGAAGAGGGCGAGCGTCATGGAACCCGCGGGCAGCGAACCGGCTACCATGAAGATGGTCGCGGAGACCACCAGTGCCCAGCCGCTGACGAAGCCCAGGAAGGGGTGCAGCGTGCGCCCCACCCACGAGTAACTCGCGCCCGCGTTCACGTCGATCCGGCCCAGATAGCTGAACGCCAGCGCGATGCCCAGCATGGGTATCGCGCAGTACAGCAGCGCCGCCGGGCTGGCCAGTCCCACCGCGCCGACCAGCACCGCGGTGGTTGCGGCCAGCGAGTACGCCGGTGCGCTGCCCGCGACGGCCATGACCACGGTGTCGAACATGCCGAGGGCGTTGGCCTGCAGCCCTCTGCCCCTGTTGTTGCTCATGGTTGTGCTGCTTTCGATCGTGCACGCGCACGGGCGGCCAGGCCCGAAGGCGTACGAGGTGGGGGGTGCGGGACCCGCCTCGAACCCGTAGAGGGTTGGCCTCGGGTCAGGGACCGGTCAGGGGAAGGCAAGGATCGGCGCACACCGATCAGCCCTGCGTCGGCAGTCGGTCACACCGTGTGTGGGTGTGATGATAGCGGGACTCATTGATCTTTCAAGATTGACCGCCCGGTAATCTCCCCGGCCGCCCGGGCACCGGCAACTGCCGCGTCGGTCGCGGCGTTTGCGGAGCCGGGCGGCCGGGGAGAGGGCGCCGCACGGGGTCAGTCGAGGCGGTTGATCTGCCGCAGTTTGTTGGTGGCGTCCAGGGCGGCGACCTTGTACGACTCGGCGAGCGTCGGGTAGTTGAAGACGGCGTCGACGAGGTAGTCGACCGTACCGCCGCAACCCATCACGGACTGGCCGATGTGGATGAGCTCGGTGGCGCCCGTACCGAAGCAGTGCACGCCGAGCAGCGTGCGGTCCTCGGGGGAGACCAACAGCTTGAGCATGCCGTGGGAGTCGCCGATGATCTGTCCCCGGGCCAGTTCCCGGTAGCGGGCGATGCCGACCTCGAACGGCACGCAGTCCTCGGTGAGCTGGTCCTCGGTCCGGCCCACGAAGCTGATCTCCGGGATGGTGTAGATCCCGATCGGCTGGAGGTTGTGCATCTGCCCGACCGGCTCGCCGCAGGCGTGGAACGCGGCCGCGCGGCCCTGCTCCATCGAGGTCGCGGCCAGCGCAGGGAAGCCGATCACGTCGCCGACGGCGTAGATGTGCGGGACCTCGGTGCGGTAGTGCTCGTCCACCTTGATCCGGCCGCGCGGGTCCGCGGTCAGCCCGGCCTTGTCCAGGTCGAGTTCGTCGGTGAGACCCTGGCGGCCCGCCGAGTACATGACGGTGTCGGCGGGGATCTTCTTTCCGCTCTCCAGGATGGTCAGGGTGCCGCGGGGATGGCGCTCGACGGCGGCCACGGTCTCGCCGAAGCGGAAGGTGACGGCGAGGTCCCGCAGTTGGTACTTGAGCGACTCGACGACCTCGACGTCGCACAGGTCCAGCATGCCCGGGCGCCGCTCGACGACCGTCACCTTGCTGCCCAGGGCGGCGAACATGCTGGCGTACTCCATGCCGATGACGCCGGCGCCGACGATCACCATCGACCGGGGGACCTTCTCCAGCGTGAGTACGTTGTCCGAGTCCATGATCGTCCGGCCGTCGAACGCGACGGTGTCCGGGCGGGCCGGGCGGGTGCCGGTGGCGATGACGATGTGGCGTGCGGTCAGCAGCCGTTCCTGGCCGCTCACTTCGCGCAGGGCGACGGTGTTCGGGTCGACGAAGCGGCCCGTGCCGGCGTAGAGGGCCACGTGGTTGCGGGACAGCTGGCTGCGGATGACGTCGACCTCCCGGCCGACCACGTGCTGGGTGCGGGAGGTCAGGTCGGAGACGGTGATGTCCTCCTTCAGGCGGTAGCTCTGCCCGTACAGATCGCGCTGGGTGAGACCGCTGAGGTACAGCACCGCCTCGCGCAGTGTCTTGGACGGGATGGTGCCGGTGTGAATGGAGACGCCGCCGACCATGTCGGGGCGATCGACGACGGCGGCGCGACGGCCGAGTTTGGCGGCGGCGATGGCGGCCTTCTGTCCACCGGGGCCGGATCCTATGACGAGCATGTCGAAATCGAAGTCGGGCACCCTCGGGAGTCTGTCAGCCGACGCCTCCCTCCGTAAGGCCGACGGGGAAACGGGCACCGGAGGCGGCGGAAGCGTTCCCCATGATTACGGTGAGCGACCGACACCCACGCCGGCCGGAAAGCCCCCGGTCCGCGCCTGTGCCGCCCCTGCCGTGCCGGCGCCCCCGTGCCGGTGCCGTCCCGGGCGGGCACCGGCAGACCACGATCTTCCGTCCGCCCCGGGCGGTCTTGCAGCTCAGGGCGGGTTCCGCGCTGCCTAAGGCAGGAGTTTCTCCACGGCGAGCGCGCCCTCGGCGTCCAGCTTGCGGCGGGCCCATTCCAGGTTGGCCGGTGTGATGTCCCTGCCCGCGGCGAGCACCAGGTCCTCCGGGGCGACGACGCCGGGGGCGGAGTGGAGCAGGGAGTCCGGGGTGGCGCGGTCGTCGGACGGCCGGGACGCTTCGGGTTGTGACGTCGACATGATGCCTCCTCCTCGGGCCCAGGTGCCCGCACCGGAACGGGTGCCGCGAGTCCGGGCCCACTCTCACCATTCCCCGCCTGAGCCCGCCCTGCATCCGGAGGGGCCGCCAGGCCCCGGAGACGATCACTTCACCGTGCCGCGGCGAAAGCTTCGCTCCTAAGCTGTAAGGAGCCCGCATCCCCGCCCCGGGAGGCTGCCGCGATGACCACCACCGAGATGCCCCGGAACCAGGAGGCCCCCGAGCCCCCCGGCCACTCCCGCTACCTGCCGATCGCCGAGCACGGACTGATCGGCGACCTGCGCACCGTGGCCCTGGTCGGAAGCAACGGCACCATCGACTGGTACTGCTGCCCGTCCTTCGACGCCCCCAGCGTCTTCGGGGCCATCCTGGACGCCGACCGCGGCGGCCGCTTCGAGCTCGCCGCCTCCGTAGCGGCCCGGACCAAGCAGTTCTACTTCCCGGACACGAACGTACTGATCACCAGGTTCTTCACCGAGGAAGGCGTCGGCGAGGTCCAGGACTTCATGCCGGTGGCCGGGAACCCCCTGCAGCCCGCGGAATCCGCCGAGGCCGACCGGCACCGGCTGATCCGCCGCGTCCTGTGCGTCCGGGGCACCGTTCCCTTCCGGGTCCTGGTGGCACCGCGCTTCAACTACGGCGCCGACCCCCACTCGCTGAACACGCAGGGCGACATGATCGTGTTCGAGTCCCGGCAGTACTCCCTCTCGCTCACCTCCACCGTGGCCATGGAGTGCGACGGCACCGACGCCCGCGCCGACTTCAAACTCACCGAGGGCGAGTCCGCGGTGTTCGCCCTCGACCGGGCCGCCGACGCCCTGATTCCGCGCGGCTGCGCCCACGCCGAGGCCGAGCACGAGTTCCAGGCCACGGTCGCCTACTGGCGCCGCTGGCTGCACCAGTCCCGCTACGTCGGCCGGTGGCGGGAGATGGTGCACCGCTCCGCCCTCACCCTGAAGCTGCTCACCTACGCCCCGACCGGCGCCATCGTCGCCGCGCCGACCACGAGCCTGCCCGAACAGCTCGGCGGCGAACGCAACTGGGACTACCGCTACGTGTGGATCCGCGACGCCGCGTTCTGCGTGTACGCGCTGCTGCGGCTCGGCTTCACCGGGGAGGCCCGGGCCTTCATGCAGTTCCTGGCCACCCACATCAGCCCCGGCGACGGCTCGCCCTCCGGGCCGCTGCAGATCATGTACGGCATCGACGGCCGCACCGACCTGCCCGAACGCGAGCTCCCCCACCTGGAGGGCCACCAGGGATCCGCCCCGGTCCGGGTCGGCAACGCCGCCGCCGACCAGCTCCAGCTCGACATCTACGGCGCCCTGATCGACTCGATCTACCTCTACGACAAGTGGGCCGAACCCATCTCCAGCGACCAGTGGGACGACGTGTGCCAGCTGGTGGACTGGGTCGTCGACCACTGGGACCAGCCGGACGAGGGCGTGTGGGAGACCCGCGGCGGCCGCAAGAACTTCCTGTACTCGCGCCTGATGTGCTGGGTGGCGATCGAGCGGGCCATCCGCGTGGCCACCCGGCGGGGCCTGCCGGCCGACCACCGCCGCTGGCGGCAGTGCCGCGACACCATCTACCGGTGGATCATGGAGCGCGGCTGGTCGCCGGTGCGTCACGCCTTCGTGCAGCACGAGGGCAGCGAGGTCCTCGACGCCTCCGTGCTGATGATGCCGATGGCGAAGTTCGTCGCCCCGACCGACCCGAAGTGGCTGTCCACCCTGGACGCCCTGACCGAGGACCTGGTCTCCGACTCCCTCGTCTACCGGTACGACCCGCAGGCCAGCCCCGACGGACTGCGCGGCGACGAGGGCACGTTCTCCATCTGCTCCTTCTGGTACGTCGAGGCACTGGTGCGCGCCGGACGGCTGGAGGAGGCCCGGCTGGCCTTCGAGAAGATGCTCACCTACGCCAACCATCTCGGCCTGTACGCCGAGGAGATCGGCCGCACCGGGGAGCAACAGGGCAACTTCCCACAGGCGTTCACCCACCTGGCGCTCATCAGCGCCGCCTTCAACCTGGACCGGGCCCTCGGTTAGCCCCGCACACCGTCGCGCGACGCGCGGCCGTCAGGCGAAGCGGGAGCTGGGCACCGGTCCGGACGAGGTCAGGCGGGCGCGGTCGCCGCGCAGCCAGGTGCCGCGCACGGTCGCGGCGAACGCGGCGAACGCCTCGTCCGAGTCGTCCGGGCCGGTGCCGTCGCCCTCGTCCGTGTCCGGCTCCGCCCCCGTGATCTCGGCGGCGAGCTCCGGCTCGGGGCGGTCGTCGGCCGGTGCCCGCTCGACTCCTCCGTCTGCGGCGCCGCGCAGTTGCTCGCCCCAGGGCGCCACCACGGACTGGTGGAGCAGGGTGACGCTGTCGGCGGTGACGACCGGAGCGTCGGTCCAGGAACTCGCGTGCTCGTGCAGCACCTGGCCGGGGGCGCGCTCGAAGAGCTGCCCGAGGATCTCGGGGCCGTCGGCCGCGCCGGCCACCTCGTTCAGGTCGTACGCGACGACGAGCGTGTCCTCGCGGCCGGGCGCGAAGGGCTCCGCCGGCAGGTCAAGCAGCTCGGCGGCGGCCAGGCTGAGGATCCGCGAGTCACGGTCGGGGAGCAGCGACACCGACCGCGGGCGCGCCTCGGTGGCCTCCAGCAGCGTCCGCAGCCGCAGCAGGCCGCGCAGGCACTGTCCCGGTGTGTCCTGCAGGTAGGCGTACCGGCCGGTCATGCCCGAGTCGAAGCCGTACGGGGAGAGCGTGCCCAGCACCGTCCCGCCGAGCACGTACTGCCAGCCCCGCAGATCGGTCGGGTCCAGCGCGCTCGCCCCGTCGAGGGCGGCCGCGCGCTCCAGCATGCGGTTCTGCCGGGCCCGGGTGGGCAGCCACATCTCGTCCTCGGGGTCCGGCAGCAGGGCGTGCTGGCGCCGGGCCAGGCCGAGGTCGCCCGACATGATCGCGTTGAACACCAGCAGATAGCGGTCCGGCCAGTCGGTGAAGTCGGCCTCGTGCCGGGCCAGTTCCTCGACGGCCTCGCGGTGACGGCCCTCACGCTCGTAGGCCGACACCAGCTCCCGTACGACCCCGAGGCGGCCCGGGTTGCCGCGCAGCACCTCGCGCAGGGCGGGCACCGCCAGGTAGGACAGGCCGCGTTCGACGCAGGCGTATCCGAAGTCGAAGAGCGCCTGGGCGTGTTCGGGGCGCTCGGCCAGCGCGGCGGCGGCCTGCTGGAGGTCGTCGAAGCCCGCGGTCCGCGCGGCCCGGCCGACCACGAGGGCGACCTCGCCCAGGGGCTGGTCCTCGCCGGCGACCCGCAACTGCCGCAGGGCGCCCGGGATGTCCCCGGAGTCCAGGCACTCCCAGGCTTCAAGGAGATCGGGGGACTTCGGGCGGCGTTTCCTGCGCGAGAACATGCCGGAGATCATCACCGATTCCCGGACGGATCCTCAACAGCTTTCTTCCGCCGGCCGTCGGCCGGCTCAGGACAGCGGCTGTTCCGCCCAGATGACCTTGCCCGCCGGGGTGTAGCGGGTGCCCCAGCGGTCGGCGAGCTGCGCGACGAGGAACAGGCCGCGTCCGCCCTCGTCGGTGGTCGCCGCGTACCGCAGGTGCGGCGAGGTCGTGCTGCCGTCGGACACCTCGCAGATCAGGCTGCGGTCGCGCAGCAGCCGGACCCGGATGGGCTCGCGGCCGTAGCGGATGGCGTTGGTGACCAGCTCGCTGAGGATCAGTTCGGTGGTGAACGTGAGCTCCTCCAGTTCCCACTCGGCCAGCTGCCGGTTCACCGCGGCCCGGAGCTGCGAGACGGCCGCCGGATCGGCCGGCACCGGCCACTCGGCGACCCGGTCGGCGCCGAGCGAGCGGGTGCGGGCGACGAGCAGGGCGACGTCGTCGCTGGGCCGGGCCGGGAGCAGTTCCAGGACGGCCCGGCAGGTGTCCTCGGGCGAGTCGGCGGCCCGCGCCAGCGCGGAGCGCAGCAGCTCCAGGCCGTCGTCGATGTCCCGCTCCCGGTCCTCGATCAGCCCGTCGGTGTACAGGACGAGGCGGCTGCCCTCCTTCAGCTCCAGATCGGCCGTCTCGTACGGCAGCCCGCCGAGGCCCAGCGGCGGACCCGCCGGCACCTCGGGGAACTCGACGCTGCCGTCGGGGCGGACCACGGCGGGCGGCGGATGGCCGGCCCGGGCGACGGCACAGCGCCGGGAGACCGGATCGTAGATCGCGTACAGGCAGGTCGCGCCGGTGACCGCCGTGGCGCCGTCGGCGGGGGTCTCGTCCTGGTCGATACGGCCGACCAGCTCGTCGAGGAGACCGAGGAGCTCGTCGGGCCGCAGGTCCAGCGAGGAGAAGTTGTGCACCGCCGTGCGCAGCCGGCCCATGGTGGCGGCGGCGTGCAGCCCGTGCCCCACCACGTCGCCCACGACGAGGGCGACCCGGGATCCGGACAGCGGCAGTACGTCGAACCAGTCGCCGCCCACCCCGGCCTGCGCGGGCAGATAGCGGTAGGCGATCTCCAGGGCGCTCTGGTCGGGCAGCTTGCGGGGCAGCAGGCTGCGCTGCAGGGTCACCGCCATGCCGTGCTCGCGGGTGTAGCGGCGGGCGTTGTCGATGGACACCGCGGCGCGGGCGACCAGCTCCTCGGCCAGGGCCAGATCCTCGGCGTCGAACGGCTCGGGCTTCTGCGAGCGATAGAAGTTGGCCACGCCCAGGATCAGGCTGCCCGCGCGCAGCGGCACGGTGATCAGCGAGTGGATCCCGAACTCGACCACCTGTTCGGTGCGGTCGAGGTCCTGGGCGAGCCAGCCCGGCGCCTCGCCCAGCCGCGGCTCGACCACGGACACCCCGGTGTGCAGACTGCGGAACTGCGGGGAGGTCGGCACGAAGCGGATGCGTTCGCCCAACGGGTAGAGCGGGGCGTCCCCGCGGATGCCGCCGACGGCCGCGCGGCGCAAGGACTCCCCGGGTTGCGGCTCCTCCCCGTGCAGCACGGCGTCGAACAGGTCCACGGTGAGGAAGTCCGCGAACCGGGGCACGGCCAGCTGCGCCAGTTCCTCGGCGGTCCGGGTCACGTCGAGGCTGGTGCCGATGGCGACACCGGCGTCGTAGAGCATGTTCAGGCGTTCGCGCGCCACCTCCGCCCGGCCGGACAGGGCGCGCAGTTCCGTGGAGTCGCGGAGCGTGGTGACGCTGCCCGGCGGGCCGCCGCGCAGGTCCGTGGGCCGCTGGTTGATCGCCAGCAGCCGGTCCTTGACCAGGTGCACCTCGTCGGTGGCGACGCGGCCCGAGGCCAGCAGGTCGGCGGTGTCGTCGTCCAGGCCGAGCCGGCGCACATCCTGCCGCTCCGCGTCCTCGGGCAGGTCCAGCAGGCGCTGCGCCTCGTCGTTGGCGAGCAGCAGCCGGCCCTCGCCGCTGACGATGAGCACGCCTTCCCGCACGGAGTGCAGCACCGCGTCGTGGTGCTCGTACATCCGTGTCATCTCGTGCGGGCCGAGGCCGTGCGTCTGGCGCAACAGGCGTCTGCTCACCAGCGCCGTTCCCGCGGTGGCCAGGGCGAGGGCCGCCGCGGCGGCGGCCAGCAGGAGCGGCAGCTGCTGTTCGGCGGTGCCGCCCACGTGCTCGGTGGTGATGCCGGACGACACCAGTCCCACGACGTTCCCCTGGGCGTCCTTGACCGGCACCACGACCTGGACCAGCGGGCCCAGGGTCCCGTTGACCTCCTCGACGACGGTGTGCCCCGCCTGTGCGGGGGCGATGGTCCCGACGAACTTCTTGCCGATCCGGTCCGGTTTGGGGTGCGTGTAGCGGATCCCGTCGGTGTTCATCACGACGACGAAGTCCACCCCGGACGCCTTGCGCGCCGCCTCGGCCTTCGGCTGGAGCACGGCCGTCGGATCCGGGCTGCGCAGCGCCGCCACCGTGCCCGGCGCGTGGGCGAAGGTCTCGGCGACGGCGAGGGAGCGGTTGCGGGCCTCCTGGTTGGTGTCGTGGCGCACCTGCAGCACCTGGGCCACCACCGCCGACACGACGAGCAACAGCACGATGACCACTTGCAGCACGAACACCTGTCCGGCGACGCTGCGGCCGCTCACCGCCGACCACAGCCTCCCGGCCCTTGTGCGGCGCGGCCCGGTTCCGTCCTGCTGCCGCCGCTCGTGCGGTGCGTGCGGATCCCCGGGACGACGGGGCGGCCGAGTCTCGGACCGGCCCAACAGTCGGACCATGTGCCCATGTCTACACTGCCCGGCCCCCGGAGGCGAGAGGCGTCGCAGGAGGTGACCGGCGGTGGTCGCGCCGATGCGTGGCGACCTCATTGCCCGGAGGGGCACCCGGTGCGCCGGGTGGCGAGCAGGAGAGCCACGTCGTCGGGCCGGTCGACGGCGTGCCGGGCCGTCGAGGTGAGCCGGTCGGCGACGCCCGCGAGGGAACGGGCGCTCCGCCGCCCGGCGGCCGTACGGGCCTGTTCCAGGGCCAGCCGCAGCGCGCTGATCCCCTCGTCGATGTCGGTGCCGGGCCGCTCGACCAGCCCGTCGGTGTACAGGGCGAGGATCGCCCCCGGCTCCAGCCGCAGCTGCGCCACCGGATACTGGGCGAGCGGGTCCACCCCGAGGACGACACCCCCGGGAATGTCCAGGACGCGGGTTCGGCCGTCCGGGGCGCTCAACAGCGGCGGCGGATGCCCGGCGCGGGCGACCTGGGCCCGGCCGGTCGCGGGGTCGAGCCGCAGGTAGCAGCAGCTGGCGAACTGTCCCGGATCGAGGTCGATGAGCAGCCGGTTCGTGCCGCTCATGACCTCGTCGGGAGGGTGGTCGCCGAGCGCGAAGGCGCGTACGGCGCTGCGCAGCTGGCCCATGGTGGCCGCCGCCTGCACGCCGTGCCCCTGGACGTCGCCGATGACCAGCGCCAGACCGTCCCCGGCCTCGACGACGTCGTACCAGTCCCCGCCCACGTCCATGCCCTGGGTGCCGGGCAGATAGCGGCCGGCGGTCTCCACCTGCGGATGCGCGGACAGCCGCCGGGGGAGCAGGGCCTGCTGCAGGCCGCGGGCGAGGGCGGCCTCGGTGTCGTAGCGCTGCGCCTTCTCCATCGCGTGCGCGATCAGCCCGGCGAGCGCGGTCAGGAGCGTGCGTTCCTCCGTGCTGAAACCCCGGTTGCGGTCGAAGCCGAGGATGCAGGAGCCGACCGGCCGCCCGGAGGCGATCAGCGGCAGGAAGGCGCGGGCGCCCTCGATCGCGTCCAGCGGGATGCCCGGATAGGCGGTGGCCAGCTGCCGCATGGAGTCGAAGAACAGGGAGCGGCCGGTGGTGAGGGTCTCCACACCGGGCAGATGGGCGTCGAGGCCGACGCCGTCGAAGGGGGCGAGGAATCCCTGCGGGAAACCGGTCTCCCAGGCCAGGTACAGGTGCCGGTCCTGCAGCAGGTAGATGGCCAGTCGGCGGCCGTCGAACGCGGGCAGCAGCTCCTGGGTGACGACCGCCGACACCTGGCGGGCGGTGACCGCGTCGGTCAGCGCGATGGCCAGGGCGATGGGCCGGTACAGCGGCGCCAACGAGGGAGCGGCGGACACGGGGTGGCCGGCTTCGGGAGCGGCGGTCGGCGTCAGGCCGGCGTCGGGCAGCTCGGCGGGGACGTCCATACGGTTCGCGGGCGCGACGGTGCAGGTGAGGATGTCCGGGCCCGGGTGGAACGACAGGTCCAGCCAGTCGCCCTCGCCGGGCGCGTCGCGGTCGGCGGCCGGGTGCCGGGCGTGGAATTTCACGGGTTGCAGGGACAGCAGGGCACCGCGCAGGTGGTCGTCGTACGGGGGCCGGCCCAGCCACGGCAGCGCCTCGTCGACGGGCAGGCCGAGGAGCCGCGAACGCTCCAGGCCCATCAGCCGTGCCGCGGCCGGGTTGGCGTAGACGATCAGACCCAGCCGGTCGACACAGAACACCCCTTGCGGGAGCTGGTCGGCGGCGCCGTCGGCGGAGGGCGCC
>NZ_JADDRL010000089.1 GCF_021538895.1 Streptomyces olivochromogenes | reverse complement strand
TCCATGATCACGGCCCTACCCCTGCGCGAGAACACGGAGATCCAGGGCGACATCCTCGCCGGGTTCAAGAAGGATCACATGACCTTCCTGTTCCTCCAGTTCGGCGCCAAGGACGCCGCCCAGAACTGGCTGGCGGAGCTGCTCCCGAACATCGCCACCACCCAACAGGTCGCCGCCTTCAACGAGAAGTTCCACGAGGCCCGCAAGAGCTCCCAGGGCGACGACCCGAAGAACCTCAAGGCCACTTGGCTGGGCCTGAGCCTCACCTACCCCGGGATCCAGCGCCTGACGGGCAAGGAGACGGACCAGGACCCGGTGTTCCCGAAGGTGCCCACGGGCACCACGATCCAGGCGTTCGTGCAGGGGTCCGGATCTCCCCAGCGCGCCGACGCACTCGGCGACAAGGGCTCCAACGCCCCGGACAAATGGATCTTTGGCTCCGAGGCGAAGCCCGCCATCCACGCGGTCCTCACCATCGCCGCCGACGCCGAGCACGACCGCGACGCCGAGCTGAACCGGCAGCGGGAGGCCGCCTCCCGAGCCGGAGTCGTGATCGTCTACCAGCAGAACGGGGCCACGCTGCCCGGCAACCGCCGGGGCAAGGAGCACTTCGGCTTCAAGGACGGCGTCAGCGAACCCGTCGTGACGAACTTCGACGACCCGGCCGAGCACGAGCGCCCCCGGATGATCCCGGCCCACGAGTTCGTCCTCGGCGTCGAGGACAACCCCCTGCCCAAGAACATCCCCGACTGGATGAAGTACGGCTCCTTCCAGGTCGTACGCCGGCTGGGCCAGGACGTCCCCGGGTGGTGGGCGCAGGTCAACACCGAGCTGAAGAAGCTGCGGGACGCCAAGGTGGTCGGCGAGAACGCGAAGGCCGAGTGGCTGGGGGCCCGGCTGGTGGGCCGCTGGCGCTGCGGCGCCTCGGTCGCCAAGTTCCCGGACGCCCCGCCGGCTTCGGGCACCAGGCCCGACAACGACATCAGCTTCCGCGACGACCCCGACGGCGTCGTCACCCCGCTCTTCTCCCACCTGCGCAAGAACGCCCCGCGCGACGGCCTGATCGACGACGGCGAGCACGTCGACGAGAAGTTCATGGACGAACGCCGCATCATCCGCCGCGGCATCCCCTACGGCGCCCCCTTCGACCCCGCCAACGAGGACGGGGGAGGCCCCGACGAGCCCCGCGGCCTGATGTTCGTCTGCTACCAGGCCGACCTGGTGCGGCAGTTCGAGTTCATCCAGGCCGACTGGATCAACTCGCCCAACTTCCCGCGCGGCCGTGACCCCCAGCCCGGGCCGGACCCGATGGTCAGCGGCGAACTCGGCAAGGACATCACGGGCGACGTCGCCTTCGAGAGCAACGGCAACGGCGGCCGTAAGACCACCATGCTGCACTTCATGCCGTTCGTGACCACCGAGGGCTCCGTCTACGCCTTCACCCCGTCCATCAGCACCCTGCGCGGCCTGTCCCGGGGCCGTCTGGAGGCCGTGGCCCCGGGTGGGCAGTCCGGGTGGACGAGTACGCTGCCCGGCGGCCAGACCCGCCCGCAGGAGCCGCCCGCGAAGCCGGCCCCCGTGGACGAGATCCTGCCCTGGCCGGACGTGCAGGGCCGGTACTGGACCTTCTCCGGGCGCACCGTCCGTGCCGTCGGCGCGGGCGCGGCCGAGACCGAGGCGCTCACCACGGGCAGTGACGACCGTACGGGCGTCCTCCTCGGCCAGGAGGACTTCGCGGCCTGGCCCGCGCTGGCCGGGGTCGAGCAGGTCGACGCGATCCTGCCCGTACCCGACGAGCAGTGCATGAACGGCGAGAGCGCCTACTGGCTCTTCCACACGGTGAACGGCAAGCAGGTCTACCGCCGTATCGCCATCGCCCTCGAGGCCCGGCACACCAACCGGCGAACCGGCGACGACCTGCCGATCGGCTACTGGCGGTCCTGCGCCGACATCGGTCGCATCGACGCGGTGCTGCCGGTACCGGACATGCAGCGCGTGGGCGGCAAGTCGTACTACTGGGTCTTCCACACCACCCCGCAGGGCCAGGTCTACCGCATGATCGCCGTCCACGACGGCCGCGTGTACTCCGGCGGCCGGACGCACCCCGACGAACTGGTCCGGCGCGACGGCAACCTGACCCTGTGGAACTCCCTCCAGGGCATCTCCAGGGTCGAGGCCCACGCCTTCGTCCCGGGCAGGTCCCTCGTGGACGACCAGACCTGGACCTGGATCTTCCACAACCAGCAGTACCGCCTGATCAGCATCGCCAACGGCGACCGCCACACCGACACCCGCATCCGCGAGGACCGCCCGAACACCGCGTGGTTCCGGCGCCCCTGAACCCTCATCCCCCCGCACACACGGACCCGGCTGCCACCGCGCCTCGTTCCGATCCGGCTCCCGCCGGGCGGGACAAGGTGCGGCGGCGCTCGTCGGTCAGATGTCCCGGAAGATCTCGATCTGCGCCCCGATCGAGTTGAGGCGCTCGGCGAGGTCCTCGTAACCCCGGTTGATGACGTACACGTTGCGCAGCACCGACGTGCCCTCGGCCGCCATCATCGCCAGCAGGACGACCACGGCCGGGCGCAGCGCCGGCGGGCACATCATCTCGGCGGCGCGCCAGCGGGTCGGGCCCTCGACGAGCACCCGGTGCGGGTCGAGGAGCTGGAGCCGGCCGCCGAGGCGGTTGAGGTCCGTCAGGTAGATGGCCCGGTTGTCGTAGACCCAGTCGTGGATCAGCGTCTTGCCCTGGGCGACCGCCGCGATGGCCGCGAAGAACGGGACGTTGTCGATGTTCAGGCCCGGGAACGGCATCGGGTGGATCTTGTCGATCGGGGCTTCGAGCTTGGAGGGGCGGACGGTCAGGTCGACCAGGCGGGTGCGGCCGTTGTCCGCGAAGTACTCGGGCGACCGGTCGTGGTCGAGGCCCATCTCCTCCAGGACCGCGAGCTCGATCTCCAGGAACTCGATCGGCACCCGGCGCACCGTCAGCTCGGACTCCGTGACGACGGCGGCGGCCAGCAGGCTCATCGCCTCGACCGGGTCCTCGGAGGGGGAGTAGTCCACGTCGACGTCGATGTCCGGCACGCCGTGCACGGTCAGGGTCGTCGTGCCGATGCCCTCGACCCGTACGCCCAGCGTCTCCAGGAAGAAGCAGAGGTCCTGGACCATGTAGTTGGAGGAGGCGTTGCGGATGACCGTGACGCCCTCGTGGCGGGCGGCGGCGAGCAGCGCGTTCTCGGTGACGGTGTCCCCGCGCTCGGTCAGCACGATCGGCCGGCCGGGCCGCACGGAGCGGTCCACCTGGGCGTGGTACTGGCCCTCGGTCGCGGCGATGTCCAGGCCGAAGCGGCGCAGCGCGATCATGTGCGGCTCGATGGTGCGCGTGCCGAGGTCGCAGCCGCCGGCGTACGGCAGCTTGAAGTGGTCCATACGGTGCAGCAGCGGGCCGAGGAACATGATGATGGAGCGGGTGCGTACGGCCGCGTCGGCGTCGATGGCGCCCATGTCCAGCTCGGTCGGCGGCACGATCTCCAGGTCGACCCCGTCATTGATCCAGCGGGTGCGCACGCCGATCGAGTTGAGCACCTCCAGCAGGCGGTATACCTCCTCGATCCGGGCGACCCGGCGCAGCACCGTGCGGCCCTTGTTGAGGAGCGTGGCGCACAGGAGGGCGACGCAGGCGTTCTTGCTCGTCTTCACGTCGATGGCGCCGGACAGCCGGCGGCCGCCGACCACTCGCAGATGCATCGGGCCCGCGTAGCCCAACGAGACGATCTCGCTGTCCAGGGCTTCACCGATTCGAGCGATCATCTCAAGGCTGATGTTTTGGTTGCCCCGCTCGATGCGGTTGACGGCGCTCTGGCTGGTGCCGAGTGCCTCCGCGAGCTGTGCCTGTGTCCAGCCGCGGTGTTGCCGGGCGTCACGGATGAGCTTGCCGATGCGTACGAGGTAGTCGTCTGCCATGAGGCTGAGGCTATCTCAGATATGAGATGGCGCCTGTTGGGGGGTCCGTTCGGGTGATGGCATGTCAGCGTACGTCCGGCGTCCGGGTGTTAATCAGCTCATGTCGTACATGAGTCTTGCGTACTGATTTGCGAAGGAAGGGGTGACCGGTCCCCGTCGTGTGGGCCATGCCACTGAACATCGGGGCGGCCGGGTCGGGGCGGACATGACCATCCGGCGGCGGTGTACTAGAGTTATCTCGACATCGAGATATCTGCCGAGGAGCACCGCAGCCGCCACCCCGGTAAGGGTTACCTAACTTAGCCTTACCTTAGCGGAACGGTCGAGATGCCGTGGCGGCAGGATCGTGGTGAGTACGCGCACATCAATGAAGGAGACTGTCGTGTCGGCGAACAGCTTCGACGCCCGCAGCACGCTGCAGGTGGGCGACGAGTCGTACGAGATCTTCCGGCTGGACAAGGTGGAGGGCTCGGCCCGGCTGCCGTACAGCCTCAAGGTCCTGCTGGAGAACCTGCTCCGCACGGAGGACGGCGCGAACATCACCGCCGACCACATCCGCGCCCTCGGCAACTGGGACTCCCAGGCGCAGCCCAGCCAGGAGATCCAGTTCACGCCGGCCCGCGTGATCATGCAGGACTTCACCGGCGTTCCCTGTGTCGTGGACCTCGCGACCATGCGTGAGGCCGTCGCGGCGCTCGGCGGCGACCCGGCGAAGATCAACCCGCTCTCCCCGGCCGAGATGGTCATCGACCACTCCGTCATCGCCGACAAGTTCGGCACCAACGACGCCTTCAAGCAGAACGTCGAGCTGGAGTACGGCCGCAACAAGGAGCGCTACCAGTTCCTGCGCTGGGGCCAGACCGCGTTCGACGACTTCAAGGTCGTCCCGCCGGGCACCGGCATCGTCCACCAGGTGAACATCGAGCACCTGGCCCGCACCGTCATGGTGCGAGGCGGGCAGGCGTACCCCGACACCCTCGTCGGCACCGACTCGCACACCACGATGGTCAACGGCCTCGGTGTGCTTGGCTGGGGCGTCGGCGGCATCGAGGCCGAGGCCGCCATGCTCGGCCAGCCGGTCTCCATGCTCATCCCGCGCGTCGTCGGCTTCAAGCTGACCGGTGAGCTCAAGCCCGGCACCACCGCCACCGACCTCGTGCTGACCATCACCGAGATGCTCCGCAAGCACGGTGTCGTCGGCAAGTTCGTCGAGTTCTACGGCGAGGGCGTCGCCGCCACCTCGCTCGCCAACCGCGCCACCATCGGCAACATGTCGCCGGAGTTCGGTTCCACCGCCGCCATCTTCCCGATCGACGGCGAGACCCTGAACTACCTCAAGCTGACCGGCCGCTCCGAGCAGCAGGTCGCGCTCGTCGAGGCGTACGCCAAGGAGCAGGGCCTCTGGCTGGACCCGACGGCCGAGCCGGACTTCTCCGAGAAGCTGGAGCTGGACCTCTCCACGGTCGTCCCGTCGATCGCCGGCCCGAAGCGCCCGCAGGACCGCATCGTCCTCGCGAACGCCGCCGAGCAGTTCAAGACGGACGTCCTCAACTACGTCTCCACCGCCGACGAGGCGGGCGAGGAGTCCTTCCCGGCCTCCGACGCCCCGGCCGTCCACCCGAACGGCGCCCCGTCCAACCCGGTCCAGGTCACCGCCCCCGACGGCACGACCTACACCATCGACCACGGTGCGGTGACGGTCGCGGCCATCACCTCCTGCACCAACACCTCGAACCCGTACGTCATGGTCGCCGCCGCCCTGGTGGCCAAGAAGGCGGTCGAGAAGGGCCTGACCCGCAAGCCGTGGGTCAAGACCACCCTCGCCCCGGGCTCGAAGGTCGTCACGGACTACTTCGACAAGGCCGGTCTGACGCCGTACCTCGACAAGGTCGGCTTCAACCTGGTCGGTTACGGCTGCACCACCTGCATCGGCAACTCCGGCCCGCTGCCGGAGGAGGTCTCCAAGGCCGTCAACGACCACGACCTCGCGGTCACCTCGGTCCTCTCCGGCAACCGGAACTTCGAGGGCCGTATCAACCCCGACGTCAAGATGAACTACCTGGCCTCCCCGCCGCTGGTCGTCGCGTACGCCATCGCGGGCTCCATGAAGGTGGACATCACCAAGGACGCGCTCGGCACCGACCAGGACGGCAAGCCGGTCTACCTGACCGACATCTGGCCGACCGAGGCCGAGGTCAACGACGTCGTGGCGAACGCCATCGGCGAGGACATGTTCAACAAGTCCTACCAGGACGTCTTCGCGGGCGACGCCCAGTGGCAGGCGCTGCCCGTCCCGACCGGCAACACCTTCGAGTGGGACGCCGAGTCGACGTACGTCCGCAAGCCCCCGTACTTCGAGGGCATGGCCATGGAGCCGGCCCCGGTCGTCGACATCGCCGGCGCCCGTGTGCTCGCCAAGCTGGGCGACTCGGTCACCACCGACCACATCTCCCCGGCCGGTGCCATCAAGGCCGACACCCCGGCCGGCAAGTACCTCACCGAGCACGGTGTGGAGCGTCGTGACTTCAACTCCTACGGCTCCCGCCGTGGCAACCACGAGGTCATGATCCGCGGTACGTTCGCCAACATCCGCCTGCGCAACCAGATCGCGCCGGGCACCGAGGGCGGCTACACCCGCGACTTCACCCAGGCGGACGCTCCGGTGTCGTTCATCTACGACGCCTCGCGCAACTACATCGAGCAGGGCATCCCGCTGGTCGTCCTGGCCGGCAAGGAGTACGGCTCCGGCTCGTCCCGTGACTGGGCCGCCAAGGGCACCGCGCTGCTCGGCGTCAAGGCCGTCGTCGCCGAGTCGTACGAGCGCATCCACCGCTCGAACCTCATCGGCATGGGCGTCCTGCCGCTGCAGTTCCCGGAGGGCGCCTCCGCCGAGTCCCTCGGTCTGACGGGTGAGGAGACCTTCTCCATCGCCGGCGTCACCGAGCTGAACGACGGCACCACGCCGCGCACGGTCAAGGTCACCACCGACTCCGGCGTCGAGTTCGACGCGGTCGTCCGCATCGACACCCCCGGTGAGGCCGACTACTACCGCAACGGCGGCATCATGCAGTACGTGCTGCGCAACCTGATCCGCAAGTAAGCGGCTCGGTACGGCAGTCGAGGGCCGCACTCCCGGAGACGGGGGTGCGGCCCTTCGCCGTGTCCGGTCCGGGTCATCACCCACCCTCACACTGAACACAGGATTCCCCCAGCAGACCGGGACAGGACCGGTACATGACCGGCACCCTGGGGCCGAGGCACCGCTCGCTGGGCACGCGGGGCAGCCGCGCCGCCTCGCCCACGGCACGCACACCGTCGCGCGCCGCCCCTCCCGGGCGCTCGGCAGCTCCGCCTGAACCCGGCGGGACCCGGCCCACCCCGGACCGTGGCGATCAGCCGCCGGCTCTGCTCTGCTGGAGGTGAGCGGCGCCCACCCGCACCGGTGGCGAACCGCTGCGCACCGGAGGTGGACCGCATGCCCCGTCCCGTCCCCGCCCCCGGAGCCGCCGACGACGATCTGGTCCGGGCCGCCCGAGCCATGGGGGTCCGGGACGAGCGCCTGCTGAGCGCGATCCGGGACACGCCGCGTGCCCGGTTCGTACCGGCCGCGTACGTCAGCGCGGCCGGCACGGACACGCCCGTTCCGCTCGGCCACGGACAGGTGACGACCCAGCCCTCCCTCGTGGCCCTGATGATCCACGCCCTCGCCCTGAACGGCGACGAACGCGTCCTGGAGATCGGTACCGGCTACGGCTACCAGACCGCCCTGCTCGCCCGCCTCGCCGCCCGCGTCGTCAGCGTCGAGCGCCTGCCGGACCTGGCCCGCCGGGCACGGGCGAACCTCGCCGCGCAGGGCGTCCGCAACGCCGAGGTCGTCGTCGGCGACGGCACGCTGGGGCTGCCCGACCAGGCCCCGTACGACGCCGTGGTCGTCTGCGCCGCCCACCCCGAGGTACCGCCGCCGCTCGTGACGCAGCTGCGCCCCGGCGGCCGGCTGGTCCAGCCGATCGGGCCGGGCGGCGCGGAGGAGGTCGAGGTGTACGAGCGCTCGGAGCGCGGCCTTGACCGCCTCGGGTTCGTCGTCGCGGCCCGTTTCGTCCGGCTGTACGGCGCCCACGGATTCCCGTCCGAGGCGGCGCCGCTCACTCCCCGAGGAGGTCCGTGAGCGCCGAGAGGTCAGGCACCGCCATCTCGGCCCAGATCACCTTGCCCTGCGGGGTGTACCGGGTGCCCCAGCGCTCGGTCATCTGGGAGACCAGGAACAGCCCGCGGCCGCCCTCGTCGGTCGTCGCCGCGTACCGCAGGTGCGGCGAGGTGCTGCTGCTGTCGGCCACCTCGCAGATCAGCGTGCGGTCGCGGATCAGCCGCACATGGATCGGCTCGCAGCCGTACCGGATGGCGTTGGTGATCAGCTCGCTCAGCACGAGTTCCATGCCGAAGCCGAGGTCGGACAGGCCCCACTCGTCGAGCTTCTCGGACACGGCGAGCCGCATCGCCGACACGGCGGCCGGATCGCGCGGCACGTCCCAGTCGGCGACCTGGTCGGCCGGCAGCCCCCGGGTGCGGGCGATGAGCAGAGCCACATCGTCCTTGGGCCGGCCGGGCAGCAGGGCTTCCAGCACCGCCTGGCAGCTGTCCTCCGGCTCCCGGTCGGGGTGGCCGGCCAGCGCCCGGCGCAGCAGCTCCAGGCCCACGTCGAGGTCACGGGTGCGGTCCTCGACCAGGCCGTCGGTGTACAGGACGAGCTGGGTGCCCTCGGCGAGCTCCAGCTCGGCCGTCTGGAAGGGCAGGCCGCCGAGGCCGAGCGGCGGCCCGGCGGGCAGGTCCGGGAAGGTGACGCGCCCGTCGGGGTGGACCAGCGCGGGCGCCAGGTGCCCGGCACGGGCCATGGCGCAGCGGCGGGTCACCGGGTCGTAGATCGCGTAGAGGCAGGTCGCGCCCACCAGCTCGGCCGAGGCGTCGGCACTCGCCTCGTCCTGGTCGATGCGCCCGACCAGGTCGTCCAGATGAGACAGCAACTCGTCGGGCGGCATGTCGAGGGTGGTGAAGTTGTGCACCGCGGTGCGCAGCCGGCCCATCGTCGCGGCCGCGTGCAGGCCGTGCCCGACCACGTCGCCGACGGCCAGGGCCACCCGGCCGCCCGGCAGCGGGATCACGTCGAACCAGTCGCCGCTCACGCCGGACTGGGCGGGGATGTAGCGGTAGCCGACGTCGAGGGCGTTCTGCTCGGGCAGGGCCCGCGGCAGCAGGCTGCGCTGCAGGGTGACCGCGAGGGTGTGCTCGCGCGTGTACCGGCGGGCGTTGTCGATGCTGACCGCGGACCGGGCCACCAGCTCCTCCGCCAGCGACCGCTCCTCCTCGTCGAAGGGGGCGTGCCGCTTGGTGCGCCAGAAGTTGGCCATGCCCAGGACGACACCGCGGGCCTGGATCGGGGCGGCGATCAGCGAGTGGATGCCGTAGTCGATGATGTCCTGCGCGCGCTGGGGGTCCTGCGCCTGCCAGCCGGCCGCGGTCGACAGGTCGGTCACCAGCTCGGAGTGGCCGCTGCCGTAGCCCCGGGCCTGGGGTGTGGAGGGCAGGAAGTCGATCAGCCGGCCCTTCTCGTAGAGCGGGTGGTCGTCCCGGATCGCGCTCACGGCGACCCGCCGCATGCCGGTGGCGGTGGGGGCGGGCTCCTCGCCGTGGACCACGCCGTCGGCCAGGTCCACGGTGACGAAGTCGGCGAAGCGGGGGACGGCGACCTGGGCCAGCTCGTCGGCCGTACGGACCACGTCGAGGGTGGTGCCGATGCTCAGTCCGGCGTCGTACAGCAGCTTGAGCCGCTCGCGCGCGACCTCCGCCCGGCCGGAGACCGCCTGGAGCTCGGTGGAGTCGCGGAGGGTCACGACCGTGCCGCTGGGGCCGCCGTCGTTCCCCGTGGGCCGCTGGTTGACGGCGAGCAGCCGTTCGCCGGCGAGGTGCACCTCGTCGGTGGCCTCGCGCCCGGAGACGAGCAGCGCGACCGTTTCGGGGTCGAGTCCCGACAGCTCCCAGACGTGCCGCCCCTCGACGTCGGGCGGCAGCTCCAGCAGCCGTCTGGCCTCGTCGTTGGCCAGGATCAGCCGTCCGCCGTCCCCGACGATGAGCACACCCTCCCGCACGGAGTGCAGCACCGCGTCGTGGTGCTCGTACATACGGCTCATCTCGTCCGGCGCCAGGCTGTGGGTCTGGCGGGACAGCCGCCGGCCCACCAGCGCCGTGCCGCCGGTCGACACCAGCAGCGCGCCGGTTCCGGCCGCCAGGATGATCGGCAGCTGCTTGTCCACCTGGCTGGTCACGTTCTTGACCTTCAGCCCGGCGGAGACGAGTGCGGTCACCTTGCCGTTGTCGTCCTTGATGGGAACGGTGGCCTGGACCTCGTGGCCGAGCGGACCGTGCACGCTCTCGGTGTAGACCTTGCCCTCCAGCGAGGGCTGGATGCGGCCGACGAACCGCTTGCCGATCCGGTCCGGCATGGGGTGGGTGTAGCGGATCCCCTTGGTGTCCATGACGACGATGAAGTCGACGCCCGCGGCCCTGCGGCCCGCCTCGGTGAGCGGCTGGAGCTCCTTGGACGGCTGGGGCTCCTTCAATGCCTGGAGGATGCCCGGCGAGTGCGCGAAGGTCTGCGCGACCGCGATGGAACGCCGCTTGGCCTCCATGCTGGTGTCCCGCTCCGACTGCAGGACGAGGGCGACGACCGCGCAGATCACGAGCACGACTACCAGCGCCACCTGCAGTATGAAGACCTGCCCGGCGACGCTTCGAGGATTCTTGCCGACCAGCGAGCGCATCGGGATGCGCTTAAACCGGGCGAATCGGTCCGCCATGCGACATTTGTAGCACCGGTGATTGCCGGTGGCTACGGTCGTCCCAAGCGATGGACGTCACATTCGCCCCCCGGAGCGCGAGCCGAGCCCAGGTATGGCCGGTGCGTCAGGCGTTTACAGGACTCGTCGAGCGCGCTAGCTTCCGAAGGGAGGTGGGAGCGCTCCCAGGCATTCGCGGCTCCGACGGACCGGAACCCGCCGGGTCGAGTGGGCCGCTCCCGCCCACTCTTCGCGCGCGACTGTTGCTCGCGTACGGCCGCTACTCGTGTGCGACCGCTTCCCGCGTGCGACGGCAATCCGTGTACGCCCCTTGCTCCCGCGCGCGACGCTCCGGCGGTGGCGGCGCGGCGACCGCTGCCCGCCGGGTCGGGTGAGTCGCTCTGGGCGGACCCGGTGGCGGTGCGCACCGGGTCCGCGAGCCGGGCGGGCGAGGGGGGTTCGGCCCGTCCGGGTGGAGCGTGGCTTGTGTCGGCCGCATGATGCGACAACGTTGTCTTAATGGTCTGTACATGACTCTACCGCTCCAACCGACAACGATGTCAAGCCACTTGGGCTCACTCGACCGGGTGACGTCCCTGGGTGCCGAAGGAGATGCACGCGGTCTTCCGCGGTACCGCCGGCGCACGTTACTGTCCCTGCGGCTTGTGCGACCCGTGATGCGCGACCCGTCCTGAGGAGGAGGGGCCGCGTCATGCGTTTCCGTCCCGTGTCCCTGTTGCTGGCCGCCGCGCTCGCGGCCGGTGGCGCAACCCCCGCCCTGGCGGCGACAGCACCCCCGGACCTGATCAAGGACCCGACCACCTACGTCGATCCGCTGATCGGCACCAAGAACGGCGGCAATGTCTTCCCCGGCGCCGTCGTGCCGTTCGGCATGCTCTCCTGGAGCCCCGAGAACACCAGGGGCGACGCCACCCGCACCGCCGCGCCGGGCGGCTACCAGTACGACGCCACCCGGATCCGCGGCTTCAGCCTCACCCACATGTCCGGCACCGGCTGTGCGGGCGGCGGCGGCGACATCCCGTTCTTCCCGTACGCCGGCGAGGTCACCTCCTCCCCGGCGAGCGACACCAAGGACGCCGTCTACGCCTCCGGCTTCACCCACGCCGACGAGACCGCCGAGCCCGGCCACTACCGGGTGGGCCTCGCCTCCGGCGTCAACGCCGACCTCACCGCGACCGCGCGCACCGGCTCGGCCCGCTTCGCCTTCCCCGCCGACAAGCCCGCCTCACTGCTCGTCCGCACCGCCAACTCCGAGGTGGGGTCCACCGATTCGTCGATCAGCATCGACCCCCGGACGCGCACGATCTCCGGCTCCGTCACCTCCGGCAACTTCTGCGGCTACCTCGACCCCGAGGGCCGACGCGCCTACTACACCCTGTACTTCACCGCCCGCTTCGACCGCGACTTCAAGGCCACCGGCACCTGGCAGGACGACCGGCTGAACCCCGGCTCGACCTCCGCCTCCGGCGGGACCGGCGGGTTCGGCAACGGCGGGCGGCCCGTGGCGGGCAAGGGCACCGGCGGATACGTCGAGTTCGCGCCCGGCACCGACCCGGTGAACGTCAAGGTCGGCATCTCCTACGTCAGCCGGGCGGGCGCCGAGGCGAACCTGGCCGCGGAGAACCCGTCGTCCCGCTCCTTCGACGCGGTGCGGGACGCCGCCGGCCGGGCCTGGCGCGACCGGCTGGACGCGATCCGGGTCGGCGGCGGCACGGACGCCGACCGCACCACCTTCTACACCGCCCTTTACCACTCCCTCCTGCACCCGAACGTCATCAGCGACGCCGACGGGCGCTACCGGGGCAGCGACGGCGAGGTGCACCGGGTCGGCCGCGGCCACCGGGCCCAGTACGGCACCTTCTCCGGCTGGGACGTCTACCGCGACCAGGTGCAACTGCTCACCCTGCTCGACCCGCGCACCGGCTCGGACGTCGCCCAGTCGCTGTACGAACTCGCGCGGCAGAACGGCGGGATCTGGGACCGCTGGCTGCACGGCGCGAGCGGCACGCACGTCATGAACGGCGATCCCTCGGCCACCGCGCTCGCCGGCATCCGGGCCTTCGGCGGCACGGACTTCGACCTGCGCGGCGCGCTGGCCTCCCTGGCCAAGGCGGCGACCGTGCCGACCGCACAGGACCTGTCGGCGGCCGGCAAGCCCGTGCTGTCGGTCGGCCAGCGTCCGTCGCTCGACAAGTACCTGGCCCACCACTACATGCCGTCCGTGTCCAACGCGTGGGGTGGCGCGGCCGAGACGCTGGAGATGTCCACCGCCGACTTCGCGCTCTCCCAACTCGCCACGGCGGCGGGGGAGAAGGACACGGCGACGGCCTTCGCACGCCGGGCGCAGTGGTGGCAGAACAACTTCAACATCGCGGCCGACCCCACCGGCGGCTACGTCGCCAACCGCAAGGCCGACGGCAGTTGGGTCACCGGCTTCACCCCGGACACCGGCAACGGGTTCGTCGAGGGGTCGGCGGCCCAGTACACCTGGATGGTTCAGCACAACCCGGCGGGCCTGTTCGCGGCGATGGGCGGCACGGACAAGGCGCTCGCCCGGCTCGACGACTTCTTCCACAACGCCGACGGCAGCTGGGCGTTCACCGGCAGCGGCGGAGCCAAGTCCGAGCTGGACAACGAGCCGTCCATCAACGTCCCCTACCTGTACGACTACGCGGGCGCCCCGTACAAGGCGCAGGAGACCGTCCGCGCGGCCATGACGCGGCTCTGGTCGACCGGCCCCGGCGGCATCCCCGGCAACGACGACCTCGGCGCCATGTCGTCCTGGTACGTCTTCTCCGCGCTCGGCATGTACCCGCAGGTCCCCTCCCGCGCCGAACTCGTCCTCGCCTCCCCGCTGTTCGAGCGCGTCGAGATCACCCGGCCGCAGGGCAACGACATCTCCATCCGGGCGTCGGGCGCGGCCGCCGACGCGCCGTACGTCCAGTCCCTGAAGGTCAACGGCCGCAGCAGTGACCGGCCTTGGCTCCCGGCCTCCTTCGTGCGGGACGGCGGCCGGCTGGACTACACCCTCTCCGGCACCCCGAACCGCACCTGGGGCACCGCGCAGGCGCCGCCGTCCTTCCGGCAGGGCGAGCAGCCGTACCAGATCGGCGTGGGCCCGACCGCGGCGACCGTCGCGCCGGGCGCCGGCACCGAGGTCGGCATCCGCGCCCTGGCGCTGCACGGCGGCACGGGCCCCGAGGTCCGCTTCCGCGTCGAGACCCCGGACGGCGTCACCGCCACGCCCGCCGAGGGCACGGTGACCGACGGCTCGCAGGAGATCACCCTCGCGGCCGGGCAGGACGCCACCCAGGGCTTCTACGACGTCAAGGTGACGGTGACCTCGGGCGACACCTCGTACGAGCAGCCCGTCTCGCTCACCGTGGCCGCCCCCGGCACGCTCCTCGCCGCCTACAACAACACCGGCGTCTCGGACGACGCCGGCGAGCACGACGAGGCCGACTACGACGGCGGCGGCTGGAGCTACTCCCGCCAGGCCCTCGCCGCGGCCGGCCTGACCCCCGGCCGGCCGGGCACGGTGGGTGGGCTCACCTTCACCTGGCCGAACTCGCCCACGGGCCGCCCGGACAACGCCGCCGCGGCCGGTCAGACCGTGCAACTGCCCACTCCGGCGGCCAAGTTGTCGTTCATCGGCAGCGCGGTCAACGGAAACCAGCAGACGAAGGCGACCGTGACGTACACCGACGGAAGCACCGACACCGTCGACCTCTCCTTCACCGACTGGACCGTCGGCGGCGGAGGCGGCACCGTCCAGTACGGCAACGAGGTCGTCGCCAAGACCGCGTACCGCAACGTCGCGGGCGCGGACAAGGACCCGGTGGCGACCTACGTCTTCGCGACCAAGCCCTTCGAGGCACCGGCCGGCAAGACCGTACGCAGCGTGAAGCTCCCGGACGACACCGACCTGCACGTGTTCACCCTCGCGGTGAGCTGAGCACCCTCGCACACGAGGCCGCCCCCGGAACTCCCGGGGGCGGCTTCCTGTCTCACGGCGGGTTGCGTCAGGCCAGCAGTTCCACCTCCGCCAGGGTCGACTCGCCGTCGAGGACCAGGCGGTACTTGGTGTACGAGCCCGGTGCGGCGATCGTGAACGCCCGGGTCTGCCGGTCCCAGGTGAACGACTCACCGGAGCGGTGGTCCAGGGTGCGCCAGGTCGTGCCGTCCGTGGAGCCCTGGAGGGTCCAGCCGGTCGGCGCCCTGGTGTGGTCGCCGGACGACGTCAGCGTGTACTGGGCGGCCTTGGTGGCGGCGCCCACCGGCAGATCCACGGAGGTGACCGTGGCGTCCGACGCCGACGTGTTGTCGAACAGCGCGCCGTCACCCTTCAGCACGTCCGCGCGCGGCGTCGGGACCAAGTCGTCCTGGGTGATGGAGACCGGGGCCGCGTTCCTGCCCGTGCCCCAGGTCGACGGCTTGGCACCCATGTGGAAGTCCAGCACCGCGCCCTTGGCGAGCAGCGAGTGCGGCAGCGACGTGGACGTCCAGGGGCGGCCGTTGACGGTCAGGCCCTGCACATAGACGTTCCGCGCGCTGTTCCGCGGGGCGTTGATCACCAGGTCGCGGCCGTTGTCCAGGTGCACGGTCGCCTTCGTGAACAGCGGGGAGCCGATGGCGTATTCGCCGCTGCCCATGACCAGCGGGTAGAAGCCGAGCGAGGAGAAGAGGTACCAGGCCGACTGCTCGCCGTTGTCCTCGTCGCCGTGGTAGCCCTGCCCTATCTCGCTGCCCGTGTAGAGCCGGGAGAGCGCCTCGCGGACGTTCGCCTGCGCCTTCCAGGGCTCGCCCGCCGCGTCGTACATGTAGATGACGTGGTGCGCGACCTGGTTGGAGTGGCCGTACATGCCCATCCGCACGTCCCGCGCCTCGGTCATCTCGTGGATGACGCCGCCGTAGGACCCGACGTAGTCGGGGGAGGCCGTCTCCGGGGTGGCGAAGTACTCGTCGAGCTTGTCCGCCAGGCCGCCGCGGCCGCCGTACAGGTTGGCCAGACCCCGGCTGTCCTGCGGGGCGGTGAAGGCGTAGCCCCAGCCGTTGGTCTCGGTGTAGTCGTAGCCCCACACGCGCGGGTCGTACGCCGAGGAGTCGACGCGCCAGCCGCCCTTGGCGTCACGGCCCTGGAAGAACCCCGCCTTGGAGTCGAAGAGGTTCACATAGTCCCGGGCGCGGTTGAGGAAGTACTCGGACTCGTCCCTGTAGTGCTTCTCGCCCGTCTTCCGGTAGAGCGCGGCACCCATCTTCGCGATGCCGTAGTCGTTGACGTAGCCCTCCATCGCCCACGACAGGCCCTCGTGGGTGTCGGAGCTGGTGTAGCCGAGGAAGGGCGAGGTGCTCATCCCCTTGCGGCCGACACCCGAGGACGGCGGGACGACCGTGGCGTTCTTCAGGGCCGCGTCGTACGCCGCCTTCGCGTCGAAGGGGACGCCCTTGACGTACGCGTCCGCGAACGCGACGTCCGAGGAGGTGCCGGTCATCAGATCGGCGTAGCCGGGGGAGGACCAGCGCGAGGTCCAGCCGCCGTCCTTGTACTGCTGCACGAACCCGTCGACCATCTCGCCCGCCTGACCGGGGGTCAGCAACGAGTAGGCCGGCCAGGTCGTCCGGTAGGTGTCCCAGAAGCCGTTGTTGACGTACACCTTGCCGTCCACGATCTTCGCGCCGGTGTGCGTCGGGGTGTCCGGGCCCGGCATGGCGGAGAACGGCGAGGCGTACTGGAACGTGCCGCCCACCTTCTCGAAGCCGGAGTTGGGGTACAGGTACAGCCGGTACATCGAGGAGTACAGGGTCGTCAGCTGGTCCGGGGTCGCGCCCTCGACCTCGACCTTGCCGAGGATGTCGTCCCAGGCCCGCTGGGCGCGCGCCTTGACCGTGTCGAAGGAGGTGCCGTCCGGGATCTCCTGGCGCAGGTTGTCCTTCGCCTGGTCGACGCTGATCAGCGAGGTCGCCAGGCGCAGGGTGACCGTGCGGTCGGCGCCCGCGGCGAAGCGCAGGTAGCCTTTGACTCCGCTGGAGGTGCCGTCCGTCACCGGCTTGTCGAACTGGCCGTACACGAAGAGCCGGGTCGCGCCGGTCGACAGGCCCGACTTCACGTCGGAGTAGCCGGTGACGGTCCCGTGCTCCTTGTCGAGGGTCAGGCCCGCCTGCTCGGTGACGTTGTCGAACAGCACGCTCGCGTCGTCGCCGGGGTAGGTGAAGCGCAGCGCCGCCGCGTGGTCGGTGGGCGTCAGCTCCGCCCGCAGGCCGTTCTCGAACCGCACCCCGTAGTAGTACGGCCGCGCGGTCTCGTTCTCGTGCCGGAAGGCCAGCTCCCGTGCCTTGCGGCCGGTGTCCGGGGTGCCGGCCGCGGCGGACGGCATCAGCTGGAAGGTCTGCCGGTCGCCCATCCAGGGGCTCGGCTCGTGGCTCGCGCTGAACGCCTGGATCGTCGGCAGGTTGGCGTCGTTGTTCGCGCGCGCGTACTCGTAAAGCCAGCTCAGCGAGGACGCGTTGGTCACCGGGGTCCAGAAGTTGAACCCGTGCGGCACGGCCGTCGCCGGGAAGTTGTTGCCGCGCGAGAAACTGCCGCTGGAGTTGGTGCCCCGGGTCGTCAGCGCGTAGTCGGACAGGTGCGCCCTGGGCCTCTCGGAGGCCACGGTCCTGAGCGCCACGTCGTCGAGCCAGCCGCGGAACTTCGCCGGGCCGCTCGGGGAGTCGTACGCCAGCAGGATCCGGTCGACCGTCCTGCCCGCGGCGACCGAGCCGATGCGGGAGGACACGTCGTTCCACTGGTTGGTGTAGAGCACCTTCGAGGCGCCCTGCCCCCGCGGGGACAGCGGGAAGCCGTGCTGGTCGGTGGCGCCCAGACCGCTGAGGTACGTGCCGTCGGTGAAGGCGAGGTCCACGGAGACGTTGGTGGCGTCGTAGTCGCGGTCGCCGTCGGCCATCGAGGGGAAGATCCGGTACGACAACCGGGTGTCGCGGCCGACCTTCACGTTCACGTCGAAGACCTTGTTGTACGAGTACGCCCGTCCGGCCGCCGTGTGCCGCCCCGCGTACCGCAGGGCCCGGGTGCCGGTGAAGCCGGCGCCGGCCTTCGAGGTCGGCGAGCCGCTCGGGCCGCGGTCGACGAGGGAGAGCATGTCCTGCGGGACGGGGCCGCCGCCTCCGCCCGTCGAGAACTGCACGTCGGCCAGCTGGACGATGCCCGAGGCGCCGTTGTTCTTCGTGACGTCGAGCCGGAAGTGCTGGTACTCGGCCGGCTGGGCGAGGTCGTACGACTTGGTCTGGAAGCGTTCGGAGAAGGACTCGCCGGAGCGGGTGTCGACGGTCTTCCAGTCCTTGCCGTCGGTCGAGCCCTGGAGGGTCCAGTCCTTGGGGTCGCGCTCGTCGTAGTCGTTGGCCGAAGTCAGGGCGTACGTCACGAGTTTTATGGGTTTGTCCAGGTCGAACTCGACCCAGCCGGTGGGCTCGAAGGTCAGCCACTTGGTGCCCGGCTCCCCGTCGACGAGGTTCTCCTTGACCTCGCCCGCGCCCGCGTTCTCGCCGCTCGCCCGCACGTCGGTGACGTGGTCGGTCACATTGCCCGGAATGCCGGTGCTGTAGCCGCCGTCGACTCCCGAGGCGCGCTTGGTTCCGTCGGCCGCCGTGTCGACGGTGTTCAGCCAGTCCGGTGCCGGGTCGTTCGCCTCGAACGAGGATGCGAACTCCCGGTCGGGGGCGGCCGCCTGGGCCGGCAGGGCGACCGCCGCCCCCTGCGAGCCCACCGCCATGACGAAGGCGGCCGTGAGAACGACCGCCGTACCGTGTCTGTGCCGAGCTCTCCGCTGCTTCAAAACGGGTACCCTCCCTGCGCCCACTTCGGACAACGTTGTCAATTCGCTGCGCAGGATCCAGTAGGTGGTCAAGTGGCCGGGGATGTCAAGGGTGTTGGCTGCGGCATTCAGGGGCCTATGTTGCGGATTATTCCGGCAAGGCGCGCACAGCGGTCTCATATTTCCGAGAGGTCTCAACTCGGAAAAGACCGAAGGCGAACCTTGCATTCGATCTTGCTCCGTCGGCCGGAAGTGGACTATACCTGTCGGCGTTTCCTGCATGACTCCGCACGACCCTGCACGACCCAGCGCTACCCGACCGCGGTGCCGGGGAGGATCCGGTTCACCGCCTGAGTCCTGGAGAAGGCGAGGACTTGAGCATGGGATCCACTTCCGCAGCGCACCACGGTGCCGAGGGTTCCGAGGGCGTAGGCCGCCGTGATCTGATCAAGCGGTCCGCCGCACTCGGGCTGATCTCCGTACCCACCATGAGCTTCCTCTCGGCCTGTGCCAGTGGGGGCGGGGACGGCGACAGCGACAACAACAGCAACGAGGGCAAGACGTCCAAGTCGAACCCCTTCGGCGCGGAGAAGGGCGGCAAGCTCGACGTCGTCATCTTCAAGGGCGGGTACGGCGACGACTACGCCAAGGCGTGGGAGTCGGACTTCCAGAAGAAGGCCGGCATCACCTCCACCCACACCGGGACCCAGGAGATCACCGGCAAGCTGCAGCCCCGCTTCAACGCGGGCAACCCGCCGGACATCGTGGACGACTCCGGCGCCCAGCAGATCAAGATCGACGTGCTGTACAAGAACGGGCAGTTGCTGGACCTCGCGCCGGTGCTCGACGCGCCGTCCGTGGACGACCCGAGCAAGAAGGTCCGGGACATGATCATCCCCGGCACCCTGGACGCGGGCATGCAGGAGGGCAAGATCGTCGCCCTCAACTACATCTACACCGTGTGGGGTCTGTGGTATTCCGGCAAGCTCTTCAAGGAGAAGGGCTGGGAGGAGCCGAAGACCTGGGCCGACTTCCTCACCGTCTGTCAGGACGCCAAGAAGCAGGGCATCGGCGGCCTGGCCCACCAGGGCAAGTACCCGTACTACATCAACGTCGCCATCATGGACCTGATCGCCAAGACGGGCGGCCTGGACGCGATGAAGGCGATCGACAACCTCGACCCCAAGGCGTTCGTCGGCTCGGACGCGGCGCAGGCCGGTGTCGAGGCGATCTACGAGGTCGTCGAGAAGGGCCTGCTGATGCCCGGTACGAACGGCCTGACCCACACCGAGTCCCAGACCCGCTGGAACCAGTACAAGGCCGCCTTCATCACCTGCGGTTCCTGGCTGGAGAACGAGCAGCTCAAGCAGACGCCGGCGGACTTCGACATGAAGTTCATGCCGATGCCGCTGCTGCCCGACAGCAAGCTGCCCTTCGAGGCGATCCGGGCCGGCTCCGGCGAGCCCTTCATCATCCCGGCGAAGGCGAAGAACCTGCCCGGGGCCAAGGAGTTCATGCGGCGCATGCTCTCCAAGGAGTGGTCGACGCTGTTCGCCAAGGAGGCCAACTCGCTCACCATCCTCAAGGACGGCGTCGACCCCGGCGTCAAGCTCCGGCCGGGCACCCAGTCCACGGTCGAGGCGTCCAAGGCGGCGGGCGACAACACCTTCCGCTACCTCTACCCCGAGTGGTACAGCGAGATGGACGTCGCCATCCAGAACGCGTCCAACGAGCTGATGGCCAAGCGTATTCAGCCCAAGGAGTGGCTGAAGCGGGCACAGGCCGCGGTGGACAAGGCGGCGAAGGACCCGGCGTCCAAGAAGAACCACCGGGACTGACCGCACGCTCGACCATCCGCACCCCGGACCGCCCGGAATCCCGGGCGGTCCGGTCCGGGACACCAGGAGCAGGAGCGCCATGCGCAAAGGGCAGTACCGGTTCGTCGCGGGATTTCTCTTCGTTCCCGTGGCGCTCTATCTGATCTTCGTCATCTGGCCGTACATCCAGACGTTCGGCTATTCGCTGACCGACTGGAAGGGCCAGTCGCAGACCTTCAAGTTCGTCGGGCTGGACAACTACAAAGCGCTGTTCCAGGACGACGTCTTCACGGGGGCGATCTGGCACAACATCCTGTTCCTGATCTTCATCCCGGTCATCACGATCCTGCTCGCCCTGTTCTTCGCCTTCATGCTCAACGTGGGCGGACGCAGCAGGGCCGGCGGCGTCGCGGGCGTCGCCGGATCCGGCTTCTACAAAGTCGTCTATTTCTTCCCGCAGGTCCTGTCACTGGCGATTCTCGCGGTGCTCTTCGGCGCCGTGTACCGCAGCGACAGCGGCGGAATGCTCAACGGGTTCCTCACCAAGCTCGGCCTGGTCGACCCCGAGAATCCGGTCGAGTGGCTCAACGAGCCGAACCTCGTGCTCTGGGCGCTGATCCTGGTCGTCGTCTGGCACGGCGTCGGCTTCTATCTGGTGCTGTTCTCCGCCGCCATGCAGTCCATCCCGAGGGACATCTACGAGGCCGCCCTCATCGACGGCGCCGGCCGCGCCCAGTCCTTCTTCCGTATCACCCTGCCGCTGCTGTGGGACACCGTGCAGACGGCCTGGGTGTACCTCGGGATCATCGCGATGGACATGTTCGTCCTGGTCTCCACCATGACCTCCGGCCAGTACGGCGGCGGCCCCGACCACCACAGCGAGGTCATGGCGACCGTGATGATGCGCAACTTCCTCTACTTCGGCAAGAGCGGCTACGCCTGCGCCATGGGCGTCGTCATGCTGCTGCTCACCCTGGTCCTGTCCGTGTTCACGCTGCGCGCCACCCGCCGCGAGCGCATCGAGTTCTGAGCGGGAGAGAGACGACGATGAGCGCACCCATCAAGGAGACCGCGGCCGGCCCCGCCCCGCGGTCCGTGGACAAGACCCCCGCCCGCCCCGGCAGCGGCCGCAGCGAGGGAGTCGTCCTGAACGTCTTCTCGCACGGCTTCCTCGCCCTGTGGGCCCTGCTGATCATCCTGCCGCTGCTCTGGCTCGTGCTGAGCTCGTTCAAGACCGACGCCCAGATCGGCGGTTCGGCGTTCGGCTGGCCGCACAGCTGGTCCTTCGACGTGTTCCAGCGCGCCTGGAACAAGGGCATCGGCGACTACTTCGTGAACACCGTCATCGTGCTGGTGTTCAGCGTGCCGCTGACCATGCTCTTCGGCTCGATGGCCGCGTACGTCCTGGCCCGCTACCAGTTCTGGGGCAACCGGCTCCTCTACTACTTCTTCGTCGCCGGCGCGATGTTCCCGGTGTTCCTCGCCCTGGTCCCGCTGTTCTTCATGGTCAAGCGGCTGGACATGCTGAACACCTACCAGGGCCTGATCCTGGTGTACGTCGCCTACTCGATGCCGTTCACGGTGTTCTTCATGCACGCCTTCTTCCGGACCCTGCCCACGGCGGTCTTCGAGGCGTCGATCCTGGACGGTGCCTCGCACACCCGGACCTTTTTCCAGGTGATGCTTCCGATGGCGAAGCCGGGCCTGATCAGTGTCGGGATCTTCAACACTTTGGGCCAGTGGAACCAGTTCATCCTGCCGACGGTCCTCATGCAGCCGCAGAGCGGTGACGATCCCGAGAGGTACGTCCTCACCCAGGGCCTCATCCAGCTCCAGCAACAGCAGGGATACGCCTCCGACCTGCCCGTTCTCTTCGCCGGCGTGACCATCGCCATGATCCCGATGCTGGTCGTGTACCTGTCCTTCCAGCGCCAGGTCCAGGCCGGTCTGACCTCGGCGACCCTGAAGTAAGTGCCCGTGCGGCAGCGCTCGGTGCAGCGCTTCGCAACGGCCCGTGCGCGCGCCGTTCCCGGCTCCGGGGACGGCGCGCACTCGTGTGTGCAAGACCCCGGAAACCGTTCAAGCTCTTGACGGGAGGCGACCCAAACAGCTCAGCTTAGAGTTCACTAGTTAGACATAGACGGGGCCTCGCTGAAGCGGTCCCGCGCGCAGGAGGTCAGTCGTGGAGACTCCGGGGTCGCAGTCGTCGCTGCACCGAGCCAACCTGGAACGGGTCGTACGAGCCGTGCGACTTGCCGGGTCGCTCACGCAGGCGGAGATCGCGCGGACGACCGGCTTGTCGGCGGCCACGGTCTCCAACATCGTGCGGGAGCTGAAGGACGGCGGAACCGTCGAGGTCACGCCCACCTCGGCGGGTGGCCGACGGGCCCGCAGCGTCTCCCTGAGCGGGGACGCCGGCATCGTCATCGGCGTCGACTTCGGGCACGCCCACCTACGCGTGGCGATCGGGAACCTGGCCCACCAGGTCCTCGCCGAGGAGTCCGAGCCACTGGACGTCGACGCCTCCTCCGCCCAGGGCTTCGACCGGGCCGAAGAGCTGGTCAACCGGCTGATCGCGGCCACCGAGGTGGACCGTACGAAGATCGCGGGAGTGGGGCTCGGCGTGCCCGGCCCCATCGACGTGGAGTCCGGCACCCTGGGCTCCACCGCGATCCTGCCGGGCTGGAGCGGTACCAAGCCCGCCGAGGAGCTGCGGGGGCGGCTCGGCGTGCCGGTGTACGTGGACAACGACGCCAACCTCGGCGCCCTGGGCGAGCTGGTCTGGGGCAGCGGCCGGGGCGTACGTGATCTTGCCTACATCAAGGTCGCGAGCGGTGTCGGCGCCGGCCTCGTGATCGACGGGAAGATCTATCGCGGCCCGGGCGGCACCGCTGGGGAAATCGGACATATTACACTCGATGAATCCGGCCCGGTCTGCCGCTGCGGGAACCGCGGCTGCCTGGAGACCTTCACGGCCGCACGCTACGTGCTGCCGCTGCTCCAGCCCAGCCACGGCGCCGACCTCACCATGGAGGGCGTCGTGCGGCTCGCGCGGGACGGGGATCCGGGCTGCCGTCGGGTGATCGCCGACGTCGGCCGACACATCGGCAGTGGAGTGGCCAATCTCTGCAATCTGCTGAACCCGAGCCGGGTGGTCCTGGGCGGTGATCTCGCCGAGGCCGGAGAGCTGGTTCTGGGGCCGATCAGGGAGTCCGTCGGCCGCTATGCCATCCCCAGTGCCGCGCGCCAGCTTTCGGTCCTTCCAGGGGCCCTCGGAGGCCGCGCGGAGGTGCTCGGAGCGCTCGCTCTCGCCCTCAGCGAGATGGGTGATTCGACCCTTTTGGACGGGTCGCTGTCCGCAGCGGCACCTGCCTTCACTTAGAGAACGGATGGCACCGTTGCCATCTCGTTAAGGATTTACTTCTTGACGTCGCACGTGTGGCCGAGTTGACTTCCAGCCACCTCGGCCGCAGCGACGCGGCCTCGTCAGGGAGGTTTCAAAGAGTGAACACGCGTATGCGTCGTGCCGCCGTTGCCGTTGCCGCTGGTGCGATGGCTGTCTCGCTGGCCGCCTGTGGCAGTGCCAAGGAGTCCAAGGGCAGCGACAGCTCCTCCTCGTCGTCCGCCAAGAAGGGCGACAACATCAAGGTCGGTCTGCTTCTCCCGGAGAACAAGACCGCCCGGTACGAGAAGTTCGACCGCCCGCTGATCGAGAAGAAGATCAAGGAGCTGACGAACAACAAGGCCGAGATCCAGTACAACAACGCCCGCCAGGACGCCAACCTCCAGGCGCAGCAGGTCGACACGATGATCACCAACAAGGTGGACGTGCTGATCCTGGACGCGGTCGACGCCAAGGCCATCCAGAACTCGGTCCAGAAGGCCAAGGACGCCGGCATCAAGGTCGTCGCCTACGACCGCCTCGCCGAGGGCCCGATCAGCGCCTACACCTCGTTCGACAACGAGGCGGTCGGCAAGACCCAGGGCGAGGCCCTGCTGAAGGCGCTGGGCAGCAAGGCCACCAAGTCCTCCAAGATCGTCATGATCAACGGCTCCGTCACGGACCCGAACGCCGCCCAGTTCAAGAAGGGCGCCCACTCGGCCCTCGACGGCAAGGTCACGATCGCCAAGGAGTACGACACCAAGGAGTGGTCGCCGGACAACGCCAACTCCGAGATGGAGACGGCGATCTCCGCGGTCGGCAAGAAGAACATCGCGGGTGTCTACTCCGCCAACGACGGCATGGCCGGCGGTATCATCACCGCCCTCAAGGCGGCCGGCCTCACCGTGCCGGTCACCGGCCAGGACGCCGAGCTCGCGGCCGTGCAGCGCATCGTCACCGGTGAGCAGAACATGAGCGTCTACAAGCCGTACGCCCCGGAGGCCGAGGCCGCCGCCGCGATGGCCGTCGCGCTCGCCAAGGGCGAGAGCCTGGACTCGGTCGCCAAGGACAAGGTCTCCAGCGGCTCCGCCACCGACGTCCCGTCCGTGCTCGTCCCGGTCACCGCGCTGACCAAGGACAACATCAACGACACGGTCATCAAGGACGGCGTCTACACCGCCGCCGACATCTGCGCCGGCAAGTACAAGTCCGCCTGCGACAAGCTCGGCATCAAGTAAGCGGTCCAGGTCCCTTCACAGGTACGGGGATTCGTTCTTGAATCCCCGTACGGGACATGACTGCTCCAGGCTCCTCCGGCGCCCCGCGCATCAGACAGCCCCGCAAGCTCGGTGCGGGGCGCCGGACGGAAATCCCCCCAAAGTCTCTGCACAACCTCCCGCCGGGTCAGGCGGCGAAGGAGATGGTTCACGTGTCCGCTACGCCCGTGCTGGCGTTGCGCGGGGTCTCCAAGCGTTTCGGTGCCGTTCAGGCGCTCACCGACGTAGAGCTTGAGGTCCACGCCGGTGAGGTCGTCGCCCTGGTGGGCGACAACGGCGCCGGAAAGTCCACGCTGGTCAAGACGATCGCCGGCGTGCACCCCATCGATGAGGGCGTCATCGAATGGGACGGCAAGTCCGTCTCGATCAGCAGGCCGCACGACGCCCAGAACCTGGGCATCGCGACGGTGTACCAGGACCTCGCGCTGTGCGACAACATCGACGTTGTCGGCAACCTGTTCCTGGGCCGCGAGCTGACGCGGCGCGGTGTTCTCGACGAGGTCGAGATGGAGCGCCGCTCCCGCGAGCTGCTGACGACGCTGTCGATCCGCATCCCGAGCGTCCGCATCCCGATCGCCTCGCTCTCGGGCGGTCAGCGCCAGACCGTGGCGATCGCCCGCTCCATGCTCGGTGCCCCCAAGCTGGTGATCCTCGACGAGCCCACCGCCGCCCTCGGTGTCGAGCAGACCGCCCAGGTCCTCGACCTCGTCGAGCGACTGCGCGAGCGCGGTCACGCCGTCATCCTCATCAGCCACAACATGGCTGACGTCAAGGCCGTGGCGGACAAGGTCGCCGTCCTGCGCCTGGGGCGCAACAACGGCGTCTTCGACGTCAGGACGACGTCGCAGGAGGAGATCATCTCCGCCATCACCGGCGCCACCGACAACGCCGTGACCCGCCGTGCGGCGCGCTCCACCGGGGAGGTTTCCAAGTGAGCATCGACAAGACCTCCGCGGCTGCGCAGGACGAGCACGCCGTGGAGAACCCCGAGGCCGCGGCCGCCGCGGTGACCGCGGTCGACCCCCGCCTGCTCGTGCGCGAGCAGGGCCTGGCGGGCTACCTCGGCGAGTTCAAGCGCAAGATGAAGGCCGGTGAACTGGGCTCCCTCCCGGTCGTCCTCGGTCTGCTGATCATCTGCGTCGTCTTCCAGAGCCTGAACTCCAACTTCCTGTCCGCGCAGAACATCAGTGACATCACCGTCACGATGGTCGGCACGGGCATGATCTCGGTCGGAATCGTCTTCGTGCTGCTGCTCGGCGAGATCGACCTGTCGGTCGGCTCGATCAGCGGCGCGGCCAGCGCCCTCGCCGCCGTCCTGGCGGTCAACCAGGGCTGGCCCGAGTGGGCCGCGATCCTCGTCGCCGTCGGCGCGGGCGTCGCCATCGGCGCCCTGCACGGCTTCTTCTTCGCGGTGCTGGGCGCCCCCGCCTTCGCCGTCACGCTGGCCGGTCTGCTGTTCTGGCTCGGCTTCATGCTCAAGGTCCTGGGCGAGAACGGCACCATCAACCTCGACAGCGACGGCCTGATCGGCAAGCTGACCACGTACTTCTTCGCGGACGTGGCCGCCGCCTACGGACTGGCCGCCGTCGTGGTCGGAGTGTTCTTCGTCTCGTCCTTCCTGGGCAACCGCCGCCGTGAGGCCGTGGGCGTCCCGTCCCGTCCGCTCAGCGACACGCTGCTGCGCACGGGCCTGCTCGCCGTCGTCTCCTTCGCGGCCGCCTTCATGTACAACCAGTACAAGGGCCTGCCGCTGGCCACCGTGGTCTTCCTGGCCTTCCTCATCGCCACCGACTTCGTGCTGCGCCGCACCGCCTACGGTCGCAAGATCTTCGCGCTCGGCGGCAGCGTCGAGGCCTCCCGGCGTGCGGGTATCAACGTCACGGCGGTGCGGATCTCCGTGTTCGCCATCTCGGGCGGCTTCGCGGCGATCGGCGGTCTCTTCCTGGCCTCCAAGATCGCCTCGGCCAACCAAAGCGCCGGTACCGGTGACCTGCTGATGAACGCGATCGCCGCCGCCGTCATCGGTGGTACGTCGCTCTTCGGTGGCCGTGGCCGCACCTGGAACGCGCTGCTCGGTGTCCTGGTCATCGTCTCCATCCAGTACGGTCTCCAGCTGGAGTCCATCGCGGAGCCGGTGAAGTACATGATCACGGCGGCGGTCCTGCTGACCACCGTGGTGATCGACTCCATCACCCGCAAGACGCAGAAGACCGCTGGTCGCGCGTAGCAGCCCGCTGTCCGACTGTGCCCGGTGCCGTCAAGGTGCCGGGCACAGGCGTGTCTTGAGGAACCTTCTGTTGGGTACCGCCGTTGGCGTGACGTATCACGTACAGCCCGGACACGGGCCGCTCAGGCGGAACATTAGACTCGACAAGCCCGGCAACAGCTCGATCAGCTCTACTGCAAGGAGGCACGGGTGCCGCTGCTGACCCGCATCTCGGGACCGCGCGATCTGGACCGGCTCAGCCTGGAGGAGCTGGACCAGCTGGCAGAGGAGATCCGGACCTTCCTCGTCGACGCCGTCTCCAAGACAGGCGGCCACCTCGGCCCCAACCTGGGCGTGGTCGAGCTCACCATCGCCCTGCACCGCGTCTTCGAGTCCCCGAAGGACAAGGTGCTGTGGGACACGGGCCACCAGTCCTACGTGCACAAGCTGCTGACCGGCCGGCAGGACTTCTCCCGGCTGAAGATGAAGGGCGGCCTGTCCGGCTACCCCTCGCAGGCCGAGTCCGAGCACGACATCATCGAGAACTCGCACGCCTCGACGGTCCTCGGCTGGGCTGACGGTCTGGCAAAAGCCAACCAGATTCGCAAAACGGACAGCCATGTGGTCGCCGTCATCGGTGACGGTGCTCTCACCGGCGGCATGGCCTGGGAGGCGCTGAACAACATCGCCGACGCCAAGGACCGCCCGCTGGTCATCGTCGTCAACGACAACGAGCGGTCGTACGCGCCGACCATCGGCGGCCTCGCCAACCACCTGGCGACCCTGCGCACCACCGACGGCTACGAGCGCTTCCTGGCCCGCACCAAGGAGGTCCTGGAGCGGACCCCGGTCGTCGGTCGGCCGCTGTACGAGACCCTGCACGGCGCGAAGAAGGGCCTGAAGGACTTCATCGCCCCGCAGGGCATGTTCGAGGACCTCGGTCTGAAGTACGTCGGCCCGATCGACGGCCACGACATCGAGGCCCTGGAGTCGGCGCTGGCCCGCGCCAAGCGGTTCGGCGGCCCGGTGATCGTGCACTGCCTCACCGAGAAGGGCCGCGGCTACCAGCCCGCCCTCCAGGACGAGGCCGACCGCTTCCACGCCGTCGGCAAGATCCACCCCGACACGGGCCTGCCCATCGCCTCCTCCGGCGCCGACTGGACCTCCGTCTTCGGCGACGAGATGGTCAAGCTGGGTCACGAGCGCGAGGACGTCGTCGCCATCACCGCCGCGATGCTCCAGCCGGTCGGGCTCGACCGGTTCGCCAAGACCTTCCCGGACCGGGTCTACGACGTCGGCATCGCGGAGCAGCACGCCGCCGTGTCGGCGGCCGGCCTCGCGACGGGCGGGGTGCACCCCGTCTTCGCCGTGTACGCCACCTTCCTCAACCGCGCCTTCGACCAGGTGCTGATGGACGTGGCCCTGCACAAGTGCGGGGTGACCTTCGTGCTGGACCGGGCCGGCATCACCGGCACCGACGGCGCCTCCCACAACGGCATGTGGGACATGTCGATCCTCCAGGTCGTGCCGGGGCTCCGGCTGGCCGCGCCGCGCGACGCCGAGCAGGTGCGCGCCCAGCTGCGCGAGGCCGTCGAGGTCAAGGACGCGCCGACCGTCGTGCGCTTCTCGAAGGGCGCCGTCGGCCCCGCCGTACCGGCCGTGGGCCGCATCGGCGGCATGGACGTGCTGCGCGAGCCGGGCACGGACACGCCCGACGTGCTGCTCGTCTCCGTGGGCGCCCTCGCGCCGATGTGCCTGGAGATCGCGGGCCTGCTCGACAAGCAGGGCATCTCCACCACCGTCGTCGACCCGCGCTGGGTCAAGCCGGTCGACGAGGCCATGGCCCCGCTCGCCGAGCGGCACCGGGTGGTCGTCACCGTCGAGGACAACTCCCGGGTCGGCGGCGTCGGCTCGGCGGTCGCCCAGGCCCTGCGCGACGCCGGCGTCGACGTCCCGCTGCGCGACTTCGGCATCCCGCCGCGCTTCCTCGACCACGCCTCGCGCGCCGAGGTCATGGCCGAGATCGGGCTGACCGCCCCCGACATCGCCCGCCAGGTCACCGGCCTGGTCGCCAAGCTGGACGGCCGGTTCGACCGGCCCGAGGCCGAGGTCGGTTCCGTGGAGGCCGCGCGCGACTAGAACGCCACGAGCGCCCCGTGGGCCGGTTGCACCGCTGTCGAGGTGGTGAAACCGGCCCATTTGCGTGAATGCGCCCACGCCGGGGCATACGTACCACGCCCCCTCTCGATCATGTCGAGGCATGTCGAGGACGACAAGCGTGGGAGGTATCCCGTGAGCAGTACCCTCTTCCGGACGAAGAAGGTCGAGCAGTCCATCCGCGATACCGAGGAGCCGGAGCACGCGCTCAAGAAGTCCTTGTCCGCGCTGGATCTGACCGTCTTCGGCGTCGGTGTCATCATCGGCACCGGCATCTTCGTCCTGACCGGCAAGGTCGCCAAGGAGAACGCAGGACCCGCCGTCTCCCTGGCCTTCGTCGCGGCCGGCGTGGTCTGCGCCCTCGCCGCGCTCTGCTACGCGGAGTTCGCCTCCACCGTCCCGGTGGCCGGGTCCGCGTACACCTTCTCGTACGCCTCCCTGGGCGAACTGCCCGCCTGGATCATCGGCTGGGACCTGGTCCTGGAGTTCGCGCTCGGCACGGCGGTGGTCGCCGTCGGCTGGTCCGGCTACATGCGCTCGCTCCTCGACAACGCCGGCTGGCACCTGCCCGACTACCTCGCCGGCCGGGACGGGGCCCACGGCTTCGGCTTCGACATCCTCGCCGCCGCACTGGTCCTGGCGCTCACCGCCATCCTGGTGATCGGCATGAAGCTGTCCGCGCGGGTCACCGAGGTGGTCGTCGCCATCAAGGTGACGGTCGTCCTGATCGTGATCATCGCCGGGGCGTTCTTCATCCAGAGCGGCAACTACAGGCCGTTCATCCCGAAGGCCCAGGCGGTGGAGGCCGGGGGCACCCTCAAGGCCCCGCTCATCCAGCTGATGTTCGGCTGGGCCCCGTCCAACTTCGGCGTGATGGGTATCTTCACCGCCGCCTCCGTCGTCTTCTTCGCCTTCATCGGCTTCGACGTGGTGGCCACCGCCGCCGAGGAGACCAAGAACCCGCAGCGGGACATGCCGCGCGGCATCCTCGGCTCCCTGTTCATCTGCACGGCGCTGTACGTGGCGGTGTCCATCGTCGTCACCGGCATGCAGCACTACACCGACCTCTCCGTGGACGCCCCGCTCGCCGACGCCTTCAAGACCACCGGGCACCCCTGGTTCGCGGGCGCGATCAGCTTCGGCGCCGTCGTCGGCCTGACCACGGTCTGCATGATCCTGCTGCTCGGTCAGACCCGGGTGTTCTTCGCGATGAGCCGTGACGGACTGCTGCCCCGCTTCTTCTCCGTCGTCCACCCCAGGTTCAGGACCCCGCACCGGCCGACCATCCTGCTCGGCGTCCTCATCGCGATCATCGCGGGCTTCACCAGTCTGAGTGAACTCGCCGAACTGGTGAACATCGGCACCCTCTTCGCCTTCGTCGTCGTGGCGCTCGGCGTGGTCATCCTCCGCCGCACCCGCCCGGACCTGCCCCGCGCCTTCCGCACCCCGTGGGTGCCCTTCATCCCGATCCTGTCCGTCCTCGCCACCCTGTGGCTCATGCTGAACCTGCCCGCCGAGACCTGGCTCCGGTTCGCCATCTGGATGGTCATCGGCTTCGTCGTCTACTTCCTCTACGGGCGCACGCACAGCCGCCTCGCGGGGGAGGGGGAGAACACGGCCGGCGCGGTGACCAAGGGCCGCCCCGGCGGCCCGGCGCGGTAGATGAACGCGGAGTGATCGACCGGCTCGCCGGCCCGGCCCCGTATGTCCCGTTTCGATGGAGACGTCGGGGCCGGATAGCGTGCACCCCATGCTCGCCGCACCCCTCGCCCCACCACGGTCCGTAGTCGTACGGAAGGTGTACTGGGCGAGACTGCTGCCGCAGCTGGCGGCCCTGGCCTGCGTCACCCGGGTGCCGTCCTTCGTACGGCCGCTGTGGAACCCCGACGAGGGCTATCTCGCCGTACAGGCCCGGATGCTGGCGCACGGCGGCCGACTGTACGAGACGGTCGTGGACCGCAAGCCGCCGCTGGTGCCGTGGCTGTACGAGGCGGCGTTCGCGCTGTACGGCTCGGCGTCGCTCACGCCGGTCCGGATCCTCGCGGTCCTCGCCCAGCTGGCCACCGCGGTGCTGCTGGCCTCGCTGGCCCGGCGCCGCTGGGGCGACACCGCGGGCCGGACGGCCGGGGTGCTGTATCTGCTGGTCTCCGTCGGGCTCAACCCCGAGGACGCGCAGGCCGCCACCTTCGAGGTGTTCACCCTGCCCTGCGCGGCCGCCGCGATGTGGTGCGCGGACCGCCGCCGCTGGGGCGCCGCCGGGACGGCCGTCGCCTGCGCCTTCCTCGCCAAGCAGACCGGCGGGGCGGTCCTGCTGCCGGTGGCGCACCTCCTGCTCCGCCGCGGCTCCCCGCGCGGCGGGGTGCTGCGGCTGGCCGCCGGACTGGTCGTCCCGGTGCTGTGCGCGGCCCTGGTCACGGACCCCGCCGGCTTCCTCTTCTGGACCGTCACCGGCTCGGCGGCCTACGCCACCCTCACCGGCTCCGAACTCCACATCCTGGTCCGGGGCCTGACCAACACGGCGATCCTGGCGGTGGCCTGCGTAGGCCTGATCCCGCCGGTGGTACGGATGCCGCGGCCGGCCCGCGCGGGAGCGGCGGACCTGTGGCTATGGCTGGCGTCCTCGGCCGGGGCCGTCCTGCTCGGCTTCCACTTCTTCGGCCACTACTTCCTGCAACTCACCCCGCCGCTGGCCCTGCTGGCGACGGCCGCGCTGCGGTCGCTGCCCCGCGAACGGCTCACGGCCGCGCTGCTCACCTCGGCCTGCTGCTGCTCCCTGTTCCTGACCTGGGGCCTGCTCGCCCCCCGCCCCGAGCTCGCCCACGCCCAGCGTCTGGCCGCGGCGGTCGCGCAGCGCACGACGCCCGCCGACCGTGTCCTGTTCTGGGGCATACACCCGGAGACGTACTGGCTCGCATCCCGCACCCCCGCCAGCCGTTACCTCACCGCCGGGCTCCTCACCAACTACAGCGGCGGCCGCAACGGCCCCCAGGTCGGCGAGAAGTACGCCGTCCGGGGCGCCTGGCCCGTCTTCCGCGCGGAGATGGCCGCCCGGGCGCCCGCCCTGGTGGTCGACGACTCCCGGGGCGAGCCGTACGCCCCGGACCGCGTACCGACCCTGCGACGGCTGCTGACGGCACGCTACGCGGAGGTGGCGCGGGTGGACGGCGCCGTGCTCTACGCGCGGGTGCCCGAGCGGTAGCGGCGCCTGGGCGAGTGTGACGGCAGGACCTAGGGACGGCCGCCCAGCACCGCGCGTGGCCCGGTCACCTCGGCGCCCAAGTCCGCGACCCGGCCGCGCAGTTCGCGGTCGGCCGTGATGACCAGGCAGGGCCGGCCGGGGGCCTCGGCGACCAGCTCGACGATCCGGTCGTCCCCGCTGCCCGGCGCCGACTCCACCCGTACGCCGGGCACGGACTCCACCCCGCGGGCCGCGCCCTCCACCACCAGCACGATCTCCACGGGGCTGGGACGGCCGGGCAGCCCCTCCGAGCCCAGCCGGTCCCGCAGCCGCTCCGCGGCGCCCTTGCGGTCCCGCCACCAGCCGTCGGGCACCGACCCGACCACGTTCGCGGCGTCGACGATCACGAGCAGCGGGTCTTCGAGGTCCATGGGCCCAGGGTCGCACGGCGGACCGGCCCGTTCATCCGCCGCTACGACGACCGGGCAGGGGGGTGCGCCACGGCGGACGTCACGCGCCGCTTAAGGTGAACCGGTGAACGGCGACTGGCTCATACGCGGCCGCGACGGCCGACTCAGTGTCTACCTGCCGTCCGGCGAGGCCGCCCTGTGCCGGGCGGAACGCGGACCCGGCGGCCCCTGGGGCATCGCGCGCACGGTGGGCGGCGATCAGTTGCTGCACCCCGTACTCGCCGTCGGCCAGGGCCCGGACCGCTACGCCCATCTGGTCTCCTGGCGGCCCACGGGGAAGGTCGAGTCGGGCCTGGTGCACTCCACGCACTTCCGCCCGCACCTGGCCGCCCTGGACTGGCACCCGATCGGCCACCCCGACAAGAAGGGCATCCGCACCGGCCCGCCCGCGGTCGCGGTGGACGCGCAGGGCCGGGCCCATGTCTTCGTCCGCAACAGCGGCGGCGGGGTGAGCCTGCTCGTCCAGAAGGAGAAGGGCGGCTGGAACCCCTGGTGGGACCTGAAGGGCCGGGACGTCCAGGGCGAACTGGCGGCGGTCACGGGCGAGTCCGGGCGGGTCGAGCTGTACGCGGCCGTCCCCGGCGCCCTGCTGCACTGGCGCCAGGAGGAGCCCGGCGCGCAGCCGGTCCTTGAGGAGGCGATGGAGGCCTCAGTCCGCCCGGACACCCTGCACGCGCTGGCCACGTCCGCCGACAGCACCACCCTCTTCTACACCGACGACTCCGGTGACCTGTGCGCCTGGCGGCCCGGCGGCAAGCCCACCGCCGTACTCGCCGCGGCCGGCCCCGGGCCGGTGTCAGCCGTCCGCTGTGAACTCGACGGCCACGACTGCACCCTGCTCGCCCAGCGTTCGGCGAGCGGCCGGGTGGCCTTCGCCGCCTATCCGACGGAGGACGAGTCGGCCGGCGCCTGGTGGACCGAGTCCGGCCCGTCCCTGCCGGCCGACACCCTGGTCCGCGTCACGCTGGACGAGGACGACCGGGTCGTCGCGGCATCGTTGTCACCGTCGACCGGCACCCTGCTGCTGACCCGCCGCAAGGAGGAGCCGGGTCTGGCCCTGGAGGCCTGGCGAGAGATCTGACCCTGCCGGCGCACAACTCAGCCCGTCTGGGGGCACAGCCCCCAGCACCAAAACGCCGGGTGCCCGCACCCCCAACGGAAGTACGGGCACCCGGCCGAATCAGCGAAGCGGGACGCTGGCGACGCCCGGCGCCAGGAACTTCTTGCCGTTCACGCGCTCCGAGACACCCTCGCGGTCCAGGTACGGCGTGATGCCGCCCAGGTGGAAGGGCCAGCCGGCGCCCGTGATCAGGCAGAGGTCGATGTCCTGGGCCTCGGCCACGACGCCCTCGTCGAGCATCAGACCGATCTCCTGCGCCACCGCGTCCAGGACGCGGGCCCGGACCTGCTCCTCGGTCAGGACGACATCGCCCTGCTTGAGCAGCGCGGCGACCTCGGGGTCCAGCTCCGGCTTGCCGCTGTCGTAGACGTAGAAGCCGCGCTTGCCCGCCTTGACGACGGCCGCGAGGTTCGGGGAGACCGTGAAGCGGTCCGGGAAGGCCCGGTTGAGGGTCTCCGAGACGTGCAGACCGATCGCGGGACCGACCAGCTCCAGCAGCACCAGCGGGGACATCGGCAGACCGAGCGGCTCGATGGCCGTCTCGGCGACCTCGACCGGGGTGCCCTCGTCGATGACGTTCTGGATCTCGCCCATGAAGCGGGTCAGGATGCGGTTCACGACGAACGCCGGGGCGTCCTTGGTGAGGACCGCGGTCTTCTTCAGCTTCTTGGCGACGCCGAAGGCGGTGGCCAGCGAGGCGTCGTCGGTCTGCTCGCCCCGGACGATCTCCAGGAGCGGGAGGACGGCGACCGGGTTGAAGAAGTGGAAGCCCACGACCCGCTCGGGGTGCTGGAGCTTGGACGCCATCTCCGACACCGACAGGGAGGAGGTGTTGGTGGCGAGGATCGCGTGCGCCGGGGCGACCGCCTCGACCTCCGCGAACACCTGCTGCTTGACGCCCATCTCCTCGAACACGGCCTCGATGATGAAGTCCGCGTCGGAGAAGCCCTCGGCCTTGTCCAGGACACCGGTGACCAGCGCCTTGAGGCGGTTGGCCTTGTCCTGGTTGATCCGGCCCTTGCCCAGCAGCTTCTCGATCTCGGCGTGGACGTAGCCCACACCCTTGTCGACGCGCTCCTGGTCGATGTCGGTCAGCACGACCGGCACCTCGAGGCGGCGCAGGAAGAGCAGGGCGAGCTGCGAGGCCATCAGGCCCGCGCCGACCACGCCGACCTTGGTGACCGGGCGCGCCAGGTTCTTGTCCGGGGCGCCGGCCGGGCGCTTGCCGCGCTTCTGCACCAGGTTGAACGCGTAGATGCCGGAGCGCAGTTCGCCACCCATGATCAGGTCGGCGAGCGCCTTGTCCTCGGCGTCGTAGCCCTGCTGCAGGTCGCCGTTCTTGGCGGCGGCGATGATGTCCAGGGCGCGGTAGGCGGCCGGGGCCGCGCCGTGCACCTTGGAGTCCGCGATGAAGCGGCCCTTGGCGACGGCCTGGTCCCAGGCCTCGCCGCGGTCGATCACCGGGCGCTCGACCTCGACGTCGCCCTTGAGGACGTTCGCCGTCCAGAGCAGCGACTGCTCCAGGAAGTCGGCGCCCTCGAAGATGGCGTCGGCGATGCCCAGGTCGAAGACCTGCTGGCCCTTGAGCTGCTTGTTCTGGTTCAGGCTGTTCTCGATGATCACCGAGACGGCCTTGTCGGCGCCGATCAGGTTCGGCAGGATCGCGCAGCCGCCCCAGCCCGGGACCAGGCCCAGGAAGACCTCGGGGAGGGAGAACGCCGGGATCGCCTTGGAGACGGTCCGGTAGGAGCAGTGCAGGCCGACCTCGACGCCGCCGCCCATCGCCGCACCGTTGTAGTACGCGAAGGTCGGGACCGCGAGGCCCGCGAGGCGCTTGAAGACCTCGTGGCCGCCCTTGCCGATGGCCAGCGCGTCCTCGTGCTTCGTCAGCAGCTCGACGCCCTTGAGGTCGGCGCCGACCGCGAAGATGAACGGCTTGCCGGTGATGCCGACGCCGACGATGCCACCGGCCGCGGCCTCCGCCTCGACCTGGTCGATCGCGGTGTTGAGGTTCGCCAGCGAGGCCGGGCCGAAGGTGGTCGGCTTGGTGTGGTCCAGGCCGTTGTCCAGCGTGATGAGCGCGAAGCGCCCGGCGCCGAACGGCAGGTCGAGGTGGCGTACGTGCGCGGACGTCACGACCTCGTCGGGGAACAGCTCGGCCGCACCCTTCAAAAGCTCAGCGGTGGTGCTCACTTGTCCCCCTCGAAGTGCGGGTTCTCCCAGATGACCGTCGCGCCCATGCCGAAGCCGACGCACATGGTGTTCAGGCCGTAGCGGACGTGCGGCTGCTCCTCGAACTGGCGGGCCAGCTGCGTCATCAGACGGACGCCGGAGGAGGCCAGCGGGTGGCCGTAGGCGATGGCGCCGCCGTACTGGTTGACGCGCGCGTCGTCGTCGGCGATGCCGTAGTGCTCAAGGAAGGCCAGGACCTGGACGGCGAAGGCCTCGTTGATCTCGAAGAGACCGATGTCGGAGATGGACAGCCCCGCCTGGGCGAGGGCCTTCTCCGTGGCCGGGATCGGGCCGTAGCCCATGACCTCGGGCTCCACGCCGGCGAAGGCGTAGGAGACCAGGCGCATCTTGACCGGCAGGTTGTTCTCGCGGGCGAAGTCCTCGCTCGCGATGATCGAGGCGGTGGCGCCGTCGTTCAGACCGGCCGCGTTACCGGCGGTGACCCGGCCGTGGACGCGGAACGGGGTCTTGAGGCCCCGCAGGTTCTCCAGGGTCGTACCCGGGCGCATCGGCTCGTCGGCCGTGACCAGGCCCCAACCCGTCTCGCCGGCCTCGGCGTTGGTGCGGCGCACCGAGATCGGCACCAGGTCCTGCTGGATCTTGCCGTCGGCGTACGCCTTGGCGGCCTTCTCCTGCGAGCGCACGGCGTACTCGTCGGCGCGCTGCTTGGTGATCGTCGGGTAGCGGTCGTGCAGGTTCTCGGCGGTCATGCCCATGAACAGGGCGGACTCGTCGACCAGCTTCTCGCTGACGAAGCGCGGGTTCGGGTCCACGCCCTCGCCCATCGGGTGGCGGCCCATGTGCTCGACACCACCGGCGATGACGGCGTCGTAGGCGCCGAAGGCGATCGAACCGGCGGTGGTCGTCACGGCGGTCAGGGCGCCGGCGCACATGCGGTCGATCGAGTAGCCCGGGACGGACTGGGGAAGACCGGCGAGGATGCCGGCGGTGCGGCCGAGGGTCAGGCCCTGGTCGCCGATCTGCGTGGTCGCGGCGATGGCGACCTCGTCGATCTTCTTCGGGTCGAGGCCGGGGTTGCGGCGCAGCAGCTCCCGGATCGCCTTCACGACGAGGTCGTCGGCGCGGGTCTCGTGGTAGATGCCCTTCGGGCCCGCCTTGCCGAACGGGGTGCGGACGCCGTCGACGAAGACGACATCCCTGACGGTACGAGGCACGATGGCTCTCCTCCAGGGTGCGGGATGGCACTGCTGCGATGCGCTGAGCGCGCGCTCAGGCCCATGCTACTTATGAGTAACGTAGCTGCACAGTCCCGGCGGCCCAAGCGGCGAAGGTCACATCCGCGCGGGGGAGCCCGAAGGGGACGGCCGCCCAGGTGGGCCGGTCCGTCCCCTTCCACTTCCGCCCCGGACCGTCGTCCGAGCTTGGCGTGATCTCGACGTGCCGGTTCCGCTTGCGCGGGCCCCGCAGAGCCCGCCGGGCGGCGTCGGCCGTCAGGAACTCGGGGGCTCCTTGACCGCCAGCGCGGCCACCAGCGTCGGCGTCACCTGCTCCACCTGCCAGGCGCGGGCGCCGTACCCGGCGAGCGCCGCCGCCACCGACTCGTCGTCGAGGGACTTCGGCGGCTCCCAGCACAGCCGTCGCACGGTGTCGGGCGCGATCAGGTTCTCCTGGGGCATCGTGAGCCGCTCGGCCACCGCCGAGACCGAGGCCCGCGCGGCGGAGAGCCGAGCCGCGGCGGCCGGGTCCTTGTCGGCCCAGGCGCGGGGCGGTGGCGGACCGGTGACCGCCTGTCCCGGCTGCGGCAGCTGCCCCTCGGTCAGCGCCTTCGCGCGGTCCACGGCGGCCTGCCACTGCTCCAGCTGCCGGCGCCCCATCCGGTGCCCGAACCCGTTCAGCGCCGAGAGCGCGTGCACGTTGGCGGGCAGGGCGAGCGCCGCCTCCACGATCGCGGAGTCGCTGAGGACCTTGCCCGGGGACACGTCGCGCCGCTGGGCGATCCGGTCCCGGGTCTCCCACAGCTCCCGCACCACGCCGAGCTGCCGCCGCCGGCGTACCTTGTGCATCCCGGACGTGCGCCGCCAGGGGTCCTTGCGCGGCTCGGCCGGCGGCGCGGTCGCGATCGCCTCGAACTCCTGCCGGGCCCACTCCAGCTTGCCCTGCCGGTCCAGCTCCTTCTCCAACGCGTCGCGCAGGTCGACGAGGAGCTCGACGTCGAGGGCCGCGTAGCGCAGCCAGGGCTCGGGCAGCGGCCGGGTCGACCAGTCGACGGCGGAGTGCCCCTTTTCGAGGACGTATCCGAGCACGCTCTCGACCATCGCGCCGAGGCCGACCCGCGGGAACCCGGCGAGACGGCCGGCCAGCTCGGTGTCGAACAGGCGGCTGGGCACCATGCCTATCTCGCGCAGGCAGGGCAGGTCCTGGGTGGCCGCGTGCAGCACCCATTCGACGCCGGACAGGGCCTCGCCGAGGCCGGAGAGGTCGGGGCAGGCCACGGGGTCGATCAGCGCGGTCCCGGCGCCCTCGCGGCGCAGCTGCACCAGATAGGCGCGCTGGCCGTAGCGGTAGCCGGAGGCGCGCTCGGCGTCCACGGCGACGGGGCCGGAGCCGGCGGCGAAGGCGGCGATCACCTCCGCCAGCGCGGCCTCGTCGGCGACCACCGGCGGAATGCCCTCACGCGGTTCGAGCAAAGGGATCGGCGCCGCCGCAGAAGATTCGCCGTCGTCCGGAGGGGTCCCTCCGGTGATGCGCAGTGGCAGGTCTGCTGCGGTCTCTTGGGCGTCGGTCACCTGTCAAGGGTATCTGTGTGTGGACAGCGCCCGTCGACGGAACGTTCCGTCGACGGGCGCCAGAGGGTCGTAAACCAGTCAGGTCGGTGCAACATGCCGTTCACGTCGGTGAACGGCCAAGGCGGCTTAG
>NZ_JADDRL010000088.1 GCF_021538895.1 Streptomyces olivochromogenes | reverse complement strand
TGGCCTCCCGGTTGGTCCACCAGAGTTGGTGCACGACCAGCAGCATGAGGACGACCCCGACGGTGACGAGGACCTCGCCGCCGCCCCACAGCACCCGCCGGCGCCGAGCGCGCCGCCGCAGGTCGCCGTGTCCCACGACGGGAACCCGCATGACCCGCATGCGTACGCCTCCCTCCGGGCCAGTACGCCTCCACGGCCGGGCTCGCGGAGACCCAGTCCCCTCCATCGGGCCGACAGAGGCCCGGTCCCCCTCGATCGGCGGACCCGCAGGAGCCCCGGCTCCCCCTCCACCGGACCCGCACGATAAGCGCTCCCCCTCCAACTCACCAGACCCATAAGCTCCCTGCTCATGAGTGCGTACTGGCTTCTCGCCCTGGTCCCCTTCATCGCCGGCCTCGCCGTCACCGGCCACCAGGCCCGGCTGGCGATCACCGAACACCTCCTGCGGCGCACGGGCCGTCGTGTGGAGGGGACGGTGACGGGACACATCGCGTCGCGGGAAGGGACGTACGCCGCACTGCACCCGGTGATCCGCTGGGTCGGCGAGGACGGCGGCGAGTACGAACGCGCCGTCCCCGACACGATCGGCGCCCACGCCCTCCCCGAGGGCAGCCGCGTCCACCTCCTGTGCACCCCGGGCTCCCCCGACACGGTGGCCCTGGACAACCTCGCCCGCTACCGCTCGGCGGTGCTGGGGATGTGGCTGGGAGTGCTGCTGTGGGCGGGGGCCCTGACGGCGGTACTGATACGGATCGCGACGCTTTTGCCGGAGCCGTACCGGTACTGACGCAGCCGTACCGATAGTGACGGCAGGCAGGCGCAAGGGCCGACGCCCGGCCTGCGCCTCTCCCTGCCCCTTTCACTCTGGGGTGTCACCCGCACCCGGCCCGCGCGGGAATCACGCCTCCTTGACGCTGCCGACCAGCACATACCTCTCCCTATGTCGTTGGTCGGCAGTACGGTGTCCCCCATGCGCCCCGACACGCCTGCCGAGAACGTCGACCACACTGCCGAAGCGGCACGCCTGGAGCGGACCGCCGGCCTCTATCCCGAGGACACCGAGGCCCTGCTCCTCCAGGCCGCGGCCCACCTCGAACTGGCCGACGACCGCCCCGCCGCGACCGCGCTCTACGACCGCATGCTGTCCGCCCCGGACTCGCTGGAGAACCCCCAACTGGTACGAGCCCTGAAGGCCTCGAACCTCTGGGAGTACGGCCATGAGGCCGAGGCCCGCGCGATCATCGACGGAGTCCGCGTGTCCGCCCCGCGTGACCCGGCCCCGTGGGTCATCGTCGCCGAGGCCCTGGAGTCCCACGACGAACTGGAGGCGGCGCAGGACACGTTCACGGAGGGCACGACCCTGCTCCTCACGGACGCGACGGAGACCCCGTACTCCACGCACCCCCTCCTCTACGGCCGCCACAGGGTCCGCCGCATGCTGGGCCTGCCCCACGACGAGTGGGACGCCCTGGCGGACACCCTGCACTCCTCGCCGGTGTCGCTGGACGAACTCCACGACCCCAAGCGCGTCTGGTCCCTGGGCTCGGACAACCCGGCGGAACTGAAGGCGGAGATCTCGCGGCTGCGGGCGGAGCTCGGGGCATACCGAGAGGCCCTGTCCCGCCCGTTCCCGGTGGCGGTGCTGCACTGGGCACAGGGTGAGCTGGAGGAGCTGGTGGGGGCGTATCCCTCCCTGGCGACCGAGTATCCGTCCCGCGAGGAGCACCTGGCGACGATAGAGGCGTCACTGCGCGAACTGGCAACTTCCGGCACACCGAACCTGGGAATCGTGACGGGGACGGTGCCTTCTTATGAGGCCTTCGCCGCGTCGGAGGGGACTTCGCCGGGAGACGTGACGCTGCTGCCGCAGTATGCGACGACGTTGGCGGCGCGGGGGCGGGCTGTGGTTTGGCCTCCGCAGAGGGGGACGGGGTGTTGGTGTGGGTCGGGTGGAGCCTATGAGGGGTGCCACGGGGTGACGGCATAACCGCAGGGCACGGAGACGGGGGTCTCGTGGACGGCCGATGTGGTCTCGGGTAGTACCGGTGACTACGACAACCTCACCGGTGAGGGGCCGGGGCCTGCCTCAGGACGCGCGCTTCATGGCGGACAACATGGCTTGCGCGGTCGACAGGCAGTGGTCACGGCCGGTCCAGCGGCGGTCGGAACAACGCTGATCCTTGGTATCTGTGGTCAGGCCTTGGCCAACGCCTCAGGCACGCCGGCAGAATGCTTCTGTGTCTGGTGCTGTCCCATCCTCTCCATCCGTCTCCGCCCGAATGAGCCGTCAGGGCTCCCGCGACACGGCACCGGAGGTGGCGGTCCGGCGCCTGCTGCACGCCTCGGGGCTGCGCTACCGGGTCAATGTGCCGGTACCGGGCATGCCACGCCGAACCATCGACATCGTCTTCAGCAAGGCCAAGATCGCCATCTTCCTGGACGGCTGCTTCTGGCACGGCTGCCCCAAGCACGCAACGCAACCGAAGGCGAACGCGGAGTGGTGGCGGGCCAAGCTCGACAAGAACATGGCTCGCGACCTGGAGACGACCGAACACCTCACCACCGCGGGGTGGACAGTACTGCGCTTCTGGGAGCACGAGTCCGCCGCAAACGTGGCCCACTGCATTTCCGAGTCCGTGGCATCCAAGCGACCGACCCCGCCTCGGCCCCCCTCCGGCCCAGGACTCACAGAGGGTGGCAACTCGGGCAACCAATCGTGACCCTCAATCACTTATCAATGACCATCTCACCCAATAATGTGTAGGGGTTGTGCGAGGGGTGCCTACCTGTACTTCAGAGCGGTCTGCCACGTCGGCAGCGCTCTACGGTCGGGCGGCGTGGCGAGCGAGAGCGGGGGCGGTCGAGTCCTGTGACCGACGAATTCGATGACATGTACGAGACGTTCAAGGCAATCCTGGACGCCTTTCCCCCATCGGAGGCCGTGAAGCGGCTGGAGCAGATGGGCGTCCACTCAGAGGTCATCCAGCAGATCCGCGATCGCCATGAGCAGCAGACGATACGCATCAAGGAACTCGAGGAACCCCACGCCGTCGTTCTGGGCAACCGCGACACCTGGTACACGGGCCCGCAGCCCAAGGACAGGTACTGGCCCGCTATCGAAGACCTGCTGCTCAAGGATGGATGGGACAAGGACACCGCCATCCGGAACCTGGACGACTCCTCGACCCGAGTCGTCTCACTGCTGAACCATCCGAAGGAAAAGGCGTTCTCCACACGAGGTCTCGTCGTGGGCTACGTCCAGTCCGGCAAGACCACGAACTTCACGTCGGTCATGGCCAAGGCCGCCGACCGCGGCTACAAGCTGTTCATTGTCCTGGCGGGCATTCACAACGGCCTTCGCCGTCAGACCCAGGCCCGCCTGGTTCAGCAGCTCGTGGAACCCAACCCCTCGCTGTGGTCGCAACTGACCGATTTGGACAAGGATTTCACTCCTACGGCGAATCCCGCCTCCTACTTCGGGAAGAGCAACAAGACGCACGTCTTGTGCGTCGTGAAGAAGAACGCGACCGTACTGCGCAAGCTCGCCACATGGCTGGACAAGGCGGCGGACTACCTGAAGGACTGCCCGGCGCTGATCATCGATGACGAGGCGGACCAGGCCACCGTTGCGACGAAGTCCATCAATCCGCTGATCCTCAGCATGATGAAGAGCCTGCCGCGTTCCGCGTACGTGGGATACACGGCATCGCCGTTCGCCAATCTGCTGATTGATCCGAGTGCGGAAGATCTCTATCCGCGGGACTTCGTCGTCAATCTGCCCAAGCCGGGCGGACACTTTGGCACAGAAGTCCTTTTCGGGCGCTATGCGTTGGACGGTGAGGACCCCGATCAGGTCGACGACGGCCACGACATGATCCGATCGGTGCCGGAGGACGATGTCCCGTGCGTGCGCCCCGAGACGAAGGCCGACGTCGAGGGCTTCGAGCCCGTCATCACCGACACCCTCCGCAGGGCCGTGGAGTACTTCTGGCTCGTGACAGCCGCTCGCCGTGTTCGCGGTACCGGCAATCCGCACAACACGATGCTGATCCACACAAGCGTCAACACCGCCGTGCACAACAGCTTCGAACGACCGCTCCGGCACCTGCTGAACCGAGCCGCGCAGACAGTGACGGACGCGGCCTTCCTCTCCCGGTTGCGTGAGCTGTGGGATCAGGAGACCGCGCGCGTTCCCGCCACGGACTTCGGCGAGACGAAGGTACCGTTCGACGACCTGGTGCCCGAACTGCCCGGCGTTCTGCGCAGTTGCCGCATCGTCATGGACAACTCCAGCAGCGAGGCTCGTCTCGACTACGAGAACGGCCCAGTCGTGGCGATAGCCGTGGGCGGCAACACCCTCTCGCGTGGACTCACCCTTGAGGGCCTGTCGGTCAGCTACTTCGTGCGTGCCGTCTCCGCATACGACACTCTGCTGCAGATGGGGCGATGGTTCGGCTTCCGGAACGGCTACGCCGACCTGCCCCGTATCTGGATGACCGACGAGTTGGCCGAGTGGTTCCGGCACCTTGCCACGGTCGAGACCGAGATGCGTCGCGACATCGACATCTACATAACCGAGTCCGAGACGCCCCTCACCTTCGCCGTCCGCCTGCGCACCCACCCGGCTCTGCGCGTGACCGCGGCCGCGAAAATGCGCGACGCGGTGACGGCTGCCTCCTCGTACGGGGGCAAGCGGGTTCAGACCCACTACTTCCACACCGACGCCGACTGGCTGCGTGGCAACACCACCGCCGCACGCGACCTGGTGACCGCGGCCCGCTCGAACGCCGTCAGGGTGGACGATCGCTCGGCGGAAGGCCGCTACGTCTTCCGCGATGTGCCATACGACGTCGTGACCGAGTTCCTGGCGTCCTACAAGTTCCATGAGAAGTCACCCGAGAACGATGCCGACCTGATCAGCAGCTACATCCGTAAGCGAGTCGCAGCCGGCTCGCTGCGCCGTTGGAACATAGCGATCGTCGGTAACCCGGCAGGAGAGCCGTTCGTGTTCGTGCCCGGCGTATCCGTCGGACGCAACATCCGTAGTCGCGTTGCCGTGACCAACCCCTCGCCGGACTTCGCCGACATCAAGACGCTCATGAGCCGCCGTGACGCCGCCGTCGACCTGGCCGGAGACACTGCGAAGCTCACCGAGAAGGGCATCATCGATGAGCGTCGCGTCCAGCTTCCGGACACTGGCCTTCTGGTGCTGTATCCGATCGACAAGACGTCCGAGCCCGGTCCCGGAAAGGAGCGGCGTGCTCCTCTGAACGCGGCGGAACACGTGGTCGGCGTCGGCCTCGTCTTTCCGGAACCGCGGCACGGGGACAGCACGGTCGAGAAGTACATCTCGGCGGATCTGTCGGGTGTGCGATTGGAGGACGAGGACTTCAGCCTCCTCGAAGGTGAGGACGCATGAGCGACGGCACCTTCCGCGAGGTCGCTGAAGAGCACTGGGCCGCGCTCGAAGCAGAACCGACCAGCGGAGAACGTCGTCTCCGCGTTTCACAGCTTCCGGTGGTGACCGAACAAGGTGCCCTGGTTGCAGCGGTCGACCACGACGGGTTCCGTCACGTGCTTGTACCCGTGCACTCGCATCTGAAGATTCGTTCCGGCCTGGACGGCCCGGTCCTTCACCTGAGCAAGCGCCCTCTGGAGGACGAGGAGACGTACCAGACGTACGCCGATCTCGCCTGCCTGCGTACGGACCTGAACGACCTGTTCACGGAACTGTGCGCGGACATACTGGATGCGACGGGGAAGCTGCCGAAAAACCCGGTGAAGGCGCTCTATGGAGTCATTGACCGGTGGAAGGCTCTGTTCCAACCACACAGAGCCGTGCTGGGTCCGGAGCAGCTCGCCGGTCTCTTCGGGGAACTGCTGGTGCTCGAACGGCTCCTTCAGTTGGACTCCAGCGCATATCGCCTCTGGCGTGGGCCGGACGGTCACCATCACGACTTCACCACCGGAAGTCTCGCTGTGGAGGTGAAGACGGGCGCCAAGGGTGAAGGTCGAAGGCCACGGGTTCATGGCCTCGATCAGCTTGAAGCCCCACAGGATGGAACGCTCTGCCTGGCTTGGTTCGGCCTGCACCGCACCTTCTCGGGCGGTTCGGGACTCGGCTTCCTGGAGTTGCTCGAACGGACGCTGCGGTCCTGTGACGACGAAAGCGCCCTCATCGAACTTCTCGCACAGGCCGGTTACCGGCCCGTCGATGCCGAGCGATACCGGGATGTGCGCTTCGTCGTCGATGAACAGCGCTGGTACGAGGTGACCCCCGACTTTCCCGCGTTGACCAATCGGGCTCTGGCCGCAGCAGGCGTGCCGATTTCCGTTCTCGACGTCGAGTACACCATCGACCTGTCCGGTGAGTCTCCGGTCCACATGGCGCCCGACGTGGTGTCCCGAATGATCGACCGCATGATCCAGGAGTCCGCGTGACGGAGCCCCGCTGGTTCTCCCAGCCCTACCCTCCGGAGGGCGCAAGCGCCGCCGAGGGCATTCGCAATCAGCTCGGACGGCCCGAGCTCGATCTGCTCACCATCCTGGTGCGGGAGTCGGCCCAGAACAGTTGGGATGCCCGGCTCGAGAAGTCCTCGGTACCTGTGGACTATCGCATCGACATGTGGACCGTTGGACCGGCCCACGCAGGCGTGTGGCGAGAGCTTCTGCTGGCAGGGGCACCCCAAAACGCCGAAGACTTTCCGCTTCGCAACACACTCAAGCGGGGCTCGGTCCGCGTTCTGTCCGTGTCCGATCGCGGCACCCGCGGGCTCGGAGGCCCGACGCGAGCGGACAACGCCGTGGGCCCCGACCGTGACTTCGTCTCCTTCATCCGCAACATCGGTGAACCACGCGACACGGCGCTCGGGGGCGGCACCTACGGTTTTGGAAAGGGCATTTTCTACCTGCTGTCCAAGCCCGGGACCGTCATCGTCCATTCCCGCTGCCGCACTGCGCGGGGCGGACACGAAACCCGACTCATCGGCTGCACGCTCTGGAAAAGCTACGTGCCCTCGGATTCCGACGGCAATCGCCGTTACACCGGTAGGCACTGGTGGGGCGACACGTCGGGCGAGGTGGTCGAGCCGCTGGTGGGTGTAGAGGCGGATGCCGTGGCCCAGCGCCTCGGTCTCAAGTCGTTCGGTCCGGAGGAGACCGGAACGACGGTTGTCGTCGTCGACCCGAATCTGGACGACCTCGAGCCCGCGAACGCGGCCGAATATCTGGGCGACACCATCGCCTGGCACCTGTGGCCCAAAATGATCTCCACCGCGGGCAAACCACCTGCCATGCGGTTCTCCGTGGCCTACGACGGGGTGCAGCACCCGGTACCCGACCTGCGCACCACGCGTCCCCTCAATATGTTCGTCGCGGCCTACGAAGCGATGGAGGGTCCGAACGGCAGCGATCTGGAGTGCCACAAGCCCAAGCAGCACCTTGGCCGACTCGGCCTCGTGAAGCGCGTCATGCCCCCGCTGGAGCCCTCCCGTGCGTCGCGCATGCTGGACATCGAGGACCTGATCCATCACGTCTGTTTGATGCGACCTGCGGAGCTTGTCGTCACCTATCACCCCGGGCCCAAACCACCGAGCGCCAATCAGGGCTACGCCGGAGTGTTCAGGGCCGACGAAGCCATGGACGACGTCTACGCCAAGGCCGAGCCGCCCACGCACGACGCCTGGAATCCGCATTCCCTCGACAGGCCGGAGAGTACCTACGTACAGACCACGTTCCGGCGTATCGGCGAAGCTTTGGAACAGTTGCTCTCCTTGAGTGGCACTGCACGACCCGGCGCCAGCAATGTCGCTCTGGGCGCGGCCAGTTCGCTCTTTTCCGGTTTGGTCGGCGGAGCTTGGGGCATCGGTGGGGCCACCGCCTATTCCAAACCGGGCAGCACCGCCGTAAATGCGTCCAGGACGACCGACGACGAGGACATCGCCACGCACCGGATCGCCGACGGTCGACGGGCGGCGACGCGGTTGGCCGACCGGACCGGCTTCCAAGACACCCAACCCAGCGAGGACTTCGGCGGGCCCGGTCAACCGGTCACAGGAACATCGGCAGGAGGCTCCCAGGACATTCCACGTCGCCGTCCCCGAGTGCAGTACGTCGGCGATCCGTACTACGACGACCGCGGAGACACCGCCGTGCTCGTGCAGGAGTTCCGACTTCCCGTACCCGGCCCGCAGCGCGTACGCATCGACCTCGCGGTTACCCTGCCCGGCGCCGGCGGGCGGGAGACCGATCCTCCCATCGGGGCGAGTATGCCCGTACTGATCGGCTGGGAGGACGAAACCGGACTGCTCCACACCTCCGATCCGCAGGTGGTCGAGGGCGGCGAGTCCGTCTGGCGTGCCGTGGTACGGCCGGCTCCGGACACCATGACCGAAATCGGCATCAAGGTAGAGGCGGTGCGGACTTCATGACACGACGCGTACTGCCGTACCGCACCCCGACCGAGGACGTGGTGACACCGGGACCCTGGCGCCTGGTGGTCGAGGACGGCGAGGTGGCTCTGCCCGAGGCCTTGCCCGACTGGGACTACCAAATGGACGTGCATGTACGCAGGGTCCTCCGAGTCGACCTGGACCGGGTCCGGCAACAGACGGGGCTGGCGGCGAATACTGCACTCATGCTGTCGGTCGTCTGGACCGCCACAGGTTCCAACCTCAGCGGCCCTGCCCGGCACGTGCGCCTGTCCGAGAGTGGCACGAGCACAGTCGAAGTCGACGTACGGTTGCGCGGTGCCGACCTCGGTGGCCTGTTGCTGCTGGACACCGCGCTCGTGCTCGCCGAGCGCCTGAACGACGCACGAGCTTCCTCGCCGAGGCGAGCAGGGTCCGTACTGTGGAGCGACCGCGAATCTCTGCGCCTACAGGGCGATGCCCCTCAATTCCCGATGGCCGTGATCGACTTCGCGCGAACGTCGTTCCCGGAGCACGCTGCCTGGCACCTGCAAATCAGCGGAGGCCTGGAAAGCGCCACCATGGGAGCTCTCCTGCTCCTCGTCAACGAGCAGAACACGGTCACTGCGACCGCATTTCAGAATGCGGGCAAGCCTCGCCCAGTGGACCGAATCGTTCTGTCGGCGGTGTACGCGGATGCTGCCCGGGTCATGGTCGAGCACGCTCTTGCACACGATGAGTTCGTCGAGGACGCGGACTTCCCCGACGGTTCACTGGGCGCCACCCTGCTGAGCCTGTTCGACCAACTGTTCCCGGGGCAGTCGATCACCGACATACGCCTCCGTCACCGGCAGTCGCCGGCCCTGTTCTCGTCCGACTTGCAGGCGGCCGTCAAGATCTTCGAGGTGTCATGATGAGCTTTCTCTACCCTCGACTCCTCGCCGAACAGGCACGGCCCCTCTTCGAGGAGTACCGGCACCTCGCACCGACCGATCTGTCCCGACGTGTCGCCCTCACCCACGACTCGGCCGTGTACGTGGCCACGGGCGGTGACCGGATTCCCTCCGGCCGGCTCCGTGAACTACGGGACGGCGTGCTGGATCTCGCGAAGCGTGCCGGATACCCCGACGACTCCGACCGTGCGCGCAATGCCGACTTCGACCTTCGCCTGGCTGCGCTGCTGCATGGCGAGATGGGCATGGTGCCCGCCGAAGCCGCATCCCGCGACGTCTGGGCCTTCCTGGCACTCGTCGTCCTTCCAGATGTCGCGTTCTGGCGCTATCCGCAACCGCCCAAGGACCGGGTTCTGGGCACCGACCTCACCCGGCACGTATTCGGTCGTCTCTGGTGGCGGGCACAGCTCGTGCGAGCGCCCGAGGAGGAGGAGCCCTACCGCGCTCTTGAGATCCTCGGTGAGGCTGCGTTCGACCAGATCTACGCGCGCCGTGTCGCGCTGGGCGGAAGTCCTCACTTGGTGAGGGCCATCCTGCGGGTCTGGAAAGATCTCGATCTGAAGGGTCTGAACGAGCGCGAGACCCTGCGTGACTTCCTCAAGCGACTGCTCCGCCTCGCCCCGTTCGTGCTGTTCGACGGAATCCGGGAGCACGCTCTCGATGCCGAGTTGCGCGCGGTCGCCCAAGAGTCGGTAGAGGCCCAGCGCCCAAGGCCCATGTCGAATTCCCCATTTGCTCCGGGTCCAGTGGTTACCTCTGGCCCCGTCGAAGCGGCTCCCGTTCTCGTATCCCCCGGCGAGCAGTCGTCGACCTCTCAGGGAACACCGTCGGCGCCCGTCGAAGTGCGACGATTCAGGTCCCTGGAGATCTGCGCAGGAGCAGGAGGGCAGGCGCTCGGCCTCGAACGAGCGGGATTCGACCCCGTGCTACTCATCGACAGCAAGGCGGATGCCTGTTTCTCGATCGACCTCAATCGACCTGCTTGGGACGTCGTGTGCATGGACGTGGTTCAATTCAGCCCGAGCATGCGCCCCGAGGCCACAGAAGTCGATCTCGTCAGCGGCGGGCTGCCACGCGTGAAATCGTCGGCGACAGTCGGGCGGGCGGAGGACACGGAGGAACGCAGAGTCCTGCGGGCCGCGATCACCCTGGCGTGCGACGTGAGAACGAAAGCCGTTCTCTTCGAGAACGTCCCCGACCTTGTCGACGGCCCGGAATTTTCTGCGGACCGCGCCTGGATCGACCGCGAGCTGCACCACGCCGGCTTCCGCACCAGTTGGAAGATCCTGAACGCTTCGGACTTCGGCGTCCCACAAAATCGGAAGAGTGGCTTTCTCGTCGCTCTGCGGGATCCATATTTCGGACGCTTCGCCTGGCCCGCACCGAACGACCAACCACCGCCGACCGTGGGAGAGGCTCTCGGCCCGTCCATGTCTGCAGATGGTTGGCCCGGCGCCGAACGTTGGATCAAGAACGCCGACCGAATCGCTCCGGCCCTCGTCGGTGGCTCCGACCGCAGAGGTGGAGCCGACCTCGGCCCTACGGGCAGCAAGAAGGCGTGGGCAGCGCTCGGAGTCAACGGCAACAGCCTTGGGGACGAGCCTCCTGGGACCGACTTCCCTCAGGACGAAATGCCCAAGTTGACCGTGGAACAGGCAGCGACGATCCAGGCCTTCCCGGATCATTGGAAGCTCTTCGGCGGCAAGACCTCCAGGTATCGTCAAGTCGGCCACGCCATGCCGCCTCCGCTCGCAGCTGCCGTCGGCCAGGCCATCGCAACCGCACTCCGAAGCTAAGATCGCCCTATGCTCACGCCCCGTTCCGTCACCCCCGAACCCGTCACCGTCGTGGACCTCTTCAGCGGCTGCGGGGGCTTCACCCAGGGGTTCCACGAGTTCCGCCCGACAGGGAAGCACGGCGCGGGACCTGTCTTTCACAGCATCGCGGCCGTTGAACACAACCGTGCCGCTGCAGCCACATACGCTGTGAACTTCGGCGAGCTCCGCAAGGACAGGCGGGCGCCGGCGGCACGTGTGCATGTCGGGGACATCGAGGACTGGGAGCCTACTCCGGAGGCGCTGCACGCGGACGTCGTCGTCGGGGGCCCTCCGTGCCAGGGTTTCTCGGCCTTGAACCGCGTGAAAAAGGGAACCGAGCGCAACCGCCTCTGGGAGGAATACGTTCGGATCGTGGCGAAGATCCGCCCAAAGGTTTTCGTCATCGAAAATGTGGACCGCTTCCTGAAGTCGGATGAATTTCAAAACCTTCTCAATGAAGTGAAGCAAGGAGGGAAACTCGCCGAGTACCGGCTCGTCGATCCTCCTGGGCATGAGCTCACCGACTCCGAGGAGGTGAAGAACAACCGGTACCTCCTCAACTCCGCGGACTACGGCGCCGCTCAGGCTCGCCGCAGGGCCATCGTCATCGGCGTTCGCCGCGACATCGAAAATGGTCGCGCGATGACCTATCCCGTCAAGTCACACTTCCGCCGCCCGAAAGGATCGGTCGCGGAGACCAGACCAATTGACGGCGTAGACGCGGGGATCTCGTACTGGGAGACCGTGGATGACCTCTTCCGAGAGTCGTCCAAGCGCACACTCGAAGATCTCCCGGACACCAAACGGTTCGTCCCGGAACTGGATGGCGACCTTCCCGGTATTTTCAGCACCGAAAATCTTCACTTCGGCCGAAACCCGGAAACCGTTTCCCTCGCCCGCTACCACCACATCCCTCCCGGCGGAAATCGCAAGCACCTCAGCGGCTGGTGGTACACCCAGGATGAATTTGGTGACTTCAAATACTTCACCACACCAAACCCTCCTGGCGTGAGGACGCCCGTCGAATACCTTTCGACCGCGAGTTGGGACAAGCATAATTCCGGTACCGGGGATGTCATGGGTCGACTTCGCCTCGGCGAACCGTCGGTGACCATCCGAACCGAGTTCTTCAAGCCGGAGAAAGGTCGCTATCTTCACCCGTCAGAAGATCGACCCATCACGCACTTCGAGGCCGCCCGCATACAGGGATTCCCTGTCGAGTTCCGCTGGTGCGGCACAAAGACAGAGATCGCCACGCAGATCGGCAATGCCGTGCCCATTCCCTTGGGAAGGGCCATCGCTGCGGCGATTTACGCCTACCTGCGCGACTGATTCGGCACACCCTGCCGCTTGTCTACACAAGGGAGCTGGGGAATAATCTCCCCAGCTCCCTACGTCAGCAGTAGAGCTACGGCCGTGAGACCTTCTTCAGGGATTCATACCGCGCTAGAAACTCTCCATGACTCCTCTTGACCATGCCGAGAAGATCCGAGTACTGGCGAACGTAAACCTGCGTCGCTCGAAGCATTTCCATCTCCTCGGCAACCATTGGGTCGTCACTAACCGACCCACAGAAGAGATAGCCGATGACGTGGCTGGGGCGATATGAATCGTCAGTGGACCGCCGGAAGAGCCCTCGGAGATATGCAATATATTCCCGGATCTGCTCCAACTCTCGACGCCGCGCCACGGAGTGAGGCCGCTTGATCTCCACCACTACTAGCGTATCCCCCTCTGCAACGCAGAGAAAATCGATCCTCCTGTCGGATTCCGGCGCCTCGGATTCCGGAAAATGCTCGCGGAGTAGTTGGCTGTATCGAACCTCGTCTGCAACCAGATGCCATCGTGGATCGAGAGCCCAAGGAAATTCTTTGAAGAAATTATGGAGATCTGGTACCTCGAGAGCATTATTAATGATCATCTTCTCCAGTTTCTCAATCGTTGCAATTCGACCTCTCGTGACCTTTGCCATCTCCTTCGCTTCGACTATCTCCCACTCACGAAACAGTGAGATCAACTGAGCAGGATCCTTGAACTCCGCTTCACCCAATTCTTCGGCAATCTCCCAGAAGGCGTCAAACTCCAAGAAATCTATGCACGACTTCAAGATGTTCTGAGCTTCGTCGTCGCGCCCGACCAAATTGCTGCCGACAGCCGTTTGAATTAGTTTATCGACCACTCGACGAGATCTCTTGTGCTCAGAGCCGGCGGTAGCCTTGAGAAACTCCTGATAGACAGGCTCTGTGTCCAACTGCTTGAGCTTGTCATAGCGACGCTTCTCGGACCAGTCGCGAGATACACGGTTGATTTGGCGCCTGCCCCACTCCATCAGCGCGATATTGCTTTCTGTATCCCAAACAAGTGAGTTTCGCGCCGTACCTACAGTGTCTTCTTCCTCGTCGACAAAGTCAGCGGTAAGCTCGCCGATGAGGTAGGCGAGAGCGTACTGCTGGCCTGTGTTAGCATCGAACCAGAACGGTTCCTGCACCAGCTTCCCTCGCGCCATGACCGAAACACCGCGCTGAATTCCATCATCAACGTTACTGGAATGAGAAAGCGCGCCTATCCATCCAGTGACTCGCCATCCAGTCCCTGGGGATATTTCTTCGTCGAACTCCCAGATATATGGATCACTGTTCACGTCTCGGGCGAGCAAGGGCTTCAGGTCACGTTCTTGATGCGTAATTGGACTGCCATTGATCACAACCTGGAAATTGTCGTCAATGATGGCGAACCTGCGCGCAATATGCCGTCTGAGAGACGGTACAGAAACGGCACGCTTCCGAAATTTTTCGATCCGTCGGAGTGTGATTCGCGTACCCCTGGCAACTCTGCCGGAAGGTGCCATCGGATCGAACTGCGCGACTCGATCCTTGGCGGCATCCTCAAGTTCGTCGTAGTTCATTACGAATCTGGACACCGAAAGGCCATTGCTACTTTCTACTTCTATCTCTCGCGCTATGCCGAATCCGGAGAACTTACCCAGTCCCTTGCGACCCATGTACCTGCGGAACGGCGCCTTGACACGTTGACTCCGCCCTTCCACCTTTCGACGATCGCGCCCTACGAGGAGGTATCCCTGCCTGATTTCCTCATCGCTCATTCCATCCCCATCATCCTGCGCAATGATGACGGAATCATCAGTCACCCTTGATTCAGGAATATGAATCTCGACCCTGCTGGCCCCAGCGTCCCAAGCATTTGCGATGAGTTCGGAGATGACCGGCGGGAGAGTCGAGTACATCTGCACCCCGAGGTGCTTGATCGTGGCCGGGTCAAACTCCATCTTGTACGGAACCGTCATCCTGTCCCACCTCGCGCGACGCCCAGTCTGAAGTGATCACCTTCTCGCAACTGGCCCAACCTCGCTGGGTTTTGGCAGTATCGGTCCCTTTCGTGGCCGCGGTGCGGTTGTAGAGATCGACACCTGGACCGACCTCCACGTCTCGCATCGCTACCCTGCCCACATGATTCGCGCAGTGGTCTTCGACGTCGGTGAGTGTCTCGTGGACGAGACGCGTGAGTATGGGGCCTGGGCCGACTGGCTGAGCGTGCCGCGGCACACCTTCCACGCGATGTTCGGGGCCGTCGTCGCGCAGGGGCGTGACTACCGGGAAACCTTCCAGGAGTTCCGACCCGGATTCGATCTCTACGAGGAGCGCGAGAGGCGGGCCGCAGCCGGGCGGCCGGAGACGTTCGGGGAGGAGGATCTGTACGCCGACGTCCGGCCGGCCCTGGCTCGGCTGCGCGGCGATGGTCTGTGGCTCGGGATCGCGGGGAACCAGACCGTTCGGGCGGGGCGGATCCTGCGGGAGTTGTTCGACCGTGACGTCGATCTGATCGGTACGTCGGACGACTGGGGAGCGAGCAAGCCCGATCCCGAGTTCTTCAAGCGGGTGGCCGAGGCAGTTCCTTTCGAGGTCGATGAAGTCCTCTACGTCGGGGACCGGTGCGACAACGACATTCGCCCTGCTACCCAGGCCGGGATGTACACCGCGCTCGTGCGTCGTGGGCCTTGGGCCACCATCCAATGGAACAGCCCCGAAGCCGAGCGGCTGCCGACCTTCCGGATCGACAGCCTGCTTGAACTGCCTGGTCGGGTCGGCGAGTTCAACGACTCAGTACGCTGAAAGTGGTCGACCAGTCATAGAGCCGATCGTCGAGATCTCGTACGCAACGGTCGTGTTGATGAGGCGCGAGCGCGCGTCGAACCTCACGTACGCGATCCATTCCTGTGGCGTACCAGGTGATCGCAAGTTGATCGAGAGCCTTGCCCGCATACTCACAGGCGCGTTCGGGATTTCCGGCGGTTGCCTCGACGGCTGCCAGGTCGCCGAACACGACTGTTCGTTGCTTGTCTTCCGCGGGGGACATCGCCTCCAGGGCTGCGAGTAGGGACTCACGGGCTTGTGGGATGTGGCCGGCGGTCATCTGAGTGTTCCCCTTGAACGCCGACAGCCGGGCTGGTGAGAACCAGTCCAACCAGTCGGGCGAGGGATGTTCGTTGCCGGTCGTGAGCACGTCCTCCGCATGGCCGATCAGGTGAAGCGCCGTACGCGTGTTGCCACAGCGGGTTTCGCATTCGGCTTCCACCGCGTCGAGCCAGCCGAGGAACTCGGCGGACGCCGGTGCGCGCCGCGCGTACGTGCGGGCGGCGATCATGCGCTCCAGGGCCGTTTCGCGGTCGCCGACCCAGCCGGGAACGAAGGCCATGTGAGCGATGATTGCCGAACCCAGGAGCGAGTCGTCGGCTTCACCTGCCGCCTGCAACGCAAGGAGATAGGTGCCGTTCGCGGTGGTCGAGTCACGGAGGTCGAAGAACTCGATTCGTCCCGCGAGCAGGTAGGACTCCGCCAGCGCGGACGCGACCCTGCGCCGTGTCGTGTCCGTCGTCTCCGGGAGCAGGGCACACCCCAACGTCGCGTGGGCGACAACCGCGGGGTGCAGCATCGTCGGCGCCACGGACCAGTAGAGGCGGCGGTACGAGCGGGTGACGCTTTCGAAGTCGGCCCCGGTCGTGGCGGGTTGTGGGGTGACGGATGCCCGCATGGACACGGCCAACGAGCCCGGTGACGCGACTGGTCCGCCTGCGCCTACGCGGCGCCGAGTCTCGCCGGGCAGGGGACCATTGGAACCCCACGGAGGCGTGAATCCGAGCGATTCCATGCTCTGGCCCAGTAGGTGCACGAGAACTCGTTGACAATCCGGTTGCGGCCAAGGGGGATTGTCCGACTCCCAGCGGCGCACCTGCCGTACGCCGATGGACAGGCCGCGGATGCCCATCTGCTTGGCGCTCCGTGTCAGGGCGTCGGCCAGACCCTGTTGCGAGTTGAAGCCCGCGGCCAGACGGGCGGCCTTCAGTCGGATGTTGCCTACGGGACGGGGCACGACCGGCACCTCCAGAAGCGGCTCGGTTCAACCGTTCCACAGTAAGTCCTTTGGATGGCCCGACGTCATCCAAAAGGTCGCATCAAAGCCCTTCAGGCGTCCTGTCGAAGGCCCTTCAAAGCCCTCGATTGGGACACGTGGTTCTTGGACCCTGGTTGTCGTAGCGCTGGAACGCGACGACAGGGGCAGGCTGTGGACACACAAATGGCTTTGGACACGGCGATCGCCGAGTGGCTGGCCGGTTCCCATCCGATCCCCGGGCAGGTACGGGCCGAGTGGTGGGCGCAGGGAGTTGCGCTGCTGCCGCTGGGAAGCAGATTCGCTGCGGTGCGAATGGCGTCCGACGTGGTGCACGCCGCTGTTGGATCGGAGGATCGCGGCGATGTCGCCGTGTCCCTCGGAGAGTTGTTGGGCGGATCCATCCTCTACGACCGTCGGGTCGTGGGTGGGACCTACTACGCCCTCGTTCAGCCGCATGCCGGACTCGTCTGGGCCTACGAGGACGTCGCGACCTGTCTTGGTCATGGAACCTACTTGGGCGTGCCACGGCTCGACCGTCAACAACCTCCGGGCACCTACTGGTTGATCCCCCCGAGGTATGAAGGCGACTTGTGTCCACCTCGGGCGATCATCTCCCTGGTCCGGGCCGGTCGGGAGCGGCTGACCGAGACGGTCGGCCCTCCGTGTCGGGAGTGAAGGGATTCCACACGGGTCCCTTTCGCCGACCGGAGGCCCGCAGCAGACGCGCTGTATCGGCTGGGCACGTCGTCCAAACGGCTGAGGTCATTCACAAACTCCCGCCCTCCATGGGGCGGCGGCGGTCAGACATGGCCGCGATCAGCTGAGCAGAAAGGTGCAGTGATGCTGGACGGAACCAAGCTGTACGGACTCGACATCAGCGGGGCCTCTTTCGTGAAGGCGTGCGGAGGACCCTGCACCGAGGGATGCGTGACCCTGGCGCGGATCGGCGACGACGCCTGGGCCCTGGGTGACAGCAAGCGGCCGGAGGCGGAGCCGTTGCGGTTCACCACGGAAGAACTCGACGCGGCCGGCATCGACCCGGTGAGGTTCGGGCTTTCGGTCTGAGTGCTCCTCCCGGCCGGTCCCGACTCCTGCTCGGAGCCGGGACCGGTTGCCCTTCGGTGTTCGACACCCAAGACACCCAACGAGGAACGACCGGTGCACCACCACGGCTATCTATGGGTCGGGCCGAAAGCACGTTTCGACGACGACGCCCTACGGCGACCTCCTCATCCGGAGCCGCCCCCAGCCGGAAGCAGGCCCGAGCTGCTCCAGCGCTACCGCGAGGTCGCCGCGGAGTTCCCGGTCGTGGATCTTCCGCCGCTCGAAACGGCGTACTGGCTCGTCAAGCCGCGGTCGCTGGTTCGCGGCACCTGGGATGAGGCCAAGGAGGCAGCCCTCTGGCTCGGGGCGCGCGTGAGCGAGTATGCGCCTCGGTTCGCCTCCGGTCGGGGTCGTGACGCCACCGATCTGGCGTTCCTCGTCGACTCCACTGCCGAGAGGCTGGGTTCAGGAGCTGACGTGTCGCTTGGCTTCTACCTTGAACGGCCGTCGTATCTGTCAGTGGCGGTCGTGTCATGTTCTCCGAACTGCGTGAAGGCTGGACTGACGTGTCCTGTCGCGTAGGAAGTGGTCCGCTGCCATTCGGCGAGGTCGGTGGCGCGGGGCTGTGGTGTGCGTTGGCTGTGAGGTGCTCTCCGGCTGCATGCACGCCGGGATTCAGTGGCTGACGGCTTCGCGCCCACGCTCACCGCCGGCGGCTGACTTGACAGGCCTCGACTCAAGTTCGGTTCCCCGATCATCCGGGGCGTTAGCCTCCGGGAGAGACAAGAGCAGACAAAGGGAGGCAGGCATGGCCAAGGTTCCCAGCGCGGTGGTCGCCGCGAGCGGGCTCGTCGGTGGGTACGGTGTCGCCCGCTGGACCAAGAAGCGGCAGCTCGGCGGGGTCGTCCTGGCCGGCGCGGGCGCGGTCGCCGCGCGGCAGTGGCGCGAGCAGGCCGGCGGGGTGGCCGCGGGGGCGCTGACCGCCGCGTACGTCGCCGCCTTCGCCGGGTCCCACCCGCTGGCGAAGAAGGTCGGCGCCTGGCCGTCCGTCTTCGGGGTCGCGGGCGCCGTGGCGCTGGCGTCCTGGGCCGTCGCCGACCGCCGAGCCTGACGGCGGGGCGTCTCAGGACGTCGTCTCAGGCGGTCGGCAGCGGGTCCCCCTCCGTCCGGCTGAACGCCCTCCGGTACGCCTGCGGGCTCGTCCCCACCACCCGGCGGAAGCGTTCACGGAACGCCGTCGGGGAGCCGAAGCCCGCCTGTACGGCGATGCGTTCGACGGGGTGCTCGGTGTTCTCCAGCAGGTACTGCGCACGCCGCACCCGCGCCCGGTGCAGCCACTGCAGCGGTGTCGTGCCGGTCTGTTCGCGGAAGCGGCGGTTGAGGGTACGGGTGCTCATGCCCGCCTTCGCGGCGATCTCGTCCAGGGTGAAATCCTGGTCGCAGTTGTCCTCCAGCCAGTCCAGGAGCGGCTCCAGGGTGGCGCCGGCCGGGACCGGCGGCTGGTCGTGGACGATGAACTGGGCCTGCCCGCCCTCCCGTTCGAGGGGCATGACGCACAGCCGGGCCGTGTGCGCGGCGACGGCGGAGCCGTGGTCGCGGCGGATCATGTGCAGGCACATGTCCATCGCGGCGGCCGCGCCCGCCGAGGTGAGGAACTGGCCGTTGTCGACGTACAGGACGTTCGGGTCGACGGTCACCTCCGGGTGCGTCGCGGCCAGCTGCGGGGCCGCCACCCAGTGCGTCGTCGCGCGCAGGCCGTCGAGCAGGCCGGTCGCCGCGAAGACGAACGCCCCGACGCAGATCGACGCGATGCGCGTGCCGTTCGCCGCCGCCGCGCGCAGCGCCTCCCTCACCTCCGGCTGCAGCGGCACCTCGGGGTCCGCGACGCCGGGCAGGATGATCGTGTCGGCCTCGGCCAGCGCCTCAAGGCCGTACGGCGCCCGAACGGTGAACGCCCCGGCCGCCGCGCTCACCTCCCGCGCGGGCGAGCAGACCCGCACCCGGTAGGCCGGGCGGCCGTCCGGCAGCCGGACCCAGCCGAACGCGTCGATCGCGGCGGTGAGGTCGAAGGGGATCACCTGGTCCAGCGCCAGTACGGCCACGGTGTGCATGGCAAGAAGGTAGCCGTACGACGGGATGCAGCCAATCGGTACCCCCAGCACCTCCACACAGCAGCGCCAGGGTCCCCGTTCCTGGCGAGAATCCGTCGGCTCATGGCAGTAGTGCCACTTCTGCAAGGTCCAGTGCCCGCCTAGCGTCGGCGCGTGACCAAGTTCCTGCTCGCCGTCCATGTCCTGGCGGCCATCGTCGCCGTCGGGCCCGTGACCGTCGCCGCCAGCATGTTTCCGCCCGCCGTCCGCCGGGCGCTGGCCTCGCCCGATGACGCGCGGGCGGTGGAGACCGTGGCGCTGCTGCATCGGATCTGCCGGGTGTACGCCCTCGTCGGCGTCGTCGTTCCGGTCTTCGGGTTCGCCACGGCGAGCGACATGGGGGTGCTCGGCGACACCTGGCTGGTGGTGTCGATCGCGCTGACGGCGGTCGCCGCGCTGGTCCTGGTCGCGCTGGTGCTGCCGCGACAGAGTGCGCTGGTGGAGAGTGGCGGTACGCGGGACGGTGGCGGTACCCGGGAGGCGACCGTACGGCTCGCCATGTTCACCGGGCTGTTCAATCTGCTGTGGGCCACCGTGACGGTCCTGATGATCGTGCGGCCGGGGTCGACCACCGGCGCGTGAGCCGGGGCGTCACGCCCCCAGCAGCCGCGACACCGTGAAGATCAGCAGGCCGGCCAGCGAACCCACCACCGTGCCGTTGATCCGGATGAACTGCAGGTCGCGGCCGATGTGCGCCTCGATCTTGCGGGTGGTGTGCTCGGCGTCCCAGCCGGCCACCGTGTCGGTGATCAGGGAGGTGATCTCCTTGCGGTAGGTGGTGACGACGTGCACCGCGGCGCCCTCGACCCAGCTGTCGACCTTGTCCTGGACCTTGGGTTCGCTCGCCATCCGCGTGCCCAGCGAGAGCAGCGAGGCCCGCACGCGCAGGCGCAGCTCGCTGCGCTCGTCCTCGGCCGCGGAGACGATCATGGAGCGTACGGCGGTCCAGGCGGAGGCGATCAGATCCTGGACCTCGCCGCGGGCCAGCACCTCGCCCTTGAGCCGCTCGACGCGCGCCCGGGTCTCGGTGTCGGACTGGAGGTCGGCGGCGAAGTCGGTGAGGAAGCGGTCGAGGGCGCCGCGGGCGGGGTGGGAGGGCATGTCGCGCATCTCGGCGCAGAAGCGCAGCAGCTCCTTGTAGACGCGCTCGCCGACCTTCTTGTCGACGAAGCGCGGGGTCCAGCCGGGGGCGCCGCCCTGGATGGCGTCCATGACCTGCTCGTCGTGCAGCACCAGCCAGTCGTGCGCCCGGGAGACGATCAGGTCGACGAACCGTCTGTGGCCGCCGTCCGCGACGATCTTCTCCAGCAGCTTGCCCATGCCGGGCGCGATCTCCCGGGCGTCGGCGCGGCGGGTGATGGCCTCGCCGACCACCGCCTGCACGTCCGAGTCGCGCAGGACGGTGAGCGCGCCGCGCAGGGCCGTGGCCAGTTCCGCGGTCACCCGGTCCGCGTGTTCGGGTTCGGCCAGCCAGGCGCCGAGGCGGCTGCCGATGCCGACGGTGCGCAGCCGCTGTCGTACGACGTCCTGGGAGAGGAAGTTCTCGCCGACGAACTCGCCCAGGGAGACGCCGAGCTGGTCCTTCTTGGTGGGGATGATCGCGGTGTGCGGGATGGGCAGGCCGAGCGGGTGGCGGAAGAGGGCCGTGACCGCGAACCAGTCGGCGAGCGCGCCGACCATGCCGGCCTCGGCGGCCGCGGCGACGTACATCGCCCAGTTGCCCGCGCCCGCGTTCGACGCCCACTTGGCGAGGACGTAGACCACGGCCACGAACAGCAGCATCCCGGTCGCCGTGAGCTTCATGCGTCGTACCCCGCGCTGTCGCTCCATGTCCGCGGCGGTGAAGGCGGTCATGGCGCGATAGGTCGGGGCGGTGCCCCGTGTCGCCGTCTCCGTACGTTCCATTTGCTCCACCCGTTCGGTGATCCCGCACACATTGTCCCTTCCTGACCGACTCCCGGAACGGAACAGGAGTTCCCGGCGTCTGTCAGAAAGGGGGTTTTGGGCAGGGCCCTGTCAGCTCTCCCGAGTGCATGAAGCATCATGGACTCGTCAGATCGGAGCCTCGGGCTCCTACCGCCCGAGGAGAACAGAAAACCGATGACCAGGCGTCACGCCGAAGGTGCGGGGCCGTCCCCCGTATGGCACCGCGCCGTCATCAGCGGTCTCGTGGCGCTGATCCTGGGCCTGTCCGCCGCCTTCTACGCCGCGGTCACCTCCGGCGACACCACTCCCCGCGACGCCCTCGCCGACAGCCGCCCGCACCGCGAGTCCGCGGCCGCCCCCGCGTCCGCCGGTACCTGGGTCGGCTCCTGGTCGGCCTCCCCGGTGGGCGGCGAGCCGGGCACGGAGACGGCCGGCCTGGCGGGCCGCTCGGTGCGCAACGTCGTGCACGCGGACGCCGGGGGTACGAGTGCCCGCATCACGCTGTCCAACCTCTACGGCCAGTCGCCGCTGACCATCACGCACGCCTCGATCGCGGTCGCGGCCGGCGAGAACACCGCGGCGGCCGCGGTGGAGACGATGCGCCGGCTCGCCTTCGGCGGCCGGGCCGCCGTCGTCGTGCCTCCCGGCGGACAGGTGCTGAGCGACGCCGTCCGCGTCGACGTCCCGCGCGGCGCCGACGTCCTGGTCACCACCTACTCCCCCACCCCGTCGGGTCCGGTCACCTACCACCCGCACGCGCGGCAGGTGTCGTACGTCGCGCAGGGCGACCACACCGAGGACGCCACGGCCACCTCGTACACCGAACAGACCCCGTACTGGCGCTATCTGACGGCCCTGGACGTGCTGAGCAACGAGTCCCACGGCACGGTCGTCGTGCTCGGCGACTCGCTCACCGACGGGATCACCTCCACCGTGGGCGCCAACCACCGCTGGACCGACGTCCTTTCCGAGCGGCTGCGCACGGCGCTCATCGGCGGCCGGGACCTGCCCCGCTACAGCGTCGTCAACCAGGGCATCAGCGGCAACCAGGTGCTGGCCGACGGCCTGGGCCGGCCCGCCGAGAACCAGAGCGGCCTCGGCCGCTTCCGCCGCGACGCACTGTCCCGTACGAACGTCAAGGTCGTCGTCATCGACCTCGGCGTCAACGACATCCTGCGCAACCCGCGACTGCCCGACCCGAACCGGATAGTCGAGGGACTGCGCACCCTCGTCCGCCAGGCCCACGCCCGCGGCCTCAAGGTCGTCGGCGCCACCCTGATGCCCTTCCAGGGCCACCCCGGCTGGACGCCCGCCCAGGAGGCGGTGCGCGAGCAGGTCAACGCCCAGATCCGGGCGGGGCGGGTGTACGACGCCGTGGTCGACTTCGACAAGGCGCTGCGGGACCCGTACAACCCGCGCAGGCTGCGGTCCGACTACGACTCGGGCGACCATCTCCACCCCAGCGACCGGGGATACCGCACCATGGCGGAGGCCTTCGACCTGCGGGAGCTGAAGGGGGCGGGGCTGACGGAGCTGTGACCGCCCGGCGGCCCGCTCAGCGGTCCGCGCCCGGTGGTTCCGCTCAGTGGTCTCCGTACCGGTCGCGCCTGCGCCGCTCGCGCCGCTCCTCATGGCGTTCGCGCCGCTCCTCGTGGCGCTCCCACCGCTCCTCGTGGCGTCGGCGCCGCATGTCGAGGTGGGAGTCGAGCATCTTGCGGTGGGCCTCGTGCACGTCGTCCCTAAAGGACTCCTGCAGTTCCTTCATGGTGGCCTTGCGGTCCAGCTTCTCCTGGCGCCGCTCCTCCTTGGGCCGCTGCCGCTCCGCCCGCGTGACCTTGCGCTCCACGCCGACGCCGCCCCAGAAGGCGAACCCGGAGACGATCACGCGCGGGGCGCCCGGCTCTCCCCGCACCCCGTCCTCGCGCTGGTCGAAGCCGCCCATGATCCCGAGGCCGCGCACCACGACCTCGACCCCGGGCGGCACGATGATCTGCATCCCGCCCATGATCGCGACGCAGTTGATCTCGACCTCGTGGTCCGCGAAGTCCGCCTCCCGCAGGTCGATCTCCCCGCCGCCCCAGAAGGCGAAGCAGGAGAACCGCTTCGGCATGGTCCAGCGTCCCTTGCGCTGGAAGCCGGACAGGATGGCGACGGCCCACGAGGACGAGCCCTCGCCGCCGACCACCCGGCCCGCCCAACTCCCGCTCCGCGACGGTTCCTTGCTCAGCGACACGACGGGAGGAGCCGTCACGCCGACCCCCGGCAGATCCCGGGTGATCGGTGTCAGCTCCCCGTACGTCCGCGCCTTGTACGTCGCTTCCAGCCGCTCCTCGAACTCCTCCATGTCGAGCCGCCCTTCGGCGACGGCGTCCCGCAGGACCTCGGCGACTCGTTCACGATCGGCGTCGGAGGCACGCAACTCCGGTGCATCGTCGGTCATACGGAGCAGCCTACGAGGTCGTCGCGCCGGAGACTATGCGGTGGCCCGGTCCGCGTACATCTGCGCGATCACCGCCTCGATGTCCGGCTCCCGCACCGACAGGTCCACCAGCGGATACTCGGCCGCGATCCGCGCCACCAGCGGTGCCGCCGAACCCGAGGCCGGGAAGGCCAGCCACTGCCGCGGCCCCTCCACCTTCACCACCCGGGCCTCGGGCACCTCGATCGGCGGCAGCTCGCGCTCCAGGTCCACCACCAGCGTCCGTTCGCTCTCGCCCACCTCGTGCAGGCCGGCGAGCGGGCCGTCGTACATCAGCCGCCCGTGGTCGATGACCATCACCCGGGAGCACAACTGCTCGATGTCCTGGAGGTCGTGCGTGGTCAGCAGGACCGTCGTGCCGCGCTCGGCGTTCAGGTCCCGCAGGAAGCCGCGCACCTTGGCCTTGGAGATGACGTCGAGGCCGATCGTCGGCTCGTCCAGGTACAGCACCTCGGGGTCGTGCAGCAGCGCCGCCGCGATGTCGCCGCGCATCCGCTGGCCGAGCGAGAGCTGCCGTACGGGCACGTCCAACAGGTCGGCGAGGTCGAGGAGTTCGACGCAGCGGTCGAGGTTCTCGCGGTAACGCCCGTCGGGGATCCGGTACATGCGGTGCACCAGCCGGTACGAGTCGATCAGCGGCAGGTCCCACCACAGCGTGGTGCGCTGCCCGAACACCACCCCGATGCGGTGCGCCAGACGGCTGCGCTCGCGGGAGGGGTCGATCCCGGCGACCCGCAGCCGGCCGCCGCTCGGGGTCAGGATCCCGGTCAGCATCTTGATCGTCGTCGACTTCCCGGCGCCGTTGGGGCCGATGTAGCCGACCATCTCGCCGCGCGGCACGGTGAAGGAGATCGAGTCGACCGCCCGCACCTGCCGCCGCTCCCGCTTGAGGAACCCGGTCTTGCGCCGCACCTCGAAGACCTTCTCGACCCGGTCGAGTTCGATGAAGTCGCCGTCCATGAACCCCTCAGCTCCCCGTGCTCCGATACGAGCGAAGTCCCGTCCGCCACGCCGCCCCGGCCAGCGCGCAGCACCCCACGGCCACCAGCGGCGGCGCGAACGCCGTCCACACCGGCAGGTCCAGCGGGTAGGGCCGCCCCAGCACATAGGTCGCGGGCAGCCAGTTGACGAAGGCCAGCGGCAGCACGAAGGTCACCCCGCGCACCAGCTCCTTCGCGAACACCGTGGGCGGATACTGCAGCAGCGTCGTGCCGCCGTACGTGAACGCGTTCTGCACCTCGGAGGCGTCCTGCGCCACGAACTGGAAGGCCGCCCCGGCCACGAACACCGCGCTGAAGATCGCGGCGCCGCTGACCACCATCACCGGCATCAGCAGCAGCTTCAGCGGGGTCCACGCGATGTCCAGGGACGTCAGCGCGTACCCGAGCACCAGGGCGCCCTGCGTCACCCGGCCCAGGCGGCGCAGCGCGAACCGGTCGGCGGCCAGCTGGGCCAGTACCGGCGCCGGGCGGACCAGGAGGGTGTCGAGGGTGCCGTCGCGCACCCGGCGCCCCAGCCGTTCCATCGAGCCGATCGTCAGGTCGGCCAGGCCGAAGGCCGTGCCGGACAGCCCGTACAGGAAGGCGACCTCGGGCAGGGTGTAGCCGCCGAGCGCGTCCACGCGGGAGAACATCAGCAGGATCGCCACGAAGTCGAGGGCGGTCGCGGCGAAGTTGGCGACCGTCGTCATCACGAAGGAGGCCCGGTACGCCATCGTGGAGCGGATCCACATCACCGCGATCATCCGGTAGGCGCGCAGCCCCTCCGCGACCCGGCCCGGCTCAGCCACCCTGCACCACCACCCGTCGGGTCGCCACGGACTGCACCAGCCGCCCGAGCGCCAGCAGCGCGAGCGCCCATGCGCCCTGGAAGGCGAAGACCCCCCACGGCTCGGCGCGCCCCAGCAGCACGTCCGCGGGGGCCTGGAGCAGCGAGGACCAGGGCAGGGCGCGTACGGTCTCGCCGATCGCGCCCGGGAACACGTTCAGCGGGAGCACCATCCCGGAGCAGAAGAACCCCGTGATCCACGCCGTCTGGGCCACCCCGGTGCCGTCCAGCAGCCAGAACGCGCTCAGCGCCACCAGGAAGCGGATCCCGAAGCCGACCAGCATCGCCAGCAGGACGGCGACGAGGAAGGCGGCCCAGGTCCCCGCGTCCGAGGGCAGCGCCACCGGGAAGAACACCGCGCCGAAGACGAACGGGAGCACGCCCCGGCCCATCAGCTGGAACAGGGCCCGGCCCAAATCGGCGGAGAGCCACCACAGTTGAAGATCGGCGGGCCGGTAGAGGTCGATCGCGATGTCACCCGTACGAATGCGTTCCATCAACTCGTCCTCGACGCCGCCGCCCCCGATCGCGAGCGTCGACAACAGCGCCTGCCCGAGCCAGACGTAGGTGACGGCCTGTGCCTGGTCGTAGCCGCCCAGGTGCGGTTTCTCGTCCCACAGGGCCAGATACGTGTAGACCAGGATCAGGCCGAAGACCGTATTGGTGAACACCCCTGCCGCCGTGGCCGCCCGATAGGTCGCGTACCGTCGGAACGCCCCCGAGGCGACGGCCGCGTACAACCGTCCCGCGCCCACGCCAGTCAACCTCCCGGACCCACCGACACCGAAGCGCAGGAGCCTAGCCCGCGCCCGACGGGGTCTGCCACGCATTTTCGGTACCGGACACGCCCCGGAATCCTGGAACGGAACGCTTGGTGCGAGAGTCTTCATCACGGGGCCCAGATGGCGTACGAGGCCGTACGGGAACGTACGAGGCGAAACAGGAGTCCGTGCACGACATGAGCGACGAGCCGCAGCCGCTGCCACAGCAGAAGAACGAGGGCGGTGCGACGACAGAGCCGCCGGCGGCTGGAGAGCCCGCCGGACAGGGCGGCAAGGCGGCCGAGAACGCCAAGGCCGTCCCGAACGCGCGGAAAGCCGAGCCGAACGAGCCCGCCGAGCCTGCGAAACGCGCCGAGCGCGCGGAGCCGCCCGAGCCGGCGGAACCGTCCAAGCCCGCGTCGGCCGGCAAGTCCGCGGAGCCCGCCAAGAAGCCGGAGGCGACGGGGCCCGCGTGGACCGCCGACACCACCAGGCTCAACAGGCTCAAGGAGAGCGCCGGGGGCAACGCCGGAACCACCGGGACCGCAGGGAACAGCGGGGCCACCGACACCACGAAGCTCGCGAAGGTCACGGAGAACACGCCGCCCGCCGCCGGAGCGGCCGACACCACCAAGCTCACCCGCATCAAGGACAACGCGCCCACCGCCAAGCCGACCCAGCCCGCCGGCGCGGCGGGCGCGGGGAACGCGGCGGCCGCGGGGAACGCGCCGGGTGCCGGCAGCGCCGACACCACCAGGCTCACCCGGATCAAGGAGAACGCCCCGAGCCCGAAGCCCGGCCGGCCCGCCGGACCGGCGCAGTCCCCGCGGAGAGCGGCGGGCGCGGCGGCAGCAGCCGCGAGCGCCGCAGTCGCGGCCAACGCCGCCGGCCCGGCAGCCCCGCCCGCCGCGGCCGCCCCCGCGAGCACCGCGCCCCCGGCTCAGGGCAAGAAGGCGAAGCGTCCCAAGCGCACCGGCTGGCGGCGGCTCGTTCCGACCTGGCGGATGGTGCTCGGTACCTGCGTCATCGGGGTCCTGCTGATCATCGGGCTGTTCGTCCTCGGGTACTCGCTCGTGAAGATCCCGCCGGCCAACGCCATGGCCATGAAGCAGAGCAACGTGTACCTGTACGCGGACGGCTCCCAACTGGCCCGAGACGGCGAGATCAACCGGGAGAACGTCAGCCTCGCGCAGATCTCCAAGGCCGCCCAGCACGCCGTACTGGCCGCCGAGGACCGGGACTTCTACACCGAGTCGGCCATCGACCCCAAGGCGATGATCCGCGCGGCCTGGAACACCGCGACCGGCAAGGGCAAGCAGTCCGGTTCGACGATCACCCAGCAGTACGTGAAGAACTACTACCTGGCCCAGGAACAGACGGTCACCCGTAAGGCCAAGGAGTTCTTCATCTCGATCAAGCTGGACCGCAACAAGAGCAAGAACGAGATCCTCGAGGGCTACCTCAACACCAGCTACTTCGGCCGCAACGCCTACGGCATCCAGTCCGCCGCCCAGGCCTACTACGGCGTGGACGCCACCGACCTGGACCCGGCCCGCGCCGCCTACCTCGCCGCGCTGGTCAACGCGCCCAGCGAGTACGACGTGATCGCCCACCCGGAGAACAAGCCGGCGGCCGTGGCCCGCTGGAGGTACGTGCTGGACGGCATGGTCAAGAAGGGCTGGCTCAGCGAGTCCGAGCGGGCCGGCATGAAGTTCCCGATGCCGAAGGAACAGACCGTCTCCACGGGCCTGTCCGGGCAGCGCGGCTACATCGTCGAGGCGGTCAAGCACTACCTCATCACCAACAAGATCGTCGACGCGGACGCGCTGGAGGCGGGCGGCTACCGCATCACCACCACGCTGCACAAGGACAAGCAGAAGGCCTTCGTCGCGGCGGTCAACGACAAGCTGATGGACAAGCTCGACAAGAAGAACCGCAAGGTGGACAACTACGTCCGCGCGGGCGGTGCCTCCGTCGACCCGAAGACCGGCAAGGTCGTCGCGATGTACGGCGGCGTCGACTACGTGAAGCAGTACACCAACGGCGCCACCCGCGGCGACTACCAAGTCGGCTCCACCTTCAAGCCGTTCGTGTTCACCTCGGCCGTGGAGAACGGCTCCGTGACGCAGGACGGCCGGACCATCACGCCGAACACGTACTACGACGGCACCAACCGGCGGACCGTGCAGGGCTGGAGCGGCGGCGCGTACTCGCCGGAGAACGAGGACTCCCGGTCGTACGGCGAGATCACCGTGCGCAAGGCCACCGATCTGTCGGTCAACTCGGTGTACGCGCAGATGGCCGTGGACGTCGGCCCGTCGAAGGTCAAGCAGACCGCGGTCGACCTCGGCGTCCCCGCCGACACCAAGGACCTGCAGCCCTACCCGTCCATCGCCCTGGGCACGGCCACCGCCAGCGTCCTGGACATGGCGGAGGCGTACGCCACGCTCGCCAACCACGGCAAGCACGGCACGTACACGATGATCGAGAAGATCACCAAGGACGGCACGTCGGAGGTGAAGCTGCCCGACCAGCCGGTCAAGCAGGCCGTCAGCCGTGAGGCCGCCGACACCACGACGTCGATCCTGCAGAGCGTGGTCGAGACCGGCACCGCGACCGCCGCCCAGGCCGCCGGCCGGCCCGCGGCCGGCAAGACCGGCACCGCGGAGGAGGACACGGCGGCCTGGTTCGCCGGTTACACGCCCGACCTCGCCACGGTCGTCGCCGTCATGGGCCAGGACCCGGTGACGGCCGCCCACCGGCCGCTGTACAACGCGCTGGGCCTGCCGCGCATCAACGGCGGCGGGGCGCCCACCGAGATCTGGGCGCAGTACACCCAGGCCGCGCTCAAGGGCGAGCCGGTGAGCGACTTCGACCTCCAGCTGGAGCCGGGCGCCGAGGAGACCCAGGAGCCCACCGGTGCGCCCTCGACGGAGCCGGGCACCGGCGACCAGGACAACGGCGGCACCACGGACGGCGGTCAGGACACCCAGGGGCAGACCCAGGGCCAGACGGACGGCCAGGACAACGGCGGCGGCACGACCGGGAGCACCACGGACGGCTCGACGACCACCGACGGCGGCACCACGACCGACGGCGGGACGACGACGGACGGGGGCGCGACGACCACCGGCGGCACCACGGACGGCTCGACGACCACCGACGGCGGCCCGACCACCACCGGCGGCGACCCGACCACCAACGGCGGCACCACGGACGGCACGACCGACGGCACCACGACCGCGGGGCCGGGCGGCCAGCCGCTCTTCGGCCGGCGGGAGTGACCGCCCCCGGTCAGTGACCGGAGGTCGCCTTCAGCCCGACCACGGCGACCAGCAGGAGAACGACGAAGAACACGCGGGCGGCGGTCACCGGCTCCCCCAGCACCACCATGCCGAGCACCGCCGCCCCCGCGGCCCCGATGCCCACCCACACGCCGTAGGCGGTACCGATGGGCAGGGACCGGGCCGCGTACGACAGCAGCAGCATGCTGGCGACGATGCCGGCGCCGGTGAACAGGCTGGGGACGGGACGGGTGAAACCGTCGGTGTACTTCATGCCGATGGACCAGGCGACTTCGAGAAGACCGGCGCCGACGAGCAGGACCCAGGCCATGGGGAGCACCTCCGTGGAACGTACTGACGGGTGGTGCGTCGTCTTTGCGTACGTCCCGGTACGGCGCGTCTCGTCGGGCTGGCTGCTGTCGAATCTAGCAAAGGAACGACAAAAAGGGCTGGTGACCGTGGTCACCAGCCCTTTTCCGCTGCTGTTTCAGAGGTACAGACCTGTCGAGTCCTCCGAGCCCTCGAACCGGTCCGCGGCCACCGCGTGCAGGTCCCGTTCACGCATGAGCACGTAGGCCACGCCCCGCACCTCGACCTCGGCCCGGTCCTCCGGGTCGTACAGGACGCGGTCGCCCGGCTCCACCGTCCGTACGTTCTGCCCGACCGCCACGACCTCGGCCCAGGCCAGCCGTCGTCCGACCGCCGCCGTGGCGGGGATCAGGATGCCGCCGCCCGACCGTCGCTCGCCCTCGCTGGTGTCCTGCCGGACGAGCACGCGGTCGTGCAGCATCCGGATGGGCAGCTTGTCGTGGTGGGTGCTGTGGTCATGTCTGTTGGCGCTCACGCCTTCGAACCTACCTGCCTTTGACGCGTCCGTACGCGACCGGGTCAGCCCTTGCGTCGCCGGGAGCCGAAGGCCAGCAGCCCCACGACGCCGACGGCGAGGAGCGCGACGGGCACGATCCGCTCGACGCGGGGCGCCCCCTCCGCGTTCACGAACTGGGCCTTCACATCGCTGACCACCCGGTTGACCTGCACATAGGCACGACCGAGGGTGTGGTCGACGTTGGCGACGACCTTCGCCTTGGCATCGCCGACGATGGTCTTCGGATGCACCCGCACCCCGATCTCGTCCAGCGTCTCGGCCAGCACCTCGCGGCGGCGCTTGATGTCCGCCTCGATCTGCGCCGGGGTTCTGGTGTCCGACGTCTCCGCCACCGTTCGGCCTCCGAAGTCTTCGATGCTGTTCCGGACAGTCTGTCAGCTTCGGGCGTCGCCGCGCCCCAAGGGGCCCCACCGTTACGCTGGACCGATGAGCGAGCGACTCCAGCCCGGGGACGTGGCCCCCGCCTTCACCCTGCCCGACGCCGACGGCAACGAGGTGTCCTTGTCGGACCACAAGGGCCGCAAGGTCATCGTCTACTTCTACCCGGCGGCCCTGACGCCCGGCTGCACCAAGCAGGCCTGCGACTTCACCGACAACCTCGACGTGCTGGCCGGCGCGGGGTACGACGTGATCGGCATCTCCCCCGACAAGCCGGAGAAGCTGGCCAAGTTCCGCGAGAAGGAATCCCTGAAGGTCACGCTCGTGGCCGACCCCGACAAGAAGGTCCTGGAGGCGTACGGCGCCTTCGGCGAGAAGAAGCTGTACGGCAAGACGGTCGTCGGCGTCATCCGCTCCACGGTGGTCGTGGACGAGGAGGGCAAGGTCGAACGCGCCCTCTACAACGTCAAGGCCACCGGCCACGTGGCGAAGATCATCAAGGATCTGGGCGTCTGAGGCATCCGACGGCACGCTTCTGCCGCTCGGCGGCCCGCACCGGGGTGACCCGGTGCGGGCCGCTTTGCATTTCGGGCGTGACTGTCCGATAAGCGATTCGTTACTCCGTGCGAGGTAGCGAACATGCGGCCGGGAACGGAGGGGGTTCATGGGGGCCAGTACGTACACCAAGGAGCGGCTGGAGGAGGCGGCTCGGGGGGCGCGGACGTTGTCGGAGGCGTTGGGGACGTTGGGGGTGGATCCGGGAAGTTCGACGCGGAGCTACATCCGGGAGCGGATGAGGAAACTGGAGGTCGACACCTCTCACTCAACCCGGTCGCCCGAACGGAGCGCATGAAGGACACCCGGCGGCGCCGGACACCCGGGGAGATCCTCGTCAAGGACGTACCACCGCATGCTCCGCGGATTCCGAGTCACCGCCTGAAGCGTGCAATGAGCGAGGTCGGCGTTGAAGAGCTATGCACACTCTGCGGAATCGAAGCAGTCTGGCTCGGGGAACCCCTGCCGCTGGAGGTCGACCACATCGACAGCGACTGGCGAAACAACCGCATCGAGAATCTGGACTGCTCTGCCCCAACTGCCACTCCACAACGGACAGCTATCGAGGGCGCGGCAAAGGGCGCATCGGGGGTGGCAGTTCATGAGCAGCAGCGTGCAGTACACGCGAGAGCGGTTGACGGAAGCTGCCCAACGGTGCTCCGACATCGACGAGGTCATCGCATTCTTTGGCGTACATTTTCCACGTCGGCGGCGAGCCGGCGAGCCTCCACCCAAACCAGCCGCTGAGGAACTGCGGCGCGCAGTCGAGGACGCGACCTCCATCGCAGGCGCTCTTGCTGCACTGGGCAAGCCCTGCAACGGCCACCATCGCGCGCTATTCGGGAACAAACACCAAACAGCCGGAGGACGTTCTGGTCCGGCATGACGGCAAGCACCGAATCGCGACCAAACGTCTACGCCGGGCGCTCCATGAGATCGGCGTGCCCGAGCAGTGCGCCAGATGCGGAGTCGGCCCCGTGTGGCTCGACAAGCCCATGACGCTGGAGGTCGACCACATCAACGGGGACTGGCACGACAACCGGAGGGAGAACCTGCGGCTGCTTTGCCCGAACTGCCACGCGATTACGACCACCTGGTGCAGAGGAGGTCGGCGAGCGGTCCGCAGCGCCCAGTAGAGTAGGCACAGCCACGGGCCCGTATCCCAGCTGGCAAGAGGATGCCGGTTTAGATCCGGTATGTCGTGGGTTCGAGTCCCACCGGGCCCACAGGGGCATTCGGCCCCGCACCTTAGATTCAGAGGTGCGGGGCCTTCCTGTCGCTTCAGCCCAACAACTCCCGCACCACCGGCACCAACGCCCGAAACGCCTTCCCGCGATGGCTGATCGCGTTCTTCTCCTCGGCGCTCAGCTCGGCGCAGGTCCGTGTCCGGCCCTCCGGCTGGAGGATGGGGTCGTAGCCGAAGCCGTTGGTGCCGGCGGGGAGGTGCCGCAGCGTGCCGAGCAGCCGGCCCTCGACCACTCGCTCCGTGCCGTCCGGCAGGGCGAGCGCCGCGGCGCAGGCGAAGTGCGCGGCGCGGTGTCCGTCGGCGATGTCGGCGAGTTGGGCCAGGAGCAGCTCCAGGTTGGCCTTGTCGTCGCCGTGCCGGCCCGACCAGCGGGCCGAGAAGATGCCGGGGGCTCCGCCGAGGACGTCGACGCACAGGCCCGAGTCGTCGGCGACGGCCGGCAGGCCCGTGGCGCGGGCCAGGGCGTGGGCCTTCAGGAGCGCGTTCTCGGCGAAGGTCACGCCGGTTTCCTTGACGTCGGGGACGTCGGGGAAGGCGTCCGCGCCGACGAGGTCGTGCGGCAGACCTGCGTCGGCGAGGATCGAGCGGAGCTCGGTGATCTTTCCGGCGTTGCGGGTGGCGAGGATCAGGCGGGTCATGGGGGTCAGTATCCCCCCAGGGCCTGTCGGCCCTGGCTCGCACCGGGTCTACGGGGTGCAGACCTTGGTCAGTTCGCCGGCCGCGTCCGTCACCGGGCTGATGTCCGGGGTCTCGTCGCCGTTCTTGATCGCCGTACGGACGTTGTCGACCGCCTTGCCGAGGTCGTCGACGGCCTTGTTGACGTCGGCGTTGTCCGTCTTGTCGCCGATCTTGTCGAGGTTGCGCTCGATCGAGGCCAGGGACTCGTCGGTCTGGGTCGGGTCGTTGGCCGCGTTCTCCACCGCCTGCTGGAGGTCGGTGACGCTGTCGGCGATGTTGTCGGCGGTCTGGACGCAGTCCAGGGCCTTGTTGACGGCGTCGCAGCCGGTGGTGAGGCCGGCGGTGAGCGCGGCGGCCGCCGCGACGGCGGCGATGGCGGTGAGACGGGCTCGACGTGGGCGTCGGCTCGCGGCCATGGTGGTGGTCCCTCCCCCTGGATCGGCTGGCCGAGCGCACGGTGGTGTGCCGTGCGCCCGTACCCATAGGGACGCCGGGGAGGTCGGCGGGGTTGCCCTTTACGGCCTCGGGTTTTGGTGGTCCCTTTACTTTTCCGTGGCCGCTTCCAGGGCCTGGCGCTGGATGGCGGCCAGGTCGGCGCAGCCGCCCACCGCGAGGTCGAGCAGCGCGTTGAGCTCGTCGCGGGCGAACGGCTCGGCCTCGGCGGTGCCCTGGACCTCGACGAAGCGGCCGTCGCCGGTGCAGACGACGTTCATGTCGGTCTCGGCCCTGACGTCCTCCTCGTAGCAGAGGTCGAGGAGGGGGACGCCGCCGACGATGCCGACCGAGACGGCGCTGACCGTGCCGGTCAGGGGCTGGCGGCCGGGCTTGATCAGCTTCCTGCCCCGGGCCCAGGTGATCGCGTCGGCCAGGGCCACGTAGGCGCCGGTGATGGCCGCGGTGCGGGTGCCGCCGTCGGCCTGGAGGACGTCGCAGTCCAGGACGATGGTGTTCTCGCCGAGCGCCTTGTAGTCGACGACGGCGCGCAGGGAGCGGCCGATGAGCCTGCTGATCTCGTGCGTACGGCCGCCGATCTTGCCCTTGACGGACTCGCGGTCGCCGCGGGTGTTGGTGGCGCGGGGCAGCATGGCGTACTCCGCGGTGACCCAGCCCTCGCCGCTGCCCTTGCGCCAGCGCGGGACGCCTTCGGTGACGGAGGCCGTGCAGAGGACCTTGGTGTCGCCGAAGGAGACGAGGACGGAGCCCTCGGCGTGCTTGCTCCAGCCACGTTCGATGGTGACGGGGCGGAGCTGTTCGGGAGTGCGGCCGTCGATTCGAGACATGGCGACGAGCCTAGCCGCACATACGGAAGGGACTCCTCCCGCGTCGGGAAGAGCCCCGTCCAGGTGAACCGCGAGGCTCACATCATGTCTTCGATCTCCGCGGCGATCGGGTCTGCGTCGGTGCCGATGACGACCTGGATCGCGGTGCCCATCTTCACGACGCCGTGGGCGCCGGCGGCCTTCAGGGCGGTCTCGTCGACCAGCGAGGGGTCGGAGACCTCGGTACGCAGGCGGGTGATGCAGCCCTCGATCTCCTCGATGTTGTCGATGCCGCCGAGCCCGGCGACGATCTTCTCAGCCTTGGTGGCCATGTTCCTTCTCCCTGATCCGAACCGCTTTGTCGCAGTAACCCACAGTTGGCCCATCTTCGCGAGCGGCCGTGTCGTACGTCCCGAATGATGGCGTTCACGACAGCGGAACCGTCCGCCGACTGGTCTACACCACCCTGTGGACGGCCGCCAAACCCGCCTCTCAGCAGAGCGGTTCGGAGGACGCCGATGAGCGCCGAGAGCAGCGCCGAGAGCACGGTCAGCCCCGGACGCGCCCGGTGGAACGCGCTGTTCCAGGGGCTGCAGAAGATGGGGCGCAGTCTGCAGTTGCCGATCGCGGTGCTGCCGGCCGCGGGCCTGCTCATCGCCCTGAGCCAGCCGGGCCTGCTCGGCGCGGACGGGCTCGGCTGGACGCCGGTCGCGAAGGTGATGAGCGGCGCGGGCGGTGCGCTGCTCGACGGGTCGCTCGGTCTTCCGCTGCTGTTCTGCGTGGGCGTGGCGATCGGCATGGCCAAGAAGGCGGACGGTTCGACGGCGCTCGCGGCGGTGGCGGGCTTCCTCGTCTACTACGGCGTGCTGCGCCAGTTCCCGCAGGACTGTGCCGCGGGGTCGAGGCCGGTGGCGACGGGCTGTCTGGTGAAGGACGGGACGGTGACCGCCTTCACGTACCAGAACCCGGGGGTCTTCGGCGGCATCGTGCTGGGTCTGATGGCGGCCTTCTTCTGGGTCCGCTTCCACCGCACCCGGCTCGTGGACTGGCTCGGCTTCTTCAACGGCCGCCGGCTCGTCCCGATCATCATGGCGTTCGCCGCCGTCGTCTTCGCGGTGCTGTGCCTGTGGGTCTGGCCGCCGATCGGCAGCGCGCTGGAGAGCTTCAGCGACTGGCTCAGCGGCCTCGGCGCGTGGGGCGCGGGCGTCTTCGGTGTCGCCAACCGCGGGCTGCTGGTGATCGGGCTCCACCAGTTCCTCAACGTGCCCATCTGGTTCCAGTTCGGCAGCTACACCAAGCCCGACGGCACGGTGGTGCACGGCGACATCAACATGTTCCTGGCGGGCGATCCGAACGCGGGGCAGTTCACCTCGGGCTTCTTCCCGATCATGATGTTCGCGCTGCCGGCCGCCGCGCTGGCCATCACCCACTGCGCCAAGCCGCACCGCCGCAAGGAGGTGGGCGGCCTGATGCTCTCGGTGGCGCTGACCTCGTTCGTCACCGGTATCACCGAGCCCCTCGAATACTCCTTCCTGTTCGTCGCCCCCCTGCTCTACGCCGTGCACGCGCTGCTCACCGGGGTCTCGATGGCGGTGACCTGGGGGCTCGGCGTGCACGACGGCTTCAGCTTCTCGGCGGGCCTCATCGACTACGTCATCAACTGGCACCTGGCCACCAAGCCCTGGGCGATCATCCCGATCGGCCTGTGCTTCGCCGCCGTCTACTACGTGGTCTTCCGCTTCGCCATCACCACGTTCGACCTGAAGACCCCGGGCCGAGAACCGGAGGAAGAGGTCGAGGACACCACGAAGGCCTGAGGCCGTCCGGCGGTTCGCGGCGACTGGGCCGACGGCAGCGACGCGGCGCAGCCGCACGGGGCATGGGGGTGGCCGTTGCTTGAGCGAAGTCGAGCACGAGTGGCGCGCGGGCCCTCCGACGCATCAGAGCGAGCCGGCCGACGGCGCCGCCGCAGCGCAGGTGAGCGGGGCATGGGGCGCCCCCTCCTTGAGCCGCAAGGCGGATGAGGGCGGCGACGCGACGGCCCCTTACTCGTGGAGCTCGGAGGATGGGCGGGCCAGGCCCCACCTCCCTGGATGATCCGCGAACGGGCCCCGGGGCCGAGTGGCGCGCGGGCCGTCCGACGAATCAGGGCGAGTCGGCTGGCGGCACCGAGGCGACGCAGGTGAACGGAAGCATGGGTGCCCCTCTGCATGAGCGAAGTCGAGAGCTCGGGGGAGCATCCAGCCGCAAGGCGGATGAGGGCGGCGACGCGACGGCCCCTTGCTCGTGGAGCTCAGAGCAGGGCGGGCCAGGCCCCACGTCCCTGGATGATCCGCGAACGGGCCCCGGAGCCGAGCGGCGCGCGGGCCCTCCGGCGCGACAGGGCGAGTCAGCCGACGGCGCCGCCGCGGCACAGGTGAGCGGGGGCGTGGGGGGGGTGGCCCCGGGGCCAGGCGGTGCGCGCCCCGGTGGCGGTCGGGTTTCCGGCCCGGGTCGGACGGTCCGGGGACCTTCGTCGTGACCTGCGGCAGGGCCGGGGCGTAGCTCAAATCGTTACGGGAATCGCGGGTTCCTTATGCCGCCTTCATCGTGCTACAACAGGTCTACACCACTCAGTGGTGTAGACCAGAGACGCCGCCGTCCCTTGCCTTCCAGGGCGGCGCCATGCCCGCTCCCGGCCTTCGGCCCGGGGGTACCCCCAGGAGGAAGTTGTGACCACGGCCAGCGCCGCTCCCGCGGCCGAGAAGAAGAAGGGCTCCGGCGCGATGGCTGTTCTGCAGCGCATCGGCCGCAGCCTGATGCTGCCGGTGGCGGTCCTGCCCGCCGCCGCCCTTCTGGTGCGCCTCGGCAACACCGACATGCTGGGACGCCCCTCGTTCCCGACCTTCTTCACGAAGATCGCGGGCTTCATGGCGGCCGGCGGCAACGCGATCCTCGACAACATGGCGCTGCTGTTCGCCGTGGGCATCGCGATCGGCTTCGCCAAGAAGTCGGACGGTTCGACCGCGCTCGCCGCGGTCGTCGGCTATCTGGTCTTCAAGAACGTCCTCGGCACGTTCACCGACAAGAACCTGCCGAAGGTGGCGACGGCCGTCGACGGCAAGGTCGTCATGGTGGACGCCCCGGTGGACGCCAAGGTCCTCGGCGGCGTGGTGATGGGCATCGTCGTCGCCCTGCTCTACCAGCGCTTCTACCGCACCAAGCTGCCGGACTGGGCGGGCTTCTTCGGCGGCCGCCGTCTCGTCCCGATCCTGTCCGCCCTCGCGGGCCTGGTCATCGGCATCGTCTTCGGCTACATCTGGCCGGTCCTGGGCACGGGTCTGCACAGCTTCGGTGAGCAGCTCGTCGGTTCGGGCGCCGTCGGTGCCGGCATCTTCGGTGTCGCCAACCGCGCGCTGATCCCGATCGGCATGCACCACCTGCTGAACTCGTTCCCCTGGTTCCAGGCGGGCGACTACCACGGCAAGAGCGGCGACATCGCCCGCTTCCTGGCCGGCGACCCGACCGCGGGCCAGTTCATGACCGGCTTCTTCCCGATCATGATGTTCGGTCTCCCGGCGGCCTGCCTGGCCATGGTCCACTGCGCCCGCCCGGAGCGCCGCAAGGTGGTCGGCGGCATGATGCTCTCGATCGCGCTGACCTCGTTCGTCACCGGCGTCACCGAGCCGATCGAGTTCACCTTCATGTTCATCGCCCCGGTCCTGTACGCGATCCACGCGGTCCTCACCGGCGTCTCGCTGGCGCTGACCTGGGCGCTCGGCATGAAGGACGGCTTCGGCTTCTCGGCCGGCGCGGTCGACTTCGGACTGAACCTCGGCATCGCGACCAACCCATGGGGCCTGGCCGTGGTCGGCCTGTGCTTCGCGGCGGTCTACTACGCGGTCTTCCGCTTCGCGATCATCAGGTTCAACCTGCCGACGCCGGGCCGCGAGTCCGACGAGGAACTGGCGGAACTGCAGAAGGCCGAGGCCAAGTAGCCCGGTCCCGCGAACAGTGCGACGGCCCCGGAACTCACGTTCCGGGGCCGTCGTGGCATGGGGGGTTCAGACCTCGTACGTCACCCGCGGCGCGGCCAGGTCCACCGGGCCGTCGAAGACCTCGCGGGCGTCGGCGAGGTTGATCTCGGGGTCGGTCCACGGCGGGATGTGGGTGAGGATCAGGCGGCCCGCGCCCGCCCGGGCCGCCGTCTCGCCCGCCTCGCGGCCGTTGAGGTGCAGGTCCGGGATGTTCTCCTTGCCGTGCGTGAACGCGGCCTCGCACAGGAACAGGTCGGTGTCCCGGGCCAGCCCGTCGAGCGCCTCGGTGACGCCGGTATCGCCGGAGTACGTCAGCGACTTCCCGCCGTGCTCGATCCGGATGGCGTACGCCTCGACGGGGTGCCGGACCTTCTCGGTGTGCACCGTGAACGGGCCGATCTCGAACGTGGACGGCTTGACCGTGTGGAAGTCGAAGACCTCGCTCATGGACGACGCGGTGGGAGTGTCGGCGTAGGCGGTGGTCAGGCGGTGTTCCGTGCCCTCGGGTCCGTACACGGGGATCGGGTCGGCCGGGCCGCCGTCGTGCCGGTAGTAGCGCGCCACGAAGTAGGCCAGCATGTCGATGCAGTGATCGGCGTGCAGATGGCTGAGGAAGATCGCGTCGAGGTCGTAGAGACCGCAGTGGCGCTGCAGCTCGCCGAGGGCGCCGTTGCCCATGTCGAGAAGCAGCCGGAAGCCGTCGGCCTCAACGAGGTAGCTCGAACAGGCCGATTCCGCGGACGGAAACGACCCCGAGCAGCCGACGACGGTGAGCTTCATGAAGCAGAAACCTCCGTGGACGGGATATCGGGAGATCCGGACGATGACGGATCCGGTCGGATACGGGGAGAGGTCAGACGAGAGGCTGACGGGAGTCGTGCGGTTTGTTGAGCGTAAGGCGCAAAAGGGCCGGTCGCTCCTCCGCCAGGGGCCGTTGTGGGCGAACTCACCTGCGCTGTCACCGGTTCGGCTGGACCCGGGGCTCAGCAGGCTTGTGAGAGGGCGCGCATTGGGGGGCGCGCGCCGGTAACGTCGTGCGTATGGACACGTCATGGTGGCTGGCGCTCGCGG
>NZ_JADDRL010000087.1 GCF_021538895.1 Streptomyces olivochromogenes | reverse complement strand
GTCGACGGGTCCTCCAGCGCCGTCCGGATGTCGCGCACGGACAGCAGGCGAACCCATCCGGCGGCCAGTTCGACGGCGAGCGGGATGCCCTCCACCCGCGCGCAGATGTCGACGACGTCGTCGAGGTTGTCCCGGCCCAGCCGGAATCCACCGTCCGCCGCGCGGGCCCGTTCCACGAAGAGCCGGACGGCGTCGGGCAGGACGTCCGCGCTCCTCTCCCGGCCGCCGTCCGGCAGCCCCAGCGGGCCGAGTGGCAGCGGCACTTCGCCCGGTACGCCGAGCGGTTCCCGCGAGGTGAGCAGCAACCGGATTCCCGGGTACCGGGAGAGCAGCCGCCGGGCCAGCCGGGCGCGGGCGCCCGGGTGGCGCTCACAACCGTCCAGGAACACCAGGACCCCTCCCGAATCCCCCTTTTCCTCCTTTCTCAATATGGCCGATTTTCTCGATATGGCTGAGAATAGGAGCTCGCCGTCGGTCATGGCGTTCTCGTGCGGCGCGTCCGTGTCGACGCGGTGGACTTCGGTGAAACGCGCGCCGTCGGCGGCGAGGTACTCGAAGGCGAGTCGCGTCTTGCCCACGCCCGCCCGGCCGATCAGGGTCACCACTCTTTCCCTGGCGAGAAGTACGTCGAGCTCGGCCATTTCGCCGTGGCGCCCCACGAACACGCCCGCGCCGCGGCGTCCCGCGCCTTCGCCGTCGAGCAGGCCGGGGCTCGACCGCGGCTCGCGCGCGGTCTCGTACCGTCGCCTGCGGTACGCGCGTTGCCGGCACGCGTTCGAGCAGTACTTCGCCGGCCGGCCATTCGGAGTTCCGGCCGTCGCGAGAGGCGTACGGCAGTCCGCGCACGCGCGGTTGTTTTTCATGCGGCGACCCTTTGCAAACTCCACTCGCGGAAGCCGCCCCTTACGACGGGACGGCCTTGCGGTGATCTATGCGCATGGATGGCGGAAATCATGCGCGAAGCCGCTTCTCCGATTGCCGCCCACGGCCGACACGCAAAGAAGGCCTAAAATCGCCTTTACGTCACGTTACGAAATGGCCGTCGTAGGCATTACTACGGATTCCGTCCTTCCGTCGAACGTTCCATGATTCACTCCCGGCAGCGCCGAGGAAGGGACCACACCCACCGTCATGCCCAGCGACAGGAAAGCCGTCCGAGCGTTCTCCGGCATGGGTCCGTTCACCAGGTTGTGGTGCGGTCACGTCGTTTCCCTTGTAGGGAATTCGGCGCTCCGTTTCGCCTTCATCGTGCAGGCCTGGACGAACAGCGAACGCGCCACACCGGTGGTGCTGCTGTCCCTGTGCGCGGTGGTGCCGGAGATCCTGCTCTCCCCCGTCGCGGGCGCGCTCATCGACCGGGTCAGCAAGCGCACCGCGCTCCAGTTCGCGGACCTCGGCGGCCTCACGGTGGTCGCGGTGCTGGGCCTGTTACAACTCGTCGCCACTCTGCACACCTGGCAGATATATGTCACCGTCGCCCTGTTGGGCGCCTGTGCGGCCTTCCAGAACCCCGCCCTTCTCTCGGCTGTGCCGCTGCTCGTGCGCAAGGACCAGTACCAGCGGGCCAACGGCCTGATCTCCTCCGCCCGTACGGGCTCCGAAATCTGCGGCCCGGCCCTGGGCGGACTGGTCATCGCCCTGTCCGGCATCGGCACGATCATCTGGCTGGATCTGGCCAGCTTCGTGGTGGCGCTGACGGTGGTACGGGTGACGCGGTTCGGGGCGACGGACACCGGGGACGCCGCGGACACGGGAGCCGTCGCAGCCTCCGATGACGCCGCGGCCTCCGCCGACACCAGCACCAGCACCCACGCCGACGCCGGTGAATCCGAAGCACCGCCCCGCCGTGGCATCCTCGCCGAATCCCTCGACGGATTGCGGGTGTTGTTCACCCGGCCGGGGCTGCGTGCCCTCGTCGTGGTCTCCAGCGCGGCCAACCTCGTGATGGTGACCGGGTTCGCGGTGATCCCGCCGATGGTCCTCGCGCGTTCCGGCGGGAGTTCGGGGACGCTCGCCGCGGTCACCACCTGCATGGGAGTGGGCGGCCTGGGCGGCGGGCTGATGACGGCCGCGTGGGGCGGACCGCGGCGGCGGGCGCGCGGCATGATGCTGGGCATCGTCGGCATGTGCGTGAGCGCCCAGATCGGCATGGCCGCCGCGCACAGCGCCCTCGGCTGGTGCACGGCGATCCTGCTGGGGGCACTGCTGATGCCCGTGGTCAACAGCTCCTTCCAGTCGATCCTCCAGGCCGAGGTCGAAGAGCGGCTCCAGGGCCGGGTGTTCGGCGCCGAGGCGTTCCTGTCCGACCTCTCGGTGCCCGTCGCGATGGGCATCTCCGGCCCGCTCGCCGACCGCGTCTTCGAACCGCAGGCACGGACGCACAGCGGCGTCACCGGAGTGCTCGCCCCCGTGGTCGGGGAGGGCCGGGGCAGCGGCATGGCGGCCCTGCTGCTCCTGGCGGGCGTGTGCGGGGTCGTCGTCGCGCTGTGGGGCCTGGCCCGCCGTCCCGTGCGTGCCCTGGACGCGGCCGGCGCCGACGACGCCTCCGGCGACATGGCCGTACCTGTCAAGAACGAAAAGGCACCTCAGCACTGACACGACAAGGAAGGCTCACATGGCCGGCAATCCGTTCGAGGGCGACTCCGTCACCTGCCTGGTCCCGGTCGACGACGAGCGGCGGCACTCTCCGTGGCCCGCGGGCATACAGGGGCGGTAGCCGACGTGACCACGGGGTGGCGGGGTGCCTGTGTGCACGAGGTGTTCGCGTACCAGGCCGGGCGGTGCCCGGGGGCCGTCGCGGTGGTCGACGGCTCGGGACCGCTGACGTACGAGGAGCTGAACGGGCGGGCGGAGACCCTCGCCGATCGGCTGACGGCGGCCGGGGTGCGCGGCGGCGACCTGGTGGGCGTGTGTCTGGAGCGCGGCGCGCGGATGGTGGTGGCGCTGCTCGCGGTGCTCAAGGCCGGCGGCGGCTATGTGGTCCTCGACCCCGCACTGCCCGAGGCACGCCTGCGGGCCATGGCGGCGGACGCCGGGCTCGGCACGATCGTGTCCGGGTCGGAGGGATCCGGGTCGAAGGCATCCGGGTCGGAGGCTTCCGGGTCGACGGCGTCCTTCGCGCCCGGCGTGCGCCAAGTGCCCGTACAGGCCCCGGAGGCGAGCCCCGCCGCACGGCGCCCGCGTGTCCATCCCGACGGCATCGCCTGCGCGATGTTCACCTCCGGCTCCACCGGCCGCCCCAAGGGCATCGCGGCCCCGCACGGCGCGGTCGTCGACACCCTGGTCGGGCAGGACTTCGCGGGCTTCGGTCCCGGGGAGGTCTGGTTGCAGTGCGCCCCGGTGTCCTGGGACGCCTTCGCCCTGGAGCTGTGGGGGCCGCTCCTGAACGGCGGCACCTGTGTGCTGCACCCGCCCGGCCGCCCCGAACCCCTGGTGATGCAGCGACTGATCCGCGAGCACGGCGTCACCCACGCCTACCTCTCCAGCAGCCTCTTCAACGTCGTCGTGGACGAGTACCCGGCCGCCCTGGACGGCCTGCGCCAGGTCATCGTCGGCGGCGAGGCGCTCTCCCCCGTGCACGTCGGCCGGGCCCTGCGCCGCCGGCCGGCGCTGCGGCTGCGCAACGGCTACGGCCCCGTCGAGGGCATGGTGTTCCTCACCACGTACCCCGTGTCCCTGGTGGACGCCGCCCAGGAGGCGGTGCCCGTCGGCTGGACGCTGAAGGACAAGGAGGTGCTGGTCCTCGACGAGCGGCTGCGCCCCGTTCCCCCGGGCGGGACGGGCGAGTTGTACGCCGCCGGGGCCGGGCTGGCGCTCGGCTACCTGGGCCAGCCCGGGGTGACCGCCGAACGGTTCGTACCCAATCCGTACGGCCCGCCGGGCAGCCGGATGTACCGCACCGGCGACCGCGGCCGACGCCGGGCCGACGGCGCCCTGGAGTTCCTCGGCCGGGTGGACACGCAGGTGAAGATCCGCGGGTTCCGGGTGGAGCCGGGCGAGGTGCAGGCGGTGCTGGCACGGTGTCCGGGCGTCGAGCAGGTGGCGGTGGTCGCCGGTCCTGACCCGCGGGGCGACGGGCAGCGCCTGGTCGCCTACGTGGTCGCCCGGGAGGAGGTACGGCTGCGGGAGTACGCCGCCTCGGTGCTGCCGGACTTCATGGTGCCCTCGCTCTTCGTGCCGCTGGCGGCGCTGCCCCTGACCCCGAACGGCAAGCTGGACCGGGCCGCCCTGCCCGAGCCGTCGGCCGGGCCCGGGCCGGCGGCCGTGTCCGTGGCCCGCGCCCCGCGCGACGACACCGAGCGGGAGCTGTGCGCGCTGTTCGCGGAGGTGCTCGGCGTGGAGTCGGTCGGCATCGAGCACGACTTCTTCGACCTGGGCGGCAATTCTCTGCTCGCGGCGCGGCTCATCGGCCGGATGCACGGCCGGCTCGGCGCGGCCCCGGGCATCCGGCAGCTCTTCGAGACCCCGACGGTCGCCGAACTCGCCCGTCTGCTGCCCGAGTTCACCCCTGTCGAGGCCGCCGGGTCAGCACCGCGCCCGCACCCCTTGCCGGTGTCCTCCGCGCAGCGCCGCCTGTGGTCGCTGGACCGCCTGGGCGCGGGCGCGGCCTACCACCTGCCGGTTCTGGTACGGCTCGACGGCGACCTGGACCCGGAGGCCCTGGAGCGTGCGGTGGGCGAGGTGGTCGCCCGGCACGAGGTGCTCCGCACGGTGTTCGACGAGGTCGACGGGGAGCCGGTGCAGCGCGTCCTGCCCGTCGGGGCACCGCCGTTCACGCGCGTCCCGGTCCGGGCGGACGAGCTGGAGGCGCGGATCGCCGAGACGGCGTCCCGGCCGTTCGACCTCGCGTCCGAACCGCCCTTCGGGACGGTGCTGTTCACCCTCACCGACCGTCCGGGTGCGCACGTTCTGATGCTGAGGACGCATCACATCGCGCTCGACGGCTGGTCGTTGGCGCCACTGCTGCGAGACCTCTCGCAGGCGTACGCGGGCAAGGCGCTGCCCCCGGCACCCGTGCAGTACGCGGACCACGCGCTGCGGGAACGCCTGGATCCCGGGCGGCTGGAGCACTGGCGGACCACGCTGGAGGGGCTGCCCGCCGGGCTGTCCCTACCCCGCCGGAACACGGCTGGCACCCCGGTCGGAACGCCGATCGGCGCCCCGGCCGACGCCGACAGCGGAGCCGCCGCCACCGTCGAGCGTCTCCTGGACGCCGGCGTGCACCGCGGGCTCACCGCGCTGGCGCAGCGGCAGGGCGTCACGCTCTTCATGGTCCTGCACACCGCCCTGGGTGTGGTGCTGGCGCGCGCCGGTGCGGGCGAGGACCTGCCGATCGGCACGGCCGTCGCCGGGCGGACCGGCGACGCGGACCTGACCGACCTCGTCGGCTTCTTCGTCAACTTCCTGGTGCTGCGCACGGATCTCACCGGCGACCCCTCCCTCGGGGAGCTGCTGGCCCGGGTCCGGGAGACCGACCTCGCCGCGTTCGACCACCAGGACGTGCCCTTCGAGCGGGTCGTGGACGCGGTGAATCCCGTACGGCTGCCGGGCCGTAACCCCTTCACCGACGTGGTCCTGGTGCTGCAGAACAACGCCCGCCCGGAGCCGGACCTGCCGGGCGTGGACGCCCGGGTCGAGGTGCTGCGGCCCGGTCCGGCCCGCTTCGACCTGCTGCTGGAGGTGACGGACGAGCACGGACCCGGCCGCGTGCCCACGGGGCTGACCGTGGCGCTGGAGTACCGGACCGGGGCCTTCACGGCCGAGACGGCCGGGTGGCTGGCCGACACGTTCGTGACCGTGCTGCGGCGGATGGCGGGCGCCGCGCCGGACACACCGGTCGGCCGACTCGCCCCGCCGCACGGTCCGGAGGCGACGCCCGCCGCCGTCCCGGCCCCGCGCGAGGTGTCCCCCGCCGGCCCGGCCGGGCGCACCGACCTGTCCCGCCGTATCGCCGCCGTCTGGGCGGAGGTGCTCGGGCTCGACCACGTCGACGCGCACGCCGACTTCTTCGCGCTGGGCGGCAACTCGCTGACGGCGATCCGCGCGGCCGCCCGGCTGGGCCGGGAGGCGGGGCTCGCGGTGACGGCGGCGCAGCTCTTCACCGCGCCGACCGCCGCCGCGCTCGCCCGCGCGATCGGCAGCGGCCCGAAGGACGCGCCGATCCCGGCGCGTCCCCGCTCGACCCGCCGCACGCCACAGGCCGGGCGGCAGGGGACGACCCGCGACACGGCGCGGGAGACAACGGGGGAATCGTCGTGAAGCTGAGCGTGATGTTCTTCGGGTCCTATCCGACCGGCGGGACGGATCCCTCCGGGGCGGACCACGCGGCGCGGTACGAGGACATCCTGGCCATCGCCCGCGCCGCCGACCGGCTCGGCTTCCACGCCGTGTGGACGCCGGAGCGGCACTTCCAGCAGGTCGGCCAGATCTTCCCGAGCCCGCCGGTGCTCAGCGCGGCCCTCGCGGTCGCGACCGAGCGGATCGCGCTGCGGGCCGGCAGCGCCGTACTGCCGTTGCACCATCCGTTGCGGGTGGCCGAGGACTGGTCGGTCGTCGACAACCTCTCGCACGGGCGGGCCGGTCTGTCGGTGGCCACCGGCTGGCACTCCACGGACTTCGTCCTCGCACCCGGCCACTACGCCGACCGGCGCGAGCGCGCCCTGCGCGACATCCCGCTGCTGCGCCGGCTGTGGGCCGGCGAGGAGGCGGAGTTCACCGACGGCACCGGCCGCCGGGTCGCCGTACGCCCGCAACCGCGCCCGGTGCAGCCGGCGCTGCCCCTGTGGATGACGAGTTCCGGCTCGCCGGCCACCTGGGAGGCGGCGGGCCGGCTGCGCACGGGCGTGCTCGCGGCGACCGTCGGACAGCGCCGGGAGGATCTCGCCGAGCGCGTCCACACCTACCGGGAGGCGTTCGCGGCGGCCCCGACGCAGACCGGCGAGTCACCGGCGCCCACCGTCACCCTCATGACCCACGCCTACGTCGGCCGTGACGACGCCGAGGTCCGCTCCCTGGTCGCCGACCCGCTCAAGGACTACCTCACCTCGTACGTACGGCAGACCGCCGCCAACCGCGGCGAGGACAACGGCGTCGCCGCGCTGACCGCGCAGACCGTGGACCGGCTCGCCCAGTTCGCCTTCGAGCGCTATCTGGCCTGGGGCGGGCTGCTCGGCTCGCCCGGGACCTGCCACAAGCTGCTCGCCGACCTGAGCGAACTCGGCTGCGACGAGGTCGCCTGCTTCGTCGACTTCGGCCTCGACCGGGACCGGATCATCGACTCCCTGCACCGGCTCGCCGACATCGGAAAGGACCTCGCATGAGCCCCGCCCCTTCCCCGGCCGACCGGTTCGCCGCGCTGGGCGGCGAGCAGCGCGTGCGGCTGCTGCGCCGCCTGGTGGAGAGCGGCCGGGCCGACTCCGTACCGGCCGTGGTGCCGCCGCGCGACCCGGACGCGCCGGTGGTGCTGAGCCCGGCGCAGGAGGACCTGTGGGTGTACGAGTCGCTCTATCCCGGCACCGGGGCGCTCAACATCTGCTGCGCCTACGACTTCGACGAGCCCGTGGACCCCGCCGACCTGGAGGAGGCGCTCACCCTGGTCCGGGAGCGGCACGATGTGCTGCGCACCCGGATCCGGGGCGAGGCCGGTGATCTGCGGGTCGACTTCCCGCCCACCGGGCGCTTCACGCTGGAGCGGGTGGACCTGCGCGCCACGGTCCGCGAACTACCGGATCTGCTCGGCGAGTTCGCGACGCGGCCGTTCGACCTGCGGTCGGATCAGTTGATGCGCGGCTGGTTCGTCACCGTGGACGAGCGCCGGTCCACGCTGATGCTGTCGCTGCACCACATCATCACCGACTGGTGGTCGTTCGACGTCCTGCACACCGCGTTCGCGGGCGCCTACCGCGCGCTGCGCGAGGGGACGCGGACGGACACCGGCCGCCCGAAGATCCAGTACGCCGACTTCGCCGCCTGGCAGCGGGAGCTGGACGCGGCCGGGGTCTTCGGGGAGCGGCTCGGCTTCTGGCGCCGCCACCTCGCCGCGCCGCCCGGACCGCTGACGGTGCCCGGGTTCACGGGGCGCGGCGAGGGCGTCCAGATCGCCCAACTTCCGTTCCGCGTCGACGCGGAGACGGAGGCCGCGGTGCGGGCGCTGGCGCGCTCACGGGGCACCACGGTGTACGGCGTGCTGATGGCGGCCTTCGCCGTGTTCGCGCACCGGATCACCACCGCCGACGACCTCGTCATCGGCACCCCGACCGCCAACCGGGCCGCGCGCGGCCTGGAGCGGGTCATCGGTTACGTCATGAACTCCGTGCCCACCCGCTGGCGGTTCACCCCCGGCACCTCGTTCGCGGAGACCGTCGACCGGTTCGCGGCCGACTTCCCGCGGATCCTGGCCAACGCCGACGTGCCGGTGGGCCGCATCGTCTCCGAGGTCGCGCCGGAGCGCACGGCGGGCCGTTCGCCGCTGTACCAGTGGGTGTTCATGCACCTGCCGCAGCAGCAGAGCGTGGCCCGGCTGCGCGAGTTCACCGAACCGCGCCGGGTGGAGACGGGCGGCGAGCACGATCTCGTGGGGTCGGTGCAGGAGTCCGACGAGGGCATGACCGGTGCCTTCGAGGTCCGGACGAGCGTGTACCCGGCGGACCTCGCCGCCCACTGGGCGGCCTGCTTCCCCGCGCTGCTGCGCCGCCTGGTGACGGACCCGGAGGCACCGGTGAACCGGCATCAACTGCTGCCGCGGGAGCGGATACCGGGATCCCTGTCCTCCGACGGCGCGCGCGCCCGTACGCCTGAGGACGGTCCTGGCGCGCTCACCCTGCCCGCCCTCGTGGAGCGGCACGCCGAGCGGCGGCCCGACGCGGTCGCCGTGGAGTCGGCCGAGCTGTCCCTCACCTACCGCGAGTTGAACGACCGGGTCGGCCGACTGGCCCGGCGCCTGGTGGAGTCGGGCGCCGGACCGGAGACCGTCGTGGCGCTCGCGCTCGGCCGGTCCGTGTCGATGGCCGTGGCCGCGCTCGCGGTGCAGCGGGCCGGGGCGGCCTTCCTGCCCCTCGACGCCGGGTATCCAAAGGAGCGGCTTTGCTACGTCCTTGAGGACGCGGCGCCCCGGCTCCTCGTCACCGACGCGGCCACGGCGTCCGCGCTGCCGCGAACCGGCGTGCCGGTGCTGGTGCTCGACGACACGGCGTACGACGGCGAACCGCTGCCCGCCCGCCCGGCGGAGCCGTCGGCCGCCGCCTATGTGACGTACACGTCCGGCTCCACCGGCCGCCCCAAGGGTGTCGTGGTGACCCACGAGGGCATCGCCGACCTCGCGGGCACCCTGGCCGACCGGATGGCTCTGGACGAGGACAGCCGTACGGCCCAACTCGGCTCCCCCGCCTTCGACATCTACGTGTTCGAGCTGTGCATGGCGTTCGGCGCGGGCGGCACTCTGGTCGTCCCGGGCGGTGGCCCGCTCGTGGCGGAGGCGCTCGGTGAGGCGCTGCGCGACCTGCGCGTCACCGCCGCCATCGTGCCGCCGTCCGTGCTGGCGGGCGTGCCGCCCGAGCGCGTCCCCGGGCTGCGGTCGCTCGCGGTGGGCGGCGAGGCCTGTCCGCCGGAGACGGCGGCCTCCTGGGCGGCCCCGGGCCGACGGCTGTGCAACGCGTACGGTCCGACCGAGACGACGGTCGCCGCCACCGTGTCCGACCCGCTGCCCGGCGACGGCTCCGTCCCTCCCGTGGGGCGGCCGGTCACCGGCACGCGCGTGTACGTGCTCGACCCGTGGCTGCGGCCCGTGCCGGTGGGCGTCCGCGGTGAGGTGTACGTCGCCGGTGCGGGCGTCGCGCGCGGCTACCTGGGGCGGGCGGGGCTGACCGCGACGCGGTTCACGGCCGACCCGTACGGGCCGCCCGGCACCCGCTTGTACCGCACCGGCGACCTGGGCCGGTGGCGGGCCGACGGGCAGCTGGAGTTCGCCGGCCGGGCGGACGACCAGATCAAACTGCACGGCCTGCGGATCGAGCCCGGCGAGATCGAGGCCGTGCTCGCCGAGCACGAGTCGGTGAGCCGCGCGGTGGTCCTGCTGCGCGAGGACACCCCGGGCGCGCCACGGCTGGTCGGGTACGTCGTCCCGCACACGGCGGACGGGACGGCGCCGGCCGAGCGGTCGCCCGACGCACCGGCCGCCGATCTCACCGCCGAACTGGCCGCCCACTGCGCCGCCCGGCTCCCCGCGCACATGGTCCCCGCCGTCCTCGTCCCGCTGGACCGGCTGCCCGTCACGGAGCACGGCAAGCTGGACCGTGCGGCGCTGCCCGCGCCCGCGTCTCTCGCGCCCGGCGCGAACGCGGCGCCCCGGGCTCCTCGTTCGCCGCACGAGAAGGCACTGTGCGAGCTGTTCGCGAGCGTGCTGGGGCTGGAGTCGGTCGGTCCGGACGACAGCTTCTTCGACCTGGGCGGCGACAGCATCGCGGCGTTGCAGCTGGTCTCGCGGGCCGGTGCGACGGCGGGGCTCTCGCTCACCCCGGCCGAGGTGTGGGAGGCACGGACCCCGGCCGCCCTCTCCGCACTGGCGCGGGTGCCCGCGGCCGCCGACGTCGGCGAGGAGCTGGGGCGCTTCCTGCCCACGCCCGTCATGCGCTGGCTGGCCGAGCTGGAGGACGCCGATGTGCCGGGCTTCACGCTGTCCCTGCTGGTGCCGACGCCCGAGGGGCTGGACCTCGCCCGGGTCGCAGGTGCGGTGCGGTCGCTGCCGGAGCGGCACCCGGTGCTGCGGATGCGGCTGGTGCGACTGGCGGACGGGGACTGGGAGTTCGACGTGCCGCCCGCCGCGGCGGCCGAGGCGCCGGTCACCCGGGTCGACGCGGCCGGGCTGCCGGACGAAGACCTCAGGGCGGCCGCGCACACGGCTGCGCCCGGGGTGCGGCTCGATCCGTACGCCGGGGAGCTGCTGAGTGCCGTCTGGTACGACGCGGGACCCGGCCGCGCCGGACAACTCCTGCTCACCCTCCATCACTTGGCGGTGGACGGCGTCTCCTGCCGGCTGCTCGCGGAGGAGCTGACCGCCCTGCTCGGCGGCACGAAGCCGCCGTCGACCACTCCCGGCACCTCCTTCCGCCGCTGGTCGGAGCTGCTGCACACCGAGGCCCGGCAGCCGGAGCGCGCCGAGGCGGAACTGCCGTACTGGAAACGGACGTTGACCGGAACGGTGCCGCTGCGGACGGAGGCCGTGCGCAAGCGGCGCACCACCGTCACGCTGGCTCTTCCCGTCGACCGTACGGAACCGCTGCTGACCGAGGTCCCGGCGGCGCTGGGCTGCGGCCCGGACGCGGTGCTGCTCGCCGCCCTGACCGCCGCCGTGACCCGCCGTCGCGGCGCGCCGGGTGACCTGCTCGTCGAGCTGGAGGGGCACGGACGGCAGCCGTGGACGGCGGGCGCCGACGTCTCCCGGACGACCGGGTGGTTCACCGCGCCGTACCCGGTGCGGCTGGAGTCCGGCACCGAGGCCTTCTGGGCGGACGACGCGGCGGCCCTCGCGGCGGCCCTGGCGGTCCACGCGGAACTGTCCGGGGTGCCGGCCGGCGGCATCGGCTGGGGCCTGCTGCGCCACCTCAACCCGGACACCGCCGCCGAGCTCGCCGGCCTTCCCGACCCGAGCGTCCGGTTCAACTACCTGGGCCGCATCTCGGGGTTGGACCTCATCGGCTCGTCGGAGTCCGCGCTCCCCCTGGCCCACGCCCTGGAGATCGACGTGGCGGCGGAGGAAGAGACGGACGGGACGGCGCGGCTGGTGTCCACCTGGTCGTTCGCCGAGGACGAGTTCCCGGCGGACGAGATCCGGGGCCTGGCCGGCCTGTGGGCCGACGCGCTGGACGTGCTGCTCGCGGCCACGGCCCGGGGCGGCACCGGTGACTGACGAAGCCCCGCCGACCGACGCGTTCCCCGTGTCCCCCGCCCAGGGGCATCTGCTCGTCCTGGAGCGGATGCACCCCGGCACGGCCCTGTACAACGTGCCCGTCGCGTTCGCGGTGCGCGGCCCCTTCGACGCGGACGCGCTGCGCGAGGCCCTCGATACGGTCGTCGACCGCCACGAGTCGCTGCGCACCGTGTTCCGCACGTCGGCGGACGGCGAGCCGGTGCAGGTGGTGTCGGCCGACGTGCGGGTCGACTTCGGCGTCGAGCACGACGTACCGGCGGCACAGGCAAACGCGCGCCTGGCCGTAGCCGCGCTGCGGCCCTTCGACCTGGCCGCGGGCCCCCTGGTGCGCTGCCTGGTCCACGCCGTGGACGACGGGACGCACCGGGTGCTGCTGGCGGTGCACCACCTGGTGTGCGACGGATGGTCGCTGGAGATCCTGCTGCGCGAACTGTCCGCCGCCTACCGGGAACGGACCAGGGGCGTGCCCTTCGCTCCCGCGGACCTTCCCGTCCAGTACGCCGACTTCGCCGCGTGGCAGACCGAACGGCTGGCCTCGGGTGCCTACCAGGACTCCGTCGCGCACTGGGCCGGCGAGCTGCGCGGCGCCCCGGAGGCCCTCGCCCTGCCGGTGGACCGGCCCCGGCCCGCCGTCGCGTCCTTCGACGGCGCCGTGGAGCGCACGGTGCTCACGCCCGCCGCCCGGGAGGGCCTGGCGGCGCTGGCCCGGGCTCGGGGCGTCACCCCGTTCACGGTGTTCCTGGCCGCGTTCGCCGCGTTCCTCGGCCGGCTGACCGGCCAGGACGACCTGGTGGTCGGCATCCCGTCGTACGCCCGCGACCGGCCCGAGCTGTACGACATGGTCGGCATGCTGACCAACACCCTGGCCGTCCGGGTGGACCTGTCCGGCGGGCCGTCGTTCCACGACGTCGTCGACCGGGTGCACGCCCGGCTGGTCGCCGGACGGCCGCACCAGGAGGCTCCCTTCGACGCGGTGGTGGAGGCGGTGGCCCCGCCGCGCGCGCCGGGCCGCACTCCGGTGGTCCAGGTCATGCTCGACCATGTCGCGGACGCGGAGCCACGGCTCGACCTGCCGGGCGCCGAGGTCGGCCGCGTCCGACTGCCGGTGGACACGGCCCAGTTCGAGCTGCTGCTGTACGTGGAGAAGTGGGGCGAGGACATCGTTCCGCAGTTCGTGTACCGCACCGATCTGCACGCCCCGGAGACGATCCGCCGCTGGGCGGAGAACTTCCACACCCTGCTGGACGGTCTGCTGGCCGCGCCGGACGGCCCGCTCGCCGCGGCCGAGGCGCTGTCGGCCGCCCAGCGGCGGGACCTGCTGACCGCCAACGACTTCACCGCCGGGGCGGCGCCGACGAGCCGGCTGGTGCCCGAGCTGATCCTGGACCGCGCCGCCGAGCGCCCCGACGCGCTCGCCCTGGCCGACGCCCACACCGAGTTGACGTACCAGCAACTCATCGACCGGGCCGGCGCCGTGGCACGTCGGCTGCGCTCGGCCGGAGTGGGGCCGGGCGTCCCGGTGGGGCTCCTGCTGCCCCGGTCGGCCGACATGGCCGTCGCCGTGCTGGGCGTGCTGCTGGCGGGCGGGGCCTTCGTGCCGCTGGATCCGGCGCATCCGGCGGCCCGGCTGGCGTACCTGGTGGCGGACTCCGGCACCCGGCTCGTCGTCGCCGCGCCGGCCACCGCCGAGCGGGCGGCCGGGCTGGGGGTGCCCGTCGTCCGTCTGGAGGACGCCGGGGCCGAGGACGGCTCCGGAGAAGCCATGTCCTTCGACGCGGACCCGCGTGACCTCGCCTACATCGTCTACACCTCCGGTTCCACCGGCGCGCCGAAGGGCGTCGCCGTCGAGCACCGCGCGCTCGCCAACCTCGCCGTGGCGGTGCGCGGGTGCAGCGGGATCACGGCCGCCGACCGGGTGCTCCAGCACGCCTCGTTCGGCTTCGACGTGTCCGTCGCCGACCTGTGCTTCAGCTGGGTCGCGGGGGCCGAGCTGCACATCGCCGGGGAGCACGAGCGCCTCGGCGAGGCCCTCGCCGCGCGGCTGCGCGCCGCGCGCATCAGCTATGTGTGCCTGTCGCCGACGGCCGCCCTGACCGTCCCCGATCCGGCGCACCTCACCGACCTGCGCACGCTCGACGTCGGCGGGGAGCCGTGCCCGGCCGAGCTGGTGGAGCGCTGGGCGCTGCCGGGCCGCCGGATCCTGAACGGGTACGGGCCCAGCGAGGCGACGGTCACCTGCACGTACGGGGAGCTGGAGCCGGGCGGGCCGGTGACGATCGGGCGGGCGGTGCCGGGCGACCGGACCGTGGTCCTCGACGAGCGGCTGCGGCCGGTGCCGGTGGGCGCGGTCGGTGAACTGTACGTCTCCGGCGCCTCGTTGGCCCGGGGTTACGTGGGCCGGCCCGCGGCCACGGCGGAGCGGTTCGTGGCCGATCCGTTCGGGCCGCCCGGCGCGCGCATGTACCGCACCGGGGACCTGGCCCGGCAGCACGCGGACGGTTCGCTGTCGTACGTCGGCCGGGTCGACGACCAGGTCCAGGTCAGGGGCGTCCGGGTGGAACTCGGCGAGATCGAGAGCGCGTTGGCGAGTCACCCGGGTGTGGCCGTGGCCGCCGTCGACCTGCGCGGCCCGGAGCGGGACCGGTGGCTCGTCGGGTACGTCACGGCCGCCGCCGGCGCGGACGAGGTCACCGACAGTGCGCTGCGGGCGCATCTGGCCGAGCGGCTCCCCGGGCACCTGGTCCCGGAGGTCTTCGTCCGCCTCGACGAGCTCCCGGTGAACCGATCCGGCAAGATCGACCGCGCTCGCCTTCCGGAACCGCCGGACCGGCGCCCTGAGTTGGCCGAGCCGTACGCCGCCGCGCGCACCGACGCCGAGCGGTTCGTGGCCGGGGTCTGGCAGCGCGTGCTCGGCCGCGCGCGCGTCGGCGTCCACGACAACTTCTTCGACCTGGGCGGCAATTCGCTGCGTCTGCTGGCCGTGCTGACCGGCCTGCGCGAGCACCCCGACGGCGGCGCGATCACCATGGTCGACCTGTTCCGCCGTCCCACCGTCAGCAGCCTGGCGGAGCTCCTCGGCGCACCCGCCGAGGCACCGGCCGCCGGGCCGGCAGGGCCCGCGCCGGCTGAGGCACCCGACCGGGGCCGGCTGCGCCGCGAACGCCTGGCCGCCCGCAAAGCATCCTCTTCGAAAGGTCACCCGCGATGACGGACACCCACGCCCCCGACGCCGCCCCGGCCCCCGGGGAGTCCTGGTCCGAGGACTCCGGCCCGGACGCGGTGGCGGTCGTCGGGATGAGCTGCCGCTTCCCCGGCGCCCCGGACCTCTCCGGGTTCTGGGACAACCTGCGCTCCGGCGTCTGCTCGATCGCCGACTTCAGCGAGCGGGACCTGCTGGCCGACGGGGTCGGCGCCGAGGAGCTGGCCAACCCCTCGTACGTACGCGCGGGTGGCCATCTCGCCGACGCGGACCGGTTCGAGGCGGAGCTCTTCGGCTTCAACCGGGCGGAGGCCGCGGTCCTCGACCCGCAGCACCGGCTGCTGCTGGAGGCGGCCTGGAGCGCTCTGGAGGACGCCGGGCAGCCGCCGCGCGGCGAGTCCCGGCGCACCGGGGTGTACGTCGGCGGCAGCCCCACCGAGCACGAGCTCGCCGCGCTCACCGACCCGGCGCACGCGGCCGCCCTCGGCTCCGCCCAGGTGCGGTTCCTCACCGACCGCGAGTTCCTGGCGCCGTGGGTGTCGTACCGGCTCGGGCTGACGGGTCCGAGCATGACCGTGCAGACGGCCTGCTCCACCTCGCTCACGGCCGTCCATCTCGCCGCGCAGGCGCTGCTGCTCGGCGAGTGCGACACGGCGCTGGCGGGCGGGGTATCGGTGTCCCGCGTGGACCGGCGGGGCTACGTCCACCAGAAGGGCGGCATCCTGTCGACGGACGGCCGCTGCCGGCCCTTCGACGTGGAAGCGGGCGGTACGGTCCCGGGCAGCGGCGTCGGTGTGGTCGTCCTGCGCCGACTGGAGGACGCGCTCGCGGACGGCGATCCGATCCGGGCGGTGATCCGGGGTTCGGCGGTCACCAACGACGGCGCGGCGAAGGTCGGTTTCACCGCGCCCAGCGTGGACCAGCAGACGTCCACCGTCGCGGAGGCCTGGTCGGCGGCCGGGCTCGACCCGGCGCGGGCCGGGTATGTCGAGATGCACGGCACCGGGACCGAGCTGGGCGACCGCATCGAGGTCGCGGCGGCGGCCGTGGCCTTCGCCGACACGGAACGCTGCGTCATCGGTTCCGTGAAGTCGAACGTCGGCCACCTGGACGCGGCGGCCGGCGTGGCCTCCCTGGTCAAGACGGTGCTGATGCTCCAGCACCGGGCCCTGCCGCCCACGGTCAACGTGACCCGTCCCTTCCCCGAACTGACCGACGGCTCGCTGCCGTTCCGGCTCGTCGACCGCACCGAGCCCTGGGAGCACCCGGACAGCACGCCGCGCCGGGCGGGTGTGTCCTCCCTCGGGATCGGCGGGACCAATGTGCACGTCGTCCTGGAGGAGGCGCCCCGGCCCGCGGCGCCCGCGCCGACGGCACCGGGGAACGAGGTGCTGCCGCTGTCGGCCCGCACCGGCGCCCAGCTGGTCACCGCGGCCCGCGCCCTCGCCGCCGTCCTGCGCCGCCCGGACGCGCCACCGCTGGCGGCCGTCGGCCGCACGCTGCGCGGTGGCCGCAGCGCGCTCGCCGTGCGCGGCTGCGTGGTCGCGGCCACCGCCGAGGACGCGGCGAACGCGCTGGAGAAGCTCGCCGCCGGGGACGTCGTCACGGACGCCTTCGGGGCGGACGACCTGACGGCGCTCGGCCGGGACTGGGTCGGCGGAGCGGAGGTCGTCTGGCCGGCGCCGCTGGACGCCCGGGGGCCGCGGGTCCACCTGCCCACGTATCCGTTCGCGGGGGACGCGCACGGGGCGCTGCGGCTCGGCAGGCGCCAGGAGACCGTGGAACTACCGCGGGAGGCAGCCCCGGCCGCCCTGGTCACCCCAGCCACCGACAGCACCGCCGACACCGAGGCCCGCGTCGTAGAACTGCTCGGCGCCGCCCTCGGCATCCCGCGGGGCGCCGACCTCGACCTGACGTACTTCGAGGCGGGCGGCGACTCGCTCACGGCCGTGCACCTCATCAGCCAGCTGCACGACGAGACCGGCGTGGACGTGCCCGTCACGCTCTTCCTGGAGGAGCTGACCCTGCGCGAGATGGCCGCCCGCATCGCCTCGACGCTCACCGACGACAAGGACTCCCTTCAGGCCCTCCTGGACGAAGTCGAGGCCGAGGGATGACCGGCGCGCCGCAGACCCTGCGCGGCCCGGTCGGCGAGCTGGCCGCGGACCCGCAGGCGCTCGCGGAGCGGCTGGCGTCCCTGCCCGAGGTGCCGGGCGCCCAGACGGCGGGGATCCTGCGCGACACCGTGCGCCTGGGCGCGGCCGGGGTCGCCGACGCGGTGAGCGCGGACCCGGTGCTGGACGCCACCCGCTTCCGGCCGGGCTCGCTCACCAAGCTGCTCACCGCGGACCTGCTGATGCGCTGCGTCCGGACCGGTCGCGTGGCCGCGCACACCCCGGTGGCGGACCTGGTGCCCGGCCCGTGGCCGGCGGGCCTGCGGGTGCGTCACCTGGTCTCGCACACCAGCGGCCTGGACTGCGGCGGCCTCTTCGTCGACACCGGCGACGAGGAGGACTGTGTCGCCCGGTACGTGGAGCGGCTGCGCGAGGCCGGGACGCTCTTCCCGCCGGGCACCGCCTTCTCGTACGCCAACGGCAGTTTCGTCCTGGCCGGGCGGATCATCGAGCTCGTTCTCGGGCGGCCGTGGGAGGAGGCCGTACGGACCGAGCTGCTCGGCCCGCTGGGCATGGCGGACACCGGGTTCGTGACCGGACGGGAGACGCCGGCAGGCCCGGCGGTGGCCCGGGGGCACGCGGTCCGGTCGGGCGTCCTGGAGGCCCTGCCCGCGCGCACCGACGAGCCGATGACGGCGCGCGCGATGGGACCGGCGGGCGGCACGCTGCTGACCACCGCCGCCGACCTGGCCCGCTTCCTGGTGGCCCATCTGGCGTCGCCGTGGGCCGCGACGATGCGGACCCTCCAGGTCCCGGTGCCCGGCGGGACGTCCCCGTTGCGCGGGCCGGGCCTCGGCTGGCTGCTGTGGCGCGGCCCCGGTCACGACAGCGCGCGGATCGGCGGCACGTATCCCGGCCAGTCGGGGATCGTCGCCGTGGACCCGGCGGCGGGGGCGGCGATCGTCGTCCTCACCAACGCCGAGCAGGGGGCGCACGCGGTCAGTCCGTTGCTGGATGCAGGCCCGGAGGGTCGATGACGGCGGCGCACTGGGCCCGCCAGCCGGTCCAGTGCCGGACGGTGACGGCGATCACCGGGCCGTGCGGCGGGGCGTCCCAGTACTGCGGGTACTTGTCCCGCAGTACGGTCACGGCGGCCGCGCAGGCGTCCCGCTCGGCCGAGTCGGCGGCGTCGGGCAGGAGCACCCTGGCCGCTCCGTCGGCCCGCACCCACCACAGCCGCTCCCAGTCCTCGTCGTACGCGTCCGCCAGCAGGCACACGTCCGGCCGGGCGGCGATGTTGCGCAGCCGCTTGAGCCGGGTCGTGGTCTTCGGTTTGCGGTCCACGGCGGTCACGATCCCGTCGGTGCCCTGCCCGGCGAACACGACCGGCACCAGATGGGGGCGGCCCGCCTCGTCCACCGTGGCCAGCCGGGCGACCCGGGCTCCGGTGAACCTCCGTCGCGCCTCTTGCTCCGTCATCTCCGGCACGCCCGTACCTCCCCACTGCCCGTACGGCGCCTCAGGGCCCGTACAGCGCGTCGAGCACGTCGTCGTCCGTCAGCTGTCCGAAGTCGGCGTACCACTGGCCGACGGCGGAGAAGGCCCGCGGCTGGTGCAGGCACACCACCTCGTCGGCCTCGCCGCTGAGCAGGCCGACCGACTCGGGCGCGCCGACCGGGACGGCCAGGACGAGGTGCGCGGGCGAGCGGCGCCGTACGTGACGGAGGGCGGCGCGCGCGGTGGAGCCGGTGGCGAGTCCGTCGTCGACGACGATCACCGTGCGGCCGGCGAGTTCGGGCGGCGGGCGGCCCTGCCGGTAGCGGTCCTCGCGGCGGTGCAGTTCCTTGCGCTCCCGCTCCACCTTCGGCGCGAGGGACTCCTCGGTCAGGCCGAGGCTGTCGAGGGTCTGGGTGTCGTAGAGCGGGGGGTCGTCGCCGGCGATGGCGCCGACGCCGAACTCCTCGTGGTGCGGGGCGCCGATCTTGCGGACGAGGAGTACGTCGAGCGGGGCGCCGAGCGCCCGCGCGACCTCCGTGGCCACCGCGACGCCGCCCCGGGGCAGGGCCAGGACGACGGGGTCCGGCAGGTTGCCCTTCTCCTGCTGGATGCGGAGCCGTTCGGCCAGTTCGCGTCCGGCCTGCCTGCGGTCCTGGAAGAGCATGGGTCGTCCTCTCGGGTGGAGGTCGGTCCTCACCTTCCATGGTGATACGACTCCCGCACCCGGCTATACACCACATCTATACCCGCTGCGTATAGTCCCGGCATGCCTCTGCTGACCAAGAAGCCCGGAAAGAAGCCCGGGAAGAACCCCGGACAGCCTTCACCGTGGAAGATGCGCGCACGGGCGCTCAGGTTCCACATCACCGCCCCGATCGCCGCCCTCTCCTGTCTGGCGCTCGCGCTCACCGGCTGCGCCGAGGTCGACACGACCGCGCCGAGCGCCGCCCGCGCGTCGGCCACCGGGCAGGCAGCCCGGTTCGGGACCGTCGACTGCCGCGAGGCGAACGGAGCGAAGTCGGAGTGAATGGGGGTGCCCCCTCTGGGGGAGCATCGCGCTCACCTTCGACGCCGGGCCCAGCGAGAACTCGGCCCGGCTGCTCGACATCCTCAAGGAGAAGCAGGTCCCGGCGACCTTCTTCCTGCTCGGCAAGCGGCACATCGCGAAGTACCCGGAGCTCGTCCGGCGGATGGCCGCCGAGGGGCACGAGGTGGCCATCCGCACCTGGGACCACAAGATCCTGACCCGGATATCGGAGAAGCAGATACGCGAGGAGCTGGAGCGGCCCAACAAGGCGATAGAACGGCTCACCGGGCACCGGCCCACCCTGATGCGCCCGCCCCAGGGCCGGACGAACGCGACCGTCCACCGGATCAGCCGTGAGCTGGGCCTCGCGGAGGTGCTGTGGAGCGTGACCGCGAAGGACTACACGACCACCGACTCCGCGCTGATCAAGCGGCGCGTCCTGGAGCAGGCGTCCCGGGACGGGATCATCCTGCTCCACGACATCTACGACGGCACCGTGCCCGCCGTGCCCGGCATCATCGACGCCCTGAAGGCGCGCGGCTATGTCTTCGTGACCGTGCCTCAGCTGCTGGCACCCGGGAAAGCGAAGCCGGGCGAGGTCTACCGGCCGTAGCCCGGCGACCGGCCGGACGGGGTCAGAACACCACCGTCCAGCCCTCCCGGGTGGCCTGCTCGGCGGTGTACGAGACGCCGTGCACCTTCAGGCCGCCCGCGTCGAGCAGGGTGATCTCGCCGCCGTGGTTGCCGAGTTGGACGCCGTTGGACAGGGCCACCGGCAGGCAGACGCCGGGGGCGAGCGCGCCGGCGGGCACCGCCGCCCGCTTGCCGACCCGGTCGACGAGCTGCCAGCCGGTCAGGTCGACCGGGTCGGGCGAGGCGTTGAGCAGCGTGACGTTCTCCGCCTCGGGCGTCGGGCCGAGCGGATTGACCAGCGCGGCCACGATCCGCACGGGCTGGACGCCGGCCTGCTCGGGACGCCTGCCGTCGACCTCGTCGAGGGGCTGCCCGGTGACGTCGTCCGTGTGCCAGGACTGGCTCTGGAAGGCGAGGAAGATGCCCACCCAGCGGTTCTGGCCCGGGAAGTGGACGAGGAGCCCGCCGTCCTGCCAGACGCCGTCGTCGCCCCGGAAGCGGCCGCTGTTGCCCTGGTTCATGTGGATGTCGTGGACGCCGTTGCCCGGCAGGAAGCCGAACACCTTGTCCTTGACCTTCGGTTCGGGGCCGAAGCGCTCACCGAAGACGTACATGCGGGCGTCCCGGTCGTCGACCGCGCGCCGCACGTAGTGGTCGAGGAGGTCGGCGAGGTCGTTGTCGGGTCCGGACACGTCCGGCGGCAGCGTGCGCAGCTTGCCCGGGTCGAAGAGGTTCCCGCGCACGAAGTCCAGGTTGGGTCCGCCGGGACCCGAGGGCAGGGTGTTCCAGCCGCTCGGGAGGCCCTCCAGGCGGGTGGTGAGCGGGTGTTGGAAGTCCTCGTCGACGAGGTAGAGCAGGTCCGCGGGACGCTGCTGCGACAGGACGTTGACCGAGGCACGGTAGTGCGTGCCCGTGTCGTCCGTGAGGTGGATCTGGTAGTGCGGGGTGTCGACGGCGCCCTCGCGTCGGGTGTCGACCGCCCGTGTGATCAGTACGCCATAGGTCTTCAACGACATGACGACCAACTCCCCCTGGGGGCAGGCGGAGTGCCCGCCCGTACGAGGAATGGTAGGAGAACGCGGCTGCGCACCGCCCGGATCGCGCGGGATCCCGCCGCACCGTCAAGCCTACGCCCGTCGCCGAAGGACCGGCTAGTTCACCTGTCCGAGACGACTGGGCCCCCCATCGCGGCCTGCGGTTTCCTAAGATCGTCGAGTGGCCAACTTCCTGCTCGAACGCACGGCACCGCTGCCGATCGACGAGGCCTGGCGCCGGCTCACGGAGTGGCCGCGGCACGCCGGTACGGTCCCGCTGACCCGGGTCGTCGTGACGACCGGGCCGCCGACCCGTCAGGGCACCCGCTTCGTGGCCCGTACGGGCCTCGGCCCGCTCTCCCTCAGCGATCCGATGGAGGTGACCGTCTGGCGCCCGCCGCACGACGGCGAGCCCGGCCTGTGCCGTCTGGTCAAGCGCGGCCGGACGGTCCTCGGCTGGGCCGAGTTGGAGGTGCGGCCGGGGCCCGGGGGACGTACCCGGGTGCTGTGGCGGGAGGAGCTGCGGTTCCGCCCGCTGCCCGCGTTCTGCGATCCGCTGCTGGAGCGGATGGCCCGGGTGGTGTTCGGCCGGGCGGTCAACAAGCTGCTGCGCACGCCGTGATGGTCTCCGGCGCCTCCGAACGGGACCACTGGGACCGGCACTTCGCCGCCGGGAACGGCTTTCGCCGGGTCGACGCGCACGAGGCGCGGTTGCTCGCCGGGGCCGTACCGCCGCGGGCCGGAGCCCGCGCCCTGGACGTGGGGTGCGGCCTGGGGACGTACGCCGCCGTGCTCGCCGGTCTCGGGTACCGCACGCTCGCCGTCGACTGGTCCGAGGCCGCCGTCGCCGCGACCCGCGACCGGTACGCCGACCTGGAACCCCGGCTGTCCGCCCGCCGCCTGGACTTCGCGGACGCCGCCGAGGTGACGGCGCGGCTGCCCCGGGCGGGCTTCGACCTGGTCACGATGCGACTCGCGCTGGCGTTCCTGCCGGACAAGACGGCCGTCGCCGACCGGGTCCGGGGCCTGCTGGCCCCGGGCGGGCACTGGCTGGTGACGACCTGTCTGACGGACCGCCTGCCCGCCGAACGCCACCGCATCGGCCTCTCCCCGGACGACGTGGCCACCATGACCGACGGCTGGCCCCACGGCCACTGGTACGACCTCGAACTCACCGGCATGCTCTGCGTCGCGCTGCGCCAACCCGCCGCGCCCTCCCGGGAGAACGGAAGAGGCAAGGCGGCCGGAAGAGGCAGGGCGGACCGGGCGCGGCGCCGCCCGGCCCTTGGCACGGCGCGGGCGGCGGTGGAGAGTTGCCGGCGGGGAACCGCGCGGCCGGCACCCGGGGCGGCGGTGCGCCGGGGCGCACCACAGCGGCCGGGCGGGGAAAGTGAGCGGGTATGACCGAGACGAGCCACCGCGGGCTGACGCGGCGCAAAGCAGCGGCGGCGGAGCACTTCACCGGCGAGGAACTCCAGCTGCTGCGCCGCGCGGGGCACCTGCGCCGCTGGAACCGGGGGGACGTCCTGATCCGGGAGGGCGAGCCGGCCGACTTCGTGGTGCTGCTCACCGGCGGCCTGGTGAAGGCCACCGTGGACTCGACCAACGGCTACACCAGCCTGCTGGCCCTGCGCGGACCCGGGGAACTGGTCGGCGAGCTCTCCTGCGTCGACGGTCGGCCCCGGGGCGCGACGGTCACCGCGATGCGGCGCGTCGAGGGCGTGGTGATCTCCGCGGAGGTGTTCCTGCGGCTGCTGGAGCGGAACGCCGGGCTGTGCCTGTCCGTGCTGCACAGCGTGGTGACCCGGCTGCGCGACTCCGACCTGCTGCGCGCGGAGCAGGGCGCCCACACCACCCGGGCCCGGCTGGCCAGCCTGCTGGTCAAGCTCGCGTTACGGCACGGCTCGTCCGCCTCCGACACCCCGCCGGGAGCCATAGCCGTCCAGGTCAACCAGCACGAACTGGCCGCCGCTGCCGGTGCGTCCAGGGAGTCGGTGGTGCGCTGTCTGCGGGCGATGCAGCACGAGGGCCTGGTGGCGACCGGCCGGGGCCGCACGGTCGTGCTCAATCTGGCCGGGCTGCGCCGATGGGCCGACGAGTGAGGCCGAGTGCGTCACATGACGCTGTACGGCGGCCGCCGCCGGGTTTCCATCGTCCTTCGGCGCCCGGACCGGGACGGCTTCGCGGGGGAGCGGGCCGGGCGCTCCGACTTCCGCCGGCGCCGGCTCACGCCACCGAGCCGATGCGGGCCGCCGGCCGCGACGCCGCGTCGTGGTGGATCGGCGTGTGCGCGCCGGTGAGGGAAACGCCGCTGCCGCCGCGCCGGTTGGCGACGATCTCGGAGGCGATGGACAGGGCGGTCTCCTCGGGCGTGCGGGCCCCGAGGTCCAATCCGATCGGGGAGCGCAGCCGGGCCAGCTCCAGCTCGCTCACGCCGACCTCGCGCAGCCGCTCGTTGCGGTCCAGGTGGGTGCGCCGGGATCCCATCGCGCCGACGTAGGCGACGGGCAGGCGCAGCGCCAGTTGCAGCAGTGGTACGTCGAACTTGGCGTCGTGGGTGAGCACGCACAGGACGGTACGGGCGTCCACGTCCGTGCGTGCCAGGTATTCGTGGGGCCATTCGACGACGATCTCGTCGGCCTCGGGGAAGCGGGCCCCGGTCGCGAAGACGGGGCGGGCGTCGCACACCGTGACGCGGTAGTCGAGGAACTTGCCGATGCGGACGAGGGCCGACGCGAAGTCGATCGCGCCGAAGACGATCATCCGGGGCGGCGGTACCGAGGACTCGACCAGGACGGTGAGCGGTGCTCCGCAACGCGAGCCCTGCTCTCCGATCTCCAGGGTGCCGGTGCGGCCGGCGTCGAGGAAGGCCCCCGTCTCGCCGACCACCGTGCGGTCCAGTTCCGGGTGTCCGCCGAGGCCGCCCTCGTACGAGCCGTCGGCGCGCACCAGCAGCGCCCGGCCCACCAGATCGGCCGGTCCGGACACGATCCGGGCGACCGCCGCCGCCTCCCCGCGCGCGGCGGCGGTCAGCGCGGCGGCGATCACCGGACGGGCGGGATCGGCCGCCCGTACCGGAGTGACGAGGATGTCGATGACGCCGCCACAGGTCAGGCCGACGGCGAAGGCGTCCTCGTCGCTGTACCCGAAGCGCTCCAGGACGGTCTCCCCGTCCTGGAGCGCCTGCCGGCACAGCTCGTACACGGCGCCCTCCACACAGCCGCCGGAGACCGAGCCGATGGCGGTGCCGTCGGCGTCCACCGCGAGGGCGGCGCCCGGCTGCCGCGGGGCGCTGCCGCCGACGGCCACCACGGTGGCCACGGCGAAGTCGCGTCCCCGCTCGACCCACCGGTTGAGCTCCTCGGCGATGTCCAGCATCTCTCGGTCTCCTTAACAGCGGTTGTGAAGAGGGTCCTGCGCGAGCGGCTAGTGCACGCCCAGCCAGCTCTCAATGGGATTGAGGGAGAAATAGACCAGGAAGATGACTGTCAGGCCCCACATGAAGGCCCCGATTTCCCGGGCCTTGCCCTGAGCTGCCTTGATGGCCACGTAGGAGATGACGCCGGCGGCCACACCCGTGGTGATGGTGTAGGTGAACGGCATCAGGACGACCGTCAGGAACACCGGAATCGCGGTGGCGCGGTCGGCCCAGTCCACGTGCCGGGCGTTCATCAGCATCATGGCGCCGATGACGACCAGGGCGGCGGAGGCGACCTCCTGCGGCACGATGGCCGTGAGCGGGGTGAAGAACAGGCAGGCCGCGAAGAACAGGCCGGTGACGACCGAGGCCAGACCCGTGCGGGCGCCCTCGCCGACCCCCGTCGCCGACTCGATGAACACGGTCTGGCCGGAGCCGCCCGCGACACCGCCGATCGCGCCGCCGGCGCCGTCGATGAACAGCGCCTTGGACAGGCCCGGCATCCGGCCCTTGTCGTCGGCGAGCTTCGCCTCGGTGCCGACGCCGATGATGGTGGCCATCGCGTCGAAGAACCCGGCGAGCACCAGCGTGAAGACGATCATGCCGACGGTCATCGCGCCGACCTTGCCCCAGCCGCCGAACTCGACGTGTCCGAAGAGCGAGAAGTCGGGCATGGAGACCGCGCCGCCGTGCAGTTCGGGCGCGCCGGCGGCCCACTGCTTGGGGTCGATGACCCCGGCGGCGTTGAGGATCGCCGCGACGATCGTGCCGCTGACGATGCCGATCAGGATGGCGCCGGGGATCCCCCTGGCCTGCAGCATGAAGATGAGCAGCAGGGTGCCCGCGAACAACAGGACCGGCCAGCCCGCGAGTTCGCCCGCGGGGCCGAGGGAGACCGGGGTGGCCTTGCCCTGGTGCACGAAGCCGGACTTGTAGAAACCGATGAGGGCGATGAACAGGCCGATGCCCATGGTGATGCCGTGCTTGAGCGCGAGCGGAATCGCGTTCATGATCATCTCGCGCAGGCCGGTGACGACCAGGAGCATGATGACCACGCCGTACATCACGCACATGCCCATGGCCTGCGGCCAGGTCATCTGCGGGGCGACCTGCGAGGACAGGACGCCGGAGACGGACAGGCCGGCGGCGAGGGCCAGGGGCACCTTGCCGACGAAGCCCATCACCAGCGTGGTGAGGGCGGCCGCGAACGCGGTCGCCGTGATCAGGGCCTTCTGGCCGAGTGTGTCTCCCGCCGCGTCCTTGCCGGACAGGATCAGGGGGTTGAGCAGGAGGATGTACGCCATCGCCATGAAGGTGGTGACGCCGCCGCGCACTTCGCGCGCGATCGTGGACTCCCGCTGGGATATGTGAAAGTAGCGGTCGAGCCAGGACCGGCCGGCCGGGACGCGGGTTCCCGCGCCCGCCTCGTCGGCGGTGGTCCTGGGCTCCACTGACTGCTGGGTCATGGTGCCGTCTCCCAAGGTTCACAGGGGCACCCGCCGGCGCCGTTGGCGTTCAGCGGGATTTGGGATGTGCACGACCCGGGGGACGGCCCGAGACGAACGGGGGGTGCTGCTTCGGGGTCCGCGAGCGGAGCGGAGCCCGAAGAGGTGGGGGTGTACTCCGGGCGGCGCGGAGTGTGTGACGTTCCGTGCGCCGCCCGGAGGGCTTGTCACGCGGTGCCGGTGAGGTGCTCCGGTCGTACCGGCGTGCGGTTGAGCTCCAGCCCGGTCGCGTTCCGGATCGCCGCGAGGACGGCCGGGGTGGACGACAGGGTGGGTGCTTCGCCGATGCCGCGCAGCCCGTACGGGGCGTGGTCGTCGGCGAGTTCGAGGACGTCGACCGGGATGGTCGGCGTGTCGAGGATGGTCGGGATCAGGTAGTCCGTGAAGGAGGGGTTCCTGACCTTCGCGGTCTTCGGGTCGACGATGATCTCCTCCATCACCGCGACGCCGAGGCCCTGGGTCGTACCGCCCTGGATCTGGCCGATGACGGACAGCGGGTTGAGCGCCTTGCCGACGTCCTGGGCGCAGGCCAGCTCGATCACCTTGACCAGGCCGAGCTCGGTGTCCACCTCGACGACCGCGCGGTGGGCGGCGAAGGAGTACTGGACGTGGCCGTGGCCCTGGCCGGTGCGCAGGTCGAACGGTTCGGTCGGCCGGTGCCGCCACTCCGCCTCGATCTCGACCGCCTCGTCGCCGAGGACGTCCACCAGGTCGGCGAGCACCTCGCCGCCGTCGGTGACGACCTTGCCGCCTTCGAGCAGCAGTTCTGCCGTCGCCCAAGCGGGGTGGTACGTACCGAACTTGCGGCGGCCCAGCTCCAGGACCTTCTCCCGGACCAGCTCGCAGGAGTTCTTCACGGCGCCGCCGGTGACGTACGTCTGGCGGGAGGCCGAGGTCGAACCCGCCGAGCCCACCTCGGTGTTGGCCGGGTGGATGGTCACCTGGGTGACACCGAGCTCGGTGCGGGCGATCTGCGCGTGGACGGTGACTCCGCCCTGGCCGACCTCCGCCATCGCGGTGTGCACGGTGGCCACCGGCTCACCGCCGACCACCTCCATCCGCACGCGCGCGGTCGAGTAGTCGTCGAAGCCCTCGGAGAAGCCGACGTTCTTGATGCCGACCGCGTAGCCGATGCCCCGGACGACGCCCTCGCCGTGGGTGGTGTTGGACAGACCGCCGGGCAACTGCCGTACGTCCGCGCCCTCGCTGCTCTCCCACTGGCGCTCCGGCGGCAGCGGCATCGCCGTGATGCGGCGCAGCAGTTCGGCGACCGGGGCCGGGGAGTCGACCGGCTGCCCGGTCGGCATGATGGTGCCCTGCTCCATCGCGTTGAGCTGCCGGAACTTCACCGGGTCCATCCCCAGTCGCTGCGCGACCTTGTCCATCTGCGCCTCGTAGGCGAAGCACGCCTGGACCGCGCCGAAGCCGCGCATGGCGCCGCAGGGCGGGTTGTTGGTGTAAAGGGCGATGGCCTCGATCTCGACGTCGTCGACGACGTAGGGGCCGATGCCGAGCGAGGAGGCGTTGCCGACCACGGCCGGGGAGGCGGAGGCGTACGCGCCGCCGTCCAGGACGATGCGGCACTTCACGTGGGTGAGCTTGCCGTCCTTCGTCGCCCCGTGCTCGTAGTACAGGCGGGCCGGGTGGCGGTGGACGTGGCCGAAGAAGGACTCGAAGCGGTTGTAGACGATCTTGACAGGCTTGCCGGTGCGCAGGGCCAGCAGGCAGGCGTGGATCTGCATCGACAGGTCCTCGCGGCCGCCGAACGCGCCGCCGACGCCGGCCAGCGTCATGCGCACCTTGTCCTCGGGCAGGCCGAGGACCGGGGCGATCTGCCGCAGGTCGGAGTGGAGCCACTGGGTGGCGATGTAGAGGTGGACGCCGCCGTCCTCCTCCGGCACGGCGAGGCCGGACTCGGGGCCGAGGAAGGCCTGGTCCTGCATGCCGAAGTAGTACTCGCCCTTGACGACGACGTCGGCCTTCCCCGCCGCCCGGGCCACGTCACCGCGCACGATCGGCTGGCGGTGCACGATGTTGGCGTGCGGGACGTGGCCGATGTGGTGGTCGTCGCGGTTCTCGTGGACGAGGATCGCGTCCGGGGCGGTGGCGGAGGCCTCGTCGGTGATGACGGGCAGTTCCCGGTACTCCACCTTGATCTTGGCGGCGGCGCGGCGCGCGGTCTCCGGGTGGTCGGCGGCGACGATCGCGACCGGCTCGCCGTGGTGGCGTACCTTGCCGTGCGCGAGGACCGGGGTGTCCTGGATCTCCAGGCCGTAGTTCTTCACGTCGGTCGGCAGGTCGTCGTACGTCATGACGGCGTACACGCCGGGCGTGGCGAGGGCCTCGCCCGTGTCGATCGAGACGATCTCGGCGTGCGCGACCGTGGAGCGCAGGATCTGGCCCCAGAGCATGTCCTCGTGCCACATGTCGGAGGAGTACGCGAACTCGCCGGTGACCTTGAGGGTGCCGTCCGGGCGGAGCGTGGACTCGCCGATGCCACCCTTGGTCTGGGATCCCTGGGTGATCTTGGTGGGAGCGCCGTTCGTCGGCATGGTCAGACCGCCTCTCCCTGCCGGGCGGCCGCCAGGCGGACCGCGTCCATGATCTTCTCGTAGCCCGTGCAGCGGCACAGGTTGCCCGACAGCGCCTCGCGGATGTCCGCGTCGCTCGGGTTGGGGTTGTTCTCCAGCATCTCGTCGGCGGCGACCAGCAGACCCGGGGTGCAGAAGCCGCACTGGACGGCTCCGGCGTCGATGAACGCCTGCTGGATGGGGGAGAGTTCCTCGCCCTCGCCGGTCTGCGAGTCGGTGCCCTTGGCCTGCCACTCCTGGGCGTCCTGCAGCGAGGTGCCGCAGGCACCCGTCCCGCAGGAGCGCTGCTTGGCGAACTCCGCGAGCCCCTCGACCGTGACGACCTCACGGCCCTCCACCTGGCCCGCCGCGACGAGGCAGGAGCACACCGGCACGCCGTCCAGGCGGACCGTGCAGGAGCCGCACTCGCCCTGCTCGCAGGCGTTCTTGGAGCCGGGCAGCCCGAGCCGCTCGCGCAGCACGTAGAGCAGGGACTCGCCCTCCCAGACGTCGTCGGCTTCCTGGGGGCGTCCGTTGACAGTGAAGTTGACGCGCATTACGCAGCTCCCTCCGAGGCGGGGCGGGTGCCGCGGTACGACTCCCAGGTCCAGGTGAGCGTCCTGCGGGCCATGACGCCGACCGCGTGCCGGCGGTAGCTCGCGGTGCCGCGGACGTCGTCGATCGGGTTGCAGGAGGCGGAGCACAGGTCCGCGAACTGCTTGGCGACCGACGGGGTGATGATCTTTCCGTTGTCCCAGAAGCCGCCCTCTTCGAGCGCCGCGTTCAGGAAGTCCTCGGCGGTCTTCGCCCGAACGGGGGTGGGCGCGGCGGAGCCGATGCCGGTGCGGACGGTGCGGGTCTCGGGGTGCAGGGCCAGACCGAAGGCGCAGACCGCGATGACCATGGCGTTGCGGGTGCCGACCTTGGAGTACTGCTGCGGGCCGTCGGCCTTCTTGATGCGGACCGCGCGGATCAGCTCGTCGGGCGCGAGCGCGTTGCGCTTCACGCCGGTGTAGAACGCGTCGATCGGGATGAGCCGGGTGCCGCGCACCGACTCGGCCTCGACCTCGGCGCCCGCCGCGAGCAGCGCGGGGTGGGCGTCGCCGGCCGGGGAGGCGGTACCGAGGTTGCCGCCGACGCCGCCGCGGTTGCGGATCTGCGGGGAGGCGACCGTGTGCGAGGCGAGGGCCAGGCCGGGCAGCTCGGCGCGCAGGTTCTCCATGATCCGGGTGTACGGGACGGACGCACCGAGCCGTACGGCGTCCTCGCCGACCTCCCACTCGTAGAGGTCACCGATGCGGTTGAGGTCGAGCAGGTACTCGGGCCGGCGGTGGTCGAAGTTGATCTCGACCATCACATCGGTGCCACCCGCAATCGGCACAGCGGTGGGGTGCTCGGCCTTCGCGGCGAGCGCCTCCTCCCAGCTGGCGGGGCGAAGGAAGTCCATGACCGGCTCTCTTCTTCGTCTCGTGGGTCGTTCGGATTGAGCCAATCCGTGTGCGGCGGGCCCGGCTCGTTCATGTGCTGTTAACGCGGAGTGGAGTCAGTACACAGCGCAGTGCTCCGACGGGGTCAGTCACTGAAACCATGAAGGAGTTGGCTGGCCAGGGCGGGCATCTTGTAGATTCGTATGAACGGAGGTCATCAGTAACCTCTTCGTTTTCCTGTGGAAACGCAGGAAACGCCCTGGCAACCGAAGCGCGCGGCTCCCGTGCCCTCGCGCCGGGTCCCTCCTACGGCTCCCACCAAGATTCATCGTAGATTTCGAGACAAGGAACGGCGGCGACGAGATGCGGCTGCGCGCACTGCTGGACACCGATGCGCTGGGCCTGCGGCTGCTCGGCGGCGAGGACGAGCTGGACCGCACCGTACGTGGTGTCATGACCACCGACCTGCGGGACCCCAGCCGCTACCTCTCCGGCGGCGAGCTGGTGCTGACGGGACTGGCCTGGCGCCGGGACGCCGCGGACTCCGAGCCTTTCGTCCGCATCCTCGTGCAGGCCGGGGTGGCGGCGCTCGCGGCCGGTGAGGCCGAGCTCGGGGCCGTGCCGGAGGACCTGATGCTGGCCTGCGCCCGGCACCGGCTGCCGCTGTTCGCGGTGCACGAGTCGGTGGCCTTCGCGACGATCACCGAGCACGTCGTACGGCAGGTCAGCGGCGAGCGGGCCGGGGACCTGGCGGCCGTGGTCGATCGGCACCGCCGGATGATGACCTCGGGCCCGGCGGGCGGCGGCCCGGACGTGGTCCTGGACCTGCTCGGTTCCGACCTGGACCTGCGGGCCTGGGTGCTCTCCCCCGCCGGCCGGCTCATCGCCGGCTCCAAGGTCGCGGGCCCGGACCTGCCGCCGGAGATCTGCGCCCGGCTCTCCGCCGAGCACCTGTCGGCCGTCCGCTCGGGCCGGCGCGGACCGCATCGCCTGCTGCTGGACGGGACGGCGTACTCGCTCTTCTCGATCCGCAGCAGCGGCCGCTCCCCGCAGGCCGCCCGGGACGTGCGCGAGACGGTGCTGTCGGACTGGCTGCTCGCCGTCGAGGCGGACGCCGGCGACTGGCCCGAGGAGCGGCTCGACCTGCTCCAGGGCGTCGCGCAGCTGATCGCGGTCGAGCGGGACCGGCGGGACGCCTCACGCACGGTGCGGCGGCGGCTGGCCCAGGAGGTCCTGGAGCTGGTGCAGACCGGCGCCGCGCCCGCCGAGATCGCCGCGCGCCTTCGGGTGGCCGCGCCGGTGCTGCTGCCCGGTCTCGGGGCCGCCCCGCACTGGCAGGTCGTCGTGGCCCGCGTCGAATGGGACGGCGGACAGGTCGAGGGCGGCCCGGTCGCCCAGTCGCTGCTGGAGGAGATCCTGGTCGATCCCCTCGCCACCGGCCCCGAGCCCTCCGACCGCATCGCCGTCGCGCACACGGGCGACGAGGCCATCGCGCTGGTCCCGCTGCCTGCGGTCTCGACCGAGCACGACGGCTCGGAGGCCGGGATCCTCGCCGACGCGCTCCTGGAGTCCGTACGGGACCCGCTGGCGGCCGGTCTGGACGACGACGGGCGGCTCACGCTCGGCGTCAGCGCGGCCGTGCACTCGGCGGAGGGGCTGCGCGGGGCCCTGGAGGAGGCCCGGCACGCCCGCCGGGTCGCTGCGGCCCGCTCGGGCCGGGTGTGCGCGGCCGGCCACCAGGAGCTGGCCTCCCATGTGCTGCTGCTGCCGTTCGTGCCGGACGACGTCCGCCGCGCCTTCACGGCCCGTCTGCTGGACCCGCTGCGCGACTACGACCGCCGCCACCGCGCCGAGCTGATCCCGACGCTGGAGGCGTTCCTGGACTGCGACGGCTCCTGGACCCGCTGCGCCACCCGTCTCCACCTGCACGTCAACACGCTGCGCTATCGCGTCGGCCGGATCGAGCAGTTGACGGGCCGGGACCTGTCCCGGCTGGAGGACAAGCTCGATTTCTTCCTGGCACTGCGCATGAGCTGAGGTCACACGGACGTGGGGCGGCCGTAGGCCAAGTGGCCCCCGGGCCCCACGACTTTGTGAAATCCTTCACCCACCCTCTTGGCCCGGCCAGGAGATTGGTGTTGGAATGCCGCCACCACTCAACAGCTCGATGGCGTGCTCGGGGAGGGCAACGTGGCGCATCCCGCCATGTCTGGTAACGGAACGACCGCAGGTGACGATCCTCTCCAGACCGCAATTTGGCGGTTGCGCTCGCGGGCCTGCTGGGCCGACGCGGCAGCGCTGCTCCCACCACAGGGCCCGGCGGCCTCGCTGCAACGGGCCGGGCTGCTGGTCGAACGGTGTCTGTACACCGAGCGGGGCTGGGAGGAGGCCGAGGACGCGCTGCGTACGGCCGAGGCGCAGGCCCGGACCGACGAGGAGCGCGGCGCGGCCGCTTGTGAACGCGGGCAACTTGCCTACGCCGCCACGCTGCACGGGGTGCGGGACCGGGCCGACGAGGCGCGGGCCGCGCTCGGCAGGGCGGCCGCCCTGATTCCGCCGGGCGCGGCGGGGCGGGCCCTGCTGGACTTCCGCCGGGGTCTGCTCGCCGAGAACCTGGCCCGTTCCCCGCAGGCGGCGCGCGCCGCCTACCGCCGGGCGCACGCCGCCGCGACCGCGCACTCGGACCCGCTGCTGCTGTCCTTCACCTGGCGCCATCTGGCCGGACTCGCTCTACGGGACGGCGAGTTGGCCGAGGCGCGGCACGGCTTCGCGGAATCCCTGCGGATCCGGGAGGAGTTGGGCTACCTGGTCGGTACGGCCCCCGCGCTGGCCTCCCTCGCCGACACCGAGGCCGAGCCGGAGGCATCCCGGCTGCGCGAGGAGGCGCGACGGCTGTACCGGCTGCTCGGGGGCGTACCGACCTGGCTGGCCCGCCAGCTGGCTCCGCCGGCGCCCGGGGCGGCCACGGCCTGAGGGGCGCGGGGGGGGGCGTCAGACGCCCGCGGTGAAGTGCTCCCCCACCAGCGCCCGGACCGTGTCCAGGTCCCGTGCGGTCAGGGCCTCCAGCAGCGCCATGTGGTGCGACGCGTCCGCGAGGAGGTCGGTGCGGACGGGCCGGGCCGGGCCGCCGACCAGGGGCCCCTGGGACCGGCGGTGCAGGTCCTGGGCGATGTGGACGAGCTGTTCGTTGCCGGACAGGGCCAGGACCGCGCTGTGGAAGGCGCGGTCCGACTCGGCGTAGGTGGCGCGGCAGCCGGAGGACGCGGCGCGGACGGTGTCCTCGGCGAGGGGGCGCAACTCGGCCCAGCGCTCGGCGGGGACCGTTCGGGCCAGGCGCAGCACGACCGGGACCTCGATCAGGGCCCGGACCTCGGCCAGTTCGGCCAGCTCCCGCGCTCCCCGCTCGACGATCCGGAACCCGCGGTTCGGCACGACCTCGACCGCGCCTTCCAGCGCGAGCTGCTGCATGGCCTCCCGCACGGGCGTGGCGGAGACCCCGAACCGCTCGCCGAGCGCGGGCCCCGAGTACACCTCGCCGGGCGTCAGCTCCCCCGTGACCAGCGCGGTGCGCAGCGCGTCGAGTATCTGCCCGCGCACCGAGGCGCGCTGGACGACGACCCGGGGCTGCGGGATGGGCCGCTCACCGTGCGTGTGCTCGCCGCGCGCCTCGGGCACCGCGGTGTCCCGCTCCCGGGTCACGTCCTCGGCCCGCGGCTGCGCCGGCACCCGGGTCACACCCTCGGTACGGTCCGGTGCCCCCGTCACGGCGGAGCCGTGCGCGTACTGCTTCACGGGGTCCTCCTCCGACTGTGGGCACTCGGGTCATTAACGACGGGTTGTTACTTGTCCGTCAAGCACCTTAGGCGCACGAGGCAATAGTTCAAACTTCGAATCAATATCCGATTGCACCCCTGACGGAGAAGATAAGGTAAGCCTTACCTGACTCCTTGGTTCGCGATCGCTGATCGGTGGTTCCGCCATGCCCGCTCCCGCCTCGGCCGTCTCCGCCGCGTACGCCCGCCTCAGCGAGGTCCACCCGGGACTGACCGCCACGGAGGTGGGCCCCGAGGACGCGATTCCGTGCGGAAACGACTGGGTGACCGCCGCCGCGCTCGTCGAGGGCGGCGCCGCCCTCGACGGGTTCCTGGGGTGGGACGAGGCACAAGTGCTGCGGGACTACGGACAGCGGGCCCGCCCGGACGTCCTGGCGAGCTTCGGCCTGCACCGGTACGCCTGGCCGGCCTGCCTGCTGATCACCGTGCCGTGGTTCCTGCACCGCCGCGTGCCCCGGCTGCCCGTGACCAACGTCTCGTACGACCGCACCGCCGGCCGCATGGCCGCACGCCCCGTCTCCTTCGCCTGCCTCCCGGGCGACCCGGCGGCGGCGCTGCCGGGCGCCGTCGTCGTACCCGACGAGGAGGCGCTGCGGGCCGAGGTGCGGGCGGCGGTGGCCGAGCACCTGGAACCCGTGCTCGCCGGGTTCGGGCCGCGCATGCGGCGGCGCGGGCGCGCCCTGTGGGGCATGGCGACCGACGAGCTCGTCGAGGGGCTCTGGTACGTCGCACGGCTGCTCGGCGGGACCGAGGAGCGGCGGGCCGTGCGCGAGCTGGAGCTGCTGCTGCCGGGGGCGACGAGCCCGTACGTCGGCTCGGCCGCCTTCCGCGAGCCGGCCGGTCCGGACGGCGGGGCGGAGTGCACCCGGGACCGGGTGAGCTGCTGCATGTTCTACACGCTGCGGCCGCAGGACATCTGTGCGAGCTGCCCGCGCACCGGCACGGCCGACCGTGTCGCCAAATCGACTACCAGGACTGCCGCTTGAGGCTTCATCAGGTACGCCGATGGCACGGAGCACGGCCCAACGTCCACTAGGATCGTCCACGGCTGGGACACCCATTCGGGGACAGGTAATTCACAACTTCCTCACGTGTCGCGGGAACTTTCCGCGGAACCATCCGTACGGGTAGTCTTATTCGAACTCAACTCCCGCCCCTCAAGCGGCAGTTCGAGCAGAACGTCGCCCTGGGCATCCCCTTGCACTTCCTTGGCGGCCTCTTGCCCCGAAACCCCCTGAGGGCCGGTGGAATTGGGCCACTATGGCGGGCGTTACGCCCTATCCCAATGCAAGGGACCCCAGATGAGAGACATATCGCTGAACTGGCTGCTTCCGGGCGCCGTCCTGCTCCTGGGCATGCTGGCGGCGGTTGCGGTGCTTGCGCGCGGTAAGCGCTCCTCGGGGAAGGACGCGAGCGCGGACGACTCGTGGGAGCGCAGCGAGGAGCGCCGTCGGCGCAAGGAGGCCATATACGGCACCGCCTCCTATGTCCTTCTGTTCTGCTGTGCGGCGGTCGCCGCGGCACTCTCCTTCCACGGCCTGGTCGGCTTCGGCCAGCAGAACCTCGGCCTCACGAACGGCTGGGAGTACCTGGTGCCGTTCGGCCTCGACGGCGCGGCCATGTTCTGCTCGGTCCTCGCGGTGCGCGAGGCCAGCCACGGCGACGCCGCCCTCGGCTCCCGGATCCTCGTATGGACGTTCGCGGGCGCAGCGGCCTGGTTCAACTGGGTGCACGCGCCCCGGGGCCTGGGCCACGACGGCGCGCCGCAGTTCTTCTCCGGCATGTCGCTGTCCGCGGCCGTGCTCTTCGACCGCGCGCTGAAGCAGACCCGCCGCGCCGCGCTGCGCGAGCAGGGTCTGGTGCCGCGTCCGCTGCCGCAGATCCGTATCGTCCGCTGGCTGCGGGCCCCCCGCGAGACCTACAAGGCCTGGTCGCTGATGCTCCTGGAGGGCGTGCGCAGCCTGGACGAGGCGGTCGAGGAGGTGCGCGAGGACCAGCGCCAGAAGGAGCAGACGCGACTGCGCCGCCGCGAGCAGCAGCGGGTCGAGCGCGCCCAGCTCAAGGCCATCAGCCGGGGGCACCGCGGCTTCGTCGGCCGAGGTGGCGACCGGCAGGTGGAGGTGCAGGTGGAACGCGATTCCGGTCAGGTCACCGCGGAGCCTGCCATATCCGCGCCGGAGCAACTGCCCGTACGCTCACGGCCCTCCCTTCAGCCCGTCCGCAAAGGGTCTGACCCGATCACCGTCGACCTGACCGCGGAGGACGACACCATGGCCCTGCCTCGGCTCGACTCCCTGGAGCGCAAGCTCAAGGATCTGGAGCAGCAGTTCGGCTAGGACCGCGCGCACGATGTCCGGGGTGGGGGCGTGACCTTGACGGTCACGCCCCCACCCCTTTGGTCACGCGGCTTCCGCGTCGAGTTCGAACCACACCGACTTCCCCACGCCGTGCGCCCGTACGCCCCACGCGTCCGCCAGCGACTGCACCAGCACCAGGCCCCGGCCGTGCGTGTCGTCGTCGGTGCTCGGTACGCACACCCGGGGCCGGCGGGCGACGAAGTCCCGTACCTCCACGCGCAGTCCACGCGGCCCGACGACCGCCGTCAGCACGGCGTCGTGGTCGGTGTGGACGAGGGCGTTGGTGACGAGTTCGCTGGTGAGCAGTTCCGCGATCTCGCAGCGCCCCGGTTTCCCCCAGTGCCGCAGGAGTTCGCGCAGTGCTCTGCGTGCCGCCGGCACCTCCCGCAGGTCCGCCCGCTCCAGCCGGCGCTTCAACTGCGGTGGGTGTGCCGGTTCCCGTTCCGTCGCGCTGTCGGTCTCTTCCCCCACTGACTTCACCGAGGAGGCCCCGATGGTCGCGGGACCGCCTCCTCGTGCCTGCCTCTTCATGACCCCCGCCCGCACGCTGTTGCCGGTACCCCTCCTGATCGAACACGTTCACGGGGATCCATGCCCCGTCCACACCGGGGCAGTCATGTCGAAAAGTCAACAACCGGCTCTTCGGCCACGGCTGCGGCGCGGCTCCACGCGGGCTCGACCACGACCGCACCGGCGTTCCGGACGGGGGCCCCTCCGTACGCCGCCACGGGCGTCCCGTCAAGGGCCTACCGATTCCGCTCCGCCGATCCGGCCGCGTCCGGGGCGGCATCAGGGCGTCCGGTTCCTTGTTCCGAGCGGCTCTACGGCCCCGCGAATCTGGCCGGAATCCACCGGTTCCGTACCGCGCGGTTCCGGTCAGGGCCGGGGCACGTTGCGCAGATTGGAACGGGCCATCTGGAGCATGCGTCCCACGCCTCCGTCCAGCACCATCTTCGAGGCGGAGAGCGCGAAGCCGGTGACCATCTCGGCGCTGATCTTCGGGGGGATGGACAGCGCGTTGGGGTCGGTGACGACGTCGACGAGGGCCGGGCCGCGGTGCCGGAAGGCGTCCCGCAGGGCGCCGGCGAGCTGTTTGGGCTTCTCGACCCTGAGGCCGAAGGCGCCGCAGGCGCGGGCCACGGCGGCGAAGTCGGGGTTGACGTTCGTGGTGCCGTACGAGGGCAGTCCCGCGACCAGCATCTCCAACTCCACCATGCTGAGTGAGGAGTTGTTGAAGAGGACGACCTTGACCGGCAGGTCGTACTGCACCGCGGTCAGGAAGTCGCCCATCATCATGGAGAACCCGCCGTCGCCGGACATCGACACGACCTGTCGGCGCCGGTCGACGAACTGGGCGCCGATCGCCATCGGCAGCGCGTTCGCCATCGAGCCGTGGGAGAAGGAACCGATGACGCGGCGGCGGCCGTTGGGCGAGATGTAGCGAGCCGCCCAGACGTTGCACATGCCGGTGTCCACGGTGAACACGGCGTCCTCGTCGGCCATGTCGTCCAGCACGGAGGCCACGTACTCGGGGTGGATCGGGACGTGCTTCTCGACCTTGCGCGTGTAGGCCTTCACGACCCCTTCCAGCGCGTCCGCGTGCTTCTTCAGCATCCGGTCGAGGAAGCGCCGGTTCTCCTTGGGCTTCACGCGCGGGATCAGACAGCGCAGCGTCTCGCGCACATCGCCCCACACGGCCAGGTCGAGGCGGGAGCGGCGGCCGAGCACCTCGGGGCGCACGTCGATCTGGGCGATGGCCACGTCGTCGGGCAGGAAGGCGTTGTACGGGAAGTCGGTGCCGAGCAGGATCAGCAGGTCGCACTCGTGGGTGGCCTCGTAGGCGGCGCCGTAGCCGAGCAGACCGCTCATGCCGACGTCGTACGGGTTGTCGTACTGGATCCACTCCTTGCCGCGCAGCGCGTGCCCCACCGGGGACTTGACCTTCCCGGCGAACTCCATCACCTCGGCGTGGGCGCCGGCGGTGCCGCTGCCGCAGAACAGGGTGACCTTGTCGGCCCGGTCGATCATCTCGACGAGCCGGTCGATCTCGGCGTCGCCGGGGCGCACGGTGGGCCGCGAGGTGACGAGGGCGGTCTCGGCGGCCTTCTCCGGGGCGGGCTCGGAGGCGATGTCGCCCGGCAGGGCCACCACGCTCACCCCGCTGCGTCCGATCGCGTGCTGGATGGCGGTCTGCAGCAGCCGGGGCATCTGCTTGCTGTTGGAGATGAGCTCGCAGTAGTGGCTGCACTCGCGGAACAGTTGGTCGGGGTGGGTCTCCTGGAAGTAGCCGAGGCCGATCTCGCTGGACGGGATGTGCGAGGCGAGGGCGAGCACCGGGGCCATGGAGCGGTGGGCGTCGTACAGGCCGTTGATGAGGTGCAGGTTGCCGGGGCCGCAGGAGCCGGCGCAGGCCGCCAGCTTCCCGGTGATCTGGGCCTCCGCGCCGGCCGCGAAGGCCGCCGTCTCCTCGTGCCGTACGTGGATCCAGTCGATCGCGGAGTTGCGGCGCACGGCGTCGACGACGGGGTTGAGGCTGTCGCCGACGACGCCGTACAGCCGGCGCACCCCGGCCCGGACGAGGATGTCGACGAACTGTTCGGCGACGTTCTGCTTGGCCATGGCTCTCGCGTGCCCCTTCGTCTCCGGAGTGTCCGTCAGTGCCCCGCGGATTCCATGAATTCACAGGGGTCGCGGTTACGCCTCCCAGACCGCGGCCACCGTGCGGTCGTCGGCGTACCCCTTGACCCGCACCTGGGTGTCCGCGAGGAACGCGGCCAGGCCCGGCGCAGTGCCGCCCGACCAGCGCCGGGCCAGATAGGCGCAGAGGGCGGGCTCGCCGCGCAGCGGGTCGGCCAGGCCGCCGCTGCACATCAGCAGCGCGTCACCCGGCCGGGCTACCGAGGCCCGGAACCGGAAGGGTTCGCGGGGCGGCTCCGGCGCGAGTTCGTACGGGCTCGGCGGCGTCGGGATGCCGAGGTCCATCGTGAGCCGGTCGCCCTCGGGCGTCTCGGCGGGCAGCGCGCCGAACCCGACGACGGCTTCGCCGGTGGTGTCGGCGGCGCTGACGCTCGGCTCGATGTCCTGCCACTCCCCGTCCCGCAGCCGGAACAGCCCGCCCCCGCCGACGCCGAAGAACACCCGGGTACGGCACTGCGGAACGGCGGGCAGCAGCAGACAGCGCAGGCTGGCCGCGTACTCGTCCGGATCGACGCCCTGCTCGGTGGCGCTGGCCCGCAGCTTGCCGAGGCTGCGGTCGGTGAGCCGGTGCAGCCCCGACTTCAGATCGCCGCGGCGGGCGGCCAGGATGTCCGCCGCGAGCCGCTGGTGGCTGCGGCCCACGGCCCGCCCGATCCACCGGCAGGCCTCGGCGGCCGCCCGGTGCGCCCCGGACGTGGCCCGCGCGCCGGTGGCCACCGCCACGAGGACCAGCGCCTGCTCCCCCGTGCCGAACCGCGCGGTGAGCAGCGCGTCGCGCCGTGGCTCCCCCCGGTACCGCGCCGAGTCCCCGCGCACCGACACGGCCCGCAGGGTGCAGGCCCCGTAGTGGGCGCCGTCGAGGACGGTGTCCGCCACGAGATCGTCCAATTCGTCCGGGTCGGCGGGCGGCAGCGCGGTCGGTTCGGCGTCGTAGGTGGGCGGCCCGGACCCGACGTAGTCGACGGTGGCGGCGGGCGGCGGGACGGGAAGGTCGAGCCGGGTGGCGGCGTGCCTGCCGCCCGGCGCGGGAGCGAAGGCGGCGGCGTCCGGGTCCGGCGGGACGAACTCGGTGGCCGGCACGTCGGTGGGGCCGTCGTCCCGGGAGAGGGCGTCGGGATCCCCCGGGGCG